>NZ_JBJDRG010000017.1:0-96109 GCF_044987325.1 Rhizobium sp. ZW T2_16
ATTTGATGCTGGGCCCGGTTCCAAACGTGAGCCCGTATTTCCATCTTACCGGGGGCAACCACCCATGTCAGATATTGCTGAGGCAATGCCTTTGGGCAAACCGTCCCGCGATTACCCCATGTTCAAGCTACGTTAAGGCAGACTGACGCAATGTCCGCCATCGAAGCGCCAAGACAACCCGGCGCCCAGGGACGAAACACATGAAGAAGATCGCTCTTTCTGTCCTTTCCATTGCCATTCTCACCAGCGCCGCAATGGCGCCGGCAGGAACTGCGATGGCGCAATGGCGCGATGGACCGCCGCCCCGCTGGGACGACCGCAGGCCACCACCGCCACGCTGGGATCGCGACCGTGACCGTCATCATCGCCACCACGACAATACCGGCAAGGTCATTGCCGGAGGCTTGGCTGCAGGTATTGTCGGCGGCCTGATCGGCGGGGCCTTGGCCAATAGCGGCGGTCCCCGTTACGTGGAGCCACCACCGCCTCCGCCGCGCTGCTGGTTCGAGGATCAGCGGGTTCGCAACGCCTATGATGGCGGCTGGCATATGGAATCTATCCGCGTCTGCCGTTGAGGCATATCGCGAGCTTTTTGAAAGCCGTGCATTGCGCGGCTTTTTTTCATGAAATGGCGCTCCATTCATCGCGCCTTTTTCTTGCGGGCATAAATCAGGCAATTGTCGATCATGCTGACGCAAAGACCGTTCAGATCGGTTGCGGTGTTGTTGTCACCCGCGAACTCCATCTGCTTCAGCCTGTTTTCCGCGAATCGAAACTGCGTGCTGCAATTACCGCCCGAGGAACCGCTCGTCGACGTATTCACCGCGGGTATCGCGCCGAAAAGGGTGAAGGACGGATTGACGACGTTCCAGTTTCCGCGCGGCATGTCACGGCGATAGGCCCAGATCGTGCCGCCGTCGGCCGTCACAGTGCTTGCTGTCGGAAAGCCCGCACACATGCGAACATCGTCTTCATCCAGCCCGACGAGTTCAGTTCGCGCCGCGGCTATCGTAGAATTTTCACCGATAACCCGAGATGTGTCCGGAGGGATCGTGCAGGCGCCGAGCATCAGGCTCAAAATCGATAATCGGGCGAAAGCCCGCAAATGCAGTGTCTGAAAATTCATAATCCAACATCGCCGTTTTACCTTTACCAGCCACCAGAGGACTAGCTAGGCGCAAGGCGCTACGGATCAAGACATTCAAAACCAGTAACCGGCCAGAGAACCGATCACAATTTCCAATGTTGTGCTCGACGGGGACGTCAGGCGACAAGGCCGGGAGCTTCGTAACCGGTGCGCTCGACGTATTCGCGGTAGCCGCCATCATAACGATGGACGCCTTCGGAGGAGACTTCCAGCACGCGATTGGAAAGCTCGGAAAGGAAATGGCGATCGTGGCTGACGAAAAGCATCGTGCCTTCATATTCGGATAGTGCCTTGATCAGCATTTCCTTGGTATCGAGGTCGAGGTGGTTGGTCGGCTCGTCAAGAACGAGGAAATTCGGCGGATCGAACAGCATGGCCGCCATCACTAGGCGGGCCTTCTCACCACCCGAAAGCACGCGGCACCTCTTCTCGACATCATCGCCGGAGAAACCAAAGCAGCCGGCGAGCGTCCTGAGAGCGCCCTGCCCGGCACGCGGGAACTCCGATTCGAGCCATTCGAACACGGTCTGCTCGCCATCGAGCAGATCCATGGCGTGCTGGGCAAAATAGCCCATCTTAACGCTGGCACCGATCGCAACAGATCCCTGATCCGGTTCGGCCGAACCGGCAATCAGCTTCAGAAGCGTCGACTTGCCGGCACCGTTGACGCCCATGATGCACCAGCGCTCCTTGCGGCGAATGGAGAAATCCAGGCCTTCATAGATCGTCCTGCTGCCATAAGCCTTGTGAACGCCCTTGAGGTTGGCAACGTCTTCACCCGAACGCGGCGGTGCCTGGAATTCGAAAGCGACCGACTGGCGGCGCTTCGGCGGCTCGACGCGCTCGATCTTGTCGAGCTTCTTCACCCGGCTCTGAACCTGAGCGGCATGCGACGCACGCGCCTTGAAGCGCTCGATGAACTTGATTTCCTTGGCGAGCATCGCCTGCTGGCGCTCGAACTGCGCCTGCTGCTGCTTTTCGTTCTGCGCCCGCTGCTGCTCGTAGAACCCGTAATCACCTGCATAGGTATTGAGCGACCCGGCATCTATCTCGATGATCTTGTTGACGATCCGGTTCATGAACTCGCGGTCGTGCGAGGTCATCAGAAGCGCGCCGTCATAACCTTTCAGGAACTGTTCCAGCCAGATCAGACTTTCGAGATCAAGATGGTTGGATGGTTCATCGAGCAGCATCACGTCCGGGCGCATCAGAAGAATGCGGGCGAGCGCGACGCGCATCTTCCAGCCGCCTGAAAGCTTGCCGACATCGCCATCCATCATTTCCTGGCTAAAGGAGAGACCGGCAAGCACTTCGCGAGCCCGGCTTTCCAGCCCATAACCGTCGAGTTCCTCGTAACGAGCCTGAACCTCGCCGTAACGCTCGATGATGGCATCCATCTCGTCCACACGGTCCGGATCGACCATGGCGGCTTCGAGTTCGCGCAGTTCGGCCGCAACCGTGCTGACGGGACCCGCGCCATCCATCACTTCGGTGACGGCGCTGACGCCGGACATTTCGCCGACATCTTGATTGAAATAGCCGATGGTGACGTGCTTCTCGACCGAAACTTGGCCTTCATCGGGGATCTCACCGCCGGTGATCATCCGAAACAGTGTCGTCTTGCCGGCGCCGTTCGGGCCAACGAGGCCGATTTTTTCACCGCGATTGAGCGCAGCCGAAGCCTCGATGTAGAGAATGCGATGGCTGTTCGACTTGCTGATATTTTCGATACGGATCATGGCTCGGCAAACGTCAGTTGATGGGTTGTAGACAATAAAAAAGCCGGATCGTTGCCGACCCGGCTTTTCCAATCATTTTCTGCGAAGATTATTCGGCGCTGTCTTCAGCGGCCTTCTTCTTCGGAGCAGGCTTCTTCTTCGGAGCGGCTTCTTCGCCTTCCGCAGCTTCAGCCTTGGCCTTCTTCGGCGCAGCCTTCTTCTTGGCCGGCTTGTCGTCGCCTTCGGCTTCGTCGTCAGCCATCAGCTCTTCCTTCGTGACGGTCTTGTCGGTGACCTTCACTTCGGTAAGCAGCTTGTCGATGACCTTTTCTTCGAAGATCGGAGCGCGCAGCGAGTTGGAAGCACCAGGCGTGTTGCGGAAGAAATCGAGGATTTCCTTCTGCTGGCCCGGGAACTGCTGCAGCTGTGCATAAAGCGCGCGCTGCAGCTCTTCTTCGGTCACTTCAACACCAGCCTTCTCACCGATTTCGGAGAGAACGAGGCCCAGACGAACGCGACGCTCGGCAAGCTTGCGGTATTCCGCACGGGCTTCTTCCTCAGTCGTTTCTTCGTCTTCGAAGGTCTTGCCGGACTGGGCAAGATCGGTGTTGATCTGGCGCCAGATGTTGTCGAACTCGGCGTCAACGAGACCCTGCGGGGTGTCGAACTGGTACATTTCATCGAGCTGGTCGAGGATCTGACGCTTTACCTTCTGGCGTGTCAGGTTGCCGTACTGGCTTTCGATCTGGCCGCGAACGATTTCCTTCAGGCGATCGACTGATTCGATGCCGAGCTTGGAAGCGAGTTCGTCGTTGATTTCGACTTCGCCCGGAGCAGCAACATCCTTGACGGTGATGTCGAAGGTCGCTTCCTTGCCTGCGAGATTTGCAGCCGGATACTGTTCCGGGAAGGTAACCGTGATGACCTTTTCGTCACCAGCCTTAACGCCGACCAACTGGTCTTCGAAGCCCGGGATGAACTGGCCGGAACCGAGAACCAGTTCGGCATCTTCGGCAGCGCCGCCATCGAAGGCTACGCCGTCGACCTTGCCGAGGTAGTTCATGGTGACGCGGTCGCCGTTGGCGGCCTTGCCCTTCTTGGTTTCGTAAGTACGAGCGCTTTCAGCGATCTTGACGATCTGCTCGTTGACTTCTTCGTCAGCGATTTCGACGACTTCACGAGTAACCGTGATCTTGTCGGTCGACTTCAGCTCGATCGGCGGAATGACTTCGTAGGTGAGCGTGAACTCAAGGTCAGCCTGTGCGGACAGGATCTTTTCGGCTTCTGCCTGATCCTCGGTCATAGCGATCGACGGCTGGGTTGCCGACTTCTCACCGCGATCTGAGAGAATCTTGCCCGGACGGTCGCGGATGATCTCGTTGACGAGATCTGCCATGATCGACTTGCCGTAGGTCTTCTTGAGGTGCGCCAACGGCACCTTGCCCGGACGGAAGCCGTTGATGCGGACCTTATCCTTCGCATCGGCAAGGCGCACGTTCAGCTGTGCTTCCATCTCCTGCTTAGGGATGACAACTTTGATTTCGCGCTTCAGCCCTTCAGCGAGCGTTTCGGTAACCTGCATTTTCAAACCTTCATATCGTGGCGGCGGCACCAACTATCCGGCATCTCCAGCCGTTCAACAGTCAGCACATCGCCGGAACTTCAAAGAGACCAGCCGCGGCATTAAAGGCGCCGGTCGTTCGCCCTATTCTTTGGCTCAAGACCACACCTTGGCGGTGCTTGGTGCGGGTAGAGAGACTTGAACTCCCACGCCTTGCGGCACCAGAACCTAAATCTGGCGTGTCTACCAATTTCACCATACCCGCGCCCCAAACCGCGTCGAAATACCTCGTCGCCGGAGGCCTTCCAGAGCGCGCGTCTCTATATCATCCGTTTTCCTGCACGCAAAGGAAAAATGACAGGGACAAAAGAAGACTGTCAGAACAGGATGAAAGCGGGGGATATTCGTTCTGGCGGCGTCAGCACAATCTCCCAGACGCCACGTGCGCCGACCAAAACAGCCATGCACAGAAAGCATGCCATCCATTCAGCGTTTGCAGTGCACAATTTATCTTCCTTTATATAGGTTCAGCTTAACGAACGAAGCAGTGATCAGGCCGGGGCAAACGCCTCCTAAATGCGAAAGCTTTAAAGGCGGATTTTCCCGCAAGACATTCGGGGCACGCACTCCTCCTCCCAGCGTTGTCCCGTACAGACCGGCGAGACTCCTTCTCCCATTTGCCGGTCATTCATATGACGCCCACCGGACCTCCTCCCCCGGTGGGCGTTATTTGTTTCAGCAGTGTCTCCATCACCGAACATACCAGAGCCACGCACCTCCATATCGCAATGCGCCAGACGCATAGGTGGCATACGTAACGGGCGCTGTTTTTTGTGCAGAAGAACATTTAAAACGATTAGCAGATGAAGAGGGCGGATATGACGCCCACAGGGCAAAGGATCCCCACAATGAGCATCGCAAAGAAATTCAGCGACTGGCGCAAGTACCGCGAAACCGTTTCCGAGCTCGGCCGCATGACCGACCGCGAACTGGGTGACCTCGGCATCGGCCGTGCAGACATCCGCCGCGTAGCTCGGACTGCAGTCGGCTTCTAATAATACCTCGACTCTCCAGTCGGTCGAAAGCGCCTCCTTCGGGAGGCGTTTTTCGTTTGTGCAGTTCATTATTGCCTGGAAGCCTTTTCGCCTGCTGTTGAAACGCGAAATCGCTCTGTCTTTTGCTAGAATTGCCATAGCGCAAATTCTCAGCTCATTTTTCGCCCATCGCCCAGAAAAGCGACAATTCACCGCACAAATGCATGGCAGTTGCACATAATTTGCACTGCACATTCTTATTATTCGGTCGTATAAGAAGCACATCGCCGGAGCCGATAACGAGCGCCGGGAAAAAGACGACTTGAGGAAACCACCATGAACCCGATCCGCATCGCAAAGAACTGGGTCAGCTACCGCCGCACGATGAACGAACTCGGCAACCTGTCGAACCAGGCCCTCTCCGACATCGGCCTGACCCGTTACGATATCCGTAACATCGCTGCTCGTTCCTTCCGTTAATCCCTGACGGGGGCGGTATCCCAACCGCCGGAGGAACAAGTCTAGCGGCTGAAATGCCCAAGGATGATCAAAGGCACCTTCTCAGGTGCCTTTTTGATTCTAGTTCGCCTCAGGCGCCAAATTGACTTCGAATGAAGTGCTTTTTGATTCCTGTCGGCAGCTTGTCGTGATAATGACGCGGCCCATGACAGAGACATCCTATTCCCCCATTCACGTGATCGGCGGCGGCCTTGCCGGCTCCGAAGCAGCCTGGCAGATCGCACAGGCCGGCATCCCGGTCATCCTGCACGAGATGCGCGGCGTTCGCGGCACCGATGCCCATAAAACAGACGGCCTTGCCGAACTGGTGTGCTCCAATTCGTTCCGCTCCGATGATGCGACAGCCAACGCCGTCGGCGTGATCCATGCAGAGATGCGACTTGCGAACTCGCTGATCATCGCCTCGGCCGACAAGCATCAGGTTCCGGCGGGTGGCGCTCTTGCCGTCGACCGCGACGGATTTTCGGATGCGGTCACTGCCGCAATTTCCAGCCATCCGCTGATCACAGTTCTCCGAGAAGAAATCCAGGGACTGCCACCGAAGGAATGGGACCTGGCAGTGGTCGCCACCGGCCCCCTCACCTCGCCTTCGCTTGCCGCATCCATCCAGGCGGAGACGGGTGAAGACCAGCTCGCCTTTTTCGACGCGATCGCACCCATCATCCATCGCGATTCGATAGATATGGATACATGCTGGTACCAGTCGCGCTACGACAAAGTCGGCCCTGGAGGCAACGGCAAAGACTACATCAACTGCCCACTCGACAAGGATCAGTACGACGCCTTCGTCGACGCCCTGATCGCCGGCGATACGGTCGGGTTCAAGGAATGGGAAGGAACACCCTATTTCGATGGCTGCCTGCCGATCGAGGTGATGGCGGAACGCGGCCGCGAAACCTTGCGCCACGGACCTATGAAGCCGATGGGCCTCACCAATTCGCATAACCCGACGGTCAAGGCCTATGCGGTCGTGCAGCTGCGCCAGGACAATGCGCTTGGCACGCTCTACAACATGGTCGGCTTCCAGACGAAGCTGAAATACGGCGCGCAAGCAGAGATTTTCCGCATGATACCCGGCCTGCAGAATGCCGAGTTTGCGCGGCTCGGCGGCCTTCACCGCAACACCTATATTCAGTCGCCGATCCTGCTCGACAAATCACTGACGTTGAAAAGCCGGCCCGGCTTGCGCTTTGCCGGCCAGATCACCGGCTGCGAAGGGTACGTGGAAAGCGCCGCGATAGGCCTCCTTGCCGGACGATTTGCGGCTGCCGAGCGGAAGGGGGAACCGCTTGCGCCACCTCCTGCCACCACAGCCTTTGGCTCGCTTCTCGGCCACATCACCGGTGGCCACCTCATTCATGATGAGGAGCCCGGCAAACGATCCTTCCAGCCGATGAATATCAATTTCGGCCTTTTTCCAGAACTCGAGCCCGGCTCGATCGTCAAGCCGGAAGGCGTCAAACGTTTTCGTGGCAAGGACAAGACCGTTATGAAACGGCAGTTATTGTCGGCGCGGGCGCTGAAAGATTGCGCTAATTGGCTCGGTCTGGCGTAGAGGCATCACCATCGGCGGCGGCCATTTCACGCCCGCCATCCGGCTGGCCGTCGTCGCTGATTTTACCTGTAACGCTGACATAATTGTCGAGCAGCCAGAGAGAAACTTCGGCTGCTTCACTTTCCTTCACGAATACAAATTCGCCATTCAATGTCGGTGCATCGAGAAATTCAGCAACGAACCCTTTAGCATTTGCCAAGGGAACGATCCGCACTCGACCGGGCTGGATGAGATGGCAGGCATAGTGGTTGCGTCGATTACGCATGAAGCCCGTCTTGTCATTATGCAAGCGAACGAAGACATCACCATCCTTTGTGCCATGCAGGCTGCGAATCGCTTCTTCCGGAAAGGCCCGGCCGAATTCGAGGATTGCGGTCCCGAGATCGTAACGCCCCTGTTCGTCGTTCCTACGGGCAATTCGCCTTATGTAGAAAACGAGAATGAGAATCAGCGCAACGATCGTGATCCAGATGATAAGGGCACTCAAACCGCTTCTCCTAGGCATAGAAGGTTTGGGGGGCAGGTTTTTGGGTTGCATAGTGCCTAACGCGCGAGGCTTGCGCGAGTGTTATGTCGCATCAGAAGCGGCGAAGCAGCGTCGCTTTCATCATGCTGATCTGGCGACGCCATTGCGGTTGCTGCAATCCACCGAAAAGCGCCGAAGCGCCCAGTTTTCTGGCCCGCTTCAAAATGTGCTCCGCCAGAGAGACGGGCAAAAAGGCCGGAAAAAGTGGTTTGGCGATCGGCCCTGCATGGCGGGCCTTTTGCAAATGCTCCAACCCTAGGCCGGAAAAAGCCTCGATCGCTGCCGAGATACGCGTCTTGTCCTCGCCGGCCAAAAAGCCGTCACGATCAAGGCCTGTTGCGGAAAGGATATCGAGCGGGACATAGATCTGCCGCCTGCGGTTATGGATCGGCAAAAGCATCAGCAAGCCGGCTATCGACTGTGCCACGCCCGCATGCCCGGCAGCATCGGCCGATTGAGTCGCATCTTCGGGTGACAAGACAAGACCAGCAAGCTGGATCAAAGCCGATGCTGTCTCACCCGAATAGCCCTCCAGCGCGTTTTGGTCGGGCATGGCATCGTCATAGAGGTCGAAGATGCGTGCCTCTGTCATGGCAACCAGTGTTTGCCGTGGCAAACGATAACGGTCTATGGTCTCCAGCAGACCAGCGGCGAGCGGATTGCCGCCGGTATCTCCTGCGGCTCCACCTTCCAAGAGATCCCGCCACCATTGCAGGCGGATTTCGCCGGGGAGCGGCTCACGCACCACGTCGCGAACGCGGGCAATTTCCGCATTGAACGCATAAAGTGAGGCAAGTGCACCCCGCTTGTCTTCAGGCGAAAGAAGACAGGCCAGATAACGGTCGCGGTCCGTCTCCCGCAGCATGGAGAGGCAAAGCGCGCCGTTTTCGGAAAGGGTATCGGTCATGTCAAACCGCGATGAGAGCCGCCGCGACAGCGCGGGATTCGGCCAGCATGATGTTGAATGTGCGCACGGCTGCACCGGTGCTCATCGGATCGGAAGAGATGCCTCTGGACTTCAGCGCAGCTTTCACGTCAGCGGGTATAGGCCTGAGGTTGGCCCCTGCGCCGATCAGCAGCACTTCGATGCCGGATGCATCGGCCAGTACGCGCTCCAGAGAGGCGATCGTCAGGAGATCGCCCTCCCGCATGTCCCAGCCATGAATGCCAGAGGGCAAGCATAGAATGGAGCCGCGATGGGACATGTCAGCGAAACGGAAACCACCATTGCCGTAGGCATCGATCGGCGCGCGGCCCGGAAAATGAGCGTCTCGGATTTCGATGCCTTTCGCCATTGGCATGGCTTCCTTCCAGAACAACTTTGCCCGGATCAAGCCTCCGTCGGATAGACAGAAACGATCCGGGCAATCAGGTAGCCGACTTTCGAGCAAGCCGGTTATCGTGCCGCTTACTTGGTCGGAGCAGATTCGGTCTTGACCGGTTCGCCCTTTACCTTGACTTCGGCGATATAGGCACGCTGGGCGCGGATCTTGACGCCTTCGGCGATTTCGACTTCCAGTTCGTTGTCGTCGATGACCTTGCTTACCTTGCCCGTGATACCGCCACCGAGAACGACCTGATCGCCACGACGAATGTTATCAAGCGTTTCCTTGCGCTTCTTGGCCTGGGCACGCTGCGGACGGATGAGAAAGAAATACCACACCACCATCAGGGGTGCGAACAGCATGACCATCTGCAGGATGGAATCGGTGCCCGAGGGGGCTGCTGCGCCACTCGCCTGGGCGAATGCTTCGGTAATGAACATCGAGAACTCCTAAAACTACCGGAGACTCCCCGCCCCCGTTCAAGCCGCCGGAATATAGTTGCGATGGCCCGGAATGCAACAGAAAGCGGCAATTTGCGTACCGAATCCACGGCTCAAAGCCTTTCTATGCAATGACGAGCGTGTTACCCGGCCCGAAACACAGGAAAAGGAAGGGCAGCGTCATGAGCGAGGACATTAACGCACAGGTGCTTGCCGAAATAAGGCGCCTTGCCGATGCGGTCGAACGTCTTGCGGGACCGCCTCCCGCAGTCAACGACTGGGATGCCGCCGATTGCTTCGTCTGGGTGCCATCCAACCTGAAACTCCAGCCAGTGCCGCGGCCGAACCGTATCGCGTTGACGCTGATCCGCGGGGTCGATCATGTGCGCGATATCCTGCATGAAAACACGCTTCGTTTCGCCGAAGGATATCCGGCAAACAATGTGCTTTTATGGGGCGCGCGCGGCATGGGCAAATCGTCGCTCGTCAAGGCCGTGCATGAAGATGTGCGTGTTGCAACCGGCTCATCGCTCAAACTCGTAGAGGTTCACCGCGAGGATATCGCTTCACTGCCCGGCCTTCTGGACATTCTCAAATCATCGAAACGGCGCGTCATCCTTTTCTGCGACGACCTGTCTTTCGACCATGACGACACCGCCTACAAGTCGCTCAAGGCCGCGCTCGACGGTGGCATAGAGGGGCGACCGGACAATGTGCTCTTCTATGCAACGTCCAACCGTCGCCATCTCCTGCCCCGCAACATGATGGAAAACGAGCAATCGACGGCCATCAATCCCTCGGAGGCCGTGGAAGAAAAAGTCTCGCTTTCCGATCGTTTCGGCCTGTGGCTCGGCTTCCACAAATGCAGCCAGGACGATTATCTGGCAATGATCGACGGATACGCAGCACATTTCAACCTGGGCCTGGGTCAAGAAACACTTCACGCCGAAGCACTGGAATGGGCAACGACACGCGGAGGCCGTTCGGGTCGTGTGGCCTGGCAGTACATTCAGGATCTCGCCGGCCGACTGCGCAAGCCGCTGGATCGCATATAACGCCACAAAACTCGATCGCCAGGGCATAATTCCGGAAAGAACAACGGCTGCCGCTTCTACTGGATCAAGTGAAAAACGCAAAAAAGCCCGGCAGAGCCGGGCTTTTTCGTTGTCCCCTTGAAACGCACTACATTATTCAAGGTAGGTATTCGGATTGACCGGCGTTGCGTCCTTGCGGACCTCGAAGTGAACCTGCGGACGCTGTGCGTCGCCGCTCATACCCGAAGAAGCAAGCGTCTGGCCGCGGGTAACCTTCTGGCCACGGGTCACGTTGATCGCGCTGGCATGGCCGTAAACGGTGACCTTGCCGTCGTCGTGACGTACGAGCACGGTGTTGCCGAGTTGCTTCAGACCATTGCCTGCGTAGATAACGACACCGTTTTCGGCTGCCTTGATCGGCGTACCTTCCGGAACCGAGATGTCGATACCATCATTGCGGCTGCCATTGACGTTGGAGCCGTAGCCGGCAATGACCGCGCCATTGACCGGCCAGCGGTACTTCTCGATCCCCGTGGACTGTGGGGCGACAGACGCAACATCAGCTTTCTTTTCGACTTCGCTGAGCGATGCATTTTCTGCAGCGGCAGGCTTGGATGGTGCTGCTACGGCAGGCTCAACCTTGGCGACGGCCGGCTGCTGCGGAGCTGCAGCCTTCGGCGCTGCGTGCATAGGCTCGGCAGGTTTCTGCGGAACCGAGGCAGTGCGAACCGGGTCGGTCATGCCATTGGCAACCTTGAGCGTCTGGCCGATACGAACGGTGCCATCGGTCATGCCGTTCGCAGCCTTCAGCGCCTCGACCGATGTGCCGGTTTCGCGGGCGATCTTGGTCAGCGTGTCGCCGGGCTTGACGGTGTATGTGCCACCAATCGGCTTGCCGCCAGGAGGCGTGATCTTGCCCGGCTCCGCCAGCGACTTGTCACGCGACGGCAGAACAGCGAGCTTCTGCTCGGACTGGTTTTCCGGTGCATGTGCATTGTTCTGAAGATCGATATCGCTAGCGGCAGTCTTGGCAGTATTGCGCGCAGGACCAAAGGTCGGAATTACGACCGACTGGCCGGCTGCGAGCGTACCGCCATTTGCCCGCAGGATTTCCTTTTCAGGAACGCCATAACGGTTTGCCAATGTCTTGGCAGACTCGCCTGGCCTCAGCGTGACACGCGGCGCATTGACCGTTGACCAGCCGGACATCGGCTTGACCGTGCCGGTTGTCAGGTTGTCTGCACCACGAACCGGAGCAGTGTTCGACTGCTGCGGAAATGGCTGAGCCATGGCCTGCTGGCGCATCGAAGAATCGGATCCGGACACCGGAGGAAGACTGCTTGGAGCAGACAGCTCCGAACGCTGAACGCTCGAAGGCGCGGAAGCGACGCGCGCCGGCGACGAATAGCCACCCGAAGGCGGATAAGACGGAGACGAAGCAACGTTATTCGAACCGTACTGCGGCTGCATGCCCTGAGACGAAGACACGTCACCACGCGGAACCGGAGCCTGACCGTATGCACCACCTCCCTGCCGCTGAGGAATGGATGCCGTGGTCATATTGTCCGTACCGTCGAACAGACCGGAAAAACGCGTAGCGTCTGAACTGCAACCGGTCGCAGCGCTGGCCAGCAAGGCTGCCGCTGCGAACTTTACAACGGATGTACCGAACTTGGATGAACTCTTGAAACGCATTGACTCGACCTACTCATGACGCCACCATCATGAGAGTCATTAAAACCTGTTAGTCTTACTGGCAGGTTAAGGCGCCGCACCAAAAGTCGGTATTTTGTCAAATTGCTAACCATGCCAACCAAGCTCAGAGAGCTTCGGCCACGTGCGGAACAAGCGGAAGATAGGGGGCCGGGAACAGATCCTCACGCTCGAAACGGCTGCCGGTCTTGGTCAGACGCGTCATGAGGCAGGTCTCGTCATCAAGGATGAGCGGAGCGATCATGGAGCCGCCATGCGTGAGCTGCTCGGCATAAAACCGCGGTAAAGTGGTAAATGCGGCAGTCACCAGAATGCGGTCGAAAGTTCCCTCACCCGGCTGGCCGTTGCTACCGTCCGCCTGTCGAATGATGACGTTGCGAAGACTCAGTGCGTCCATTCGGGCGTTGGCTGCCGTAACCAGCGTGCGGTAACGCTCGACGGTCGTCACGCGCTCGGCAATTCGCCCCATCACCGCAGCGGTAAACCCACTACCTGTGCCAATTTCGAGCACACGATGACCAGGCTTTACCTGCAGACGATGCAGAAGGCGCACAGCGAGGTCGGCGCCTTCCATAAAGGCACCGCAATCGATCGGGATCGTGCGGCTGGAATAGGCTTCCTCGGCCAGCGGAGCTGGTACGAACTGGGAACGAGGTGTCTGCTCCACGGCTGTCAGAAGATCCAGATCGGAGATGCCCTCGGCCCGCAGGCGCAGGACGAGTGCAGCAAACCCTTCTTTTTCGACCATCCCAGTTTTCAACCGGCAACTCCTGCTCCCAGCGCGGATGCCAAGCGATCCTGAACCGAATAATCGGTCAGGTCCAGCTTAAGCGGCGTTACGGAAATCTTGTTTTCCTTAAGCGCCTGGATATCCGTGCCGTCACGGAAATTTCCTTTCCGCTCCGAAAATTTCAGCCAGTAATAGGGTCGGCCGCGACCATCCTCTCGCGCATCTATCATCAGGCCGAAATCGAGCTTTCCTTGTGAAGTGACCTCTACACCCTTCACTTCCTCCGGCGCACAATGCGGGAAGTTCACATTGAGGAAAGTTCCGTCAGGAAGCTCGACCTCTATCAACTTGCGAAGAAGATCGGCAGCGTATGATTCGGCAACTTCCCATGGCGTGAAACGGCCATTTTCCTTACGCGCAGCCTGGCTTATCGCGATCGAGCGCACGCCCTGAAGCGTTCCCTCGATCGCACCAGCGACCGTGCCGGAATAGGTGATGTCGTCGGCCATATTGCCGCCGTCGTTTATGCCCGATAGGACGAGATCGGGTTTGCCGCCCATGATCTCGCTGATGGCCATGATGACGCAATCTGTCGGCGTGCCGCGCAGTGCATAACGCTGGTCGTCGATCTTCCTCAGCCGAAGCGGCTCGGACAGGGTCAGCGAATGCGCAAGACCGCTCTGGTCCGTCTCCGGCGCAACGATCCAGACATCGTCAGAAATCGTCCGTGCAATCCGTTCCAGGACGCCAAGACCTTCTGCGTGGATACCGTCATCGTTGGTGAGCAGAATGCGCATCGTGATATATCCTTATGCCTTCTCGATCTTGGTCAGGCCGCCCATGTAAGGCAGAAGCGCATCAGGAATTGTGACGGAACCGTCTTCGTTCAGGTAATTTTCCAGAACCGCGATCAGGCAGCGACCGACGGCAGTACCCGAACCATTCAGCGTATGAACGAAACGAAGCGCCTTCTCGTCCTTGACGCGATAGCGCGCGTTCATGCGACGGCCTTGAAAATCGCCGCAGACCGAGCAGGACGAAATTTCGCGATAGGTGTCCTGTCCCGGCAACCAGACCTCGATGTCGTAGGTCTTGCGAGCGCCAAAGCCCATATCGCCGGTGCAAAGCGTCATGGTGCGGAAATGCAGGCCCAGACGCTTCAGAACATTCTCGGCGCATTCCGTCATGCGCTCGTGTTCAGCGATCGCGCTTTCCGCATCGGTGATGGAAACCAGTTCGCATTTCCAGAACTGGTGCTGGCGCAGCATGCCGCGCGTATCACGGCCGGCAGAACCTGCTTCCGAACGGAAGGACGGCGTCAGCGCGGTAAAGCGCAGCGGCAGTTTTTCCTGCTCAAGCGTTTCGGCCGAAACGAGATTAGTCAGCGTCACTTCGGCCGTCGGAATAAGGTAACGGCCGTCGGTCGTCTTGAACAAATCTTCCTCGAACTTCGGCAACTGGCCGGTGCCATACATGGCCTCGGCCTTCACCATCAGCGGTGAGGAGACTTCCGTATAACCGTGCTCCATGGTGTGCATGTCGAGCATGAACTGGCCAAGCGCCCGCTCAAGACGGGCGAGCTGGCTGGTCAGAACCGTGAAGCGTGCACCCGACAGCTTCGAGGCGCGATCGAAATCCATGTAACCGAGCGCTTCACCGATATCGAAATGCTCCTTCGCCGGATGGTTCCAGCGCGGCTTTTCACCAACGACGCGTTTCACGATATTGTCGTGTTCGTCCTTGCCGACCGGCACGTCATCGAGCGGGATGTTGGGAAGACGCGACAGCGCGTCATCAAGCGCAGCAATTGCCTCGCGCTCTTGCTGCTCCGCGGCGGGCATGGTTTCCTTGATCTCGGCGACTTCTGCCTTGAGCTTGTCCGCCAGTTCAAGGTTCTTCTGCGCCATGGCAGCGCCGATCTCCTTGGAGGCAGCGTTGCGGCGGGACTGCATGTCCTGAAGCTTCTGGATTATACTGCGGCGACGTTCATCCATCGCCACGAGTTCAGCGGCCATCGGCCCGGCGCCACGCTTGGCGAGCGCCTCATCAAGAGCCTGTTCGTTTTCACGAATCCATTTGATATCAAGCATAATCCTAGCCTTCAACGCGAGACGCCGCGCGCATCAGGCCAGGAAAATCCTCAAGCCTTATCGGTCTCGGCGACTTCCGAGGAAGATTCTGCAGTTTCAGAATCTTCACTGCGTTTGCGCTCGACGAGTCGCGCGGCATAGATGGAAATCTCGTAGAGAAGGATGGTCGGTATAGCAAGACCGATCTGAGACATCGGATCCGGCGGCGTCAGGATTGCTGCGGCAATGAACGCGATGACGATCGCATACTTGCGCTTTTCCTTCAGCCAGTCGCTTGTCAGCAGACCGACGCGGGCGAGCAGCGTGGTGACAACCGGCAGCTGGAAGACCAGACCGAAGGACAGGACCAGCGTCATGATCAGGCTGAGATATTCCGACACGCGCGGCAGAAGCGAAATACCGACTTCACCTTCGGTCGGAGCCTGCTGCATCGCAAGGAAGAACCACATCACCATCGGCGTGAAGAAGAAATAGACCAGTGCGCCGCCCAGAAGAAACAGGATCGGTGATGCGATCAGGAACGGCAGGAATGCAGATCGCTCGTTCTTGTAGAGGCCGGGCGCGACAAACTTGTAGATCTGCGACGCGATCACCGGAAAAGCGATCACCAATGCACCGAACATCGCGACCTTCACCTGGGTGAAGAAGAATTCCTGTGGGGCGGTGTAGATCAGTTCGGACTTGGCGATATCCAGCCCCGCCCAAACCACAGCCCATTTGTAGGGAATGACGAGCAGGTTGAACAACTGCTTGGCAAAGAAGAAGCAGACGACGAAAGCGATGAAGAAGGCGCCGATCGACCACATCAGTCGGGTGCGCAACTCCATCAGGTGTTCGATAAGCGGCTGCGGCTTGTCCTCGTAGTCGCTCATGCTTCGTCCTTCGGAGTATCAGTCTTTTTGGGCGTGCGCTTGCGGGCGGGCGCCTTGGTAACCGGTGCCTCAACGGCAACGGATGCGGTTTCGACAGTCTTCTTCGGCGCGGCCTTGGCCCGCTTGGGCCTTTCAACCACAGGTGCGATTTCTGCAATCGTCTTGCTGGAACCCGCAGAATTCTTGGAAGACTTGCTGCGCACCTTGGCTTCTCCGCCGGCCTTCACCACCGACGTGCGGGGTGCACGAGGTTTTGCAACGGCAGCCTCTACCTTGGCCGGCGTCGCAGCCACAGGCGCAGCTTGAGCGAGGTTTTTCGCATCGGCAACAACGGGTACCGGCGTTACCGGGGCTGACACCGTATTTGCGGCTACAGCTGTAGGAGCAGCTGTTGCAGCGGCTGCCGGCTCGACGCTTGCCGGAACTTCAGGAGCAGCAGAAATCGGCTCGGCCCCTTCGATCGACTGCTGCGCCTCAGCATCTGTCGGTGAAAGTTCGGTCGTGTTTTCGGCGAGAGGACTAGGAATCTGCGTCGCCTTCTGCAGGTCCGACTTGATATCCTGCCCCATCTGCCTCAGCGGATTGATAGCATCACGCAGGGCATTTGTCGGATTAAGCTTTTGCGCATCCGATATGGTTTTGCGGACGTCATCCATATCCGCTTCACGCAAGGCTTCATCGAACTGCGTGCGAAAATCACCAGCCATCTTGCGGAAGTTGGCTGTCATTTTACCAAATGCGCGGATCATGGGTGGCAGATCCTTCGGACCGACCACAACAATAAGTACGACCGCAATGACGAGCAGTTCGGTCCAACCGATATCAAACATGCAACGAAGCTCCTGAAGCCCCTACCCGTTCCACTAGGACCGGGTGGTTTCCTTCGCCTCGTCAGCCTTGTGGTCGACGGTCTTCGCAGTGGTCGTTTCCGGGGCGTCCTCGTCGGTCATGCCCTTCTTGAAGCTCTTGATACCCTTTGCGACGTCGCCCATCAGCTCCGGAATCTTACCGCGCCCGAACAAGACGAGCACGATGACCAGAACGATCAACCAATGCCACACACTGAAAGAACCCATTAGTCCAACTCCAATTCGAATTAGTCTTCGATGTAAGCGCTTTGTGGCGCTTTTTCAAACAGCAAATTTGCATGATACATCGCTAATCACGCGCTCGTTAGCGCCATGCGAGATCATTGGCCGCCGATACACGCTCTGCGATAAATTGCGAAAACTAATCGTCCGAAGCACCGCCAGGGCTCAGCAGACCTAGTTCCTCAAGATCAAGCTGAGTGATTGGATCTTCTTCATCCGACAGATCAGTATCCGCACCCGGCATGGGAATATGGAACCCCGGCGGTATACGGCCGCTTAACAGGCCGGCACCCTTCAACTCTTCCAGTCCGGGAAGATCACGCAGTTCCTCGATACCGAAATGATCGAGAAAATCCGTTGTAGTCCCGAGCGTGACCGGGCGACCGGGCGATCGCCTGCGACCGCGAAAACGAACCCAACCGGCCTCCATCAGCACGTCCAGCGTACCTTTGGAGGTTTGAACGCCACGGATATCCTCGATCTCCGCGCGGGTGACAGGCTGATGATAGGCTATGATCGCCAGCACTTCGAGCGCTGCACGCGACAGCTTCCTGACCTCGTTATCATCCTTGCGGATAACGAAGGAAAGATCGGGAGCCGTGCGGAAGGCCCAGCAATCTGCCATGCGGACAAGATTGACGCCCCGGCCGGCATAATTTTCTGCAAGTCGGCCCAAAAGCGCCGGGATATCCGTTCCGCGCGGCAGTCTGTCGACCAGAAATCGCTCAGGAACAGGCTCGGCCGAGGCAAAAATCAGTGCCTCGGCGATGCGCTCGGCTTCGAGGTCCGAAAATCCCCCGCCATGACCGTCATCCACATCGTGACCAGCGTTCGAAAAGATTTCGATTCCGTCGGTTCCGGACGTCATTCGCCACCTCCAGGCACCTGGGCGGATCGCTGCCGGTTGCCACCACGAAGATAAATCGGCTGGAAGGCGCCGTCCTGGCGTATTTCCAGCTTCCCCTCACGCACGAGTTCCAGAGACGCGGCGAAGGCGCTTGCCGTTGCCGTTACCCGATCCTCAGGCGGCAGATAGGGAAGCAGATAGGTCTGCAATGCCGTCCAGTCAGCGATCTCGCCCAGCATGCGCGTCAGCAACTCTCGTGCATCCACCAGCGACCAGACCTTACGCCTCTCGATCGTGACCTGGGTGATCGCCGTGCGCTGCCGAAGGTTGGCGTAGGCTGACAAGAGATCGTAGAGGCTCGCATCGTAGGCGGATTGAACGCGATGCGGAATATGTTCCGGCGCGCCACGGGCAAAGACATCACGTCCCAGCCGGTTGCGATTGACAAGCTGGCTTGCCGCTTCCCGCATTGCCTCCAGGCGCCGCAAACGAAAGGCAAGTGTCGCCGCCATCTCTTCGCCGGTCGGACCATCATCACCCTTGACCTGCTGAGGAATGAGCAGGCGTGATTTCAGGTAGGCAAGCCAGGCCGCCATCACCAGATAGTCGGCGGCGAGCTCTATGCGCACACGCCGCGCGCTATCGACGAAGAGAAGATATTGTTCTGCAAGCGCGAGCACGGAGATGCGGGAGAGATCCACCTTCTGGCTACGGGCGAGATGCAGGAGAAGATCGAGCGGACCTTCGAATCCGGCAACGTCGATGACAAATGCCGGGTCGTCGGCAGCACGTTCGGACACGTCCTGCCAGAGCTTGTCCATTGGAATGGCGCCCTGCCCCGAATTCCCCGCCAAACCAGTTCACCTCTCTCGTTCGGCAGCCCTACCTCGTCAGGCGACCGCCATCATTTCGTGAAATTCTGCACGCAGCGCCTGTTCGTCGGACGCATCGGGAGCTGCAAAGCCGCGCTCGACGGCCTCGGCGCGCTGCAAAGCCTTACCAGACAAAGGCACAACTTCCTTCACTACCGCTTTCATTTCGTCCATGAGGCCGTTGCAATGCAAGACAATATCGCAACCTCCCCCCATGATTCGTGCGGCACGTTCGCCGATCGTGCCTTTCAGGGCATTCATCGATGTGTCGTCCGAGACCAGCAGGCCGTCAAACCCGATATGACCGCGAATGACATCTTCGATCACCACCGGCGAAATCGTTGCCGGATCGCGATCGTCATAGGCGGTGAAGACGATATGTGCGCTCATCGCCATCAACTCGTCCTTCATCGCGACGAAGGGTACGAAGTCATGACCTTCGAGTTCGGCGCGCGAAGCGGTGACGACCGGCAGTTCATGATGAGAATCGGCCATACCTCGGCCGTGGCCCGGCATATGCTTCATGATCGGAAGCATGCCACCCGCCTTCAGCCCTTCGGCTGCTGCCTTGCCCATTGATGCTACCGTTTGCGGATCGAACCCATAGGCGCGATCACCGATGACATTGCTCGCCCCCTCGACAGGAACATCGAGGACGGGGAGGCAATCGACGGTCACGCCGAGCTTCATGAGGTCGAAGGCATGCAGGCGCGACATCAGCCAAGCAGCGCGCAGGCCCTTTTCTCTGTCCTGCCGATAGATTTCACCCAGAGCGGTGGCCGAAGGATAACGCTCGATCATCGGCGGACGGATACGCTGCACACGGCCACCTTCCTGGTCAATCAGAACCGGTGCATCAGGCCTGCCGACTGCGTCACGCATGGCGGCAACGAGATCGGCAATCTGAGGAAGTTCGATGCAGTTGCGGGCGAAGAGAATGAACCCCCAGGGCCGCTCATCACGATAGAGCGAGATTTCGTCGGCAGTCAAAGTCGCGCCGCCAGCGCCGAGAATCATGGATTTCGAAACACTCATATCAAACTACCCGCTGTGATGATCTGGAGCATTTCCGGACGCAAAACCGTTTTTTTTCAATTTTGCTGGAATTGCCCTAACGAAAACGGGGCGCCGCGCGCCCCGTCTGTTTCGGCTGAATCAAGTCTTATCGCGCCACAAGGCAGCTGCCGCCGGCCGAGCGATATTTTTCGCAGAGTGCGACAGCCTGCTCCTTGCTACCGGCCGGGATACGGACGCGGTAGAAAGTCCCCTTGCCGGCAACTTCGGCAGCCTTGATATCGACGCCACGTCCACCAATCACACTGCCGAACTTATTCGAAAGGCTCTGGTAGGACTTCTGCGCATCGGCCTGGGACGGCAGTGAAGCAATCTGGATCACGTATCCACCTTCGCCAAGCGAAGCCACCTGCGTATTCTGCGCAGCCGGAGCGGCGGCGGCAGGTGCTGCGGTGCGAACATTGCCCTGATCACTGACACTGGCGACGACATTGGCAGGTTGAGTCGACGGACGAGTGGTCGGAACAGGAGCCCGAACGGCGGCAGCCGGTGCGGTATCCGCCAGTTGCTCGATCGATGCCGGAGCCTGGGCGGCGACCGGCATGGTCGATACAGTATCGGCTGGAGCCGAGACCGGAACGATACCTGTCGAAGGTGCGGCAGGAGCCGGGGCGGCGGTCGGGAAGGCTGCAGCCGTCTGCTGTGCCGGAGCATCAGCCCGAACCGGAGCCGCAGCGATTTTTGCCGTAGTGGCAGGTTCGACTTCCTGCTCGACCAGCTTGCCGTCGGCGCGAACGATCATTGTCTTGACCTTGCGCGGCATAACCGTGACGGCCTGCTGTTCACCGGCCTGCTGCTGATCCTGCGGCAGAAGACGTGGATCCTCGGTCTCTGCTACGTCGGTCATCTGCACGTCGTTTTCCCCTTCAAGCGGAAGGGTATCCGGCATCAGAGTCTTCTGGACGACGTCAACCGGTTCTTCGCTGCTCGAAATCAGCTGCTGCTGCTTGGGAGTTTCCGATCCTGCACCGGCGACGCGGTCGTAAACGGCCTTGTCCTGGTTGGGCACGGTCTTGCCGCCCGGGTTCGCCGGCGCAATCTTGACCGGCTCGCTGTCGGCAGCGATCACCATCGGCTCACCATTTCCGCCAAGACCGGACGTGGAGTTTCCAAACCATGCAAAGGCACCCGCGCCGCAAACGGCGACAAGACCAACGGCAACGAGAGGAGCAATCCAACGTCGCGAAGATCCACGCTGTTCGACGTCATCGACATTCTGCTCATAGTCTTCGGCCTGAGCATAACTTTCATTGGCGGTAAGCGGGGTTGCAAGACTGCGACGGAAATCCTCTTCGAGGGCCCGCTCGAAATCATCCAGATCCGCGTAAACGGATTTCTGAGCAGCCGGTGCTGAAGCAACAGCCGCGAGCTGCGGTTGGACACTTCCGCGCTGGAGCGATGCCGCAGTCTCAGGTGCCTCCAGAAGAGAGGCGAGTTCCGCGTCGATATCGAGATCGAAATCGTTCCGATAAGCAGGCTGCTCTTCCTTCTCCTCTACAGGAAGGGTCGGCACATCGAGTTCTGCAATCGCTTCCGGCTGTTCTTCAGGTTCGGAAAGCAGAGCCGGATCGAACGGCACGTCGTCTTCAGGCTCCAGGTCGAATGCCGGCGCAGCGGAATATACCGGGGCCGCAGCATAGACGGGCGCTGCAACAGCCGGAGAGGCGACCGGCGCCGGAGCAGGCTGTGCGACGGGAGCAACCGTGGCAGGAGCGGAGACGTTGGGGTCGACAGAGGCAACGACTGGAGCAACAACCTTGCTATTCTCCTCGACCACCATATCCGTTAGGTCGAGTTCCAGAGCGTCAAGCGCCAACTCGAAATCCAGATCGGCAAAGGGATCGGAGGCTTCGTCGACCGATTCGGATGGAACAGATGGCGCAGTGGGGGCTGCGTATACCTGCGGCTGCGCGGGAGCTAGCGACAGGAGTTCGCTGTCGACAGAAACCTGCACGGTCTCAACGACCGGAGCCACAGTGCGCGAGGAGACCGAATAATGATCAACGCCTGAAAGAAGGGCATCCAGATCAGCGAACTGATCTTTCGGCAGATCCGGCGCGACCTCCCCTACAGGTGCGACAACCTTGGCGGCAATCGGCTCAGCCGGGCCAGCAAGGGGAATATCCATCGCGGGGATTGGCAAATCCGAGATGACAGGGGCAGAAACCGCAACCGACACCGGCGCGGCAACATTCCATCCATCGAAAGAAACCGGTTCAATCTTTGACGGAGCAGCCTGCAGCTCGACTTTGGCCTCTGTCCGCTGGTGGGACGCCACGCCTGCACCTGACTGGAAGTTTGCAAGAGGCATGCGGAAGCTTGGCGTATATCCTGCCCCTTTACGTTTCGCATCCATCGGCGGCGACTGAGCCTCCACAGACAGGGGCTGAGTCGCAACAACGGGGGCGACAACCGGCGTGGAAACGAAGGACGTTTCCAATTCCGCGGCCAGATCGAATTCGTCGAATGACAGATCCTGATCCGCCAACGAAGCGACTTGATACGCCGGAACTGCATCGACAGCCTCATTCGGCACACGCCACGAGCCGGCCTCTTCAGGCTCTGTAGGTAGCGTGTCCGGAAGGCTTTCTACGTAAGCGTGATTGGCAACTCCGCGATCGCCGCCATCGACCAACTCTGCTTCGTAATCCGAAGCTTCATCGTTCGAAGCCACGGCATCATTAGAAATGTCGTCTGAAGCCCACGGCTCCAGCGGATCGCCTTCAGCCTGAGCCTGATCTTCGCCTGTTGCCTGATCGAGACCGGAAACAAACCGGTTGCCTTCGAACACAGGCTCGACGGAAACATCATCCATCGCAGCGATCGAAGGCTCTGCAACGACAAGATCATCGACAGGATCGAGCCGAGGCGCATCGTAACGCTCGAACTCGCGGAGAAGTTCATCTTCAAGGTTGAAGACCGGATCGGTCCGCCTTGCCGCTACGGGCTCGGCAACAGGAGGAGCCGGGTTTGCAACAACCCGATCCTCATAACCGACGATCCGCGCCAGTTCAGCCAACGGATCACCATCAGCAAAAAATTCCGGCACATCATTCCGGCTACGCGCAAGGTTATTATCCGCCATGACGTCGTCCACTCACCTACATTACTACGCTTCTGCCAGAGCAATATGGGCAAATGAGGGCGTTTTTAGCGCATCTCCTCCGGCGCAGCCGTACCCGTAATTGTGAGGCCAGACCTCAATACGGAAGCGACTGCACGCACCAGCCCAAGTCTGGCGATGCTCAATTCTCGGTTTTTATCGTTAACAAAACGTAATTCAGGTTGTTCCTTACCTTTATTCCAGTGCGCATGGAAGAAGCTGGCCAGATCATAGAGGTAAAACGCTATGCGATGCGGCTCTTGCGAAAGCGCTGCGCTTTCGACGATTCGCGGGTATTCGGCGAGCTTTCCAACCAGCTGCAACTCGTTCGGATCCGTTATTTCACCGACGGTCGAGGCCAGATCGAGCGAATCGATATCAAGACCCGGAAACGCATCCTTAGCTTGCCGGAATACAGACATGCAGCGCGCATGTGCATACTGGACATAAAAGACCGGGTTATCCTTCGACTGTTCAGTAACTTTTGCGAAATCGAAGTCCAGAGGCTCGGAATTCTTGCGGTAAAGCATCATGAAACGAACCGAATCACGACCGACCTCATCGACGACTTCGCGCAATGTGACGAAATCGCCGGAGCGTTTCGACATCTTGACCGGCTCGCCATCGCGATAAAGCTTGACCAGCTGGCACAGAAGCACGGTCAACTTCGCCTTGCCGTCGGATACGGCACGGGCGACCGCCTCGAGCCGCTTCACATAGCCGCCATGGTCGGCGCCGAGCACATAGATCATCTCGTCGAAGCCGCGGTCGTACTTCTCCTTGAAGTAGGCGACGTCGGCGGCGAAATAGGTGTAAGCGCCATCGGACTTGATCAGCGGCCGGTCGATATCGTCACCGACTTCGGTCGAGCGGAACAGCGTCTGGTCGCGATCTTCCCAATCTTCCGGAAGCTGGCCTTTCGGCGGCGGCAGCTTGCCCTTGTAGACATGGCCTTTGAAGGTAAGGTCGTTGATCGCCGCGCGGATCAGCTTGGCGCCTTCGGCATGCAGCGTGCGCTCGGAGAAGAAGACGTCATGGTGGACGTTCAGAGCCTCAAGATCCTCGCGGATCATCACCATCATCGCGTCAACCGCACGATCCTTGACGAGCGGAAGCCATTCTTCTTCCGGCATGCTGTGCAGCCGCGGGCCGAACTCTGCAGCAAGTTCCTTGCCGACGGGAACGAGATAGTCGCCCGGATACAAGCCGGCCGGGATATCGCCGATATCCTCACCCAACGCCTCGCGGTAACGCAGGAAAACGGAACGGGCGAGCACGTCAATCTGGCCGCCCGCATCGTTGATGTAATATTCCTTGACGACATCGTAGCCGGCAAAGGACAGGAGGTTGGCCAAAGCGTCGCCAACCACCGCACCACGGCAATGGCCGACATGCATAGGCCCGGTAGGGTTGGCCGAGACGTATTCGACATTGGTCTTCTTGCCCGAACCGAAAGTCGAGCGACCATAATCGGTTCCGGCTTCGATTATCGAGCCAAGGATACGCTGCCAGTAACCGGTCGAAAGGCGGATATTGATAAAGCCGGGGCCGGCCACAGAAACTTCGCTGACGTCGGGATCATTGCGCAATGCTGCCGAAATCAGGTCGGCAAGCGCGCGCGGATTGGTGCCGAGCGGCTTTGCCAGGACCATAGCTGCGTTGGTCGCCACATCGCCGTGGCTCTGGTCACGCGGCGGCTCGACAGTCAGTCGTCCGAAATCGATTTCACTGCGCTTTTCCTTGATAATATCAATTTTTTCCAGCGCGTTCTTAATTCTATTATCGAAGTCAGCAAAAAGATTCATGTCTCGTATCCACGCGTAATGCGAAGCGGGCTTTTGTAAAGCCGGTGGTGTTTGGAGGTCGGCCTAGCGCAAATCGGGAGTCTGGTCAAACAGCTCTCCATGTACTCGGACGGCATAGGTGTCGGTCATTCCGGCCAGATAATCGGAAACGTGACGGGCCTTGGCGGCCTCTTTCAACCCGGAAATATGATCCACCCAATAGTGGCTGCGCATCAAGGTCGGGTCATTCATGTAGGCCTCGAAGAGATCGGTGACGATCTTGGAAGCGCCAGCACGGATGCGCATAATCTCCGGATGGCGATAGATGCGGGCAAACAGCAGCTTCTTGATCAGCTGATCCGTCTGCGCCATTTCTGGCGAGAAGGTTGCGATCACCCGGCCTGCCGTCCGGACATCGGCAGCACTTTGCGGGCGGATATCGGCCAGATTGGCCTGCGCCACACCGATCACGTCCTCGACCATATGGGTGATCTGCCGGCGCGTCACCTCATAGGCGAAGCGGCTCGGCTCAAGATGTGGATATTTTGCCCTCACCTGCCGCATCAGACCGGACAGAAACGGTACATCTTCCAGCATCTCGAAGGTCAGCAGGCCAGAGCGCAGGCCGTCATCTATGTCATGAGTATTATAGGCGATATCGTCCGAGATCGCAGCGACCTGAGCCTCAAGGCTGGCGAAACTCGCCAGTTCGAGATCGTGGAGTTCGCAATAATCGCGGATCGGTTGCGGCACAGGCCCGTCCAGCCCTTCGCCGCCTGCTGTCATCAGCGGACCATTATGCTTGACCAGACCTTCAAGACTTTCCCAGGTCAGGTTGATGCCATCGAATTCCGCATACCGGCGTTCCAGCTTGGTCACGATTCGTAGCGATTGGGCGTTGTGATCAAAGCCGCCGAAAGGTTTCATCACCTCGTCGAGGGCGTCCTCGCCTGTATGGCCGAACGGCGTGTGGCCGAAATCGTGGACAAGTGCGACGCCTTCAGCCAGGTCCTCGTCGAGCTTCAAGGCGCGCGCCAGTGCGCGGGCGATCTGGGCGACTTCAATCGTGTGAGTGAGACGGGTGCGATAGTGATCGCCATCGGGGCTGATGAAGACCTGTGTCTTGTGCTTGAGGCGACGAAAGGCGGTGGTGTGGACGATGCGGTCGCGGTCACGCTGGAACTCCGAGCGCGTCAGACTGCCATCTTCGGCAAACATCCGCCCCCGGGAATTCCAAGGGTCCGACGCATAAACCGCCCGTTCGCCGCTACCGAAACCGAGCGTCCTGGTATCGATCGTCATGCCTTCACCTGCATTTCCATTGCAATTCCGTTCCGCACGGCCCATTGACGTGCCGTTCACGCCTTCATACCTATAGTAAAGCCGCGCGCAAAGCCGGTGACGATTATCTTCGAGTTATTCAGGCACCGGCCTGAAACTCACCGGGCCTTTACCCCGGCAGGAGACACTAGATGACTGAAAATGTAACCCTCTCCGATGCCGCAGCAAAGCGGATCTCCCAGATTGTCTCGGCCGATAGCGGCAAGCAGGCACTGCGCGTCTCCGTCGAAGGCGGCGGCTGTTCCGGCTTTTCCTACAAGTTCGATCTGGCCGAGGCGCCGGAGGCAGACGACATCGTCATTGAAAACGGCAATGCCAAGGTTCTGATCGACAGCATGTCGTTGATTTACATGGCCGGATCCGAGATCGATTTCGTCGACAACCTGCTCGGGCAGTCATTCCAGATCAAGAACCCGAACGCGGTTGCCAGTTGCGGCTGCGGTACCAGCTTCTCCATCTGATCCTTTTTTCTGGCCGGCATTTCAATCCAACCCGGCTTCCTTCCTGCGCCTGATCGTCTAAAAGGGACGATCAGGAACATGAAGTGGATGACGCATGAAGATCGCGACCTGGAACATCAACGGCGTCAAGGCGCGGATCGATAATCTGCGCCAGTGGCTCGCCGATTCGTCACCGGATATCGTATGCCTTCAGGAGATCAAATCGGTCGATGAGCGCTTTCCGCGGCTCGAGATCGAAGCGCTCGGCTATCATGTGGAAACGCATGGCCAGAAGGGCTTTAACGGCGTCGCGATCCTGTCGAAGATCAAGCCCGACGAAGTGATGCGCGGTCTACCCGGCGGTGAAGGGCCGGATGGCACTCTCGATGAGCAATCGCGTTATATCGAATGCGTGTTCTCTATTGCCGGCGGCGTTATAAGGGTCGCGTCGATCTATCTTCCGAACGGAAATCCGGCCGATGATCCGGTGAAATACCCTTACAAGCTCGCCTGGATGGAAAGGCTTCGCCGCCATGCGGAAGCCTGCCTTGCGCTGGAAGAGCCACTGATCCTCGCCGGCGACTATAATGTCATTCCGGAACCGCATGACTGCTTCGATCCGGCCGTGTGGGCGACAGACGCACTGTTTCTGCCGCAGACGCGTGAGGCCTTCCGCAGGCTCGAAAATCTTGGCCTGATCGACGCGGTGCGCGCCACGACCGACGCAACCAAACTCTATTCGTTCTGGGATTATCAAGCCGGCGCATGGCCGAAGAACAACGGCATCCGCATCGATCACCTGCTGCTGTCACCGGAAGCAGCAGACCGGCTGAAGGCAACCTCGATCGAACAACACGTGCGTGCGTGGGAAAAGCCATCCGACCACGTTCCGGTGGTCGGCATATTCGATTTCGCAGCCTGATCTGCAACGCCAGGGCGACGCGAACGCGCTTTAAAGCGCGGTTCGGGTCAGTCGTCGGTATCTGCCAGCTGGTGCGACAGCGCAACCGCACCGCGGCGGTCCCGTTCGTCGGCGACCGAGAATGCCTGTTCCTGAAGCTGCTCCATCCAGCCACAATCCTTGGCGATGCAGCGGTCCAGCGCAGCCGTCATGAATGCCAGCCCGCGAACCGCCTGCCCTTCCTGGAAGAGGATATTGCCGAATACCGCCATGGCGCCGGCATGGCCGGTCTTACGGGCCTGATTGAGCCACTTCTTGGCCTGCTGGATGTTTGAGCCGCCGCCCTCACCCGACAGCATCATTCGGGCAAGCTGATACTGCGCTTCGGCCACACCGAAGGTGGAGGCTACCTGGAAATAGAGCTGACGCGCCTGATAAAGGTCGGGCTTTACCGGGCTGCCTGGAATGCCATGGCTGTAATAGCTCGCAAGCGACAGAAGCGCATTGACGAAGAAGCCCGTGTCCTCGGAGCCCGGCTCGACGCCCTGGGCTGCAATCTCGTTATAGATCTTGAAGGCCGTATAATCGTCCTTGGTCACACCATCGCCATAGGCATACATGTTGGCAAGCGCCCAGCGCGAACCGGTATGACCTTTTTCGGCAGCATAACGATAGGCTTCGACCGCATCTTCCTTCTGACCGTTCTTGTAAGCCTTGAAGCCGAACTTGAAGAGATCGAAAGGACCAGATTCTTTCGACACACCTGCCTTGATGTCGAAGGCAAGAGCGTTCCCGGCACAGATTGCCGCCAGCGATATTCCAAGAAGCAATACTCTCATGGATCCAGTGCCAGACTTCCGCATGGTTCAGTTTCTTTCGACCCGCTCGCGGCTGGGAGCCGAAGCGTGCATTATTGGCCGTGCGGACAGAAGATCAGGACAAGACGATCCCGACATTCTGCCTCCCGATGGGCGAGAGAAACTGTAGGTTCCATTTCCGGCAAGACTTGGACCCCTAAACAAGATCGCGGCAGCAGCGGAAAACGAATTCGCTATCCGCTTGCCCAATCCAGCAAAGCCCCGTTTATCTTCAGAAAACCCGCCCATGATACTCCAACACGCACGTTCCGCCCCCGCAGTTCGTGCTCTCTACTTACATACCGCTGCGCCTCGTTTGTGGCGGGAAATGGACAAAAGTCCTAGCCTTGAAACGCGCCGCGATCGTCACAAAAAAGTGTTGCGAAATCGTCACAGTATTTTAGCAGCCAAGCGAATAACCGCGACAAGCAAAAGCCCGGTCGAAACCGGGCTTTTGTCTTTGATAAAGCAGAGATCAGAAACGGACCTTTATACCCGTCGAAATAGCGGCAACGATATCGTCGTCGAAATCGTAATTGGCTCTTTGCCCATAAGTCAGGCCATCCAGTACAACGGTACGGGAAGAACCACCGGTCATCAGACCAAGAACCCCGGCAAGGCGGAATTCGACATTTTTCGTCGGTGAATAGCTGCCAAGAACGCCGAGCGCCCAGGTATCCGTCTGTGATCCAAAGCCTTGCGACGTTCCACGATCCCAAGTCAGGCTGACAGCGCCACTCCACTGCTCGTTGAACTTATGGCCGATGCCGCCCATGACAGTCCAACCATCCCGATAGCCGAGGTCGAGTGTTGTGACCTGAGTGCCGGAGGCGCAGACACCTGCAACTCCGGAAGAGCAGAAGAACGGCACCTTCTGCAACTGGCTCCAATCCGTCCACTTCACGGAACCGAATGCCAACCAGTCGGGCGCGATACCGGATTGCACCTTAAGCTCAAGAACATCAGGCATCGCCTGAGAGCCATAGACATCAAATTTGGGAGTTCCCGACACCTGGGAGAGATCGAGTGTGCCGGTAATATCGTTCAGCTTGACCTCACTGTTATAAACGAGGCTAGCGCGGAACGCATATTCTGGAATTTCGTAGGCGACACCCGCGCGCCAACCCCAGCCGTCACCTTCCAGATCGAGGCGACCAACGCCCGAAAGGGGAAATCCGGCCGGAAACGCCTGAACCAGACGTTCCTGAAATCCATAAACCTCCTGATAGAACCCGCCGCCAATCAGGCGAAGCTGGCCCGGCCCCATATCAAATCGGTAGGAACAGGTCGCAGCATAGTTGCGGCTTTCAACCTTGGTCTCGATATCCTCGTTTGCACCGGCCCAATCGCGTCCCGGATTTTTGTGCGCACCCCATGGCTCCGAATAATCAAACATGCAGTCTGCCGCGTCTCCGATACCGGCCTTTATCCCAATGCGGGGAGACCAATAATTTTCGCTGCCATCTGCCGATGTCGAGAGGCCGGTCAGATCGCCACCACCCGCTGTTCCGCCAGCAGGGTTAAACGGGGTCGGATCAGTGTCACGGACATTCTTCAGCTTGCGGTCCGGCATAACGAAGGTCGACGTCGCCTCTGCCGTAAATCTGGACGTATCGAACAAGAGATCGATGTTGTAACCGCCGCGCTCAAGCCCCCCAGCGAGCGCTGGCGTTTGCAGCATACCGACCGCCGCCGCAGCCAGAACTCCGCCTGAAATAAAGTGTCTTACCATGTTTTCTCCCACTCCCGGTAAGTTACCGGCATCACTGTAGATCGTTGATCCTAAACAACAACTTTCGGGCGTCGGGACGATTGCAATGCACAATCGCTCAAAATTTACGTAACCTATTCAGCAACGGGGAGAGAATCGACCGACAGGAGATGAAATTACCGCAAAATTGACGAATCGCAGTCGATCTTGGAATTTTATCTTGTGGTAATATGCGTCTGTGACCTTCACGCAACAGAGTCCTTTTCTCCGGCCACGCATCTGCACAATAAATCAATTGGACATCCAAGCGCATACGAAAATGCCGCACCCATGGCTGGATGCGGCATTTGACATCGCTGAGTCGTCTCTAAAATCAGCCGGCTTCGGCGATCCGCGTCAACGCGATCTTGAGATTGGCAAGCTGAACTTCGAGTTCGGCATAACGCTCGCGATCGGCAGCAACGACTTCCGGATCTGCATTGGCGATGAACTTCTCGTTGGAGAGCTTCTTGTTCAAGCGCTCCATCTCCTGTTCCGTCTTGCCGATCGCCTTTTCGATACGGGCCTTTTCAGCGGCCAGATCAATCAGGTTGCCGAGCGGCAGGCAGGCTGTCGCCTCGCCGACGACGATCTGGGCGGCGCCCTTGGGTGCGCTATCGGCCGGTTCTATGCTTTCGACGCGCGCCAGGCGCTTGATCGCAGCCTCATGGCGACGCATGCGGAAGGCCGTTACCTCATTTGCGCCGACGACGATCAGCGGTGCGGTCGCCGACGGAGGAACGTTCATTTCCGAACGCGCCGAACGCAGACCGGAGACGAGATCGACCAGCCAGTTGATTTCACTGGCGGCTTCTTCATCACTGAAATCAGCAGCCGGCCAGTCGCCATGAGCCAGAAGACCATCACGCTCTGCCGTGTGCGCCCAGAGTTCTTCGGTCATGAACGGCATGAACGGGTGCAGAAGCGCGTAGGTCTTTTCCATGACGTAAGCCATGCAAGCCTGGGCTTCCGCCTTCGCCTGCTCGTCCTCGCCCATGAAGACCGGCTTCAGGAGTTCGACATACCAGTCGCAGACCTGATTCCAGACGAAACGATAAAGACCGCCAGCCGCTTCATTAAAGCGATAGGTCTCGATTGCCGTCGTGACTTCCTCGACCGTCTTCGACAGTTCGGTGAGGATCCAGCGATTGACCGTCAGCTTTGCGTCTTGCGGCCTGAAGTCGGCATTGCGGGTAACGCCGTTCATCTCGCCGAAACGCGTAGCATTCCACAGCTTGGTGCCGAAATTGCGATAGCCGGCAATGCGGGCCGGATCGAGCTTCACATCCCTGCCCTGCGCTGCCATGACCGCCAGCGTAAAGCGCAGCGCATCAGCGCCGTATTCGTCGATCAGGTCGAGCGGGTCGATGACGTTGCCCTTCGACTTCGACATCTTCTGACCGTTCTTGTCACGCACCAGCGCGTGGACATAGACGGTGTTGAACGGCTCGACCGGATTTCCTTCCTCATCCTTCATGAAATGAAGGCCCATCATCATCATGCGGGCGACCCAGAAGAAGATGATGTCGAAACCAGTGACAAGAACGTTGGTCGGATAATAGCGCGCAAGCTCCGGCGTTTTGTCCGGCCAGCCGAGCGTCGAGAACGGCCAGAGCGCAGACGAGAACCAGGTGTCGAGCACGTCTTCGTCGCGGGTCAGGATTTCACCCGGCGCAAAATTTTCGAGCTTTTCCTGAACCCAGGCCTTCCACGGACCTTCATGCGCCAGATAGTGCTGGACGGCCGCGTCGAGCGCTTCTTCCTCGGACTTTTCGACGAAGCACTGGCCATCCGGTCCGTACCAGGCCGGAATCTGGTGACCCCACCAAAGCTGGCGCGAAATGCACCACGGCTCGATGTTTTCCATCCAGTCGAAATAGGTCTTTTCCCAGTTCTTCGGAACGAAGTTGGTGCGGCCTTCGCGAACGGAAGCAATCGCCGGCTCGGCCAGCGTCTTTGCATCGGCAAACCACTGGTCGGTTAACATCGGCTCGATGACGACGCCGGAGCGGTCACCGAACGGCTGCATGATCTTCTTCTTCTCGACATAGGGAATGTCGTTGCCTTCGGCATCCTTGACCGTGACGGCCAAGCCTTCGGCATTAATCGCCTCGATGATTCTCGTACGCGCGACCATGCGGTCGAGGCCGCGATACTCTTCCGGAACGAGGTTGATCTCGTCGACATCGCTCTCGCTCGGCAGTTCGCCGGACTTGGTGATGGCAAGCGCCCTCGCTGCACATTCGGCGTAAGAATCGCCGTCCTCGCGCATGGAAGCGACCGTATCCATCAGACGATAGAGCGGGATCTTGTTACGCTTGGCGACTTGGTAATCGTTGAAGTCATGCGCGCCGGTGATCTTGACGGCACCCGAGCCGAAATCCGGCTCCGGATATTCGTCGGCGATGATCGGGATCAGGCGGCGATGCTCCTTCGGACCGACCGGGATTTCACAGAGCTTGCCGACGATCGGCGCGTAACGCTCGTCCGACGGATGAACGGCAACCGCGCCGTCACCCAGCATGGTTTCCGGGCGGGTTGTGGCGATCGAGATGTAGTCGCGTTCTTCCGACAGGATGACGTTACCGTCGGTATCCTTCTCGACATAGGTATAGGTTTCGCCGCCGGCCAGCGGGTACTTGAAGTGCCACATGTGGCCGTCGACTTCCTTGCTCTCGACTTCGAGATCAGAAATCGCCGTTTCGAATTTCGGGTCCCAATTGACCAGTCGCTTGCCGCGATAGATCAGGCCTTCCTTGTAGAGCGTGACGAAGACTTCGAGCACGGCCTTGGAAAGACCTTCATCCATGGTGAAGCGTTCGCGCGACCAGTCGCAGGATGCACCGAGGCGCTTGAGCTGATTGAAGATCAGCCCGCCGGATTCGGCCTTCCAGTCCCAGACGCGATTGACGAAGGCTTCGCGGCCCATGTCGCGACGACCGGGAAGCTGGCGCTCCATCAACTGGCGCTCGACAACCATTTGCGTCGCGATGCCGGCATGGTCCATGCCCGGCTGCCACAACACGTCCTTGCCGCGCATGCGCTCGAAGCGGACCATGATGTCCTGCAGCGTATTGTTGAGCGCGTGGCCCATATGCAGCGAACCGGTAACGTTCGGCGGCGGGATCACGATCGTGAAGGCGTCCGCACCCGGCTTGGCATTGGCGCCGGCGCGGAAAGCATCCGCATCGTCCCAGGCTTTTGCGATCTTCGGTTCGACGGCGGCGGAATCGTAGGTCTTTTCGAGCATTTCCTGACCCGTTTTTATTTATGAATGAGATGGTCGGTTGTTAAAGATGTGGGGGGTGACAAGTCAATAAAAAAGCCGCCCCGTTTCCGGAGCGGCCATATTCAATGGCGTAAGCGGCGATTTGACGGCGCGTTTATCTGCGCGGGCCGCGGGCGACGCGCTCAATTTCTTCCCGAACAAGCCGCTCGACGAGCGTTGGCAGGTTGTCATCGAGCCATTCCTGCAGCATCGGCCGCAACATTTCCTGCGTCATATCCTCGACAGAGCGCCGCTCCAGGCCATCGAACACGTCGGCGAGCTCGCCAAAGGACTTCGCCACCTGGGCACCGGCAGTTTCAGAAAGAAGGCCGGCCATCATGGCAATCGAGGCTCCCGCCTGTACTGCTTGCGGCCTTACCTCTGTGGACACAACAGGTTCCGGCTTTACATGATCGGAATTGACAGCCTCAGGCGCCGAAATTGCGGGGAGCTGACTCGGCTTCTCTTCTGCAAGCTTTACGGCCTCGACACTCGCCGGAGCGACCGGCGGCCTTATCGCGCTATCTTCGAAAGACGGGCGCAGCTCGGGCAACGGCAAGGGGATCACAGGCGCGGAAGGTTCGCTGAATACAGTCTGCGACGGAACTTCATTCGCGGGCGGCGCAGTATCGCGCATCAACGGGATGCCGACATCGGAGGGGCGGCCGGAGCCGGATATCGCCATATCCTGGTGCCGTGCGGAGGCTGCGCGAACCCGGGCGGCGACATCAGCAAGCGACAGGGATCGTTCTGTCGCTGCTGGAGCCGCGACCGGCTCCCGCTGGATAGAAAACTCCGGTTGCCTCGGCAAACCGGCATCGTTAGCCACCAAATCGGGAACGAAAGCGGCAGTTTCGTCAAAATCCTCGATCTCGTCGTCTTCAAAGGTCGAGGAAGCGTCGTGCAGGCCAGCCGCGTCTGAACCGGGATCATTGCTTTCAATGATCCGACGGATCGAAGCCAATATCTCCTCCATGGAAGGTTCACGCGCTACATTTGGCTGAGCCATTTCATCCTCGCAGTTGCCGAGTGCTACCGTCTTCTCGACGGTGGTAAACTCGTTGCTAGTGTAAGGGCTTGGCGACAAGACACAATGTGACGGGGATAAGCAAAGGCAGCGATACACAGCTTTTGCACAGACATAGAGTCCCGTTTGCAACAGCCGATATTGGCTAAAAACAAAAAGGGGCGCCCGGCGCCCCTCGTGTCACGACCATTATACCGATGTCAGAAGACGAATTCCTTGACCTTGGCGAAGCCCGGTAGCGGCTTCACGGAAAGATTGAAGCGGGAGCTTTCAGAAATAGAACCATGTTCCTTGAGCAGAATCTTTGCCTGCGCAGCGTTACCGTAGCCGATCACAGCAACGAGGCGCCCGCCTTCCGCCAACTGCTCCAGAAGTGCGGCAGGCACCTCCTCCACCGAGCCGTTGACGAAAATGAGATCGTATGGCGCAGCCGCCGCATATCCCTTGGTCAACTCGCCCGTCACGACGGTGACGTTCTGACAGCCCAGCGCATTCAAATTGGCCGCTGCAAGCTCGCACAATGCACCATCGCTCTCGAGCGCAGTGACGGAACCGGCCAAATGCGAAAGCAACGCCGCCACGTAACCGCTGCCTGCACCGACGTCGAGCGCGCGATCGTTCTTGGTAATCTCGGCTGCCTGAAGCAGCTTAGCCAAAGGGGAAGCTTCCATCAGGTAACGGCCAGGCGAAAGCTCGATATCCGCATCGAGATATGCAAGCGGCTTAGCCTTCTCGGAAACAAAAGCCTCACGTGGCACGGAAAGAAACGCACGCAGAACAGAGTGCGACGTTACGTCAGTGGTCCGGATCTGATGTTCAACCATCTTTATCCGGGCGGCCTCGAAATCAATCATGTCCTGCGCCTCGTATACTGTCTGCCGACCGTATTACTGGCGCAGCCCACTGGTTTCAAGACGGCGCATGGCGGCTCATTAAAAAACCTTCAGAGAGTGCCGTTACCGAAGCCGAAAACGCCAGATAAAAGAGAATCGAGGAGACAGGCCCGGCGTCTCACTCAAACAGGCGTCATGAATGTGGCCTTAGCGGCTGATTCAACTTTTTCGCCGCCAGATAATCTTTCTCGTAGGAGGATCGCAAACCGCTCGCACCGTCAAATTCCAGCTGATTTGCAAGCGCGGCGGCAAAAAGACCATCAGGATAGGTTCCTGTTCCCTCAACCTCGGCGACAGACGGGCGAAACGCGTTGACGAATTTGGTGAGCACGGGCAAATCCTCCATTCACTTCAAGTACAGCCTTAAAAGCGCATGACGCGCCTTCGGTTCCAGGCTCGCGTAAAGAAGTTAAAAATTAACCATGATCCGTGGCGGGACTTGGGTGGTTGCATGAAATTTCTGCGACACAAGATGCGACAAGAAAAATATGCGCATTGATCGTCAAGGCGCTTGCACAGCGTTTCGATTCGTTCTAAACGCCCCGACACACACCGCAAACTACTGCATGGATGGCCTCGTGGCGGAGTGGTGACGCAGAGGACTGCAAATCCTCGTACCCCGGTTCAATTCCGGGCGAGGCCTCCAATTTTCCCCGATATTTAAGTGGACATTGCCCCATATGGCAAAAGCCTCCTCATCGGTTAATTTCATTTATCTACAACATGTTAGCAATCGGTATCCGCGCCGAAACTTGAGATCGTGATCGCCTCTCCTGTCTGGCGAATTCGGAACACAATTTTGCAAGAATTTGGGAACCGAACCGAACGCAGCCCGTTTTCTGCGCCGCAAATAAAGGTGCAGGACATGGACGACAGGCACATCCAAGATACGATTCTCTGGTCAGAGCCCGTCAGGGTAAGGGTGGGCTACGGCTTTATAGAAACCATCAGGGGACCACGTGAAGCGCTCGAATACCTCAATTGGCGCTGGCCGGTTCGCTACGGTGACTATTACGCAAAAGCGCTGAATGAATGCGCAGCATGTCTGCAAAGACGGGTTCCGCTCGACGAGGTCAGGGAAACCTTTATCCTCGCCAGCATTGAGGCAAAGATGCTTGGATGAACGCTCAACAAGCGAGCTCTTCTTAACTGAATATTTACACTCCCCGTTAGTCCATTTTTTAAAGCGCGCCACCTAATCATGTCGTTAGCGGCGATGTTGCCGTAACCTTTTATTTCGGAAGGATCGCCATGACGGCGATGATCGACATGAAACTGACTTTTTCAGACGCCTTCGCGGCGCTCGCGACTATCATATCGCTCTCCAGCATCCTGTATGTGCTCCACATGGTGCTTGCGCTCTTCTAGCCAATTCCCCCTGCCCGACCTCCCGCGACTGAGAACAAACGCCGCTGAATCATTCCTCGCGGGCAAGCCATACAGCAGCAAAAAACGGCAGGGAGCCGGAGCACCTTGGTGCGCCGCTCACTTGGCGACCAACTCTCTTGAAGCGCCCTCACCGGTAAATTCGGCAAGATCCGCATACTGCGTCCTTTTGCCGGGTAACATATTTTTGCGTCGGGACGGCGTTGGTGATAAAATGGTTGTGTACCAGGCGGGGAAGGCGTCGGGTATCGGATATGCAGCAGGAGGAGGCTGGCATGCATTACGTCGAATTTTTCACATCCATCAATCCCATCGTGTTGGGCGTATTAGCCGTGGTGGTCGTTTGCGGTATCTATGACCACTGGCTGGAGACCCATCACAAGTAGCAAAACCACGGACATATGCCGCACTTCGCTCTCCATCTCGCGCGAGAGTAGGAGCTTCGGGTTTGCTTGACTGGCTGTTCCTGATATCCATTGCCTCCTCTGCGGCGGCAATGGAGTACTATTTTGCAGGCAAAATTCGACTTTCAGGATACCAGCACCTCCCTCAGCGAAACTCTCCGAGGTCTTATCAAAGGCATTCAGGGACCAACTGTATCGTTGCGGGATCTGATGGAGCGGATTGGAGAACAGGGACTACTGCTCGTCTGCGCCGTCGCCGCCCTGCCCTTTCTTATTCCGGTCTCCATTCCCGGCGTCAGCACGGTGTTCGGCGCTGCCATCATTCTGATCAGCATTTCAATCACACTGAACCGGATGCCCTGGCTTCCGGCAAAGATTTTGGATCGCGAACTGGACACGAAAAAACTTCTGCCTGCGCTGGATAAAGGCGCAAACATCGTGTCGCGCCTCGACCGCTTCCTCAAGCCGCGCTTGCGGGCGCTAACGACCGGAACCACCGTCAACCGACTGAACGGACTTGCCATCACTCTTGCCGGCGTACTTCTAATGTTTCCGTTAGGGCTTATACCGTTCTCAAATACACTTCCCGGCATAGCCATACTCCTGCTTTCTGCAGGCATACTCCAGCGAGACGGCGCGATCGTACTTGTAGGCCATTTATTCAACGTGATTACGATCGTCTATTTTGGCATTCTTGCCTACGCAGCTTTCAGTGCCGGCCAAGGCCTCGCGACCTTTTTCAGCTGACCAGATCAGCCCTCCTTCGTTGAGCAGAGAAGAATTCCGGCGTGGTATGGCACAGCCAGGCCGGAACCTATTGCAGGTCTAATCTCAACTGTATTCCCTTGGGAATTTTCGGCTTGCGTAGCGAGGCTATCTGTACCCGCTCGTAAACTTCCTTGCGCTGCTTATCATGTCGCTCCCGCAAAGCACGGGAGGCAGCGACCATGGCAAGCGCACGTTCAGCGACATCTTCGGCACGTTTCATCTGCACCTCCATAATGTTCACCTTACGTTCTATTATTTTTTTCGAGAAAAGTCAAGAACAGAACAGGCCATGCTGAATCGCTGTGCATCTGAAAGGCAGGGAGAGCCCGCCGTGGTCTTTCAAGACAAAGCTTCGGATCTGCTGGCGTGCAATAAATGATCATTAGCCATGCACGGCAACGACACAGAAAATATAATGGAAAAGGATATGAAATAAAAAAGCCCTGTTTTCATGGATATCCACGAAAACAGGGCTTCTTTGAATTTGGCTCCCCGGGCCGGATTCGAACCGGCGACCTGTCGATTAACAGTCGAATGCTCTACCGCTGAGCTACCAGGGAACACCGCGTCGCGGCGTGTGCGGCGGGTAATACGCATGCTTTTCCGATTTGCCAAGCGCTTTTTTACAAAAAAATGAAATTCCTTGTTTAATCCCCAACCTGTCCCCATCTCACAGGCAGATATCTCATGAAATCAAAGGGTTTTTCGACTGGATGGCATCGACACCGCATAAACGGCATTTCGGCATAGATCCTCGTAGCGGCAAACTGGCGCTCGGCACATGGCGTATTCCTATGCCGAGATCACGCGTCGGACGCATTGGCCTAGGCTCTGCCTTGATGGTGGGAGGGACGCTCGGATTTCTCCCGGTACTCGGTTTCTGGATGCTGCCGCTCGGCTTCATCGTGCTGTCGAACGACATCGCGTTTATTCGGCGCAGGCGCCGCCGTTTGGTGATCTGGTGGTCGCGGCGCAAACGAGGCTCAAAAGCCGACGCCGATATGAAGCAGAGCACGCGTCGGTCGAATAATCCATGACCGCTGCAACTTCTCCAATGCGGCTAGTGGAGCAGGTGTTTTCCAAGCATGCGGGCTTATGCGGCAACTTGGCCTAACGAGCGCAGCCTAAACGGGAAAAAAATCGTAGCCGCAACAGGGCGCTGGGTGTAGGTTCACTATTGTTCGGGGCTGAGCACTGGGAGGATCGTTCATGCCGCATGAAAATTGGCAAAAGCCGGTTCAAGTCGCATTCGGAAATCATGGGACAGAGATGATCAGCAGCCCTTCGGAGGCTTTGATGGTGCTGACCGATCGCTGGCCGGATCTGCGAGGGCCACATTTCGTCAAGGCAAGAAGCTGCTGCCGCGCAGCTCTCGACGGGCGTCGCACGCCCGAGGAGGCCCGGCAGGAGTTCGAAAACGCGGTGAGCGAGGCACAGCTTCACGTCAATTGAGATTGCCTTACTGACTTTTACGAGGTCAGATTGCGGTCACCCGTCGGGTGGCCGCATTTTTTGGCTGCGGCCATGCATCAGCTTAGCATTACATGCCCAAGATATCGCCCAGCATCCTGAAGGTCGGCCCGCTCAAGGTGATGGGCGCCAGCAGAACCGAAAAGCACAGGCAAGGACTATCGGACGCCGCGACGGGTCGATGAATGATGGTCTCGTCGGCAACGGAAACATCACCCTGCGAAAACGCACCTCGATGATCGTAAAACTGCCCCTGCAAGACAAGTGTCAGCTCGAGTCCTTTATGGTGATGATGCGGCAATGCGCGGCCGGGCCTTGCCCATAAAAGACTTGCCTCCATCCCCGACGACTTCTCGATCACATGTTGCTTGAGGCCCGGAAGCTTGGTCTTCCACGGAACATCGTCGAGATTTCTTCCAGCGTAGGAACGCAGATAATGCGGCAGCGAATCGCCTTGCCTTGCCATTGCAGGCGGCACGTCGATTTCCGGCCTCGATTGCAGGATCGCTTTCAACCGGCTTTCGGACGACGACAACTCGCTCGGCTCGGCATCTTCCAGGCTTTGTCCGGCAAGAATTTCCAGTTCGCCTGCCAACCGTCCCGATGACGGCTGCATCTCCAGATGAGAGCCCACGAGGATATGCGCCGGCTCCGGCAGGCAACCGGCGACGTAGTGAGCAACAAGCAGATCTAGCCGTTCCAGGTTCAGCAACATGTCTGTTGTCAAATTTAGAGGCCTATCGGCACAACGTAAAGATGGTAGATTTTAGGGGTACGTCTAATCGGATCACAAAATCGCGCGCATGCTTTCCGACGCGGTTTTGCGTAACCTGTCGCGAGGCAGCAGAGCTTTTCCTATCAACCGAGAGGTCGAGAACGGATTTTCTTGCACGCAAACGCTTGTCCGTGGAAAAGACGCTGATTAAATCAGCCAAAAAAGGCGCTTCATCATGGTTTCCTATCCCAACGTCATCGACATCATCGGCAACACCCCGCTCATCCGATTGAAGGATGCGTCGGAAAAGACCGGCTGCGAGATCCTCGGCAAGGCAGAATTTCTCAATCCGGGCCAATCGGTGAAGGACAGGGCTGCCCTGTTCATCATCCGCGATGCCGAGCGGAGGGGCTTGCTGAAACCAGGCGGTGTGATCGTCGAGGGCACGGCCGGCAATACCGGCATCGGCCTGACGCTGGTTGCCAAGGCGCTCGGATATCGGACGGTTATCGTCATTCCCGAGACCCAGAGCCAGGAGAAGAAGGATGCCCTGCGGCTGCTCGGCGCGGAACTGGTCGAGGTTCCGGCGGTTCCCTATCGCAACCCCAACAATTACGTGAAGGTCTCGGGCCGGCTTGCAGAGCAGCTCGCCAAGACAGAGCCCGCAGGTGCGATTTGGGCAAACCAGTTCGACAATGTCGCCAACCGTCAGGCCCATATCGAAACCACGGCACCAGAAATCTGGGAACAGACCGGCGGCAAGGTGGACGGGTTCATCTGCTCGGTCGGCTCAGGCGGCACGCTGGTCGGCACGGCCATGGGCCTGAAAGCCAAGAATGCCGACATCAAGATCGGCATTGCCGATCCCGAAGGTGCGGCACTCTATGAATATTACGCCCATGGCGAGCTGAAGTCGGAAGGCAATTCGATCACCGAAGGCATCGGCCAAGGCCGGATCACCGCCAATCTCGAAGGGTTCACCCCGGACTTCTCCTATCGCATCCCGGACGCGGAAGCCCTGCCCTATATTTTCGATCTGGTCGAGACAGAAGGTCTTTGCCTCGGCGGTTCCTCCGGGATCAACATTGCCGGCGCTATCCGGCTTGCCCAGGACCTCGGACCGGGACATACGATCGTCACGGTGCTCTGCGACTATGGCAACCGTTATCAGTCCAAGCTGTTCACCCCTGACTTCCTGAAGTCGAAAGGCCTGCCGCTGCCGAAATGGCTGACGCAGAAGCGGCAGATATCCGTGCCCTTCGAGACGGCCTGATCACGACATCTGCGAGCATCCCATGTCTTCCCAACTGCTTTATCGCGACGACTTTTATCTGACCACGACAGAGGCCGTCGTGACATCCGCGCATGACGATGGCGGGATCGAGTTCGATCGAACCTGTTTTTACGCGACCTCCGGCGGCCAGCCGGGCGACACCGGTTTTCTCGACCGGGCGGACGGAAGCCGCATTCTGCTCGGCCAGACCCGACATGGGGCGACAAAAGATATCGTCATTCACGTTCCGGTCGAAGGCCAGGCCCAGCTTCTGGTCGGCGAGACGGTTACGCTGTCGATCGACTGGCCGCGCCGTTTCAACCTGATGCGCATGCACACCGCCTGCCATCTGCTTTCGGTCGTCTGCCAGTATCCGATTACCGGGGCTGCCGTCGGCGAGGAGGAATCGCGGGTCGATTTCGACATGACCGACACGATCGACAAGGACGACGTCACGGCAAGGCTGATGGAACTCGTCGATGCGGATCACCCGGTTTACCTGCAATGGATCACCGACGAGGAACTGGCCGCCAATCCGGGCATCGTGAAGTCGAAGAATGTCCGCCCGCCGGTCGGCCTCGGGCGAGTCAGTCTGGTCTGTATCGGCGAAAACTCCACCATTGACAGCCAGCCTTGCGGCGGAACACATGTCGCCAGAACAAGCGAGGTCGGGGCGATCCATATCGCCAGAATAGAAAAGAAGGGCAAGGAGAACCGCCGCTTCCGGATCAGGTTCGGCGAGCCCGAAATACAGGCCTGAAAAGGCCAAGGGAGAAATGGCATGAGCGACGCGATTGAGAGAAAGACGAGCCGTTTCGTGGTCTCGTCGGACTGGCTGGCAAACGAACTGGGGGCGAGCGACCTGAAGGTTATCGATGCCTCCTTCTATCTGCCGGCGCAGGGCCGCAACGCAGATGCCGAATATCTTGCCGGCCATATTCCCGGCGCCATCCGCTTCGATCACGACAAGGTCGCCGATCATTCGACCGGCCTTCCGCACATGGTCCCTGCCCCGGAGTTATTTGCCGAGGCTGTCGGCAAGATGGGCATCAGGGAGACAGACCGGATCGTGGTTTACGATGGCCCCGGCATCTTTTCCGCGCCGCGCGGATGGTGGTTGTTCCGGATCATGGGGGCTGAAAACGTCTTCGTGCTCGATGGTGGGCTGGACGGCTGGAAGGCCGAAGGGCGGCCGCTGGAGACAGAGACCCCGGCGCCTTCGACCACCACATTCAAGACCGATCTGCGCCTCGACAAGGTGATCAATTTTCGCGAAATGCTGTCGATCGTCGTCGACGGCAAGCGGCAGATCGCAGATGCGCGCAGTGCCGGCCGGTTTGCCGCGACAGAGCTTGAAACGCGCCCGGGCTTGCGCTCCGGCCACATGCCGGGCGCCCGCAGCCTTCCTTCCGGCACATTTTCCGTCAACGGCAAGCTGCGCAGCCTGCCGGAGCTGCGTCAGGCGATCGAGGATGCGGGGATCGACTTCGGCCAGCCGGTCGTCACCACCTGCGGATCGGGTATCACCGCCGCGATCATTACGCTGGCGCTGGAATCGCTCGGTCACGAGGACAATGCGCTTTATGACGGGTCCTGGACAGAATGGGGCGGGCGAGACGATGCTCCGGTTGTGACCGGACCGGCAGATGCGCGATAGGCCGGAACAGTTTTCATGGCAAAGAAACCGCTCCCGCTGAAAGTCCGTGTCACTCGGCTCGAAATGACGGCGGCACCTCGCAGCAGTCTGCCGGTGCCGGTCAATGTGCAAACAGCGATCATGCGTTCGCCGGAAATCCCGCTGCATTTCTACCGCTATCTCTACCGGCAAGTGGGGAAGCGATGGCAATGGTATGAGCGGCTGCGGCTGAGCGACGAGGAACTGGCCGCTATCATCCATGGCAAGCCGGTTTCAATCAGCGTGCTTTATGTCGACGGCGCGCCCTCGGGTTTCTTCGAGCTTGCCAAACAGCCGGAAGACGTTGTCGAGCTTTCCTATTTCGGCCTGTTCGAACGGGCTATGGGACTTGGCATCGGCAAGTGGTTTCTGCTGCAGGCGCTTTATGCCGCCTGGCAGGACAATCCGTCGAAGGTGACGGTCACCACCAACAATCTCGACCATCCGCGGGCAATCCAGCTTTACCAGATGATGGGTTTTTCGCCGGTAGGCACCAGCGAAGAGGCGATCGTGCCGATTACGGATGCGGAGCTTCTCAAGGCGCTGGACGGATAAGGGCCAAGGCCGGCAAGAAACGGGTGGCGGTTTTGGCCGAGCACCGCCATCACATGGCTTTTCCAATTCAAGGAGAGGCCAATGTCTACAATTCGCTTTCAAGCCATGCCGACGAAAGAGGCCGAGGCCCTCTGGAACGGCGGCGCCGATGCCTATGAAAACAGGCCCGAAACGATGGTTTCGGATGGTCCGGGCCATCCCTGCCGCCACTGCCTGCAGAACATAGACGAAGGAGAAGGCCTGCTTGTGCTTGCCTATCGGCCCTTTCCCTCGCTGCAGCCTTATGCCGAGACAGGCCCGATCTTCCTGCATGCGAACCCCTGCCCACGTTATGCCTGCGAAGAGGGTTTGCCGCCGATCCTTTCTAGCCCGGACTATATCGTTCGCGGCTACGGCTTCAACGACCGTATCGTTTACGGCAGCGGCGCGGTAACGCCGACCGACACCATTGCCGAACGCGCGGCAAGCCTGTTGGAACGCGACGAAATTGCCTATGTGCATGTGCGCTCGGCCCGCAACAACTGTTATCAGTGCCGGATCGATAGAGCTTAATTCACCAGCCTGTCCTTCAGCACTTTTCCCCGCAAGCGAAGGTTATCCAGAGAGCAACAACTTGTTCTCTGGATTGGTGCCTAAAGGTCAGCTCAAGCCACCGGTATCCTTGTTCCCGTCACGATCGAGATCTTCGGCCATTTGCAGCAGAAGCTTGACGAAATCACCGGCTTTCCTTTCGTCCGTCGCCAGCTTGGCGGCGATGACTTCGCGCAGGTTGAGGAGCGCCGCGTCGACGCTGCGCGGCAGTTCCGGGCCGTGTTCGCGGCGCTGGTGATGTTCGTTGCGTTCCTGCCGCTGCTTGATGCGTTCGGCGAGCTCGGAAAGCCTGCCGAGAATGGTGGAGGCAAAGCTGCGGTTTTCTTCGAGATGGGCCCTGCCCTCTTCGGTGATGGCGTAACGCTTCTTGTTGCCATCGGCTTCAGAGACCACATAACCGGCCTCCTCGAGATAGGTCAGCGTCGGATAGATGACGCCTGGGCTTGGCGCGTAAAAGCCGTAGGTCATGTCCTCGATATGCTTGATGATCTCATAGCCATGGCGCGGTTCCTTTTCGATCAGCGCCAAGACAAGGAGGCGAAGATCGCCCTGCATCAGGAAGCGGCCGATACGACCGTCACCTTCATCACCGAAGCCATGACCGCCGCCCGGGCCACCTCGCCCACCACGGCCGGGACCGCCAAAGCCGCGACCGAATGGGCCGCCGCGCGCGGCAAAGATTTCCTCGAAGCCCTTGCTGCCTCCCCGGCCCCCGTGTTCGCCGCACCGATCGCGGCCATCAAACCTGTGTCCAAACATTTCCGTCTCCTTAGACTGTCTTTCGATATATCTAAAGATAGCCCAATAAACTCACAACGCAAGCCTTTCGATATATCTAAATAATATCGAATTGATTTTACGTGCAAAAAAACGCCGGGCGCTGCTGCACCCGGCGTTCAGACTGGCAGAATTGAGGCAGATCAGGCGACGTTCAGCAGGCTTTCAGGGGCGAAGGCTTCGTAACCGAGTGCTTCGGCAACGGCCCTGTTGGTGACCCGTCCCTTGTGCACGTTTAAGCCGTTGCGCAGATGCCTGTCTTCGGCGATGGCGCGTAAGCCCCGATCGGCGAGAGCGAGGCCATGCTGAAGCGTGGCGTTGTTCAGCGCATGTGCGGACGTGATCGGTACCGCGCCCGGCATGTTGGCGACGCAATAATGCACGATGCCATCAACCTCATAGGTTGGGTCGGAATGGGTAGTGGTATGGGATGTCTCGAAGCAACCGCCCTAATCGATCGCAACGTCAACCATGACCGCGCCCTGCTTCATACCGGACAGCATTTCGCGCGTGACAAGTTTCGGGGCTGCAGCGCCAGGGATGAGCACTGCACCGATGACAAGATCGGCCGAGAAGGTTTCTTCTTCGAGCGCATCGATGGTCGAATAACGGGTATGGACGCGGCCGGCGAAAATATCGTCGAGCTGGCGCAGGCGCGGCAGCGAGCGATCGAGAATGGTTACATCGGCTCCGAGGCCTGCCGCCATCCGGGCAGCATGAAGCCCGACGACGCCGCCTCCGATAACGGTGACCTTGGCAGGCGCAACGCCGGGCACGCCGCCGAGCAGGATACCACGACCGCCATTGGCTTTCTGGAGGGCCGTTGCACCGGCCTGAATTGCCAGCCGACCGGCGACTTCCGACATCGGCGCCAGAAGCGGAAGGCCGCCGCGCTCATCGGTGACCGTTTCATAAGCGACGCCGGTTACGCCGGAGGCGAGCAGGCCCTTGGTCTGTTCCGGATCGGGAGCAAGGTGAAGATAGGTGTAGAGGATCTGGCCCTCACGCAACTGTGCCCACTCTGCCGGCTGCGGCTCCTTGACCTTGACCACCATGTCGGATTTTTCGAAGACATCCTTGGCCGAAGCGACGATTTTTGCGCCAGCCGCCTGATAGGCGGCGTCATCCGCGCCAATACCGGCACCAGCCTTCGTTTCCACGATCACATCATGGCCATGCGCCACATATTCACGCACGGCACCGGGCGTGAGACCGACACGATATTCATGGTTCTTGATTTCCTTCGGGCACCCGACACGCATACAGCATTCCTCTCTTTTATATTGGCTATCGCCAGTTGATTTTTTGCCCGACGAGCACATCAGAAAAGCGACGGAATGTCCTTGCGAAGAGTGATTGCTGCAACCCTGATTTTCGGGGATTATTGCGCCAGATCGTCATTTTTCGGAAGAAACCGCAATGAGCAGCTTTGATGCCATCGATCGTGCGATCATGCGGACATTGCAGGATCACGGGCGAATATCCAACGCGGAACTGGCCGAGCGTGTCGGGCTTTCACCATCCGCCTGTTCGCGCCGCCTCGACATTCTGGAAAAAAACGGCACGATCAGCGGCTATCACGCACGCCTTTCCAATGCCGCGCTCGACTACAAGATGATGGTCATCGTCCACATCTCGCTATCGGGCCAGTTCGCCAAAACGCTGACCGAATTCGAAGCCGCGGTGAAATTGTGCCCCAATGTGCTCGTCTGCTATCTGATGTCCGGGGAATATGACTACATCCTGCGCGTCGCGGCCAAGGATCTTGAAGACTACGAGCGTATTCATCGCGACTGGCTCTCGGCTCTACCGCATGTGGTGAAGATCAATTCAAGTTTCGCGCTCCGTGAAATCATCGATAGACCCAATGTCGGCCTATGATTATTTAGGGTTGCATAAATCCAAAATACACCCAATCTTGAAGCGCCATTCAAGGGAGGGGTAGATGAAGCGAAGTTCACTGGAATTAGGCGCGGGTATCGTCAGCATTATTTCCATATTGCTCGTCATCGGAGAGGTGATCGGGTATCAAAGCAGTGACAGTGCAAAGATCGCCACATATCTTGCCATGGCGATCATAGCGTTGCTTGCTCCAAAACTTGCGAGCATTAGTGTCGGCAAAGATGGTCTCGTAGCCTCCCTGGCCGAGAAAGTGGAAGAAAATGGCCAGCGTATCGAGCGGACGAAAAACGTTGCGATCGAGCTCGATGAACAGTTGAACCAGAAGATCTCGCAGATATTCGAGGAGCTTCGACAGCTACGGCAATTTTCCTCCAGTCTCGAAAGCGGCTTTGAGGCTCAGAGTATTTCCACCACCGACAAGCCCGAATTGCCGGCGATCACCGTCGCCAATGATCCGCAGAAACAGCGTTTCGGAGGTCAGGAAACCAATAAGGGGCTGCAGATTGCCGCCATAGTCGAGAAATCTGATGTCGGCGGCGATTGGCAGAAGGTCTCGATCACCGTTCGGGCGACAAAGGACACCATACTTACGGGAGTGGTCGATTTCTTCCTGCATGATAGTTTCCAGCCCAATCAATACCGCGTTCCGGTGACCAAGGGTGAAGCCAAGCTGGTCATCAGAGCCTGGGGAGCCTTCACCGTGGGGGCACTTGCAGGCGAAAAACGCATTCCTCTTGAACTTGATCTGGCAACCAGCCCCAATGTGGTTGCACCTATGAGCTGGAAATCCCGTTAAAGATGGGTCGCGGCGTCACGAAACCCCAATAAGGATGGCGCCGGCGGCAACCACGATGCATGCAAGGATTCGCCTCGGCGTCAGGCGCTCCCCCAGGAACTTCCATCCGATGAGAGCAGCGAACACCACGCTGGTCTCCCTGAGTGCCGATACCGGACCGGCCGGTGCCAATGAATAAGCAACCAGAACAGTGCCGTAAGAGAGAAGCGAGACCAGGCCGCCGCCGATCGCCTTGCGGGTTTCCGGTGAGCGGATATCGATATGCAGAGGCCCACGTATAGCCGTGTAGGCCGCGGAAAGAAGAATGCCCGGAAGAATGAACACCCAGGCAATATAGGCTACTCGTTCTCCTGCCACCCGGATGCCGATGGCATCAAAGGTCGAATAACCCGCGATCGCCACGCCGGTCGCAAGTGCAAACAGCATGGACGTGCCGGATGCCCTCGCCTTGCCGAGCGCCAGCGTCATGATGCCGAGCACGATGCACAGAACGCCGAGCATAGCCAAGGGCTGGAGCACTTCGCCCATCAGGAAGAAAGTGCCAACCGTGACCAGAAGCGGTGCACTGCCACGGATGATCGGATAAACCTGCCCGAGTTCACCATGCCTGTATGCGGCGACGAGCAGAAGGCCGTAGGCGACCTGAAACAGCGAAGAGCCGATGATATAGGGCCATGCATCCGCGACCGGCACGGGAAAGATGAGCACAACCGGAATGGCGGCAACCGTGATGGCAAGGTTCATGACCGTCATCATCCAGAAGCGATCGGCACCCGAACGCAGGAAAGCATTCCAGCTGGCATGAAGAACTGCAGCAAACAAAGCCAGAAGCACGACCGATGTGCTCATCCGGCATCCATTCCGGTCGTGGCAGTATGGCCAAAATATCGAGGCAAATGCAGATCCTCCGCGGCGAGAGAATCAGCTTCTCTCCCTCCTCCATTCGCGCCAGACGCAGGCGGATGTAAAGCGGCGGTTACCCGATCTGTTACAATTTTATGACGCAAACTAAAGGCGTTTCAATTCATGCCAGATATAATCCGGATAAAAGGTCAGGAGGTATCAGGACATGGCAGTGAACAATCTCAACATGAAGGTGCGCTCTGCTCCTCGGCGCAAGGCACGCATTCCCGGAACGCTGAAATATTACGGGCAATCGGTCAATGCTCGCGTCGTCGATATTTCGGCGACCGGTCTGGCGCTAGACCTCGGCGCACCACTCAATGCCTCCATCGGAAGCCCCGTCAGGATTGACAGTGAGGAGCTGGGTGTTCTGGAGGGTATGGTGAAGTGGAGCCATAATGGACGCCTCGGCATCCAGTTTCGCCCCAATACGAACGCAGCAGCACAGGTCGCAGCCTATTTCCGCTTCTTCCATCAGGACATCCAGCCCGTGCTGAAGCGGTAGGCCAGAGAAGGATTATTCCCCCTGTCATTTTGGTGATGCAGGCTCATGCGAATGCGCCTAGTGTTACGCCTTTCGATGACGAATAGGGAGATATCATGCCGTCCTCCACTTTATCCTTTCAGCTCTCGCGCCGTTCGGTTCTCGGTGGGATTGCCGCCTCTTCCGCACTGGTCGCGCTGCATCCTTTCGCCGCGCGAGCGCAGGCCAACCAGGCACATCTTCGGATCATGGAAACGACGGATATCCATGTCCACGTCTTCCCTTACGATTATTACGCCGACAAGCCGAACGACACGCTGGGTCTCGCCCGCACCGCCTCGATCGTCGACGCGATCCGCGCCGAGGCCGGCAATTCGATGCTGATCGACAATGGCGACTTCCTGCAGGGCAATCCGCTTGGCGATTACATTGCTTATGAGCGTGGCATGAAGGAGGGTGACAAGCATCCCGTAATCAGCGCGATGAACGTGCTTGGTTATGACGTCGGGACACTTGGAAACCACGAGTTTAATTATGGCCTAGACTTCCTCAACAAGGTGCTCGCCGGATCGGGCTTTCCATACGTTTGTGCGAATCTAACCAAAGGCATGTTGGCATCCGATGCCAAGAAGGATGAACTTTTCTTCAAGCCCTATGTGATCCTCGAAAAGCAGATCCGTGACGGGTCAGGAGCCACCTCGCCGATCAAGGTCGGGTTCATCGGTTTCGTGCCGCCACAGATCATGGTCTGGGATGCCAAGAACCTCGAAGGCAAGGCGCAGACGCGCGACATCGTCGATGCAGCCAAGGCCTGGGTGCCGCAGATGAAGGAGGAAGGTGCTGATATCGTGATCGCGCTTTCACATTCCGGCATCGACGGTTCCGGCCAGAGCGAGCGGATGGAAAATGCCTCACTCTATCTCGCCGGCATCGAAGGGATCGATGCGATCTTCACCGGGCACCAGCACCTGGTTTTCCCCGGGCCGAAGGATTTTGACGGGATTGCCGGCGCGGATGCCAAGAAGGGCACGTTGATGGGCAAGCCCGCAGTGATGGCCGGCTTCTGGGGCTCGCATATGGGCCTGATCGACCTGCTGCTGGAAAAGGATGGCAACAGCTGGAAGATAATCTCGTCCACGTCGGAAGCACGGCCGATCTACCATCGCGACGAGAACCGCAAGGTGGTCGCCGATGTCAAAGACAAGCCGGAGGTTCTGGCCGCGGCCAAGGCCGAACATGAGGCGACGCTCGCCTATGTGCGCAGACCTGTCGGCAAGACCTCGGCACCGCTCTATTCCTATTTCGCGCTGGTGGCCGACGATCCTACGGTGCAGATCGTCTCGAATGCGCAGAGCTGGTATATCAAGCAGATGCTGAAGGATGGCCAGTACAAGGACTATCCGGTGCTTTCGGCTGCGGCACCATTCAAGGCCGGCGGACGTGGCGGTGCCGAATATTATACCGACGTGCCGACCGGTGATATCGCGATCAAGAACGTCGCCGACCTCTATCTCTATCCGAACACGGTTCAGGCGGTACTGATTACCGGCGCGCAGGTGAAAAACTGGCTGGAAATGTCGGCGGGCATGTTCAATCAGGTCAAGGCGGGAGCCAAGGATGCGGCGCTGCTGAACGACGGTTTCCCTTCCTACAATTACGATGTCATCGATGGCGTGACCTACCAGATCGACCTGTCGCAGCAGGTGCGCTTTGACAAGGACGGCAAGCTGATCAATGAAGATGCACACCGCATAACTGACTTGAAGTTTGACGGGAAACCGATTGATCCACTTAAGAAATTCGTCGTCGTGACAAATAATTATCGTGCTGGTGGTGGCGGCAAGTTCCCGGAAATTGCCGGTGATAAGGTGATCTTCGTCGCGCCCGATACCAACCGTGACGTGATCGTGCGCTATATCGTAGAACAGGGGACGATCAACCCGACGGCCGACGGCAACTGGTCCTTCAAGCCGTTGCCGGGAACGACGGCGGTGTTCGAGAGCGGACCGAAGGGGCGCCATTTCGCCGGCGAGATCAAAGGGGCAAAAATCGAGGATGCCGGCGACGGTGAAAACGGTTTTGCGAAGTTCCGGCTGGTGCTGTGAGGCGATCAGCCACCTGGCAAATCATTTGCGGAATCAAACGGCAGCTGAAAGGCTGCCGTTTTCGTTTCAACCGGATGCAGTGATCCCTATGCCAAGCTTTTCCTTCCAGCAGGTCGATGTCTTTTCCAGCCAGCCGATGCGCGGCAACCCGCTTGCGGTCGTCATCGGCGCAGATGCGCTCGATGACGCGCATATGCAGGCCTTTGCCAACTGGACCAATCTCAGCGAAACGACCTTTCTTTTGGAGCCGACAACGGCGGAGGCGCATTACCGTGTGCGGATCTTTACGCCGACACAGGAGCTGCCGTTTGCAGGACATCCGACGCTCGGTAGTGCACATGTGTGGCTGAGCCAGGCGGCGAATGCGCCTCAGGGCGAGATCGTTCAGGAATGCGGCGCCGGGCTGGTGCGGATCCGCCGCGATGGCCAGAGGCTTGCCTTTGCCGCACCACCGCTCGTGCGAAGCGGCCCGGTGGAGCCGGCATTGATCGAGAGGATAGCCAAGGGGCTCGGCATCCCGGTCTCGATGATCGAGGACGCCAACTGGGTCGAGAACGGCCCGGACTGGATCGGCGTGCGCCTGCCTGCGCGCGCAGATGTGCTGGCGGTCAGGCCGGACTATTCTATTCTTGCAGGTGTGCGGGTCGGGCTGGTCGGCCGTTTCGATCCGCAATCGGATGGTGAAGACGCGCAGTTCGAAGTGCGCGCCTTTACCCGTAACGGCTACGAGGACCCGGTGACGGGAAGCCTGAATGCCGGGCTTGCACAATGGCTGATCGGCTCCGGAATTGCGCCGGAAAGCTATGTCGCTGCGCAAGGCACGGTGCTCGGCCGCGCCGGCCGGGTGCATGTCGACAAGGCCGGCGACGACATCTGGGTCGGCGGCGAGGTCGCGACATGCATTTCGGGCACGCTGACGCTATGACGGTCAGGCCGGGCTTGCCGTTTGCGGCAAGCCGGCCGCCGGTCCCTGCCGGGTCGGGGTTTTCACCAGCAAGGTTGCGACCTTGCGCAGGAGAAGCCCTAGTTCCGGTGGCGGCTTTTTCTCGATGCGGCGATAATCGCTCCCGTCACGATTGCGGGTGACGAGGCCGAGATCGAAGAGATCTCTTCTTAGCAATGCGGCATCCTCGAAAAGGTGCTGTCCGTTCAGGAATACGCTGATCTCCCGTTCGGAAAACATTCTTCCGCGCGGGATCTTCGACCAGAGGAACCAGAGGCAAAGCTCCTGCTGCGAGCGTTTTCCCGGCCAGCGGATGATACGCCCGTCCCGGTCGAAGACGCGAAGCGTGTGCATGACACGACGTTCATTTGCCTGCGGTTCCGGCTCGGCCGTGGTGTGGCTCATCTCGACGGGATCGGCGCTATCGGCCGTTGCGCGAAAATGCTGGTAATTGCGGAAACCCGCGGCGCGGCTCAGGAGATTGAGCATCTCCACATGGGTCGGCTTGTGATCGAGCCTGTCGATCTGGTCTCGCAGGGATTTGGCGAAGGCCGACATATCTGACACGGCCATCGGAAAGATGGTTCTGGGCATGGCTTATCCTTTAAAGCGTGCCGGTCCGTCTGGTATGTCGCTGGTCACCGTCTTGTCGACTTCGGCACAGGATAAGTGCTGATATCTGAATGTGCAGGTTTAGCTTCCCATAAGGGACGGCGACGCCTCGGTGAACTGCTGACCGTGATGCGATCTATATCAAGATCAGCCCGACGCGGTCAATCGCACGGATTGCGCCGGCCTACTCCGCCGCCTCGGGATAGGCAGGCACATCGATGGGCTTGTCGATATCGGCGCGGAGCAGGGTGGTGAAATGCTGCTTGTTCGGGCAGGTCGAAAGCCTGCGGGCGAAGCTCTCGATCAGCCATTGGCCGGCAGGACCGGGCGGGCTTGCCGTCCTGCGCAGCGCATAAAGCGGGTATTCGCCCTGCTCGTAGGCTTCGATATCGAGAACGACGAGATTGCCGTCACGCACATCATCACGCACCAGCGACGCCGGCAAGCCGCCCCAGCCGAGCCCACCCTTGACGAGATGATGCTTGGTGGCGATGTCGCTGACCCGCCAGATCTTGTAGGAGAGAACGTTGAAATCGCGACCGGCAGTGATGCCCGATGCGTCGGTGACGACGAGCTGCGTCTCCTCACGAACATCGGCAAGCGTCAGCGGTCGCCCGAGCTTGGCCAGCGGGTGGTCGGCGGCAGCGACCGGTAGCAGGAAAGCGTGGCCGATCTTTTCCGCGATAAGCGAATCGTCCTGTTTCAACAGCGCCCCGCCAATGCCGATATCCGCCTTGCCGTTCATGACAAGGTTCATCACCATGCCGAGTTCGCCGACATTTAGGTTGAGCGCGACGGTCGGGAATTCGATCCTGAATTCCTTGAGTTCGGCAACAAGCGCGTCGGCCGGAACCATGACGCTGATCGCCAGCGTGATTTCCGCCTCAAGCCCCTGCCGGATACCCTTGGCGCGCGAGCGCATGACCTGCAGGTCGGCAACAATCCGGCGAGCATCGGCCAGCATCGCCCTACCCGCTTCGGTGAGTTTTGGCTGGCGTGCACCGCTGCGCTCGAAAAGCGTGACTTCAAGCTGGGCTTCCAGATTGCCGATCGTGTAGCTGACCACGGATTGCGCCCGGTTGAGCGAGCGGGCCGCGGCCGAAAAGCTTCCCGTTTCCGCAACGGCGATGAAGACCTGCAACTGGTCGAGGGTCGGATTTGCATCCATGAGAGCTATCCAGATATTCGATAAGAACCTTCGATATTATCCCCGTTTTATCGATGTCGGTCCAGACCTATTTGTCAGCTACACGAGCCTCCAGTCTCGCCCCATATATCGAGGTCGCAAGAAGACCTCCAAGACAAATCAAGGAATTGGCACCATGTCTTCCATTCTTCTCGTCACCTCTAGCCCGCGCGGCGACGAATCCCTCTCGACCAAGATCGCCAACGAATTCGTCGATAAGCTGAAGGCGAAGAACGCTGGCGCAACTGTTGTCAGTCACGACCTTGGTCAGAATCCGATTTCCCATCTCGACACCGTAACGACCTCGGCTATCCGCAAGCCGGCTGACCAGCGTAATTCCGAGGAAGCGGCTGCCGCCGAACTGTCGGACAAGCTCACTGCCGAACTGCTGGCCGCCGACACTGTCGTGCTGGCAACTGGCCTGATCAACTTCAACATCTACTCGCAGCTGAAGAGCTGGATCGACAACGTTGCCCGCGCCGGCCTCACCTTCCGCTACACGGCCGAAGGCCCGCAGGGTCTTGCCACCGGCAAGAAGGTCTATGTCGTCCTGTCGGCCGCAGGCATCTATTCCGAAGGCCCTGCCATGGCGATGAACCATGCCGTTCCTTACCTGAAGACCGTCCTCGGCTTCATGGGAATGACCGATGTCGAAGTCATCTATGTCGAAGGCACGGCTTTCGGTCCGGAAGCCTTCGAAAAGGCAATTGCTTCGGCCCAGGAACGGACTGAGCAGCTGGCTCTCGCTGCCTAATTTCCTGAATACGTTCAGAACTTTCCAAGACGGCCGTGAACCCTATCACGGCCGTTATTTTTTGCCTGATAGAGCCGTTCGTCGGCCCGGCTCAAGATGAGATCCAGCGTTCGGCCATCCTCCGGCGCAGTCGCAACGCCGATCGAAACCGTAAGCGGCGCGCCATCGGGGCGCGTGATGTTGGCGGCAATATCCACCCGAAGGCGCTCTGCGACTTCCAGAGCCTTTTCATGGTCGGTGTCCGACAAAAGGATCACGAATTCCTCGCCGCCGAAACGGGACAAATGATCACTTGAGCGAGCGCTCCTGCTCAGACAAGCTGCCAAATCCCGCAAAACCGTATCACCACGCTGATGGCCGAATCGATCATTGACCTCCTTGAAATGATCGGCATCGACAATGACCATGCTGATCGACTGGCGCATTGCGAGGCTTTTTCGCACCAGTTCAGGTCCGTCCACCTCATAACGGCCGCGATCCAAAAGACCGGTCAGTCCGTCCACACCAGCCTTTGCCAGCAGAGCCTGATAACGCTCGCGAAATGTGAGGTCGTGAAAAATGTCCTTGATCTGCCGTGACGACGCGAACCATCGGTCGTTTTGATCGATCCTGAGATAGACTGCAAAGAGGCTCGAATAGATAAGCACCGCGAGTAACTTCGCATACCAGCCACCGAAGAAGACAGGCAACGGCACACCAAGCAAGATGTGGAGTACAGAGAAAAAAGCTACCTGATCAAACGTCAGCATAACGGCGCCGCTGATGGCGAAGCGCACGACCACATTGTCGACGAAACGCCCCAACCGCTCGTAAAGCAGGATGATGGCAATCGCATCGACATAGAGGATCGTCGTGCCCCAGACCATGAGCCAACCCATCTCATCGAGAAAGGCCATATCGGCAGCGCGTCCGCCCGGCAGCGTTACAGCCGCGTGCAGCTGCAATATTTGGGCGATGCCGACCGTCAGGAGATTGCCGAGAAACAGTCCGTAGATGGGCTGCCGCACCGTTGCTGCGTCTTCCTTGATATAAAGCATCAGGATCATCATCAGCTTGCCGGCAAAAAAGATGGAGGAACCTGGCGATACCGTTCCGAATGGAAGCTCGACGTAAAAGACCGCCGCCAGGTAGGTCTCCATGAAGTGCATCACACCGAGCGCGGCCAAAAACACACCCAGGCCAAGCGAACGCCGAAAATGCAGGAACGCCGTCATGACGGAGAAATAGACGACCGCTTCAATCAGAAACAGGCCGAGATTAAGCCATTGCATGGGCGCTCCTTGCGCCATTGAGAACAAGCTCTTTTAGGATCGTCTCAGTTAAGTTTTCCTCAAATCCCGGCGGGTCCAGCGCAAGTTATCTGATAAGACGGACAATCGCGCCCTCATTGAAGTCGAGACCTGCAACTTCCGGCAATCGTCTTGGCATGTGTTTCAATGGACCAGCAATCTAGGGATCATCTCAATAGAGCGCGATATCGGCACAACCGACTGACGTATCATTGTCAGCCGTATGCTCCGGGCAGAGCGCTGAACGTTTCCAGATCCTGTTCCGTCGACACGCTTGCCAGAATTGCTGCGCAGTCTTCTCCCTCAAGGCGAGCGATCATATCCTGCGGCCCGGTCTTAGCCTTCAGCCTAACAGAGACCTCGCGGATGACCGCATCGCCAGCCTGATGGCCATGAATTGAAACGATCGAGATCTATCATGGCGATGCTGAAAGCGTGGCCGTTGCCGGCATGCACCACGATTTCGTTGAGGCTTTCAGTGAGCAGGACTCGACTGGGCAAGCCGGTCGGCCGATCGTGCAGCGCCAGATGGCGGCATCGTTTTTGAGCCGCATGATCTCAGAAACAAGGATAGCCTTCTCGTCCCCAAAGGAACTGAAAATGGAACGTCCGATCAGTGGCGGATCAGGCGGAACGGGTGCTTTGACCGTCCGAAAACAGCGACGAGCCGTTCTGGTCGATGATCTGTTCAGCCTTGCGGACCGTGAAAGTCACAGCGTCGTCCATCGACGAGAACATATCGGCCCGAATGACATGGCGAACCAGCGTTTCGCCGTTTACGTCCTTCTCGATCCGGCCAGCGAGGCGGTATTGTCCGCCTTCGGCGATCGGTGCCGGATAGATCAGGCAATCCTTGTAAGCAACAGGTTCCACGCCTTTGGCAGCCTGGGCCGGCTTATCCTTGCCTGAAAAGGCTGAGAGGAGAGAAGAGAAAAAAGATGCCATGATTTTTGCCTACCACATTGCTCCCGGCGCCGAAACGCACCCAACCGCCTGTAACCGTTTCAGGCCGGAAGCGCCAGCCCATCAAATGATCAGGTTGGCGAGGATTTCGTTTTCGGTGATGTCCTCGTACCCGAGCCCTGCCCCTTCAAAACGTTCATAAAGGCCGGCGAAGTTTTCCGACGCCGTCGTTTCGATACCGATAAGGATCGAGCCGAAATTGCGAGCCGATTTCTTCAGATATTCGAAACGGGCGATGTCATCATCCGGGCCCAGAAGGTTGAGGAAATCGCGCAAAGCCCCGGGACGCTGGGGCAAACGCAGGATGAAATATTTCTTCAGGCCCGCATAACGCATGGCCCGCTCCTTCACATCGGGTAGCCGCTCGAAATCGAAATTGCCGCCCGAGACGATGCAGACGATGGTCTTTCCGGCGATCTTTTCACGCGGAAGAAGCGACAGGGCGGTGATCGAAAGACCACCTGCCGGTTCCAGCACGACACCTTCGACATTCAGCATGTCGGTCATCGTGACGCAGATCGCATTTTCGGGAACCAGCATCACCTGCGACGACGAAAAACCTTTCAACGCTTCAAAATTGAGATCACCGATGCGCGCGACCGCGGCACCATCGACGAAGTTGTCGACCTTCGGAAGCGTTATGGGCGATCCGGCCTCGAGGCTTTTCTTCAGGCTCGGCGCGCCTGTCGGCTCGGTGAAGAGAAAACCTTCAGCGGCGACCGCATCCTTGAGGTAGCCAGTGACGCCGGAAGCAAGACCGCCGCCGCCAACAGGAAGGATGACCAAGTCCGGCAACACGCCATCGGGTAGCTGGGTCGAAATTTCCGCAGCAACGGTCGCCTGCCCCTCGATTATGTCTAGATCGTCGAAGGGTGGCACCATCATGCCGCCGATTTCCTCCACATGGGCACGGGCGGCAGCGTAGCATTGGTCGAAGATGTCGCCGACAAGCTTGATGGTGATGAATTCGCCGCCGAAGATGCGGGTCTTGTCTATCTTCTGCTGCGGCGTCGTGACCGGCATGAAGACAATGCCCGGCACTTCAAAATGGCGGCAGACGAAGGCAAACCCCTGCGCATGGTTGCCGGCCGAAGCGCAGACGAACGTCTTGTCGCTCGCGCCAGCAGTGATCGCCTTGCGCAGAAAATTGAAGGCGCCGCGGATCTTGTAGGAACGGACCGGCGACAGGTCCTCACGCTTCAACCAGATATCTGCGCCGTAACGGCGGCTGAGATGCTCGTTCAACTGAAGCGGAGTCTCCGGAAAGATCGTCCGCATCGCCGCCTTGGCATCATCCACACCTGTCTTCATCACATAAACCATCCACGGCTCGTCAAGATTTTCATCGCTATGCCATAGCTTGTGGATGAAGACCAAGCCCGTTTAATCAGCTTTCAGTTCTCCGCCAACTTCAGCATTCCGGCAGAGACGAACAAATAATGTCTAGCGGCCTGTTATTGACGAAAAACCTTACCCAGAAAAACGGTCGCCTGCGGCAGCCCGGTGCGCCAATAGGTCCAGTCATGACCACCCTCGCGGGCCATGAAATGATGCGGCACTTTCAGCTTCCGGAGTTTCATTGTCAGCTCGGCATTGCCGACGAAAAAATCGTCATAGGAACCGCAGTCTATATAGAGCTCGGTCTTCTTTAGATCGTCAGCCGGGACCTTGTCGACAAGATCGAGAACGCTGTTGGCGTAATAAGGTTGATTGAGGCGATCGCGTCCGGCCAATCCGACACCCCAGGCTTTGCCATAGCGCCGATCATATCCTGCCTGATCCATTTCGACGATCTGCTGGTCGGTGCGGAAGGCCGCACTCAATGCAGCGGCACCGGCGAAAAGATCCGGATATTTCATGGAAAAAGCAATTGCTGCATATCCGCCCATCGACAGGCCGAGAATGCCGCGGGACTTCTTACCTGGAATGACGGGAAAGGTCTTTTCGATATGCGGAACGAACTCTTTCACGAACATGTCCTGCCACAAATACTGGCCGTCGGCATCGTTCATGTAATAGGTGTTGAATTTGTTGTCGTCATCCCGGCGGCCTTCCGGCGTGACGGCGATGAAGGGCGGCACTTCACCTGATTCGATCAGCCTGTCAAAAACCAGATTGGCGTTGCCGAAACGATACCAATCCTGATTTTGGCCGTCGCCGCCACCATGCATAAGGTAGATGACCGGATAACGCCTCTCGTCACGACCGTAACCCGGTGGCAGATACAGCGAGTACTCGACGTTCTTTCCGAGAATGCGGCTGGCCATGACCTGGCCTTCCTTTACCGTACCTTCCGCATGCGCCACCGAGCCGGTGAAGATTATCATCAAAAAGAGCAATACTTTCCCGACCATATTCTCCTCCTCGTTATGGAGGAGGACATAGCCCCGGACATTAAAGCGTCAACCTGAAGCGATCCTGCACCTCCCCGACAATATTTCTCACCACCACAATTCGCTTCGTTTAGACATCGGCCCCATTTCCTCCAGCACTGGACGCCCTAGTTCCTTACCATCTAACCTCGAGGAGAAGACCCATGAGCATCTTCAGCAAGATTAAGAATGCGATCTTCGGCTCCCCGGCGGCGGCAGCTGAAAATCCAGCTGCGGCTCCCGCCGCAACGGGCGCCGCGCCGACTGCTGCCACGTCGTCCCCTGCCCCCGCAGCGGCGTCCGCCGCTCCGGCAGCAAGTCCGTCTGCGCCCGTCGACGTCGCGCCCATCCTTGACGCTGCGGTCAAGAAGAGCGGCCAAAAGCTCGACTGGCGCCACTCGATCGTCGACCTTATGAAGGCTCTTGGCATGGATGCGAGCCTCAGCGAGCGCAAAGAACTTGCAGCCGAACTGGGCTACACCGGCGACACAGGGGATTCGGCCAAGATGAACATGTGGCTTCACAAGGCATTGATGAAAAAGCTGTCGGAAAACGGCGGCAAGGTGCCTGCGGATCTTCTCGACTGACAAAGGCTGCGGAGATGTAATTGTGATGAGGCTGGCACCGCGGTGCCGGCCTTTTTCTTCACGTATGACTAGGCCTTGCTGTGGACGGCCGCAACGATCCGGGACAAAAGCTCAGCTTTGCAAAACTCCGGAACTTGTTTTGCAAAGCTGAGCTTGACGGAATCGTCTATCTACCTGAAAAGCAAGACCCAAGCGGACGTGGCGAAACTGGTAGACGCAAGAGACTTAAAATCTCTCGGCCTCGGTCATGCGGGTTCGATCCCCGCCGTCCGCACCAATCACCCAAGTCATTGATATAAATAAAACAAATCAGATACGCGAACTTCACATCGAAGACGGCGCGCCTTCAATCATGGGCACCAATTCGTCATCTGTGCCCAAAACTGTGCCCAGAATGCAAAAAGAGAGCGGCCAAGGCCACTCCCTTTCAGGTGAATTCCGACGGCTAATCGAGATCAGGCTGAAAGCTTGGCTGCGATCTTTGCAACATGGGCACCCTGGAACTTTGCGGCTTCCAGTTCGACATCCGAAGGCTGGCGAGACCCGTCGCCGTCGGTGATGGTGGAGGCACCGTAGGGCGAGCCGCCCTTGACTGCTTCAACACCCATCTGGCCCTGGAAGGCATAGGGAAGGCCGACAACGGCCATGCCGTGGTGAAGCAGGGTCGGAATGAAGCCGAGGATGGTGGATTCCTGACCGCCGTGCTGGGTGGCGGACGACGTGAAGACAGATCCAACCTTGCCGACCAGCTTGCCGGTAAACCACAGGCCACCCGTCTGGTCCCAGAAATTGCGCATCTGCGAGGCGACAGTGCCGAAGCGTGTGCCGGCGCCAACGATGATGGCATCATATTCTTCAAGTTCAGCAACGGTGGCGATCGGTGCAGGCTGGTCGAGCTTGAAATGCGAGGACTTTGCGACTTCTTCCGGGACCAGTTCCGGAACGCGCTTTACGGTGACTTCGGCACCGGCCGACTTCGCGCCTTCGGCGACAGCGTAGGCCATCGTTTCGATGTGACCATAGGAAGAATAGTAAAGAACCAGAACCTTCGTCATTTTCTTCGTTTCCTCTGCGGGAGTGGACGCTGTTGCTGAGCTTACAGTAGGTGCTCCGCCCAACAGCTTTTTCAAGAACTCGATGATCATTGATCTGCCTTGTTACAAGCGTGTGGCCGAAAGCTATCCGAGCCGGGTATGCGCCGCCAGACGGCGATGCCACGACGCACTGTCTACTATTTTCGAACGATGGCGGCATATCTTGTTCGATTTGCGTATTATCAGGTAAGCGTCGGCGGGATTGCATTCCCCGGCAGGCGGATTAACGTCCAGCCATCACAGAAAGCGAGCTCCTCATGTCCGATCACTCCGCCTCCTCCACCATTGTAACCGCTGCCATGCTTGCCATAGGCGACGAGCTGCTTTCGGGGCGAACCAAGGACAAGAATATCGGACATCTGGCCGATATGCTCACACTCTCCGCCATCGACCTCAAAGAGGTTCGCATTGTTGCGGACGAAGAAGAAGCGATTGTCGAGGCGCTCAATGCGCTCAGGGCACGCTATGACTACGTCTTCACATCCGGCGGCATCGGCCCCACCCATGACGACATTACCGCGGATTCGGTTTCCAAGGCATTTGGCGTCGAGTGCATCTATGACTCAGAGGCGATGACCCTGCTTGGTGAGATGTACAAGCGGCGCGAGATGGAATTCACCCCTGCCCGCCAGCGCATGGCGCGGATGCCGGAAGGTGCGAAACATATCGCCAACCCCGTTTCCACGGCCCCCGGCTTCATCATCGGCAATGTCTATGTGATGGCAGGCGTGCCGCAGGTTTTCCAGGCGATGGTCGACAACGTTCTGCCGACCTTGCGCAGCGGCGCAAAAATGCTGTCGCGTGCCGTCTCCTGCCCCTATGGCGAAGGCGATATCGGCACCTTGCTTGCTGATATCCAGAAGGCGCATCCGGAAACCAGCATCGGCTCCTACCCGCGTTTCGACGGAAAAAAATTCTCGACCGAGATCGTCGTGCGCGGCCGTGATGCCGAGGCTATGGATGCCGCTGCAGAAGCAGTCTCGGAGATGATTGCCGGCCTCGATCGAAAAGGGATTTCGGCCAATCCGACTGCGGACGCATAACCAAAGGGCGGCGCCCGTTGACCCGCGCCTCGGCAGCACCACCTTATTGAAACAGGGCTCGAAACGAAGCCTGTAATGAGGAGATGTCCATGTCCTACAAGACTGTTCTTGCTGTTCTCGACACGCAGCGAAACGCGCCACAGATCACCGATTTTGCGGTTGCGATCGCCGAACAGTTTTCCGCGCATCTGGTGGGGGTTCATGCCGAGACGCTAACCGCCGTTCCGCTGATCGCGCCGATGGAAATCCCCGACCCGACCGCAATCGAGATCCTGCAGGAAAGCGCCCAGAAGGAAACTCAGGCAATTGAGCAGATCTTCCGCCAGAAGACCAAGCGCGAGGGACTTTCGGCCGAATGGCGCAGCTACATGCTGGCGGCCGGTTATGCATCAAGCTCCGTACAGGAGGTCGCACGGACTGCGGACCTGATCGTTGCCAACCAGAGCAGCCCGTCCCAGGCCGATCATCGCGCCGACCTGGAGACATTCCTGTTCGAAAGCGGCAGGCCGATGTTGCTAGTGCCCTATACGCTGAAGCAGCCAAAACCGATCGAACGTGTGCTGATCGCCTGGAACGGTTCACGGGAGGCTGCCCGTGCCACCTTCGATTCGCTCCCGATCCTCAAGCAGGCCTCTTCGGTAGAGGTTCTGGTGATCGATCCTCCTGAGCGCGGCGATAGGGAAAAGGAATTTGCAGGTTCCGAGCTTGCCGCAACACTTGCCCGCCACGGCATAAACGTAACATTGACGACGCAGGACAGCGGCGGCAATTCGCCGGCTGCAGCGATCGAAAACCGCCTTGCAGACAAAAGCATCGATCTGCTTGTCATGGGCGGATACGGGCATTCGCGCTGGTGGGAAATGTTCTTCGGCGGGGTAACGCGCAGCCTGCTCGATTCGATGACGGCGCTGACATTGCTTTCACGATAAAGGTCGAGCGGCAGCAGCCAGAAGGTGCTGCCGCTTGCCCAATACGCGGAACGGCTACTTGCGGCCGAAACTCTCGCGCTTTGCGTCTTCGATCGTGATTTCCCGGATAACGCGTGCCGGGTTTCCTGCTGCAACGACATTCGCCGGAATATCGCGCGTGACGACCGCGCCGCCGCCGATCACCGCACCATCGCCGATGGTCACGCCCGGCATGATCGAAACTCCCCCGCCGATCCAGACGTTGTTCCCGATCGTGACCGGAAGAGCATATTCGAGGCCGGCGTTGCGGCGCTCTGGGTCTAGCGGATGACCCGCGGTGTAGATGCCGACATTGGGAGCAATGAAGACGTTATCACCGATAGTGACCTTCGCGCCGTCCAGAATGACAAGGTTGACGTTGGCATAGAAATCGTCGCCTATTTCGATATTAAAGCCGTAATCGCAGTGAAACGAACCGTCGAAGACGAAATTCCTGCCGATGCGTCCCAATAACCCGCGGATCAGCTCGGCATGTTCTTGCCTCTCATCCGGCGAGAGTGCATTCAGCCGATGCAGGATACGCTTGGCCGCCTTGCGTTTTTCCAGAACGGCAGAATCGTAATTTGCATCATAAAGCAATCCGCGAGCCGCTTTTTCCAGTTCGTCCATGTTTTCCTCATTCATATCTGCCCGGTCGGCATTGCAACCAAATGCGGCGACAGGGTGTTTGCGGGATGAAAGTCAGATGAAGAAAACAGACGCGAGGACCTCATTCTTTTTGCGCCTGCAGTTCAAAGCGCCTATCCATGCGCGCCTTTCGTGCGACGGAGCAGAAGTTTCTAACAACAGGCGATGTCGTTGCCCTGCGATAGGCGAGTGCGATCGCAACACGTTCGGCGGTGTCACCCAGATGCCGAAATACCGTACCGCGCAAATCCACGCGAGCAATGGATGCCGGAACAAGCGATACGCCGAGGCCTGCTGCGACCAGTGAGAGTATCGAAGCGATATGGGGTGCTGCCGGCCCCGACTTGGGCGTGAAGCCGGATTTCGCACAGGCCCGCAGGATCGCATCATGAAGACTGACGCCAACGCTGCGGGGCGTCAGGATGAACGGATCATCGCACAATTTGGCAAGATCGATAATCTCTCCAGAGACCGCCAAGGGATGGGTGGCCGGCAGCGCAGCGAGAAGCGGCTCGTCGGTCAGAACCTCCTCGGCCAGAAGATTGGGATCGGAATTCGAGGGACGCAGAATGGCGACATCCAGCCGGTCTTCGATCAGTGCCGCGGCAAGCGCCATGGAATTGGCCTCCGTGACATTAATCTCGACATCCGGATAGGTATTTCGAAACTGCGCGATACAGACAGGCACGGCTGGGCTCAAGGCTGCGGTCCCGGTAAAGCCGATGCGAATCTCGCCGCTTTCACCCGCAGCAGCCTTGCGCGCAAGCCGTACGCCTTCGGCGATCTCATGCGGAACGTTACCGACCGCAGCCCGGAAGGCGCGGCCAGCGGGCGTGAGCTCTACCCCATGTGACAGGCGGCGGAAGAGCCGGACGCCAGCCTCCTGCTCCAGCACCTTGATCTGCTGGCTGAGCGGCGGCTGTGCGATACCAAGGCGCTCTGCCGCGCGGGTAAAACTTCCCTCCTCGGCAATTGCCAGGAAATAACGGACGTGTCTGAGCTCCATGATATTAATTCCAGATATGGAGAATGCCTCATCCATATATTAGCGGCAATGTCGGCATGGCGCTATATGCGTCTGCAAAGGATACCCCATGCCCCAGCCCGCCACACTTGAAGCTGCTATTCAGGCGACACCGACGGAATTCGAAACAACCTGGATAAAAGGCGACAGCGCTGCCTTTCGTAGCGCCAGCTGGGCGCTTTTCCTTGCCGGTTTTGCCAGTTTCTCGCTGATCTACTGCGTCCAGCCGCTTCTGCCGGAATTTCCGCAAGACTTTGGCGTCAACGCTGCAACGGCCTCGCTGGCGCTATCACTGACGACCGGTGCGCTTGCCTTCGCGATCCTTCTGTCAGGCGCATTTGCCCAGATCGTCAGCCGCAAGACGCTGATGTTCACGTCGATGATGCTGGCCGCAGTATGCAACCTTGTCGCAGCAAGCGCCGGTGGTTGGGGCTGGCTGCTCGCAGCGCGGGCTGTCGAGGGTTTCGTGCTTGGCGGCGTGCCCGCGGTGGCGATGGCTTATCTCGCAGAAGAGATCGAACCTGCGAGCCTCGGCCGGGCGATGGGACTTTATATCGGCGGCACCGCTTTCGGGGCGATGGTCGGACGGGTGGGGATGGGCTTGATGTCGGCCTTTACCTCCTGGCAGATCGCCATGTATGCGCTGGGAGTAGCCTGTGTCGCCGCGGCAATGGGCTTCTTTCTGCTTTTGCCGCCGTCACGAAATTTCCGGCCGCAATCCATGCCTGTGGGGCGGCATCTTCATCTGTGGCGGCAGCATCTTTCCAACCCTGCGCTTTTGCGACTCTATTTGATCGGCACGATGCTGACGAGCGTGTTCACCACCGTGTTCAATTACTCCACCTTCCGGCTGGCCGGTGCGCCCTATCATCTCGGGCCGACGGCGATCAGCATGATTTTCCTCACCTATGCGCTGGGGATCGTTTCTTCATCGTCCGGCGGGCGGATGGTGGACCGGTTCGGTCGAAGGACAACGCTGATCGTCACGTTCGCCACCATTCTTGCCGGCGTGGTGGTGACGCTGACCTCCAGCCTAACCCTCACCATCCTCGGCATCTCGCTGATCACGATCGGCTTTTTCATCGGCCATTCGGCAGCGAGCAGCGGCGTCGGCGCAAGTTCGGGCGCCGCCAAGAGCCATGCCTCGGCGCTCTACCTGCTGTTCTATTATATCGGCGCCAGCTTTACCGGCTGGGCCGGCGGATGGTTCTGGATACATGGCGGATGGGGAGCGGTTGCCGGGCTGACCTCGGCCTGCGCCATCATTGGCCTTATCGTCGCCCTCACCTTCACCCCGCACAGACAAGCCTGAAACTGGTAAGGGGAAGAGGCGCGCAACCGACATAAAGTCCGACCGCTTGCCTTTTCCCCTCGCTTGCCGCTATTAGCGAGAGCCAAAGAAACTCTCGTTCTGGCAGCAAATTCATGTCTCTTCCTGAAAAAGCATTTCCCGTTTCCTGGGACCAATTCCACCGCGATACCCGTGCGCTTTCCTGGCGCCTCTCCGGCCTTGGCCAGGAGTTCAAGGCAATCGTCTGTATCACCCGCGGCGGCCTGGTGCCGGCGGCGATCATCTCGCGCGAACTCAATATTCGTCTCATCGATACGGTCTGTATCGCCACGCGCCATGACTATGTCGACCAGGGCGAAACCGTGCTTTTGAAAGGCATTTCGCCCGAGCTTTTGGAAAACGGCGGCGAAGGCATTCTCGTTGTCGACGACCTGACCGATACGGGCAAGACGGCAAAGGAAGTGCGCGAGATGTTGCCAAAGGCACATTTTGCCTGCGTCTATGCCAAGCCGACCGGCGTGCCGACGATCGACACCTTCGTCACCGAGGTTTCCCAGGACACCTGGATCTATTTTCCCTGGGACATGGGCTTCACCTATCAGGAGCCGATCGCCAAGGGACACCGGGGCTAGATTTCCAAGACTTGAGGACCACAACAGATAGTGGCCCCATTCCATTTCAACCACGAGCCGCAGGATATGCGCTGACGCATACCCTGCCCTGTCGTTTTGATGTCAATAGCTGGTCCGTCATCCACAGGATGGCGGACTTTTCTACATTTAGAGGGCCGTGTTACCCATATGTCTCAATATGGTATGGCCAAGTGCTAAAATGCCCGTTCAGAAAGGGCTTCCAGAGCCGCCGATCTGCCCCGATCGTGCCACAATCGAATTTCGCAAGCCTCGCGCAAGCTTCAGCTCCGGTCGCCAAGCACTTGAGAATCCTAGCTGTTTTTTATTCCCCGTTATCCACAGGCATCAGCCACAATATCTTGTGGTTTAGAAACTCCTACCGGCTACGGCTTGACCGAATCAGGATGCGCGGCCATGAATAAACGCATGTTGCGGCGGCGACTGGACCGGGAGTAACGAGGCCGGTTCTTTTTCGAGTTTTATGGAAACAATCGAGCGCAGGGCTTGTTCTGACAGACAGCCGGGCGACGGATTTCCGTGCGCTTTGAAAATCATCGCCAAGACGGCGATTGGGCTGGCATAAACATGTTGTTAATACTATATTTAGTGTTGGCAGCCATTATCCAGCACAATATACAGATAGACATCCAATGAGTCTGGATGAAATTTCAGCCGGCTGCCCATGATGGAGAGCAGCCGCATCGAACCCGTGCGCCTATATGGCGACAAAGGATGAGGGACTAGAGGCAATGCGCATCGAACGTCGTTTCACGAAGCCTGAGACAGGCGCCTACGGAACTATCGAGTTCCGCAAGGCGACCAGCGAGATCCGCAATCCGGACGGTTCCATCGTCTTCCGTCTTGCCGATATCGACGTGCCGTCGCAGTTCTCCCAGGTCGCGACCGACGTTTTGGCGCAGAAATATTTCCGCAAGGCCGGCGTTCCGAAGATCCTGAAGCGCGTTGAAGAAAACGACGTCCCGTCCTTCCTGTGGCGCTCTATCGCCGATGAAAAGGCGATGAAGGATATTCCGGAAGGCGAGCGCTACGGTTCCGAAACCGATGCCCGCCAGGTATTTTCGCGTCTTGCCGGCACCTGGACCTATTGGGGCTGGAAGGGCGGCTATTTCTCGTCTGAAGACGACGCTGCGGCCTTCATGGACGAGCTTGCCTATATGCTCGCTACCCAGCGCGTAGCGCCGAACTCCCCTCAGTGGTTCAACACCGGCCTGCATTGGGCTTATGGCATCGACGGTCCCGGCCAGGGCCATTTCTATGTCGACCCCTTCACCGGCAAGCTGACCAAGTCCAAGTCTTCCTACGAACATCCGCAGCCGCATGCCTGCTTCATCCAGTCCGTCGGCGACGACCTGGTCAATGAAGGCGGCATCATGGACCTGTGGGTTCGCGAAGCGCGTCTGTTCAAGTATGGTTCCGGCACCGGCTCCAACTTCTCCCATCTGCGCGGCGAAGGCGAAAAACTGTCCGGCGGCGGCCGTTCCTCCGGCCTGATGAGCTTCCTGAAGATCGGCGACCGGGCAGCGGGCGCCATCAAGTCCGGCGGCACGACCCGTCGTGCGGCGAAGATGGTGGTTGTCGATATCGACCATCCGGATATCGAGGAATACATCAACTGGAAGGTCAAGGAAGAGCAGAAGGTTGCTGCCCTTGTCACCGGTTCGAAGATCGTCGCCAAGCACCTGAAGGCGATCATGAAGGCCTGCGTCAACTGCGAAGGTTCTGACGACGACTGCTATGACCCGCTGAAGAACCCGGCCCTGAAGCGCGAAATCCGCGCTGCCAAGAAGGACCTGGTTCCGGAAAACTACGTCAAGCGCGTCATCCAGTTCGCCCAGCAGGGTTACAAGGATCTTCAGTTCAAGACCTATGACACGGACTGGGATTCGGAAGCATACCTGACCGTTTCCGGCCAGAACTCCAACAACTCCGTTTCGCTCAAGGACGACTTCCTCAAGGCTGTCGAAAACGACGGCGAGTGGAACCTGACCGCCCGCAAGGACGGCAAGGTCATGAAGACCCTGAAGGCCAAGGATCTGTGGGAACAGATTTCCTATGCTGCATGGGCATCTGCCGATCCGGGCATCCATTTCAACACGACGATGAACGACTGGCACACCTCGCCCGCCGGTGGCCCGATCCGCGGCTCCAACCCGTGCTCGGAATACATGTTCCTGGACGACACGGCCTGCAACCTTGCTTCGCTCAACCTTCTCCAGTTCAAGGACAAGGCAACGAAGAACATCGCGATCGCAGACTACGAACATGCCGTTCGGCTGTGGACCGTCGTTCTCGAAGTATCGGTGATGATGGCGCAGTTCCCGTCGAAGGAAATCGCCGAACTCTCCTACCAGTACCGTACGCTCGGCCTCGGCTATGCAAATATCGGCGGTTTCCTTATGTCGTCGGGTATCCCGTACGATTCCAAGGAAGGCCGTGCGATTGCAGGCTCTCTGACCGCGATCATGACCGGTATTTCCTATGCGACTTCGGCTGAAATGGCTGGTGAGCTTGGTCCGTTCCCGAATTTCGCGCCGAACCGCGAAAGCATGCTGCGGGTCATCCGCAACCATCGCCGCGCAGCCTACGGTGAAACCACCGGCTACGAGCAGCTCTCCGTCGATCCGGTTCCGCTCTATCATTCGGAAAACCCGGACCAGACGCTGTCGACCCATGCCAAGGCCGCCTGGGACAAGGCGCTGGAACTCGGTGAAAAGCACGGCTACCGCAACGCCCAGACGACCGTTATCGCGCCGACCGGCACGATCGGCCTCGTGATGGACTGCGACACGACCGGCATCGAGCCCGACTTTGCGCTCGTGAAGTTCAAGAAGCTCGCCGGCGGCGGTTACTTCAAGATCATCAACGGTGCGGTTCCGGAAGCTCTGCGCACGCTCGGCTACACCGAAAGCCAGATCGCCGAAATCGAGGCCTATGCCATCGGCCACGGCAACATCAACCAGGCACCGGGCGTCAACCCCGGCTCGCTGAAGGCCAAGGGCTTTTCCGACGAGAAGATCGAAGCGATCAACGGCGCCACCAAGGCTGCCTTCGACATCAAGTTCGTCTTCAACCAGTGGACGCTCGGCACCGACTTCCTCAAGAACACGCTGAAGGTCACCGACGAGCAGCTCGCCGACATGAGCTTCAACCTGCTCGAGCATATCGGTTTCTCGAAGAAGGACATCGAAGCTGCCAATATCCACGTCTGCGGTGCGATGACGCTGGAAGGCGCGCCGTTCCTGAAGGACGAGCATCTGGCCGTCTTCGATTGCGCCAATCCCTGCGGCAAGATCGGCAAGCGTTATCTCTCGGTCGAAAGCCATATCCGCATGATGGCGGCTGCCCAGCCGTTCATCTCGGGTGCGATCTCCAAGACGATCAACATGCCGAACGATGCGACCGTCGAGGATTGCGGCGCAGCCTACATGCTGTCCTGGAAGCTGGCGCTCAAGGCCAACGCTCTCTATCGCGACGGCTCCAAGCTCAGCCAGCCGCTCAATGCGTCGCTGATCGACGAGGACGATGCGGAAGAGGCTGTCGAAGAGCTGATGCAGCAGCCGATTGCTGCCCAGGCCGTTCAGATCACCGAAAAGATCGTGGAACGCGTCATCGAGCGCGTCACCCGCGAGCGCGAAAAGCTGCCGAACCGTCGTCAGGGTTACACCCAGAAGGCCAATGTCGGCGGACACAAGGTCTATCTGCGCACCGGCGAATTCGGTGACGGCCGGATCGGCGAGATCTTCATCGACATGCACAAGGAAGGTGCTGCCTTCCGTGCGATGATGAACAACTTTGCCATCGCCATCTCGCTGGGTCTGCAGTACGGCGTGCCGCTGGAAGAATATGTGGAGGCCTTCACCTTCACCAAGTTCGAGCCGGCCGGCATCGTCACGGGCAACGACGCGATCAAGAACGCCACGTCGATCCTCGACTACGTGTTCCGCGAACTTGCCGTTTCCTATCTCGGCCGTCATGACCTTGCGCATGTCGATACGTCGGACTTTTCCAACACGGCACTCGGCAAGGGAATTCAGGAAGGCAAGACGCAGCTCGTCTCGACCGGCTGGACCCGCGGCTACAAGCCGACCCTGATCCAGGGTGGTGCAATGGGTGGCTCCGAAGCCAAGGGTGCAGCCACCGCCGCCCCTGCCCGCGCTTCGGCCAGCGTCACCTCGATCGCCGGCAACACGGCCCGCAAGCTCGAGCCAGCAATGGCCATCTCGACCTCGGAAGTCGTTTCCTTCAAGCGCGATTATGAGGAGCGCGCCAAGGAACTGGCCGAAGAGATCGCGGAAGAGGTGAACGCAGAGGTCGTATCGGAAGAAAAGCAGGTCGCAACAGCGCTCTTCTCCGACAAGGCCGAAGCCGACGCAGCCGCTGCCAAGACCGAAGCCAAAAAGGTCGAAGCCGACCGCCGCATGAAGTCGATCATGCAGGGTTATACCGGCAACATGTGCTCCGAGTGCCAGAACTTCACGATGGTGCGCAACGGCACGTGTGAGAAGTGCGACACGTGTGGTGCTACGAGCGGTTGCTCTTGATAATTGCAGGGATAAGTGGCGTTGTGGCCGAAAGCATAGTTCGGCCACACGAAAGCATAGTTCTTCCTCAAAGAACGCAACGGATTGCCTCACGGTCGAAAGACCGTGAGGCAATCTCGTTTAAGGACCTACGTTTTGTAAAAGGATAGCTAGGCGGATCGGCCTTCTGAGGTGATCGAGGCAGGCATCGAAGCCCGCCCTTTGAACAGACGACCCCAGGGTCAAACCAACACGTGCACAAATCTGCGTCGTGGTACTTTGCCTTACCATTGTTATCGGGAGGCCATTATGTGCAAAAGAGTGGTTATCTACGCGCGGTATTCAACAGATCAACAGAACCCAGCTTCAATCGAAACCCAGCTCGACCTGGGAACTTCGTTCATCACCGAGCGTGGTTGGAAACTGTGCGGGACATATCTTGATGCGGGCGTCAGTGGCGCTAATTTTGAAACACGGCCAGGCCTTCAAGCCGCGCTGACGGGTGCTCGAGCAGGAGCATACGATGTCCTACTGTGCCTCACGCTTGATCGCCTCTCGCGAGACCTCGAACACAGCGCCAAAGTTTTGAAGCTGCTCCAGTTCCACGAAATAGAACTATGGACCGTGCACGGCAATGCCCAAGTGTCATCCATGGAGCTTGGCCTGAGAGCAGTCCTAAATAGCGAGATGCTGGAACAGGTTCGATATCGAACCAGGGAAGGCATGAAAACTGTAGCAAAGAATGGTCGAGTGCCAGGCGGCATTTGTTACGGCTACTCGATCAAAAAGATGATTGGTGCCGACGGCGAACCGATACGGGGCCTAAGGGATATCAATGCCGACGAGGCGGCTGTGATCGTGTGGATATTTAAGCAATATGCGAAAGGCTTCAGCCCTGATGCCATCGCGGAACTCCTCAATGAGCAAGGTATACCCGGCCCCCGTGGGCAGACTTGGAGAGGAACCGCCATCCGCGGGCATCGTCGAAGAGGCAGCGGAATCTTGAACAACCAGATGTACATCGGTCGCTTGGTGTTCAATCGGCTTGCATATCGAAAAAACCCTGTAAGCGAACGTCGGGTTTCTAGGCTTAATTCGCCGGAGCAGCACATTGTTCAAGAGATCCCGACACTCCGAATTATCCGAGACTCACTTTGGAAAAAAGTGAAACGTAGGCAAGCCTCACCGCGCCAAAAGATAACGACGTTGCCCCCCCAAAGGCCGTTGAGCGGATCTAGCTCCCCCTTTAGTTCCACGGAAAAGGCGCTGAATTCGAAGCTATCGTGTATGGCGAGGCGTGAGACCGCGGTCAGATAGCCAAGCTATCGGCACGATCAAAATCACCGATTTCCAGTGAGCTGCACAAGGAACTCCATCGCGTGACGCACCTTGTTAACTGCGTGTTTGCCTCCTCATATTCTCCACGGCTTCCACGATATCGACCTCGGCTTTTGGCTCTTCCCACCGCTGCCAGAAGGGTATGGTCGCACTGCGTGGTACATTCGTTGGCTTGTCGAGTTTGATGCGCGTGGGGAGCAATACCGCATCTCCGACCACAACGGCCTCACCCACATCCAGCGTAGGTAAGATCTCCATCAGACTTTCCAGGCTTTCGGGCAAAAGCTGCCGAACAACGGCTTGATCGACTTTGTTAGCTAGACGCAGACTGACGATGTTTCCGCATTGGCTGAGGATGGTTGTGCTGACGTCGGACGGACGTTGGCTAACGACCATGAGGCTGACACCGTACTTTCGACCCTCTTTAGCGATCCGCTCGAAATTCTCCAGAGCGCGACGCTCAAGTGGGCCAACTTCCGATTGCTTGCTCGGCAAATAGAGATGCGCCTCATCACAAATCATGACCACTGGATGGCGTTCGTCGCCAGCATCACCTGGACGGCTCCAAAACTGGATCTGGTACACCAGTCGCGCCACTAAGCCGACTACGACAGGAAGGACGTCTGAGGGCACTTCCGAAAAATCTACAATCTTGATGCCCGTATTGATATCGCCGTCCATTCCAGAACCGAGCAATTTTTCCGCAAGAATATGGAGGGCATCATACTGCTCGTACTCTTCGGGCGGCTGATACATGAAAGCATAACGGCGATCTGCAAATTTCGTGCGCATTCTAACAAGGAAACGAGACAGTTTGCCATGCAATGGCCCCTTCTCCATCTTGGCCTGGCCTTTACGTGCGCCGGACTGAAATACCTCTCCTGTATCTGTTTCGTCCTCATTTTTGGCGTTGAGCGACGCTACAAGATCAGCCAATTTGAATGGTACCGGGGTGTCGACCGTAAAACCTTCGAGCAAATCCGGTTTGTCGAAATCCTCAATCGACTTTTTCTTCAGATCAATGACAGATTCCATTAGCGCCAGAGCCTGATTTGGCGCGTTGTCACCCGAGCGATCAATGAAAAGCGACTGCATTTCCTCGTAGGTCAAAAGCCAGAACGGGAGGAAAAGAGACTGATCTGTCGGCGTCTTGAGATCGCCAATACCAGCGATCCTGAAGTGCCGTGCGAACGTCATTGTCGAGTATTCACCGTGGAGGTCTAGCACTATCGCATTCGCATGTGGAAGCTGCGCCGCCTGTTCAAGAACGGATGCGACAGCGAATGACTTCCCTGAGCCTGTGCTGCCAAGTAGAGCCATATGTCGCTGGAAAAGTTTGTTGCCATCGACATAGGCGATGGCGCTCTCGTCGAGAGTGTACCGGCCCACTCTGAGTGGGACTTTCGATTGCCCCATGGTGGAAGCGCTCAAGATTCCCATGAAAGCTTCAAGCGCTTTCTCGTCAAGGGGATATACGGGTCTGTTAATTTCAGGAAGTGAAAATATAGCGCGTGAGAAGACGTCCCGCCGCACCCCGTCTCGGGCTCTGTAGGTGCCAACAAGACTTACCGTGACACCGTTTTCTTCGACAGGTAGGTCCGTAGAAGGTTCAAGGTTTCCTTCGATCTCGATCTGTGCAACTTCGATTGCGTGCCGCCAAACTCTCTCGATAATTCCAATTAGCCACTCGTCACCGAGAGACTGAATGGCTACAAGCCGTCCAACCCGCGCCTTTTGCAGACGCTCAGCGTCCGTTACTCTCACAACAATTTTCGAAGTCTCAACGCTCCTCACTTCCCCAAGTGACTGCTCCTGCGAAAATTCAAATATGGCCATGAGTTCACTCCAGGAAAAGTTTAAGGAACGAGTCTAATTCCCACGCGGGATCATCGATCTGGTGAATCTCGCCATCAACGTGACACTGCGCTCCATCACCATCACGAGCGATCGCTATGACGTGAGGATAGTCTTTGAGTAGGGCTTCAATTTTGAGCGTAAATGTTCGCGTGAGAATTAACATGGGCATTCGGTTTCCGAGACGCTCGGTAATGACACCTTGCAGGTGAGCATCATTAAAACCAAATCCGATACACATCAGTCCTGACGCGTCTCGCAATACGTTGTTCATTTCCGCACGAACAGAATCGAAGAGACGCTCAATTAAGGCCTCCTCGTATTTGGTTGGTCCAGGGATAACGATAGCGCGTGAAGAGGCTTTTCTGTAGTCGAGTATCTCTACAGGCCCAGAGGTAGTAGAATGCCACGTTATTGAACCGTGGGGTTTCATCACCCTAACATTCGGAACCTTGCGATACTCAATTTGGATCGCTTTTTTGCCAGCGACGTTTTCCGGCCTAAAATGCGTCCTGTACACCGCATCTCTGCGGAAATGACGGTACCTATGCCCTTCAAAGCCTGTATCAATCGGCAGTCGAGCAAGATCGCAGAAGAGCTCGATCAAAGTATCATAGTTTGTCGTTATGACAGGAGCACATTCGCTGTTCTGCGGAATCCCATTAAACAATAGCCGAAGTAGTCTGGCTGGAGCCGCTTGATCTGGGCTTCCTGATGCTCGTATGTCGTCTTCCGCGCTTAAAGTGCGGTCGCAGATAACACCTGAAATCAGGCGGCGCACCTCTTCAGTGAGTTCCGACCGTGCCCCCGCCCCGATGGGTATCTGGTTCAGTCCACTTTCAAAATCGTCCGCGATGGCGGCGCTGTGTTGATCCCATAACGCCATGGCATCGGCGGAAATTCTCGATGTTTTGAACTCCGTAAGCAAATGAGATGCGAGTTCGCCCATTCCTGGGAGCCCAAAACCACAAGAGAAACCGCTTCCGACAAGAAGCACTGGAGATGGCCTGAAGAGCGCCTGAATGCGCCTTACAATCTCTTCTGGTATCACCTCAGTTCCTCAAACTTAATTTGGCGTGGGTCGCGCTTAATTCGGGCGAAGCAGATAACTCATCATTTACAGACGCTTCTCAATCGCTTCCACAGTATCTTGCGTCACGATCACGTAGTCCACGACCGTGCTTTGATCAGGGGCAAAATCGTAGGAATGAATCGCGCGTTTGTAGGTGGAATAAAGCGACTTGATGACGTCTGCCATCTCCGATGAGATAGCATTCACCTCACAGAGTTGATCGGCAGTCTTGCGACCGCTTCGAAGGTCAAGCCAGACGTTATGCTTGTCACCCAACCGAACCAGAACCTCTTGCACCTGCTTCCACGAGAATACGACGGCACCCGCAGGATCATTCTGGATCATTTTTTCCATGGTTTTGTCGAGCGCTCTCTTCGTAGGAGCGGCAATGCCACCTTCGGGAGCTTCGGCGAGACTTTCGGCCGCCTCAATGATTTCAGCTTTCAAAATCTTATTGAAAGCTAGACCAGTGCTTCCAATGTTCATGTGTTCCAGCCGACTTAGTAACTGTGAAATTTCTCGCCTCAACATCATGACGACAACGACAATGGCTAGCGGCCACCCTATAGCTCCGACGAGGGCGGCTACCGCATTGATAGTTTCAGCGTGCATTGACTTCTTCCTGGTTCACTACTGACGCTCAATGGCAGTGCATCTCGCCTGCCTTTTTATCCATGTGGCAGCATTTTCCTGGCGGAGAATCTTTGCGGCAACCTCCCCCATGCGCCAAAGCATCCGAACAAAACGCGCTGACAAAAAGCACGGCAAAAATCACTCTCAGAACTGGCATTAACGCCCCCAAATGAAACCTATTTAACGAATCACGCCCCAAAGCAATTCAACCATTGCGAGTTACACATCTCAATGGCTTCGTAAATTAATCATTAATGTGCGAAACCCTCACGCGAGATTGCCAAATGGACACAAGTTGAAATACGATCAGCATAAGTTGGGGGTTCAACTTGCTGAAGTACATCATCATTTCATGTCTGGTGGCATTTGTGCTGCCAGCTAATGCATATGCGTTTTCTGACGTCCGTATAGTCGATGGCGACACCATTGACGTCGATAACGTCCGATATCGGTTGCATGGTATCGATGCCCCAGAGGCTGGGCAAAGTTGCAAAGCTACCAGAGGTGGCTCTTGGAATTGCGGTAAAGCTGCAATCGAGAAACTGGAGACCTTGATCGCAGGCAGATCGGTCAGATGCGAGGCACGCGGCAAGGATGCCTACAGCAGAGTAATCGGCGTCTGCTTTGCCGATAAGATCGATATCAATTCTGAAATGGTCGCCGCCGGCATGGCATGGGCGTTTAGACGATATTCGATCGATTATGTCGCCGTCGAGGAAAAGGCTCAGGCGGATAAGATCGGCATCTGGCAGAAAGAGACCCAAACAGCCTGGGATTATCGTGCCGCTCGATGGGCCTCCCCCTTAAACAATGCGCCTGATCCAGATTGCCCCATTAAGGGCAACATCAATCGGAAGCAGGAAAAGATCTACCATACCCCTTGGTCCAAGGACTATGCCAAGACGAAAATCGACACTGTGAGTGGCGAACGTTGGTTTTGTTCAGAAGACGAAGCCATCGAGGCAGGATGGCGAGCGCCAGCCTGGGGACACTGAGTCACTTCCCGTTCGACACGAAAGCACTTCGATAAATGGCAGCCCGATTTGAATCGCTCAACAAGTTGTTCGAGAGCCTCCGTGATACCAGTCACGACTTTCGCGTAACGACCAATCCCTTTCCGCCCCTTGATCCAGAGAAACTGACGCGTTCTCTGGAGATAGAGGACAAAGGTGCTGAGAACGGAAAACAGGATATCCCGCCCGCGTCGGCGAAGGATTTCGACGATGTCGAGCGGGTGATTGTTGAGCGCATAGAAAACCAGCGCGATGACTCCTATCAAATCATGGAGGATCAGCTTTCAACGTTCTCCACCCGACTTCGGAACCTCGATTTCGATGGTCATTTTGGTCAGATCCAGATAGCCAACCACTCCAGCGTCAACGACTTTCGCGCTGATGTCGCAGGTGGCCGCGATGAGCTACATGGACTGCGTAAAGGGTTACGCGAAGCGGATGTCGAACTCGCGGACTTTCGCGAACGTAATGGATTGGAGAAGCGTGTTGCTCGAACCAAGAGCACCACAGCGACAGCGATTAAGTGGCTGATCATTGCCGCACTTCTTGTCATTGAAACCTGGGTCAACGGCACATTCCTTGCGAAAGGAAGCGATCAAGGTTTCTTGGGAGGCATAATGTACGCCTTCGCGTTTGCATTCGCGAACGTGATCTCGACGGTGCTCCTTGGGCTCTTCGTAATTCCTAGAATTGTGCACAGAGCCTTCCTCTGGAAGCTCGTGGGCTTCTTGGGCATCATTCTATGGCTTGCCGTAGCAATCTCCGTGAACCTCGTCATGGCTCACTACCGAGAGGTCTCAGCCTCCCTTGTCGATGAGGTGGGACCCGAGGTGATGCGACGCCTATGGGACGCCCCGCTTTCGATGAATGATATCGATTCGTGGGTTCTGTTTGTCAGCGGGTTCATTTTCTCGCTCATCGCGCTGGTCGACTCGCTGCTGATTTCGGACCCCTACCCCGGTTATGCCGGCACCCATAATCGTTATGTAAAAGCCCGAAACGAATACATCGACCGAAAGCTCGATCTCATCGCAGACCTCAAGGATATCCGAAACGATCACAACGAGAAGATCGAATGGATTGTCCGCGAGCTGTCGACGCGACGCAAGGAATGCGCGTCAATTTTGGATAATCGTAGCCGTATGGTGAAGCTCTACGCGGAGCACCAGGATCACCTGGAACAGGTGGGACGGAAACTTCTCACGACCTATCGCGAAGCCAATCGTCAGTCGCGCTCTGCGTCACCGCCCAAATACTTTTCCACGCAATACAAGATGCAAAAACGAAGCATCATCATCGACACTTCTGATGACTGGAGTGACAAGGATCTCGCCGAGAGAATTCAGGCAGCTCAACTCGAACTGGGCGAGCAGATGAAGCGAATTAGCCAGGAGTTCGAAGACGCCGTCACGGCCTACCATCAACTCGACAATCTATTCCCGGAGACGATCAATGGCCCGACCCAGGCGTAAACGTAGAGGAAGTTCCTCTTCTCCATGGGCGGCGATTGCCATATTCGCTCTCGTTCTTTTTATCGCTGTGGCTGCATCGGCCTTGGTCTACCTTAAAGTCCGGGCTGGAGACGAGGTTGCCACGGACGAGAATCTCTGCCCAGTAACTGGTCCGGTATCAATGTCGGCGATGCTGCTCGATGTAACTGATCCCATATCGGAAGTGACCAAGCTGGATCTGCAGAATCAGTTCCAGAAAGTTGTGGCACAGGTACCCAAAGGCGGCCTCATCGAGGTCTACTTCCTGACTGAAAGCGAAGGCCAGCCGAAGAGAACATATTATGGCTGTAACCCGGGTGACGGCAGTTCAGCCGACCCTTGGACGACCAATCCTCGCAAAATCCAGGAGCGATGGAAAAAGGCTTTTTCCGATCCTTTGGAGAAGATGGTCGATAGCACCGATACTGCGCAAGCGGCCAAACAGTCACCCATCATGGCTGGTATCCAGAAGATAGTAATTGCAAGTCTTTCAAGCGACGGCGCTTCTCAGATTCCCCGGACGTTGTACCTTGCTTCAGACATGATGGAGCACACCGACGCTTACTCGATGTACCGCAACGGCACCGGATACGGTGCTTATGAGAAAAGCCCAGCGCGTGATCGCTATCGGACTCCGCTCGATGGGATCGGCGTAAAGGTTCTGGCCTTTCAACGCCCAAACATGCCTCCAGCAAACGAGATCGCCGAGTTTTGGCTGGCTTGGGTGAGAGCCAATCGTGGCGACTTTATCGGCTTTGAACGACTGACAGGAGTAAGGTGATGGCATCGGTCGATATCAAAACCGCCATACGGACAAACGGCCCAATAGCAATCTTCGTCATTTTGACAGTGATGGGGTCGGCCATCATATGGTTTGGCAAGCTATACGATATGGACATCGTCTTGGTGACGGCCGTGCCGGTCATCTTGATGCTGTTGTACTTTGCTCTCAACATGCTGCCGGGTATTCGGCTTCACAACGAACAAGCTGGCGACAACCTTTATTATATGGGCTTTGTCTTTACGCTCACCAGCTTGGGCATCTCCCTCTATAAATTTACTGGCCAAGCATCGATCGAAGATGTTGTCAGAAATTTCGGCATCGCGATCATTTCAACCATTATGGGGATCGCCCTACGCATCTTCTTCAATCAGATGCGCCGTGATCCGGTGGATATCGAAAGGGCCGTCCGCCACGAGCTTGCAGAGATGACGCGCCGTGTTCGAAGCGAGCTGGATTCCTCTGCGATGGAATTCTCCAGCTATCGCCGCACAAGCAATCAGATGCTTTCCGAGGGTTTCGAGGAAATCGCGCGGCAGGCTGAAAGAAACGGTGAAGCTGTCAGAGCCTCTATTGAGGCCATGTCTTTGAAGGCAACACAGCCCATTGAGGAAGCTTCGGCGCGATTGGTGGCGACGCTAGAGCGCACCCATGAGCAGATCAGCGCATTTGCGGAAAAGAATGCGAAAGCTGTCGCCGAGATCACTGATAGCCTCAATGGCTCTGTCGAGAAGGTTGAAGAACGCATCAGCAAGTTAGCTTCAGCTCTTGACGTTGCCGCAGAAAAATATGGCAAAGCCAGATCACCAGAGGAAATAGTGAAAATCGAGGTAGCTCCCGCGGTAGAGGAGCTTCGCGGTCTCGTAAAAATCACCACGGACGCAGTTTCCGACAATGCTCGGAGCACTCAGGAGACCGCAAAAAAGATCCTGTCTGCGCTAGGCCCCTTCAAACAAACCGCAACCAGTTTGGACAAGCTCAGCGATCGTATAACCAGCGCCAAGGATAGTGAAACGAGGTCCGCCACCGCGATGGGCGATCTTCTGGCAGGCCTTGAACGCGTGATCCCCGCGTTGACCGCAGGACAATCTTCGCATGCTGAGAATCTGAGGAGGATAGAAGCACTTTCCACCATGTTGGCCAATGGTTTGGCTTCCAGCAGAAAGGCGGAGGAACGAGCCATATCGTCGGGTAGCAAGATTGAGGCCTCTCTCAAGAGCATCGAAGCCAAGATGCCCATCGTCACGCCTCTCGAGGCTGCCATTCAGAATAGCCCAAGCACAAACGCCTTGCCCCTCGATCCCAACCTATCTCCCCGCCTAGACCACGATTCCATCCAACTGCCTGATACCGTCATGTCCGATGACGATAAGCCTTCACGGAGCTGGTGGAGACGATGAGCGACAGCGCCACTAGTATTGAGACTAAGGGATATAATCGAGGTTTGATCCTCGGCTTCACCATGGCTGAGTCCCTACTGCTCGTCATCTTCTGCCTTCTGCTAGTAGCTGGCGCAGTAATCGCCGCCGAGCGACAAAAGGCGGTGGATGCTCTCCGTGCAAAAGAACAGCAGGCTGTTGAGACTGTTTTGGCGAGAAAGGACGTGGAGGCTCTTCAAGCTGAAGTAGAGACGCTGAAACGACAGCTAAAGGCCTTCGCCTCGGTTGAAACCCCTGACGATTGGAGAGAGCTAGTCGTAGCGAAAGATACTCTCACGAGCGTTCAAGAGAGCTTGGCTTTGACCCGAGCCGAAGACGTGCTGGCACGAGTAAATGAGCTCGTAGCCGCGGAGAAAATGCGTGATACTGCGGCGGAAGATGTAAAGCGCCTCCAGGCTGAATTGGCCGCTATGACGGCAAAAGCAGAAGCGTTGGACCAACGGCTTGCATCGCTGGGTGAGACGTCAAAGCCACATGAGTGGCCACCAATCATAAGTCTCAGTGAGGCGAACGGAAACTATTTCACATCTGGCAGCGCCGAGCTCACCCCGTCGTTCTCCAGTAAGCTAAGTGGTTCGATCTCAGATCAGATCGCCGCTAATTTGAAGAACTACGGTGCCGACATCGTGGAGGTTATCGGTCACACTGATGAGCAACCGCTCTCTCGGCCAAATTCCAATATGGACAAGAACTCTATCAATGTCCTTGCGTCACAAGCTGCGGTATCAACGCTGGTACCTGCCGATAACGCAGGGCTTGGCCTCGCAAGAGCGATCTCTGTTGCCAACGTTCTGAAAACCAACGCCTCTCTCGAAGGAATAACGGTTCTTCCGCTTTCCGCTGCTCAGTTGATCCTTCCTGGTGATGTCTTGACGCTGGGTGAAGCAGGCGACGTCGAAACACGTCGGCGCATCGAAATCCGCATTCGACGCCGAGATGCGCCAGCTCAATGATATGGACGGCCACTCCATCATGAAGATAGTCCAGCCACCCAAACTGCTTTATCGATATCGACCACTCGACGACCAGCTCCTAAATCGCGAGATGGAAGCTCTGAAACAAAGCTACCTTTTCTCGCCTTCGTTCAAATCAATGAACGACCCGATGGAGGCGTTCTATGAAACGGGTGGACCCAGCGACCATATTATCGATGCCCTGTTTTTTGGCGGTGGCAAAAAGCTTACCGCAATTTATGACGAGTTTTCCGCACTTATCGATAAGTTCGCGCTGGTTTCGTTTTCGAGCTCGCACGAGGACCTGCCACTATGGGCTTACTATGGCAGCAACTTCGCAGGTATGTGCCTTGAATTCGAGACATCTGAGCTTAGCATCGGCGATTTCCAGGGTGAGCAGTTGCTACCCGTCTCCTATGCAAAGTCAGCTCTTCCCCCGTTAACGATGGCCGATTTTGGTGGAGATCGCCTCAAGAACTCCATACATGCCCGCATTACCAGAAAACGTAGCGAATGGGCCCATGAGAAGGAATGGCGATATCTGACTGGCGAAGTCGGCCCTAAACACTACGTCGATGGCGCATTGAAGCGCGTATTCCTTGGTCCGCGTATAACTCCAGACCATGCGTCAGCAGTGTGTGAGACCTTGGAAAGTAGACAGGTCGAAGTTCTGCAGGGTTCAGTCGATGGTTATGAATTAAAATTCCGTACCTTGAAGGCGAGCGTACCATTGGAAGATTGCGAGCGTGTCGGAGCCGGAATATTCGATCCCTCCGATCATTCCTTTGCTGAAACCGATATAACGAAGTTCCTCTCTGTCCCATACAGCACACTGATGTCGGAGTGCAGACGCATCGCGCTTGACCCCAATCTCGAAGCAATTGAAAGCATCGATATTTCCGGGTCAAAGGCCGATCTGATCTATCTTTTGGCCACATACAAACTTCGAAATGGTCGTCTCATTTTCCGCAAACGGTATTATGACAAACATCTGATCGCGAGAGACATCTCCGATCAATAGCGGTATACTTGGCACGCCCTGATAGCTCAGTCATCAAGTGGCCCACCCTCAGCTAGAAAATCAGCCGCCCTCTGCTTCAGCGGCGGCTTTATGAATCGAATTTCGAAAGTACCATCAAAATCGACGACTGCCTGCGGCTGAGATTTTGCAGCGTCGAAAACTTCGCGAATAGCTTTTTCGGCTTCACGACGGCTCCACTCCTGTCGGCAGTCTGACAACTTGCACCTATTTGCTTAGAATTCATTAACCAAACTGTCGTCTGCTACCTATCGTAGCAAACGAGGCATTATCGCGCCGTATGATTTCAACCAAATAATAGCGGAGCACCGTTCAGGGGCCAACACATGAATTTTGGCACGTTCATCTTAGACACTAATATCGTCAGTGAAACACAGAAACGTAAGCCACATCCGCGTATCATTCAGTGGCTTAAGAAAACTGAATCCGTCGCGATCCCCTTCCCTGTGATTTTTGAAATCGAATGGGGAATAACGAACAAGAGCCGAACGGATCCAGCTCGTGCGGCCCAGCTCCGTTACTGGTGGGACCAGCTCATGAAAACCGAATTCGAATATCCGATAATGACGCCGCGTGTGGCCGCACTCGAAGCTAGAATGGCTGTCGAACCTTTCCTGAAAAATCTCTGGCTCAATTACGCTAAAGGCCGGCAACGCCCTCCTGTTCAAGATCTCAAGATAGCTGCGCTTGCTGTTTGCTATGGCATGCCAATAGCAACCTTGGACACGCGGGATTTCGCATTGATAGATCGATACTTCCCTCTTCCTGGGGTATTCAATCCCGCGATTGGAGAATGGATCGTGCCGTATTCCAAGGTAGGTCGCGTGCCACACCTTACCGCTGCCTAGTCACACCGACTGCTATCTCGGTCGTCAGGGTGAATCGGTGAGACGTTCAATGCTTCGATGTCAGACCACTGCCAATAGGTACGTCAACTTCCCGTCTTCCTGACAAGATGTCCTCAGCCTCAACTGTGGCCATATGGATGAGATAGGACAGCATGGCCGCCCCCTCGCTGTCAGACCGTTGCCGTAGCTCCTCTAGGCGACGTCTGATTTCTTCGATATTTTTAGGATCAACCATGCGTATCTCCAACTCGTTGCCGATGCGGTTAGATTAGACCCAACGCCCTCATACTGGCATGGCCATTGCGCGATACTATCAGATGATCATGTAGCTCGATGCCCATTGGCCTCGTCATCATAAGGATTGCCTGGGTCATCATGATATCGGCCGAGGACGGCTTCAAATTTCCGCTCGGATGGTTGTGCACGAGAATGATAGCAGATGCTGAAAGTTCAAGCGCTCGCCTAACAATCTCGCGCGGGTAAACTGATACGAAGCTCTCCGACCCATGACAGTGAACCTCATCTCCCACAAGCGCGTGGTGTTTGCCTAGAAACAGGATCCGAAATAGCTCTCGTCGCTCGCAGCCCATCATCGCACGGCAATAATCAATGACCGCCCTCGATGAGGACAGAACTGGCTCGCGCCGAACTTTGTCCTTCAACGCACGCTGACTTGTTGTCGCGATCATTTTCAGATCGAAAGCAACGGATTTCCCGACTCCCCTCGTCTGCTCCAACAAATAAATGGGAGCATTGAGAACGGCCTCTATCGTTCCAAACCTGTCCATCAATTGCTGTGCGGCTTGCTTCGCATCCCCCCGAGGCTTCAGGCGAAACAGAATGAGTTCCAATACCTCTTGGTCATCTAAGACGACGTCACCGTGCGCCCTATACTTTCTGCGCAACCGATCAAGGTAATCTGATGGACGCATCAACCTCCCCAAAAACAGAGAAAATCAACATCACGACCAATTACAACCTAAGCGCGACGATTTGTCACCCGATAGATTTGAGGGAGACTGACCATATGCTTCGCGTGACAGAGGGGGCGTTTGGACGCCCCCCTCAATTCTTCAAGAGGTTTTCTTCATGCTAGCGGACGAACTCGCTGGCATATTGCAATTCTTGCTAGTCATGGCTGACTGGATTGCCTGTACTTTCCCTTTTGCGACCGCGACTTGCCCTTCTTTATCCCCCCCAAATGTTGACGACATCGGCACTCCGATCAGGAAGACGCCAACTGCATCGCCAGTGGCAGCCTCGCTCTGAGCTTTGGACACAGCCGCGAGGCTCGTCTGCTCCTTGATCAATTCCTGCGCGAGATGTTCGCATCCATAGTTCGTATATGCTGCCATTGGAATGTCGGCAGGAACGATCGCGTCTGGGCGCTTTGCACAGCCAGACACTGCCAGCGCAAGCGCCAGCATCAACAAATTTCTCTTCATTATTTCCCCATTGCCCTGGCGAAGAATTCGCCGTGGATCAGAATGCTACCAATCCATTGCCTGTCAATCGCCGCAGTAAGATTTGCCACACATCTGGACAACATTAGGAACGGGAACTGCTGAGACCATGACCTTTCGCAGCCGATCGTTGCGTTAACCAGACTGGGTTTTAGAAACCAATCTAATAGGCCGATCCACGCGCTTGACATGTGACAATGTTCCCTATATGTTCCGCCCCATGGCTATGAACCGCACACTCACCGATAGCATCCTACAGCGTGAATCCCGCAATGATGCCGCGTGCGATTTCCGAATAGGCCAGTTCTGAGCTCTGAACCTTTCAAGTGTTCTTCGGCGATCAATATCGCCAGTATCAGGACGAGCGTATCATGTCCCGTGTTCATGTATCCCTTGCGGGCCCTTGGCTTAGCCGAGTCCGCGCCGATGCCTCTACTAATAGCTTTCTGCCACGCCATTGCGTTCGCTGTGACGGACCCGCCTTATTCCGGTCCCAAGCAGCCCGTGACTTAGCATGCCTTCTTGATGTTGATCCATGTGTGGAATCCTGGTCATGCCTGCCGGCGATGATCCGAGTAAGTAGGCGATCACACATCCCCGACTTTGCAATCCACATGGGCAGCGAAGTAATTTTTGCGGACGCCCTACCCCCTCCTAGCTGGGTCTCGGAAATGCCATTCCCCGCAGGCTATCAATACGGCTTCAATTCTCAGGCAGGCCTTCAACCGTATATCCTCGCCAATGCAAAAGACCTCCTGCAATACGCATCTCTCTCTGTGACATTGGGGGATCGCGTACGTCTCCTGGCGTGCCTTGACGAGCATGGGTCCTTGCCGCTTTCGGCTTGCGCACAAGTCATTCGGAATAGCATTGATCCTGTCGGAACCATCGCCGCTTTGGCCCTGCGCCGCGTGTTGGTCATAGATCTCGATGATGGTCCAATTGGACCACAGACGCGGGTCACCGCGGCCTAAAAAATCCACCATCACCTCGCTGAAGCAACTTTGCTGCGGTCTCCACGGAGACCGCAATCCAAGGAGTATTGTCATGAATTTGAAACTGACCGATCGGCAGGTCCGGGATCTTGACCATAAAATCATGCGTTATGGTCAACTCTTGTCAGACCTAAAGGCGCTGAGAAAAGGCCATGAACCATCGCCTAGCGTTCTCGAACTCGCCCCAACGTTAGAAAACTGGTCTTACACCACGAGACCAGTGTCCTGCTTGAGCGGCCTGTTTTTCGACCACCCCAAAATCGATGACTGGCGTCCCGGCATCACCAGTGAGGTGTTCTTCATCGATGCCGAGCGGGGGTTCGTGAGAACACGATCACGATTTTACACCCTCGGGTCCAAGGCATCAGAAACGGCCTGATGCCGCTCATTGTTGAAACTCGAGGTCCGTTTCAAATGGTAAGATTGCCCAGTAACAAACAGAAATCATCCACTTATCAACATGCCCTTGAGCGCACTGTCCGACGTGCGCTCAAGGCAGCTCCGCAATTCGCAGATGGCGGCGCAGGAGCTGTCGTTCTGGTCGCACCGGAAGATTATGACCTGAGCGACTATGGAGAGATCCTCACGAGGATCGTCTCCACGAACAATGAAGATTTTTACAGGTCAGATTCGGGTCTGCTGTACCTGTGGGCATCCGATAGCGAAGCAAAGGTTCTGAAATCTTTCGATAAAGAGTTTCAGTCCAACCACCGCGTCATCGTGATCACGGAGACAAGGCAAAACCTTCCCGCTTTGATCAAGGTCGCGACTGACGCCGTTATTGATCTTCAGGCGATTACGCCACAAGATTTCAGAGCAGCATGTAAGGTTGTCCTGAAGCTTCGGATGAGCTTGCGTCAAGCACGACAAGCTTTCCGTTTTCCATCGGAATTGGTCTGGGCGGCATTACGTCCAGGTCGAGCGATGGATGAAGTGCTCTCCCGTCTCGAACATGCCTCGGACCATCTACAAAGGCCTCACCCCGCAGTGCCGCCTACTCTCTCGAAAATGCATGGATATGGTGAGGCGAAAGCCTGGGGTCTCCAGCTTGCTGGAGACCTGAAAGACTGGCGGAACGGATCTATCGCCTGGTCCGACATTGATAGCGGAATTCTTCTGAGTGGGCCACCCGGTGTCGGGAAAACGGTGTTTGCACGGGCGTTGGCTCATGAGTGTGGCGTCAGTCTGGTCGCCACGTCTTTAGGCCAGTGGCAAAGCAAGGGACACCTTGGCGATCTGCTAAAGGCCATGAGGACGGACTTTGCCAAAGCGAGGCAGTTATCTCCATCGATTATCTTTGTCGATGAGATGGACTCGTTCGGTGACAGATCAACGTTCCGAAGTGATAACGCTGATTATTCCATCCAGGTGGTCAACGCGCTTCTCGAATGTCTCGACGGGCTTGGAGACCGCGAGGGCGTCATCGTTGTCGGTGCAACAAACCATCCATCGCGCATTGATCCCGCTATTGTAAGGTCGGGGCGATTGGACCACCATGTCGCAATCCCCGTGCCATCTGCAGATGATCGTGTCCAGATCTTGGCACAACTCGCCTCTTGCACCGTACCATCAGCTTTGATCCAGCCAATCAAGCTGGCCACTGAGGGGATGACCGGAGCAGACCTCGCGAAGGCGGTTCGTGCTGGACGCCGTGCCGCCAGAAAGAACCGACGTCAATTCGAGATGGCGGACATCATCCCGTTCTTACCCACGACGGTTCCAGTGGAAGGCGAATTTCGTAGGATGGCCGCAGTCCATGAAGCTGGACATACCGTTGTTGGTCTCGCGCTCGGATGCGGTGAATATCTCGGGACCGTTGTTCCACACCATGTAGTCGCCGGCTCAACGGAGACGACTTTCGGAATCGCCCATTTCCGATTTCCTGAATTTGAGAAACGTGATCGCCAAGCCTATCTTGATCGAATTGCTATCACTTTAGGCGGTATCGCTGCTGAGGAACTTTGGCTTGGCAGTTTTGGTGATGGCGGAGGAGGCGGAAAGTCGTCTGACTTGGCAGTGGCAACTAGGCTAGCAACCCTGATGGAGACGTCGCTCGGGATGGGGTCAACGTTGCGCTACAGCGAGGCCTTTAACGACAAAGAACTTGAGGCGCTGCGACGGTGTAATTCAAGGCTGAGACAAAGGATCGATGCGACTTTAGCGGAACAGTTCGCGAGGGCTAAAACGATCCTGGAAGGCCGACAGGTTTCCGCTTCGAAATTCATCAGTGAGCTGGTTTCGACTGGTTTCCTGACGCCGGAGATTCAGGAGCATGCTGTCGAAAGCAGTAATATCGAAGTCACCGTCTATTCATAAATTTCTGATGTCAGTGCAGTTTTTAAAAAGGGGATATTTATGGGATTCGGCACCGTTTTCAGAAATGAAGAAATCCATTACACCGCTTTGGCAGACGGCGAGATGGAAGATTTCGGCCCTGGCGAGGTGGGAAGAAAAAAGGCCTTTGCACATTTAGCTCACGTAAAAAAGAAAATCATGGACAAGATAGGGGAAAAACGCAGTCGATTGCCGGATCCCCTTAAGGTTATAGAATTTCAGTTTAAAGAGAGCGAAGACCAGCTTAAATCCACGCTTCTGTCCCGCGAATTACTGACCCTTGTAGGTCAAGATGGAAGTATTTCATTCAAATTGGTGGACCGCACCGCTGAAACAGAAGTGGATTTTGGCAGTTTTCTTGAGGTTTTAGCGCGGCTCAAGTTGCCTTACAGCGAAAACGTCAGCCAACCCAAAATTTGAAGTCTACCAGATCATTGCGGAAGCTTTCGCCTTTCAAGGTAATGAACGCTTCCGCCTTTTTATATGTCTCCTCAAAGTCGGAGCGACCGACGTACAATCGCTCGATCACGACTCTATCCATGAGGCATTGAGAACCATATTCATTTTCGATGCACGTCCATAGATGGAGGGCGACATGAGCGGAAGTAATCGTGTCGCTCCAACAGCAGGATTGCTCGTCACGTTCAGCCCACTCGATCCATCGTGCAAGGCCGTAGGTGTCACCCCAGGATAAAGACTGCAAAATAAGCTGGATCGGCAAGGGATCCTCAGTGCAACCTGCCTCTGAAGAGTTAAGGCGATCCACAAAGGATCTCACATCCATCCTAAGACTTATTAGTTCTTCACTGTCAAAGTCGATCATTATTTCAACTACTCAAGTCATCGAAACAATGATGACGACAGATTTCTGCCGGCGCAAATCTCCACTGTTAGATCTCTTAGGACCACGGAGGTTTCAGCGAGCAATGCGTAATCAGCCGTGCCATCAACCTGCTTCACCCTAAGTCGAACGCCTGCGTTAACCATCTTTCGCAACTCCGCTTGTAGCTACGGCCGTCTCCGGGTATGAGCCCGCTGCTGGCCAAAGCGCCGCGCTACAAGGGAAAACAAGATGGCTCTGTTCATATCGAAATCTCAGCAGGACGCCCGTATAACGGCCCTCTAAGGTTTGATATGCCTCATATTGAACCAAGGGTTCAATAATCGGTCACTCCCTCCACCCCAATTTGCTATCACGTTATCTGCATTAGTCGGCCCTTCCGTGTGCGACTATGCACGATCGATCTATGTCCATTCCTGCCTCGACTCGAATGGTCTTGATGCAACCCCAAGCCATAAGGAGGCTTCAGATGACATATTTAGCTACGACTACCGCCTCCCGCGGCGACATCAAATCTCTCCGAATAATAACGGCCTGATCCGCTGGACCCTCGGTCCTGATCAGCGTCGCGGAGATCCCGAATATCTCCCGGCATTTTGAGAATCCGACCGCCCATAGGCGCGTCGGCCTTGGAGATATTTGTCATGTCAAAGCCCAAAAGAAAGGTGGCTACTGAGCTAACCCATGCCCCTGCGCGTCACCGTTGGACGCCGCCATCGGAATCGCTTGCCACAAGAGAGATCAGCTTGTTTGGTGGAAGCTCTTTCCGTGGTGTGTTGGTCAACCCGCGAACCAATCGCGAAATCATGTTTGAGAGCAAGCTCGAACGAGACGCGATCTACATCCTGATGGCTAATCCTGACGTGGCAGAAATCCGCGAGCAGCCAGCCGCGGTGACGTATGTAGATGCCGATGGGGTTACACGATCCCACACCTTTGACTTCGAAGCTCGAACACACAAGGGCATCCGCCATTCTATCGCGGTGAAGTACGAAGCGCAGGTCGAGACGAGCGGCATCGGTGATGTCGTCCGCCTGATTGAGGCACAGCGCCCTGCGGGCTGCGGCGATTTCGTCCATCTTCGGACTGAGCGACAGATCACTGAAGTCAGGGCCGACAATGCACGCCTGATCATGCGGGCCTATCGCTTCCGCGTTCTGAGCAATGTCGACCAGATGCGAGAATTCGTGAAATCGCTCAATGGTGCGGCGACAATCGGTTCAATCCTTCGGGCATCCATCCCTGGTTCCGATGGCTATCTTGCTCTTCTCTGCCTGGTCGCAGAGGGCGACCTCATCGCCATCGGCAACAAGCCGCTTTCCATGATGACCCTTGTTCGGCAGCCGTCCGTACAGGCTGAGATGGAGGGCATCTGATGGTAGGCATCCCAGAAGCTCCCCGTTATCGGTATCACACGACCGACAAGATCGTCATCAACGGTATCGACTACACGCCCGACAGCAGCGATGCTGAGGGACAGACGTTTCGCCGTGTATCGAATCCCGATTTTTGCGAGACCTTCACTCATCAGGAAATCCATGACTTCCACCAAGTAGGGAGCCTAAAACGATTTCCTCATTTCTTCTCGGAGGTTAAGGCAAGGGTTCGTGCCCGCACATCACAGACGCATCTTGCTGATCTTCCCAAGGTCCAGCAGCAGACAGTTCTGTGGCGAAAGGCATTTTGCGATGGCTTCCTGGAAATGGAGACCAATGGCGAGGTGTCGCGGTCAGATGCCTCGATGGAACCTGCGATCGGGAAACTTTTCAAGGAAAACACCAATGTCGAAATGACGCTCCGTGTTGGTTCGAAGCGGTGTGGACGCAAGTTGACCGTCAGGACCCCTCCTACGCCAACGACACTCCGCAAGTGGCTTCGCACATACGAGGGCCTCGGTCTCGATCCGCTATCTCTGATGGAGGGCTTTGGGCGCAGCGGTAATCGCAAAACACGTCTTCCTGACGACCTTTATCCCATCATGGCAAACGTCGCCAAGCAATGGGCGGAATCCAACAAGCCATCGAAGTCTGCCACCTACGAGAAGCTGGAAACAGAACTCTTCAGGATCAACCAGACGCGTCAGAAGAATGGTTTGGCTCCCCTTCCGATGCCCAGCTTGCAGACTTTCCGCAAGGAGATCAGCCCCCTCCATTACGGCACGGGTTACGCCGGAAGACATGGAGAGAGCAAAGCTCGCAAAGACCTGAAGATGGTCGCGGAAGGTATCAATCCTACTCGCCCTATGGAACGCCTTGAGAAGGATGGGTGGACCATCTCCCTTAAGTCTCTGATGGTTCGAACTGACGCCTGGAAACAGATGTCCAAGGAAGAACGGAAGGAGGTCGAACGCGTCAGCATGACAGCGCTGGTCGCAATTGATTGCGCCACTCGTTGCGTTGTCGGTCTCCATATTTTCACCGGCAAGGCCACCGCCGAGGCTGCCGTCACCACGCTCAGAACCATCGTGACCGACAAGTCAGACATGGCAAAGGCGGCGGGCTGTCTTTCTTCATGGCACATGGGTGGCCCGTTTGAAGCGATCTGCACCGACCAAGGATCCGAATTCAAGGATTACGAGTACCGCGCTTCCGTAGCATCACTCGGGGCGGAAATCATGTATCCGCCAGCTGGGACCCCATATCATCGTGCCCGCATCGAACGCCTCAATGGAACCTTGCATCAGAAGTTCATCGCCAAATTTCATGGCCGGACGTTCGAAAATGTAGTCGCCAAGGGCGATTATGACGAGACCTCATCGGCCGTTCTGACCAATGAAGAACTGAAGAAGCTCTTCGTCAGATTTATCGTCGATGTCTATCATCATACCGCGCATGACGGCCTGAATGGCAGGACTCCAGCGCAGGCATGGGCTGAACTTACACGGATCTACGGGACACCGCCTCCAGTCGACGATCACGTCATCCATGCGATCTTTAGCACCATCGAAGAAAGGAAACTTCGTCGCGTGGGCGTCGAAGTGTTCGGTCTCTTCTACCAGAGCCAGGAACTCTACGAAGCGTTTCTCGAGCGCGGTGGCAAGATGGTTCAGGTCCGCATCGATCAGCATGACTTGGGCCAGGTATCTGTTCGTATCGGGACCGATTGGTTGGCCGTGCCCTGCAAGCAAAGCGGTATGGATGGCGTGAGCCTCGATCTATGGGTTCGTAGTGACGAAAAAGCTCGCCGCGAAACTCCGGATGACGCCGATATCACGAACGAGATCCGCCTGCGGGCACTGACCGACATCATTGCCCATTCGGATATGGCAACCGAGCGGGCCGAGCTGATGGTCTCGAGATACGATTCCGAAGGTGTCCGACGTCTGGTCAGGTCTTGGCTGAAGCCCAAGGGCCGCAGGAGCGCCGCGGACACGGACAGCTCCGATTTCCTGGAGACGGGGAAGCCAGCTTCCACGCCATTAGCCATCCCAGTCGACCCGAGCGCCACGATCGAGATCGAACAGCCTGCGACCTCTGCTGAGCCGAACGACGGCACCGGCAGCGACGATGATGACGACGATTTTGCAAACATGGAGTTTTAAGATGCAAGATACTGCTTTGATTACTGAAAACGAACAAAATGAAGATGTGATGCACCGCGTCTTACGCGCCTATGCGAAGCACAGTCGGGACGCAACGCTGGGCGACGAGATTCAGACGTTGATCAAGGCCAGCAAAAGAGCTTTTCGCGAGAGAGACGCGGCCGCTCGTTTGGGTCGACTGGCAGAAGGCCGTATCCTTGCAGTTATCGGCCAGCCAGGCGCAGGGAAAACCAGAGCGCTCGAACGCATTTTTCACCAACGTGAGGAGTTTTGGAAGATTGCTAATGTTGAGGATCGCACCCTTGTCTCGGTGAAGGCCCCTTCTCCCTGCACTCTCAGGCAGCTCGGCAATCCCCTATTGAAGGCGCTCGGATATCCCACACTAAGGGATCTCAAAGAAAACGTTGTCTGGCAGATGGTCAGAGAGCGTCTGCCAATTCACGGCATTCGCTACGTCCATATCGACGAGCTTCAACATGCCGTCGAGTATGCCACGGCTGGTGAACTTCAGAAGGTTCGCAATACGTTGAAAGCATTATTACAGCAGTCAGAATGGCCAGTTTGCCTCATCTTATCGGGCCTACCATCGCTGGTCGAATTCATCCAAGGTGATCGGCAGCTCAAGCGTCGTACCCGCTTCGTGACGTTCGCCGATATGTCTTTGACAACGGATCGTGACGACATTCATGCCATGGCTAGGGGCCTGATCATCGCAGCCGCAAAGTTGTCTGCTCCCAAAATCTTCAACGACGCCTTCTATGCCCGTCTGCTTCACGCTGCCGAAAACCAGTTCGGCACGATGATCGAATATGTCCAGGATGCCATTGATGAGGCTTTCGGTGAAGGTGTCGCCGAGGTAACCATCGACCATTTTGCGGACGTCTACGAGGCACGTTCCGGATGCGATCCAGAGTTCAATGTCTTCACAAGTGCGGAATGGCACAAGATTGATGTTGCTGAAGCTCTTCGCATTTCCCGTGGTGAAGAGACTGACGATCTCAAACCAATCAAGAAAATCCGGGAGAAGAAGAACCGATGATGGCACAGCTCCCACGGAAATTGACCGTCGCGTTGGGGCATGCAGAGACCCCGGCAAGCTTCGCGGCACGTACTGCATACCTGAACGGCCGTTCTGCTCGCGATTTCTGCTTGGATATGGGGTTCCAGTTCCAACACGTCGTTGACGGCCGCACCGAGGCCCTTGAGCGTCTGGCCCATTGCGCTCGGGCCGATCTCGGCACTCTGTCTAACTTCGCTTTCAAACGTACCGAGGCTAGATCATACGAACTCCGCGGGGAACGGATCCTGAGATCCGGCCTCGTCCGCAGCCGTGTTCGTGTATGCCCTCATTGCATCGCCGATGACCTTGGGCAGGACGGTGGCGGATCCTACGCTCGAGCATACCAGCGGGCCTATTGGCTGGTGGGATCGATCCGAACTTGCCAGATTCACTGCCAGGCCCTGGTTGAAATCTCTGACGACCTGAAGCCCAACACCCTCCATGACTTCCCCACAGCTTTGAAGGGCGGCATTGATCGTCTCGCCCACCTTGACCTTGATTTGGGGTCGCGTCCCCCCTCCTCCCTCGATCACTATATGCAGTCGCGCCTTGATGGTAATACCCACGATGGCCAGTGGCTGGATGGCATTCGCATTGATGCCGTCGCCAAGCTTTCCGAGGTGCTGGGTGCCTGCGTAACCTTTGGCGTTACGGTTCAGCTAAATGACCTCACCGACGACAATCTTTATGAAGCTGGCGGCATCGGCTTCGACATCGCGTCTCAGGGTGAAGCAAGCATCCGTGCGGTTCTTTCCAAGTTTCAGGATGCGCATGATCCGAAAGCTAGATCCCAAGGCCCGAAGACGGTTTTTCGCCGTTTCTACGAATGGCTTGCTCACGGCTCCGACGATCAAGCGTACGACCCGCTTCGTGATATCGTCAGCAGGCATTGCATCGAGACAATGCCGCTTGGCCCTGGTGATGAGATGTTCGGCAAGCCTGTTGAGGTCCGAAAGCTACATTCTGTCTATACGGCGTCGCGTGAGTACAAGGCCCACCCCAAGCGGCTACGAAAGTTACTCCATCTCGGTGGCTTCCTGAGCGACAATTACCTTGATGTGTTCGATGATAACGCCCTGTTTCACGCCGCCGATACAGATGCGTTTATCAGAAAAGCAATCGCCTCCCTCTCCCTGAAAGATGCAGCTGGGTATCTAAACATCCCTCGCCCTTACGATGTAGACATCTTGACGCGCTACGTTCGACCGTTGGTAGATGCAGAGCGTAGCAATCTCGCCCAGTACGCTTTCGAACGGGAAGCACTGGATGAGTTTATGACGCAGCTTGCGGACAATGCGGTGCCGATGAGTTCGTCGGACGCCGAGTTGATGAGCCTGATTGATGCCCGCAAGAAAGCCTGCTGCCCGATGTCAGAGATCATCGACCGCCTTATTGCAGGAGAACTGGCGACGGTACGGATTGACGCCGCAGCCACAGGATTTCTCTCAATTAGGGTGTCAGTCGATGAGGTGCGCGATCTCGTTAGACTTAATGATCATGGCGGCCTGTCTCTCCGCGAATCCGAAAAAGCCCTTGCCGTGAACACTCGAGTTTTGAAGTCACTCATGGAGTATGGGTATCTGCCGTCGCAAGTTGCAATCAACCCGCTGAACCGATGCCCGCAGACAATCATCTTCCTGGATGATATCGAGAAATTTCAGTCAACCTACGTCTCTCTGACGGTGCTGTCACGAGAACTCGGGATCCATTTTTCGAACTTGAAGAAGAGGCTGACGGATATTCCGCTGGCGATGGATCGGGAGAAAATCGGCGGCAGTTTTTATCTAAGATCATCACTACCACCATTATCATAGCGTTCAGACACCGCCCCAAGAACCCGGCTTTTGCCGGGTTTATTTTTGCCCTTATCACTTGAGGCAATCTATTGCTTTCCCGGTGAGGCGATCTGTTGCTTTCGGCAAGATTTTCAGAGGGAAACTATGCGGCACAACCATGATAAATCAATACCTTACAAAGACGCTGAGGCAAACTAATGGTTTCCCGACAGGCGTCGCCACTTTCCGGCAACCCAAGTTTAGATAAGCTGTAACCGCCCGATTGCTACCGCGTAGATTTCGCTTTGATGCGAGCGACGAGGAGCTCTTCGCCCACAAAGCTGTCGAGGAAGTTGTACCATTCTGGGGGTGAGCGGCGGGCGTCTTTGAGCATCTGC
>NZ_JBJDRG010000018.1:0-79814 GCF_044987325.1 Rhizobium sp. ZW T2_16
GGCCGCAGCAGCTCAGAAGAGAGGAGAAAAGGCCAATCCCTTGACCAAAGCCTGATCAAAAAACCATACTCAGAGGTGGCTCACTTCTCGGTGGAAAAACCGGCTCAGTTCCGCGTGGAAACCAACACCCTGGGAGCTAGAACGCGGTGACGAGACGGTCCGCATCGAGCCGCAGGGGCCGCTCACCGTGAGCATCAGCGGCGCGATAATTTTGGCCGTCGACATGGCAGTCGCCGGTGTCGGCATCATCGGACTGTTCGAGGAATGGCTGCAACCGCATATCGAGGCGGGCCACCTCGTGCCGGTTCTTCCCGAGTGGTGGTCTTCTTTTCCAGGGCCGTTCCTCTACTATTCCGGTCGCCGCTTAGTGCCGCCGCCGCTCCGCGCCTTCCTCGACTTCATAAAGCAGTGAAGTCTCCAAAATCTAGCAGCGTCATCCAGAGCGCTACCCGAGAACGGCACGGGCTTTTGATGATGACCACATCGAACAGGCGAAAATACCGGACAGCTATTTAAGCAGTAGCCGCCGAACTTTTCCCAGGCCGCCCGCTGATCTGAGTTATACACCTTGGTCTTTCAAAACCTGACACCGAGCTTGGCGTTGAAGCCATGGTCCTGGGCGCCATCGCCAAACTGCCCCTGATAGGCAATGGCGAGGGTAGCGTCTGGTGCGATATCGACATTGACACCGGCCTCGAACACGGCTGCATCCTTTGCAAGCGGATTGCCGAACACGGTGAAGGAATCGGAACCGGCGAAAGCGTGAATGGCGGTGGGCGTGATGTCTCCAAAGGCATGCCTCCATCCCAGCATGCCGGCGAGATCCATCTGCATGCTTCCGATCCACACATCTGTTTCGGCGCGAACTCCGAGAGTGGCAAAGGTCGTATCTGTCGTTTCGCCGGTGGAGGCAATAACCGCAGCGCCGCCATTTTCCCTGAAGCCATCCGTCTTGACGGTGACATGGGCAAGATTGACGAAGGGCTCGAAGTGACCGGCCGGCGTCTCCATCCGGTAGCCAAGTTCGCCGAAGGCCTGCAACGTGCCGGCATCGTAGCTTGCCGACAGACGGTCCGCAAAGCCGGTGAAGTCGACAGAGCGGCTGGTGTTGATGTCGCTCCAGCCATAGGCGACGCCCGAGCGGAACGACAGGGCTTGCCATTCTGCCCCTGCATAGAGCCCAACATGATAGGTGTCGCTCAAGGCTGACGAGGCACGGTCATCAGCATCAAAGGACGAATGGCTATAGCCGGCCAGCAGGCCCAGCCGCCAGGCATCGGTGACCATTGCGTCGGCGCCTCCGATAAAGCCCCCGGTCGAGCGATCGAGACTGGCGGCATTGCCGTTTGCATCGGTTGACCCCCATGAACCAAAACCCGTGCCCCAGAAGGCAAGACCAGACGAGGCCGTCCCGGGAGTTGAATCAGCGCCAAGGGCTGAGCGCAACCGATCATTGACCGTATTCCGGATATGGCGTGAATCCTCGATCAACCCTGTCACCACCGATGCGTGGATCTCACCCGAAAGCTGGTCGAATGCGGCCCGGGCCGTTCCCTCGTCGAGCTGCACGACCGCGTCGTGAAGCGCGTTACCATTGCGCAGGCTTTGCAATCCTTGCGCAGCGGCAATCTGATTGTGCGTCTCGGCGACCGTGGCAAAGTCGATGTCGTTTCGGGTCAGTGAGAGCGTGACATCATTGCCGTTATAGCCAAGCGTGGGATCGAGGAAGGCGAAGTCGGAGGTAACCGCGTCAAAGGAACCGTTCACACCATGCTGCGCCGAAAGGATCGTGTAGGTGGCCGCCGGATCATATGTACCGGTCATGCCGATATGGGCAACAGTGCCACCGTTGAGGGTGGCCGACCCCGTCACCTTGATCAGGTCGCTTTGTTTGCCGCCCGGAGCGACCTCGACCTCGTAGCGGGAGCCGGCATCAAGGACCAGATCGCCATCAACTGTCAGCGTGCCTATCGAATTGCCGGGTGCCAGGATCGAACCGGAAGCCAGTGTCACCGTCGATCCCGTTCCTGATCCAATCGTGCCTGCGCCCTGCAGACGCCCGCCGTTCCCAATCAACGCAGAGCCGCCGAGTGCCTCGTTGACGACAAGCGTCGTGCCCGAAACCTGACTCAGGCCTGCAAACGCGGAATTGTCGCCGGTCAGCGCGATCCGGCCTCCGCCATCGAAGGCAATGGTTCCCGAACCAGAGATGGCTCCACCATAGGTCCCGTTGTAGTCCTGGCTGAAAGTGAAGCGGGTCGCAGATGCCAGATTGAGATCGCCTGCGAAGCGGTCCGTCGCCGAAACGATACCGCCCTCCGTCACGGTCCAGTCGAGCATCGATACCCCGCCAAGGGTGAGCGTTCCTGCGCCACGCTTGATCATCTCGCCGCCGGCGCCGTCCAAGCCAGCGATATCGCCGGCAAAATACCCGTTCCTGGCTTGATCGAAGATTACGGCCCCGGCGTTGGCGATTGAACCGTGGATGGCATTTGTATTTGCGACCAGAGTTCCCGCCCGCACAAGCGTGTTACCCAGGTAGGAGTTTTCTCCTGTCAGTTTCAGCGTACCGTCGCCAAGCTTTTCGAAACCCCCTGGCCCTGAAATCGAACCGGACAGGATAAGCTCGCGATCGCGGAAAACATCGACGCGGCCGAAAGCGTTAAGGGCGATTGCACGGCCGGAGCTGAAGCCAGTCGTCGTGGCCAGCGTTCCTCCATCGAAGATCAATCCACCCGACGACGCGCCGAGATTGGCGTCCGACGACAGCCATAGCGTCCCGGCGGCAATCCGGGTACCGCCGGTGTAGGCGTTGTTGCCGGTCAGGACCAGGGACCCGGCGCCGGTCTTTACAAGACTGGAGGCGCCACTGAGCGTTGCGGATATTCCGGCCGCCATTCCACTGTCTGAAGCTCCGCCATCGCCAACCCTGATGATGGTCTCGCCACTGAGGCCAAGCAGCTCGACAGGATCGCCCGAGACGCGATATCCGTCGGTGGCAAACTGCATGCCAGTGACGCCGACCGCGCCTGCGGTATCATCGACCGCGACTGCCCCGGACATTCCCTGAAAGATCGCAAAAGTCGGATTCGGTTTGAAGGATCCGTTGACCGAGCCATTGTCGGAGGTCCAGTTGCGCCCGACGGCCGTCCAGGTACCGGAGCCTCCATCCACGGCATCATTATCGTGTAATGCTGCGTTGCCGCCGTCCCAGAAACCGAGCTCCGCCCCGGCGGTTGAGACCAGATTGACCCGACCCTCGACCGCGGTCTGAATGGAGAGATCGTCCGCGGTGACGCCGGCCGGCGTCGTGCCAATGGTCAAGCCATTGTCCGTCAATGCTCCGGCGTAGTCGAACAGTCGGTAAACCCCGGCACCGAACCCGCCCTGATCGGTGACCTGAAGCTTGCCGTCGAGTGTGAGGTTGCCCCCGACGTCGAAGAGCGCCGGCGATGAGATTCCTCCCAGCGCGACATCAATCGTGCTGCCCCTATCGAGCCTCAGATCACCGTTAATAGACAGGGACTGTCCCTGTTGGCCCGACAGAATACCACCGTTGGAGAGCGTCAGGCTGCCCTCAATCGCACCGCGACCCTCAACCCGTCCGGCGTCAGAGGCGGCAACATCGCCGCCGAAGAGGCCGTTCACCTGGAAGCTGCCGCCGTGCACCGATGCTGAGCTTCCCGTACCGTTGGCGGACCCAAGTTGCCCCGTCAGGTCGACAGCGCCCTCGGTGATCACCAGACCGCCGAAGAAGCCAGCACTGCTCCCGGAGAGCGTCATTGTGCCTGCACCGCGTTTTTCCACTTCTCCGCCGCCGGTGATCGGCATGGACAAGGCAAGAGTGTCATCATTGTCGATCGTCAACCGCGTGGCGGCGTCGTTGAGATTGACCGAGGATGCCGCGAATGAGGCTACGCCGCCGTCGCCGATCTGAAGCTCGCCATCCGCGACCGTTACCCCGCCTGAGAATTCACCGTCGCCCGTCAGGATCAGTGTGCCCGCTCCCGACTTGTTCAAAATGTTGAAGCCGCCATTCTCCCGGATGTTCGCGCCTATCGTATCCACCCCAGAGGTGTTCAAGCCGAATGTCACAGTGCCGGAGTTCGCGTTGATATCAGCGACGTCGAGGATGCCATCATTTCTGATATTGATCGCGGTGGTGTTTTCGAGGTCGAGAACATTGGCGGTAAACCGACCCTGATCAGAGATGCTGAGTTCCCAGGGAACGCCTTGGGAGCTTCCGAGACGAGCGCTATTCTCGGCCGTAATCTGGGAACCCATACCGGAGACGGATATTGTACCGCTACCTGCGCCTCCGCCTGCAGTTAGTATCGAGGTACGGAACTTCCCGCCATTCTCCACAGCAAGGAGACTGGTACCATCCTGCCAACCGAGCGTCGTGAACGTTCCAACGGTCGCTACCGAGCCATTGCCGTCCACAATCAAGGTGCCCGAGGAGCCTGGCAAATAACCGAGCGTCAATTGCCCAGCTACGCCAAGCGTGCCGCCGTCCTCGACCTTCAGCGTGTTAGCACCCAGAGTTCCCACGTAAACGTGATATGCCGCCGCTCCTGGGGCGTCGATATAGGCTGTTCCGCCACCGCGAATATCGACAACATCTCCGCCGGAAGGAGCTAGCCCATCCCGCCAGTTGGCCGCTGCGAACCAGCTCCCGTCCGTGCCTGAATTCCAGTACGCGGAGGTTTCCTGCGCTCGCACATCCGTCAGACCAACCGCGGTCGAGGCGATGACCGCCGTCGACATTGACAGCAGGCACCTCAGTCGCCTGCTTGGAAACAATGATAGCTCGGGCTTGCCGGACGCTCCAGTTCTTACAGGCGTCGGTGGCATGAGCATGCATTCCGTGTTCGACATCAATGTTTAGTCCTCAGGGCGCAGGTATCGCGATGAAGCCGCAGCAATTTGCAAGAACTCCGGATTTCGATGTGCGTGAGTGATCTGACTTCGCTACGGGCCAGTGCGTCGATTTGCGGATTAAAGCCTGCAGACCGTATGAAGGCCAAAAAGACGACAAGGGATGATCTTCCGCTTTTCGGCTTTCTGGACGCTGTCAGAATTTTATGCCGAGGCCAACCTTGATGGCGTGCTGGTCGACATCAACGTTGACACCCTGAAGATCCTGGTCGCCGAAATCATTGTAGCGGTACTCGACACGGCCAAACACGTTGCTGGTGAAGGCGTAATCAAGTCCGGCTCCGATTGTGTAGCCGCTGAAGGTGGCTTCGTCCTTGCCAAGTCCTGGCACATCCACATAGCCCTGCGTCGCCGCCCAGCCCGCTGTGGCATAGACAAGAGCGTGGTCGAAGGCGTAGCCCAGGCGACCCCGTACCGAACCTGCCCAGTCAGTCCCGAATTCAGCACCAAAGATTTCCGCCTCATTCCAGTTATACTCGACATCGCCCTCGACACCGATGACGACGTTATTATCGAACTGGTAGTTGTAACCCGCGAAAGCTCCGAGAAGCCCACCGTTTGCATCTTCCGAACTGGATATGCCGAAGCCGGAAAACTCACCGGTTGCCCAAGCGCCGCCACCCTGGATACCAAGGTATGCGCCTGTCCAGGTGAAGGCAGGCGGTTGATATGCAGCCGGCGGCGGCGAATGCTCGACAACGACGTCTGCTGCTTTCGCCACGGACGTGCTGAGCGCGACGAGCGCGGAAAGAACTACTATTTTCATGATGGCGTACTCCAACTGCGGATTATCTGTTTCGTTGTAAAAGCATGGGCAAGCTGGCCGTCCGCAAAAAAGTCCTTCGACGGCGCGAGACGTGGCCCCGATCAGGCGCTGACCCGTACCAAGCAAAGAGGATTGGCCGCACTTCTATCGAAGCCGAGGTAGTCGGCGGGTCGTTGAGTCTAAACAGGCTTTTGGCGAAGCGCCTTGATGCTCGGCGGCCTGAAAGCGTGCTGACGACCATCAACGCAAGCAATGCATCGTAGAAAAACTCCCTATCCACGCGTCACCGAAGCAGCGCATCCCATAAAGTCCGGCGCCTTATGGGACGCGACCGTTGCTCCGAAAATCAGGGTTCAAAAACCAGATCTTTGGGCGGGATAGAAGAAACTTTAAGCGGTTTAAGGCGAATCTATCCGAGCGCGCAAATCGCCTAGGCAAAAATACTCGTAGCGCGCACGGTAGCCGCGGACCAGGCAGATTGATCCCTTACTGTCCCCACAGGGAGGCGCGATCGAACCAGCTTTGTGATTCGCGCGAACCCAAAGCCCAATTCCGTTGAGCGACGGCCCGGATTTCACGCGGTGTGAGCCCATGAAGACGCTGGAACGCGCGCGCGAAATTGTGAGCATAAACGAAACCATGCTCAAGCCCGATTTCGGCTATTGATTTGTGAACTTGCGACGGATCGCGCAGCGCCGCACGCGCTAGCTCCAGGCGTCGTCTCTGAAGGTAGTTTGACACCCCGCCCTCGCCGGAAAAAAGATAGGTGAGCTTGCGTAGCGAAATGCCAAAGGCAGCGGCAATACCGGCCGGGGACATGTTCGGATCTAGCGCGTTCGCATTGATGTACCGGCGAATTTCACCCAGTTGTGCAACGGTCATTCCCCGCGATACGTCCTCTCTTTGTACCCCGTTCAGCGTCGCGGCGACGAGCTCTACGGTCGGGGCTGCAAGCGCCGCCGCCTGCGTGGCATTCAGAAGCGGAAGCGCGCGCCAGAGATTGTCGACGTGACTCCGCAATAAACCCACCATCGGCTCATCAGCAGCGAGAACCCGCATGTTTTGTTCGTCGGGGTTGGTGAGCAGCGGCGCGAGCAGCGGTCGAGGCACAAACAAGGTCAGATTGGTAAAATTACCGACAGATCCCGCGTGCGCCTGTGCCGCATCGTGAATGATCAGATCCCCTGGCGTTGCCTGAGCTTCCTGTCGTCCGTCCTGGCGGCTCCAGCGGCCGGCCGAATAAAACTGAACCTCGAAATGATCATATCCGTCCGCTCCGGCACGGTAGCTGGAACGGCTCAGTTTTTGTCCGACGCTGGCGCAATAAGTGAGCAAGATCGCGCCCAGGCGGAAGGTACAATGCGTCGTAAAAAATGCTTCGGGTTGAGAAATACTAACATCATAAAGAGAGCCTGCGGTCTCCTGCCAGAATTCAATAGCTCGTCCCAAGGGCAAGTTGCGGGTGTCCGTTTTAAACAGAAGAGCCGGACCGTTCCCCGTCTCTTCCTGGTTACTTGCTTTCTCATTCATGCCAGCCTCACCAGGTTGGTTGCAGCCAAAAAGCGTTTACTCATAGCTGCTAACGTTTCGATTTTGCTCATTTTTGCCGCGAGGAGGCAATCGCTTTTTGACAAAAGATGGCCATACCACACGTCTGGAAACGACCCGAACCGGCTTAGACAGAGCCGCCTGCTGGACCGGTTATCATATCGGGAACATCGAAAACACTGCCACTCCAGCATGATGTGCACGAATCTTAGACTAGAAAGCACCCCGGCACCCAGCTGCCAGCGCCACCGCACTCTCATCCGCACCAGTTCTCCAACTCCGCCACCAAAGAAGATAGCCGAACGACTCCGCCGAAGTTTTGGGATGGCCGCTTTGAGCCCAAGCACGACTGACGGCGTGGGCTAGTCACTTTCACCGAGAGTTGCTGGCGAGCGCTATGGGATCAGGCCCGTCGCCCGGGTCCGGGCACGGATGGAGCTGTCAGCAGCAGGATCAGTGCACCGCCCGAGATGAGCACCGCCAGATGCAGTGCGGCCAGACGTTTTGTCAAAGACCATATTGATGAGGCCGCTGGCGACCTGCGACAAATTATCACCGCCGTTCAACTGACGCACGCGTCGTTCCGCGATTGATATCCCGGAACCACGCAATCAATGTGGGGTAAGACTTCCCACGATACCGGCTCACAAAGCTTCTATAAATGCCGTACTTGAAATAGACGGGCTGATCTCTGTCAACGTTTGGCCCCGAAAGGTCAACCTTCTGCCGTCCATCGACCCATACCTTGATAAAGCCGTCTCGCTTCGTGGACCATCTGGCGTGAACAAGCATATCAGTCCAGGCGCCACGCATCTGAGAGGCTGTCTTCAGGGTGATGTTGGATAGCGGCCGCACCGGGTTCATCGGATCGGTTTGTTTGAGACTTGGATTGGAGAGTTCGAACCCGTAAGCATTGTCGTCAAGCTGAAAAAGAACCGGCGGTTTTCCCTCACCCTTTTGATGAAATTGGCCGAGCTTTGTATTGACCGGACCCGTCCTCGGCCAATCTTTAGGGACGAAAACAGAAAAATGGTACCAGTATTCCGAGCCTACCTTTGACGCTGGCATTTGCTCGGACCTTTCAACCCGCTCCCTGTCGGCGCGGCAATCTCCCGTCATCTTCGGGCAATCACCAGCGTGCAGCTCAAATCGTTCCGCCACAGAGCCATCGGGAGCTTTCGATTTTCCATAAGCATATCGCTTCCCGGCCGTTTGAAGTTCGAAACTGCTGAAACCGCCCGCAGACGAATCGTGCGCGTATACGGTCAGGGCAGCACAGAGCAAAGCTCTGATCTTTTTCATTGTTTTCCTCCGAAGAGCGGTGAAAGCTATCCAGCATATATAGATTGGATGACCGGATTGCGCCTCCCAGGTGGGAGTGGGGAACGATCCCGATTGAGGAAGGGTCGTAGGGCGTCCAAAGCTGCGCGTTCCGCAAAAAACAGCAGCCTCGCATGAGCTACGGCTACTCCAGTGAGTACAATAAAGCCCGTAGATCGGCTTGGTTTGATACGCCAACTTTCCTGAAGAGGGATTTCAGTTTCTGTCTCGCGTTTTCATAACTGATCTGAGAAAGAGATGCGGCGTCTGCAAGCATCAAGCCACTTGCCAGCGCTTTGCAGAGCCGAAGCTCTGAAGCCGTCAAACCATATGCGCGAAGGAGAAGATCGCCTTCGAATGTGTCTAATCGGATGCCGATCCGATGCACCTGGATCAGGAACTGGCTACGCCCGCTAATTAACTGGTTGCTGAATGCGGAGGGGAGTTGGTTGACGGAGATCACCCAGCGCTCTTCTCCAGCCATCATTAGATGTTTCGAGGTAAGATCGCGAGGGCCGTTCCGCAATGCGCCGACAACCGCAGTCGTCGTTGCCCGATCTGCAAACCGGACGACGTCCTGTCGACAGCCAACCGGGAAGCCGCTGCGGAAGGCCGTCAAGGCCCGATCGTTTGCATCGACCAGTTTCATGCGGTCATCGACTACGAACGCTATCCTGCTTTGCAAGCTGCTCAGCGCCGCTTTTGCAATGGAAGATCGAGACGAATTAGAAAAGTAAGATGCAATCTGGAGCGCATTTGCCAGGCTTCGGCGCGTACTTTGCATCACCGCCTCAAGTGGAAGCTCGTAGGCAAATGACATTCTCTCCGGAAAATGAACTGGAAGATAGATGACCTCCTCGTCATGCACCTGCAGACGCAGCCCGACAGCAGCATCGAAGTCCCCGACAGCCTTCATCCATTCCTCGTAAAAAACGCTTCCATGATATCGCCCGGCCGGATCGTCGCGTTGCGCCACGAGGATCGCGCCGTTACTGGCGTGTTGCCAGAAGTTCCGCCACGGATTGACGTAGGAATAGTGGTGGACGAACGAGTGCAAGTGTCGTTCCTCCAGACCATCCGATACAACGAACCCGACGTCAGGCCGTACAAAATTCTGGCTCAACAGGGCTGCGTATGTACCCGGGAATGCATCCGTGAAAGTGGAGCACAAGTCTGACCAGCTACGGAGGCCCGCTGAAGCCTCGGTCACCACCGACGCGATGTCTTCGCATACCTGAGACAACTCATGCGCTGACTTCATGGGCGCCCCTCAACGTTGAAACATCAGCATTAAGCCAGACAATAATATGCAACTCAAGAAGGCATCTCCCAAGTGGGAGTGTCCGCGTGTCTTCCTGTTTGTTATCACACACAAGTATGGAAATTGGATTCAAGGCCTCAGCAAAGGTGCGTTTGCTAGATCCTTGATAGGTAAAACTTACTCTTACAATATCAACGATGCTGAAATACCAGTTTAGATACAGTCTTCACGGCCCCATGAGATGGATAAAATAATGATCAAAATATACGTTATTGCGATTTCTACTGTATTTGCTGGAATTGCTGGTCCCGCAAATTCCGCCACCCTTCCCGCCGGGGCAACTAGGCTTACGAAGGAAGAAATTCGCGTCATGTATGAGGGTAAATCGGCGGACTGGAAAAGTGTTCGCGTCTTCTTCGCTCCTGACGGGTCTGCCAAACTCGTGCGAAAGGATAAGAAGGCCTATGGTGAAGGCCATTGGGCGGTAAAAGAGAACGAAATGTGCCTGACTATCACTCCGGTCGATGTTGCGAAGGGCAAGCGCGAGCCGATGAAGGATTGCTACGCGTGGCACAAAGTGGGCACGAAGTACTATATGCTTTGGTCCGGGGATAAGGACAAGAAGGACGCGTATCGCGACGACGAGCCTAGTCGTCTTGTCAGCGGCGATCAGGTTTCACAAGATTTCCTATCGATCAAAAAGTAATCCCGAAATGAGTTGTTTTGGAGAAGTAGCTGGAGGAAAACCATGAAATTTGTACGGGCATCTTTAATATTGGCGACTGTCTGCATTGCGGCATTCGCGAACTCATCGGTGGCGTTGTCAGATGACTATGGCGAGTTGGCTGGTAACTATTCCGGCAAGAACAAACAAGGGGGAGAGGTCATCCTTACAATTCCGAACAGCGGAATTCCCTCATACACATTCAATGGTGCAAGACAGAAGGTGGCCGGCGCAAAGACAGCGGGCAAGAATATTGACCTCGTCGTTCCTGTGGACGGCGGTGATGCCAGGATCACAATATCGCCGGCCGGGAAAAACAAGTTATCCTGGAACTTCCGCTTTAAGAATATCAAAGACACGACAATCCTGGTCAAGAAGCAATAATTCTCAAGGTCCTTCGTGGGCGCGAGGGATATGCGAATTTCGATGAATTCAGACAGTCAGGCGTGGGCCAGCATTTCGCCAAGGCGCGAACAGCAGGATCCGTCGAATCCGCTAGCCTGGTTGCAGTTGTTATTGATTTCGTTTCATCTCTGGCGGTGTTTTCCGGTTGCGCGTGCCTTCGCCTCAGAGCGTTGTGCGGTGACGGCGTGGCTATTCCCGCCCAGGATTACGTCCTCGAAGTTTTGCGGCAGATCAATACGCTGTACTTCGTTCAAAGGGTTCCCCGGTAATCAGGGACTAGCACCCTCGTGCAAGCTTGTCGATGACGCGGGGAAATCGTCAGTCCGGCCTGGCAAGCCCGCTGTTTTTGGGGAAACGCCACGAAACTCGAACAGCTATGGAACGCGATTTCATTTCACCTTCTCGCCAGGCGACTGCCATATCCCTCCTTCTATGCAAACGCGCTGCCAACTTCAGCGGTTCATCTTACTCGCTTCAGCGCCAAAACCTCTTGGCATCGAGAACGTTGTCCAGTGCGTCCTGCGCCATTCTGATCAGCTTCGCTTTCTCGGCATGAACGATCAGGTCATCTGCTCCGGCAAGACCACGCAAACCATGCCCCTCCAGGACTTCTGGTCCGGTTGCCAAATCATTCAGTGCGCCCAGTTCGTCCTGCAACGCTTCCATCGCGCCAACGAAACCCTTGTACCGCCGCACGCCTCGTTTGTCAGGGAATAGAGAGCGGAAGAACTCGGTAGCATAGCGAAGTTTCTTTGCATCCTTGCGGGCCTCATGACGATGCTCGTCATCGACCCCGGACAGATCCTGTCCGTGCTTCTTGAGCTTCTTGCGCGCTTTGTCGAGCGCCTCAACGGCATATTCGGTAGCCGGACGCTCACCCACGTCTCTCGTTGCCGCATTTGTCAAATAGTCGCCACAGTGAAGCCACTCGTTGAAATCGAGCGTGAGCGCCCGCGTCCGGGAGCTGTCAAGCGCCTCCATAACATTGGCATAGGCGGTGGCTCTTTTTTCGGTGAGGCTATCGCGTAATTCACCTGCCTTGGCTTTCGGGAGAAGGACGTCGAGATTTCGCGCCTCCCCGAGAACGCCGGCCAGCCATCGGAACTCGGCCGACAGTCTTTTCGCCTCACCGTCCTGCAGCATTGGCTTGAACAGGGTGATCGCCGAGCGCAGGCGCCGGAGTGCGACACGAGCTTGGTGCAGCGATTCTTCGTTTTTCCTGCTGCGAAGGATCGTCTCGTTCAAACGAAACTGTCGGAAGCATGAATGGGCGATCGTCTGGAAAGCTTCGCAGGTGTTGCCCTCACGATCCAACTCGACTGGGTCGGCTTTGACGACGGCGCGCTCCGCCTCCAGCAGACGAAAACCCTTCTCGGCCTTGGAGAGGACTCCAAACCGGAAAGGGACGATGTCTTCGATCTTTCGGGCAAGCGAGAAAAGGTCCTTCGATTTGCCGTCCTTGAGTTCAAGTTCCAGCTCAAGGATGGGAGTTTCGCGTTCGATAGAGCGGACGGATCCCCGGTCGAGCGCGACCTCGATATTCGAACCATTTTCCTCAACGTTCCAGATCCGACGCTCGTTAACGACCTCAAACCTGGGCCGCACATCCTTTGCCTTATCGCCAAACTCGTTGACCAGCGGGCTTGTGTGGTCGACCACCGGGGTGTCACCCGTCGCCGGAGTTTCCCATTCGCTCCGCGCGAATATCGAAGCGCTCGGACCCGTGGCCTTAACAGTTTGCGTCCTCGCAGTGCCGACCTTACGGATCCGGAGCGTGAAGCCCTCCGCAAAAAATGCATTGTCGTTGATGTCGAAATAGGTTGAGGTCTGCTCGATCGTCTCATCGGGATCGCCAAGCAAGTCCCATGATGAAAGACGCTCGAAACCGGCAGCATCAATTTCAAGTTTCAATTCGACTTCAGCCAACTCCACGCTCCCTGGTGTGATCTTCGCGATTGAACGCCCGTCAGGTCGATATAGTTCATCTTCCTGTAATAGCTATGACTGTAGCAAGACCCCGCAAAAGCCTGAGACGGATATATGAGATGGCGCGCTCTGCCTTCGTGGATCGCCCAAAGGGGAGCAGCAGGTCCTTCTTGTCGGTAGCCGTCGCAACGGACGGTGGGGACTGCCGAAAGGCCATATCGAACCCGGGGAATCGTCGCATAAAGCCGCCGCGCAGGAAGCATATGAGGAGGCAGGCGTCCGTGGCGAAATATCCCAAACGGTTGTCGGATCGTTTTTCTATTCGAAAGATAGCAGCCCGAACCGCTACCGGGTGATCGTGCATCGGCTTTAGCGTCACCTCGATTGATGAGGACTACCCCGAACAGGGGCTCAGAGCCAGGCAGTGGTTTAAAGTCTTAGACGCCGCGAATGTCGTGGGCCACGAAGGTTTGCGCGACCTACTGCAAACATTGAGTTAGGACCGCGACATGTCATGCCTGCCAGAGGCGATCCGATTAGCCGGAAAGAGTCACTGACTTCCGCTTCAGTGGTGTCAGCGGTCCCGGTGCTTTTCGCTTGCCGGATATGAAATGAATCTTCCATACGTCGCTGACCTTCAAAGCAGCGTGATCCAGCTATTGTGCCGAACAGCGCCCTTGCGAAGGCGAGACTGGTGAACTTGCCCCGTCCGGAAGCCAACGGGGATCTCCATGAGCATCCGCAAACAGCCGACGCATCGTCCGGCCCGTTTGGCATCGCACAGATGCCGGTTCACGGCACAAGCTTCATTTCGATAATTCTAAGGGTCCAACGCAAAGACAGACCCAATATCTCGAAATGAATGGCCATAGAGGTATATGGCATCAACACACTAGGGCAGCAGTCCGCTCTCCCGATATGTCGCAATGATCTCCTCATACAGCGAGACATCGTTTCTGGTATGGGCGATCAACTGCGCGCCTTGGACAGCGGCGTAAATGGCCTTTGCCCGACGCTGGTTTTGCTCTGTCTTGTCGGGATCGCGCATGGCCAGCACGCGTTCAAGCCATCGTTCGTTCATCTCGCCGTATTTGACAACTTCAGTTTGGACTTCTTCCGGAAGCTGGTTCCGCTCGGCGCCCGGCATTCCGGCAAGGCACAGGCGGTTGTCGGCGCGCAGGGTGTCGGCGAAGACCTCGGTGTAACGCGCCATGCATGTCTCGACGTCGAGCCCCTGCGTTAGCATCTCCCTCGAGAACAGCCCCGTAATGCTGGCGAGTGCCGCACCCAGTTCGCCCTTGGTCGCGGAGTAATAGTGAATGCTTGGCGCTCTTGATGCCGACATCCTTGGCGAGCTCGCGAAAGCTGAGGCCGCCATAGCCGAGATCCTGCACGGTAAAACCTTGGCCTCCGGTGGTCCGGTCTTCGCCTTCATTGATCCTGACGGCGACGAGCTCGTTGCGTTCGCTCGCGCAATGACGGACGAGCGTACGACGCCGCAAAATATCTTGGCCATTCGGCGCGAGCGAACGTCTTGACGATCCTTCGCCAACCTTGTTCACTCGGCCAATGTTCAAAGCCGCAAACGCTGTGCAGATCAGAGTTTCCATCGACGCCATCGAGCCGGGCATCTGGCGTCGTCTGGTCCTGCCGATCCCTTGGAACCTAGAGCATCTGCATCTCGGAATTCAGGCCGCATTCAACTGGTGGAACTATCATCTCTATGACTTCCGCATCGGTGGTCTCCGGTACGGGGACGTTGAGATCCTCACGGAAGATGCGACCGAGGACGATCCTCGGGTCTTCGATCAGAGCGAGGTTCGCCTGATGGACTTCGATCAAGGTGCCGTCTTCAGCTACCACTATGATTTCGGGGATGGTTGGCGGCCCACCGTTGTGGTCGAGGAGTTCTTGACGCTCACTGCTACACCCAAACACGGGAGCTGCATCGCCGGCGAAAGGGCGCGCCCGCCCGAAGATGTTGGTGGCGTGTCGGGATATGAGCGGTTCCTGGAGATCGTCGCCGACCGGGAAGACCCTGAATATGCCGAAACCATTCGGTGGTGCGGTGGCCACTTCGATCCCGAATGGTTCGACCTGTCGATCGTGGACAAAGATGTTCGCAATGCTCTGCGCTCGAACGTCAGACGACGCTTGTATCAACCGAAGCCGAAAGCCGTTCCGAAGAAATAAGTTGTCTAGGTTCAACGTGATCGCCTTGAGCGGATACGAACCGCTGACCCCTACGTATCTTGCCCTTTTTTCCGTAACGTGTTGTCCCATCGAAAAAACTTAAAGACTCGCCGATATAGATTTTTACCGCAACCCTTCCCCGAATATTCCTAGAGTGAGCCTGCGCCGAAGCGCGCAATGATTTCTCGAGCGATATCCTGATGTCGTTCCTCCAATGCAAAATGACCCGAGGCATAATGGCGGACTACGGTGTTCGTATCGTATTCTGCGAAGGCGTCAGCGCCTCTCGGCGCAAAAATTGGGTCTCCGTCGCCCCACACTACAAGCGCTTTGGGTCGCGCGTTTTGAAGATAGGCTTGCCAGGCGGGATAGAGATCAAGATTTGAGACAATGTCCAACTGAAGGTCGGTCGTTGCTTTGTGGCGGGCAGGATCAGCAAGTGCAAAAGCATCCGAGGACCACGCATCGGGGCTAACCTCATCTGGTCTATTTGCCCCCTTTCGGTACAAGAGTATATCTGTAGCCAAGCTAACCCGGCTTTCTGCTGCGGCTCGTCTGTCAAGAGTCGATAAAGCCTTGGAACTCTCGAGTGCCTTGAGCCGGTTCGGTTCCCAGCCATCAAGCGACACCGGAGTGTTTTGAATAATAAGACCAGCGATTCGATCGGGATGGCGAAGTGCCAATCTAATCCCTACCGGGCCCCCAAAATCCTGCATGTACAATATCGTCGTGTCGGCATGAACGGCTCGAAGAAAGCCTTCGATGTAGTCAGCCACTCGGTCAAAAGTTAGCGGGTCGGCACCATCAGATGGGATACCACTATTTCCCATCCCAGGATAATCAGGCGCGAAAACATGGAAATCTTGACTAAGATCTGGCAGAAGATCTCGGAACATGTGGGACGAGGAGGGAAAGCCGTGAAGCAGGACGATTACGGGCTTGGTCGCATTGCCCGCCTCCCTGTAGAATATATCGACCCCATCTACCTTCATTTTTCGCTGACTGACAACCTCCGAACCAGCTGCCGCAAGCGGCGTAAGGCACGTCGCGAGGAGACCAGCGCAAAGAACGGTCATCCACTTTCTCACCATTGCCATCGTTACTCACTTTCTTAATTTATCCCGCTACCTCTCACGAGAACGCAAAGAGCGACTATGAATAGCGATCCAAGTCTGCCGCTTCGGGCGACATGGGCGATAGAGAGGACTTTGTTTCCGTCAGACGCTACGTGAAGAACGTTACTCGGTACTGGGGAATTGATCGCCAAACATCGGGTGGCCCCCCGCAGACTCTTCGATCGTTGCCTCTTCTTGAAGGACGTCCCAGTGTTCGACGAGTATCCCGTTGTTAATTCTGAACATGTCAACCGCCACTAGTGCTCGCTGACAAGGCTGCGCATATCGACCGTGAATCATTACGAACTCTCCGTCTGCCATGGCCAGGCCCGGCTCGTAGCGTGTTCCCTCCGGCATGCTACGCACAAGGCCGAACAGCCCATCCCTCCCTGGAGGTACAAGGCGGCTATGCTGGACATAATCGAGTGACCAGCGCTCCGCTGCCGTCTCGAAATCTCGCTTGTTGAACAGGATGTCTAGTGCATCCAGCACCAAGCTTTTGTTAGTGGTGAGAGATCCCATTGCTCTAACCTTCTTGTTGTTGGAATGAAATAATGTGGGGCAAAATTCAAAACAGCCGGTGGCTGCTGACACTCTACCGACATTGAGGCCTGTCCACCCGCCCTTACGCTAGCGTAGCTTGCTCGGGCCCAAAACCCCGGTTCTATGGCATCGCACTAGCTGAACCCGCGCGAGATTGGCCGTGACGATTGATGAGCAAGCGAGCACCTTTCATCGTAACGAAGCACATCTGAGGGTTGCCGCGCCTACCGGCAAAGACGCCCGGATACTTTGTACTGCGGACGACGTCTATTTCTGATGGCGGGAGTATGCGCAAATAGCCGCTAGCGCCTCGCCGGGATACGTCCACATCAAGTAATCTGAGAATATCCGCACCGGAATACCACAATCGCCCTTTTGAGAAGATAGTGCGAACCGGTAAATTTCCGCCCGTTAGAGCGGGAAAACAATTACCGTTTACCCGGTTCGTCGGCTGGCGGTCGGCCAGGCGCCGAGCCATCGTCGGCACTCCAGTCTCACAGAGTGAATCGCTAAGCATGTGTTATCCGACCTAGTCCCTGTCCTGGAAAAGGTTAAACTCGTCTCGGTGAAGAGTAACAAACGCTTCAACGGTCAGGGGCGCTTTGCCTGTGACCTTTCCGATGACCGTATCGGCGCCAGCGAAAACACCGTTCTGGTAGTCGATCGCGATCGCACAGAAATGCTGGACGAGAAACGGTGGGAGTCCCTGCGCCTCCAGCCTCGCCTTGTACTCTGCAATCGTGGTCGGCTTGTACGATACCGTGGTACCGAGTGCGTCACTGATGGCGCTGGCAATCTCAGACTGGCTTAACTCTGTCGGTCCATGCAGTGTATAGGTATTGCCGACATGCACGTTGGGCTCCGTCAGAACCGCCGAGATGAAACGAGCCTGATCCTCGGCCGCGATCGGCGCGTGCTTCCCGTCTCCGTAGGGCAGGTCAATCAATCCGTTATTGACGATCGATGCTTGCGCATGGGGATATAGAAACCATTGCGAAAAGAATGTTGGCCTGAGATGCACCACAGGGAGACCAGCCCAGTCAAAGATTCGCTCGGAAATCCAGTGATCACGAGCTGCATGACTTGCTGAATCGCTTCGCGCGGAGATCTGCGACATGTTGACGACCACTGCGGGACCTGTTCGGCGCAGCGCATCCGATAAATACGCTGTCGCCTGAATGATCCCGGGTCGAACAGGATAGCAGAAATAAACACCGTCGACGTTGTCCGCTACGGACACGACATCGTCGTGGTCCAACATATCTCCGACGACCACTTCAGCCCCAAGCGCTTGAAGTTTTTGAGAGCGGCCATCTGCCTTCCTGACAAAAGCCCGCACCGAATGCCCAAGCGCCAATAGCTCCGCGACCGTATAAGTGCCGGTAACGCCTGAGGCACCGGTTACCAAAAAGGTTTTTTTCATCGTATGCCTCGTTTTCAGCTGGCCATCGGCGTTCGGAGCGATATTCGGCGGCCGCTTCGTTAAGTTAATAAGCCCTGCCAGAACGCAGTGGAGGTATCGCATCGGACCTATGCGCTCGCTATCAGGCAACAGGCGCACCTGCGAAAGGCCACGATCCCGTAAAGCCCTCCACCTTGTCAGGCCGGTCAAGCAGTGCGGGATGACTTGCGTGGTCAAGTCGCCCGAGTTGCTCTTGCGAAAGAATTACGTCTAGGCTTCCTAGATTGCTTTTCAGCTGTAGCTCGGTCTTCGGACCGACCATCGGGATCAATCCCTTGGCGGCAACCCACGAGATCGCTACACGATCTGGCGAGCTCCCGATCTCCTGGGCAATTTGTAAGAGGGTATCGACAATCTGCGAACGTTCCTCGCTATCCTCTGCCTGGAAAACGTTTCCGCCGAGACCCTGCTGGCGTCCCTGTTCGCCGTTCCGGTATTTACCGGTCAACATGCCGCCGCCGAGAGGAGAATAGGTGACGACGCCTAACCCAAGAGCTGCGGCAGCTTGGAACACGTCGCGCTCGGGCGTCCGATGGACCAAGCTGTACTCTACCTGCACTCCGGCTATCGGGACGGAGCCCGTCATTTCCGCTAGCGTCGAGGCTCTGACTGTCCTCCACGCGGAGAAGTTAGAAAGTCCGCCATAGAGAATTTTCCCGGCGCGTGCGAGGTCGTCAAATCCTCGAACGATCTCCTCGCTGGGCGTCACACCGTCCGCATAGTGTGCCCAGTAGATGTCAATGCGATCCGTCCGAAGCCGCTTCAAACTCGCTTCGATGGAGGTGACCATCGCTTTTCGGCTGTTTCCCGTCACCAAAAACCCGCCCCCTGCGGCCGCGCCCATCGTGAACTTCGAAGTAAGGAGAAACTCTTCGCGCCTCCCTGCAAGAAGTTGGCCAAGGAACTCTTCAGATTGACCGAACTGGTAAAGGTCAGCCGTATCGATGAAGTTACCTCCAGCCTCGGAATATGCGTTCAGAACACGCCCGGCCTCTTCGATATCGCTTCCATATCCCCATCTTTGACCGAAATTCCCTGTTCCAAGAACCAGTTCGGACACTTTCAGGCCTGTCTTTCCAAAGACTTTCGTTCGCATATCAACGTCTTTCGATTATCTGAATAAATACTGCTTAACCCGACGACCTCAGGCTACAGTCTCGATAAAGGTAGCGATGCCCGACTCTGCTCCACTCGCATTTACGTGCATATGAGCCTATTATTCGAACGTGAGTTTTGCAAGCTGACATTTGAGTTTTCGTACTGAGTAGCGTTATTGAAGCTCGAAGAACGCTGCGCGGCGGTTGCACTGCCAGCGACAAATAATGCAAGGAGAGTGACCAGATGGTCAAAAGCCTGTCGATGCCCTTTGAACGTGAGGCCGTGATTCCCCTCGTATGCAACTGCACAAAGTTGCGCCGCGCAGCACGTAGAATCTCTCGTTTTTATGACGATTGGCTCGCGAGAACTGGCTTAAAAACGACCCAGTTTTCTATTCTGGCTTCCCTCGCCCACTTCGGACCGAAGACGATGCAACATCTGGCTGATCAGATGGCCATGGACCGGGCGACCATGGGTCACAATATCAAGCCACTTGAACGAGACGGCTTCGTCGCTGTTAGCACTAATCTTAACGACCGTCGTTCAAAAATCATCGTTGTCACCCAAAAGGGTCTCGACGCTATCGAACTTGGCCGCCCATTATGGACAGAAGCCCAAAAAGAATTTGAGCATCGCTTCGGGGCCGAAAACGCGGCCCTGATGCGAGAGATGACAGACACGATTGCGGAGAGCTTCAGGGATCCAGCAAGAGCCGACTGATGGTAGGTAGTTCCTGCCCTCCGCATCGTATCTACAACAGCTATTTTCAAGGTTTGTCTCGGTCCACCAAGCGAAACCGCGGCGCGCGCAGGGGCTCGAGCGTCAATCGATCGACCATGATCGGATCTACAGGCCTGCCAGTCTCGGTGTCTACAAAATTTACCGCAGGCTTACCCGCAGAGTAATGTGCATTGCCGTATGCGATTAGCGCCTGGATCACACTCTGAAATTCTCTTCCTGCCTCTGTGAGAAGGTATTCGTAGCGGGCCGGCTTTTCGCAATATCGGGACCGTTCCATGAGGCGGGCCTCGACTAATGCGGATAGCCTTTTGATAAGCATCGCCGGCGCGATATCGAGGCTTGTTTGAAACTCGTCGAAGCGGCGCTTGCCTCGCAACGCGTCCCTAAGGATCAAAATTGTCCACTGTTCGCCCACCCGCTCTAGCGTTTGAGCTATCGGACAATCCACGTCCTTAAAGCTTTTTCTTTTCATCCGACATCCGACTCGATCTACAGCTCGGCATTTATACCGTGTGGCAAAACATCCCGACAGTTCCAAGAAATTACTTCAGCAATAAACTTTATCCAGCCTTCGCTCTTGAGATACCGCTCGCTTGCGAACGACATGGAATGTAACTATCATGATGATAGTTACGAGCAAGCTTCGGATCATACACCGTCTTCAGTCAAAGGAGGACGACAATGACTATCATTGAAAAACAGGGTCCATATTTCGCCCCCTCGAATGTTGCCATGAGACGGCCGGGATCGGAGGATTTATCATCATTTTCTTTGGTTTCAGACGAACAGCCAAAGCAGCGGAGCCACGGGAGCTTGGAATCCGGTGGCGCGATCTCGAAGTTCGCCGATTCACTTTGGTCATTGTCATTTGACGGACTGACACCATCGCCGGAGGCTGATCTTGATGAGAAAGACGACCTCGCGGCAGAAATCCATAGATGGGCCAACATGGATGTCGGTGAGAAAATACGTGCTCAGTATTTGGCCTCACGAGGCCTGACGGAAGACGACTTGGCCAATATGTCTGCGGACGATCGTAAAGCGATTGAGGACGAAATTAAAAAGACTATCGAGGAAGCCTCAGGGACAGACCAAGCCGTGCACCAGGTGGCAATGCAGTTCCCGTCGGACATAGGTCAAGATCCGCGGGGTCAGTCAGACCAGAAGTCTCCTCATCACGATAAGCTTCGGAACAGTCCAGAAGACACCGAAAAAGACGGCATCTGACCGGCAAACCTAACCAGTGGTGCCGGTCCTATCCGCAAGTACTAGAACGCCAGCGCGGCAATGCTGTTAGCTGACAGAGAATTATTCCTGCGCACCCTTACCGAACACAAAATAAGGGCGCGAAAGAATACCTGAGAGAGGATTATGGTGAGGAAAGTGGGAATGATAATCTTCGAGGGCGTACAAGCCCTCGACGTTTCCGGCCCACTGGACGTCTTTGCTGAGGTCACGGCAATGCTTGCTGGCCAGGATGGCTACGAGATCGTCCTCATTGGTCCATCCACAGATAAGGTAAAAGCATCGAACGGTATGGCATTGGTCGCGGACCTGAGCTTCAAAAACGCCCGTGGACCATTTGATCTTCTGCTTGTCGCGGGCGGTCCATCACTACCTCTCGAGGCAGCGTCCTCGGAGTTGGTTGAGTGCCTTACTCGCTTAGCTGCCACAAGCAACACGTACGGGTCGGTGTGCACAGGCGCATTCTGCCTCGGTGAGGCGGGCCTACTTAATGGACGCAAGGTGACGACACATTGGCAAAATGCCGCTCGACTTGCAGAAAGGTTTCCTTTGGCTCGCGTCGAACCTGATTTGATCTACGTCCAGGATGGTCCAGTGATCACATCTGCTGGTGTCACCGCAGGTATCGATCTGGCGCTTTCTATTGTCCGCGAACATCACGGTAACGCGGTTGCATTGGCTGTCGCCAAAAGGCTTGTCGTCGTCGCGCAACGTAATGGCGGCCAGTCGCAATTCAGTCCATATCTTGAGCTCTCTGGACTATCTTCATCTCCACTGTCGATTATCGCGGAGCACGTGATGGGCAACCTTCGTGCTTCATTAACGGTTTCTGATCTCGGCAAAATCGCAGGAGTGAGCGAGAGAAGTGTCGCTAGGATCTTCGCGGATGAGGCCAAGACGACACCCGCCGTGTTCGTGGAAAATGCACGTATCGACGCTGCGAGGAACCTGCTGGAAAGCGGTGGGCAACCTCTTAAAGTGATTGCCCACGATTGCGGGTTCGGGAGCCCTTCTCGAATGCGTCAGGTTTTCAGTCGAAGACTAGGAATAACCCCCACAGAATATCGCAATCGTTTTGCGCTTCGATCGATCGCCAGCTCATGAATCCCAAGGCGAATTCAGAATCATCTCGGCGAAGTCTCTGCGTTCATAGCTTGGATCCATCTTCGACAGGACGTCAGCCTTTACATTACCGAATGTAGTCTCGGGCTTTCGTATGGTGCCAAGGCAGAACGATGTCAGGATTCCGTGCTTGAATTTCAATCCGCGCGGGTGGCATTCACAGACCTCTTTCCTTTGCGCCTCGGGGAACTCGTCGTAACCGATTCCAAGAACATCCATCTCGACCCCGGCAGTCACGAGCGCAACGATAGGCCTCTTATGTTGCGGAATGCCCGGGGTCGTGTGGAGAGCGATCGAGTCCCAGACATCATCGACCTCCCTTTCCGCGACATCGTAGGATGAGAGAAAGTCACGCGCTGCATTCGCTCCATCAACCTCAAACCGCTCTGTGTCGCTGGCATATCTATCCATAATGCCCATGTCATGAAACATGGCTCCGATGTAGAGCAACTCGGGGTCGTAACTGAGATTTTTGCGCTCACCGGCCAGCGCTCCGAACAGAAATACGCGCCGAGAATGATGGAAAAGCAGATCCGTTTCAGTGTCCTGGACGAGTTCGGTAGCGGCTTTCGCCATCGCGCTGTCAGGGATTTTGATACCAGCAACGATATCGACTGACTTGGTCATACGAGAGAACCTTTTAAGAGGGTGATCAGCCAGACAACAGTGATCACGGTTTTTGACGTTATTCAGCAAAGGCTGGTTTAGCCGCAAGAGCTGCAGCGATTCCTTCACCGTAGGCGGGGTCAGCTCTTGTACAGTTGTCGATGTGACGTTGGCGGACAGCGTTAGACACACCCTCCATTGCGCGCGCCGTATTGTTGAAAAGGACCTGTCTTTGCTCAGGTGACATCATCCTGAACAGATTTCCTGGCTGTTCAAAATGGTCAACGTCGACGCGGTGATCCCAATGGTCTGCATCACCCGAGACTTTCAGTGGGGGCTCGCGGTACGCAGGCTGCTCTGCCCAGTCTCCATACGAATTTGGAACATAAGCTTTCGTCGAACCGTGATTGCCATCAACCCTCATAGCGCCGTCCCGATGATAAGAGTTGTGCGGGTTTCTTGGCGCGTTGACCGGAATCTGATGATGATTCACGCCCAGCCGGTAACGGGCCGCGTCTCCATAGGAGAAAAGCCGCGCCTGGAGCATCCGATCTGGGGAAAACCCTATTCCGGGAACCACGGCTGCCGGTGTGAACGAAGCCTGCTCGACTTCAGCGAAATAGTTCTCTGCATTGCGGTTAAGCTCCATCACCCCAACCTCGATCAGGGGATAATCCCTGTGGGGCCAAACCTTGGTCAAATCGAAAGGATTGACGGGATGCGTTTCTGCCGCGATCTCAGGCATGATCTGGACGTAGAGCGTCCATCTCGGGAAATCCCCATTCTCAATGCTGTCGTAAAGATCACGATGGTGGCTCTCGCGGTCTCGGCCAATGAGAGTGGTCGCTTCTGTATCGGTGAGGTTCTTAATTCCCTGTTGGGTTTTGAACGTGAATTTAACCCAGAAGCGCTCGTTTGCTCCGTTGATGAAGCTGTACGTATGACTGCCAAAGCCATGCATGTGTCGGTAGGTCGCTGGAATACCGCGCTCGCTCATCACAATAGTCACCTGATGGAGCGATTCTGGAATGGAAGTCCAAAAGTCCCAATTAGTCTCGGGGTTTCTCATCCCGGTCCGCGGGTCCCGCTTAACGGCGTGGTTGAGGTCGGGGAAGCGAAGTGGGTCTCGAAAGAAGAACACCGGCGTGTTGTTTCCTACGAGATCCCAATTTCCTTGCTCCGTGTAGAATTTTAGCGCGAAGCCTCGGATGTCACGCTCAGCGTCCGCGGCTCCCCGTTCTCCGGCGACAGTCGAAAACCTCGCGAACATCTCTGTTTTCTTCCCGATTAGGGCAAAAATGCTCGCTCGCGTGTATGCTGTGATATCGTTGGTAACGGTGAATGTGCCGAAAGCACCGGCGCCTTTGGCATGCATGCGACGTTCGGGGATGACCTCACGATCGAAATGGGCCAGTTTTTCAATGAGCCAGACATCCTGCAAGAGGGCTGGGCCTCGCGGACCCGCGGTCTGGATGTTGAAATTGTCAACGACCGGCGCGCCGGCGGCCGTGGTGAGTGGTTTCTTCGATTCCATGAGATTGCCTTGTTGTCGAACCAGGCGTCGTGTGACGCCGCATGACCACAAGCATTGTCTTTTTCAACGCCACTCCTCAACGGCATTGCTGCGCTTCATCCTGCCAATAATGTGCGGTTTTCTGCCAAGGGAGATATGGTGGCAGAAAAGCCCCGCCTCGACTTACGAGACGGGGCTCCGTCAGGTCGGACCATGGGGACCTGAACCGACCAACTGCCGACATGCAAAGCTAGTGCGCACCCGCTCCGCCACCCGGCATTGGCCTTTTGGCCAGAAGCAGGGTGAGTGCTGCGAGAGCCAGTACGGTCCCGATCACAGCAAACGTGTCACTAAATCCCATGATCAAAGACTGCTTCTTCACGACGCGGCCAATGGCGATCACTGCCTGCCTTTGTGCAACGACATGGTCTGTCACACCATGAGAGATGAAATAGCCGGTCAGTTGATCGAGCCGTTGGCGAACCTCGTCCCGTGCAAGGGTCACGGATTGACCGATGATGTTCGAATGAAACTGCTCTCGTTTGGTCAGGATTGTGCCGAGAGACGCGGTTCCCACCGCTCCGCCGAGATTTCTCAGCATGTTGGTCAGGCCGGAAGCGGCAGCCGCGTCTGCAGGCGCTATACCTGCGGTCGTGATCGCAGTGATTGGGGTCAAAACAAGTGCCTGTCCTATCGCCCGGATAATGTTCGGTATCCAGAACTGATCTCCAGCGTTGTCGGCAGACAGGAAAATGTTGAGAAAACAGCTCCCAGCAAAGATCGATATTCCGACAAAACCTATATACCGCGGATCAAATCGTTTCATCAAAAGAGGAACCAAGGGAATGAGCAATAGCTGGGGCAAGCCCGTCCAAGCCAGTACGTACCCGATTTGCTCGGCGTTGTAGCGTTGCACTTGACCGAGATACTGCGGGAGAATGTAAACGGTCCCGAACAGGCCTATGCCCACCAAGACATTAACCAGGACACCGATCCCAAAGTTACGCTGAGCTAACAGCCTGAGCTTTACCAACGGCTTCTCAACTGTGAGTTCAATCCAAATGAATGCGGTTAGGAATATTGCTGCGACGATGCTAAGTTTGACGATGAATGGCGACGAAAACCAATCATCCTTGTTCCCCTCCTCGAGCACGGTCTGAAACGCGGAGAGTCCTATGGTCATTGTGACAATGCCGAGCCAGTCACCCTCACGCAGTAGGCTCAACCGCATTGGAGACGGCGACAGGGTTATCGCCAGCGCGGCGGCCATGACAGCGCTTGGAGCGGCGTTAATATAGAAGATCGTCTGCCAGCCATAATTTTCTGTCAGAAAGCCGCCAATTGTTGGCCCAATTGCGGGTGCGAAGGTAACGGACAGTGCGAAGATTGCCAGACCGAGAGGTTGTTGAGGTTTTGGCAGCTTCGTCAGAACCATGGTGAAGGCCATGGGGATAAGGACACCGCCCGCAAAACCTTGCAATCCGCGCAAGACGATCATTGTGCCCAAATCGTGAGCAAACGAACATGCGATGGAGAAGATTGGAAAAAGGACCGAATTGACTAGGATATAGCGACGAAACGAGAAGACGGTGCTCAGGTAGGCCGTCAAAGGGATGACGACGATTTCGCCAATCAGGTAAGATGTCGAGATCCAAGCTCCGTTATCGACGCCAGTGCCAATTCCTCCCTCGATCTCGAGCAAAGAGGCATTTGTAATCTGGATATTCAAGATCGCCATGAAGGCGCCAATCATGCCGGCAAGCACCGCAATCCAATCTCTCGCGCTTGCACGCGCTGTACGATCGCCGCTCATTGCGCTGTCCCTTGGTTCGCTGTCAGCGATCTGATATCAATCGCAGGCTGAACGGACATGCCGGGCCGCAGGTCATCCAGGCCCGAACCATCAGAGTCAAACACGATACGAACGGGAATGCGCTGCACAATTTTGGTGAAATTGCCAGTCGCGTTATCTGGCGGGAGGAGAGCGAATTCCTGACCGCTCGCGGGCGCCACGCTCTCGACCTTTCCATGATAGAGCCGGTTCGGATACATGTCTATTTTGATCTCAACAGGCTGCCCTACCCGAACATCGGTCAGCTGGGTCTCTTTGTAGTTTGCGACGACATAAACTCGATTGTTCGGTACAATTGACATCAGCTGTGTGCCGGCCTGAACATATTGCCCGGAGCGCAACGTTCGATTGCCGACCACCCCATCCATAGGCGAGATAATCTTTGTATAGTCGAGGTTGAGGTCTGCCTGCCGCTTCTGGGCCTTAGACCGATCAAGAGCTGCAGCCGCCTGGGCTACCTGTGCAGTGAGCAACAGAACCTGCTTTTTTGCAGTTTCGAGCGCGGCCTCGTCACGCGCGATTGTTGCTTTGGCTATAGCGATTTGAGATGCCGCTTGCTGCGCGGTCTGTACGGGCGCATATCCATTGGTAGCCAGACTAGCGTAACGCTTATTGTTCTGTTCCGCGAAGACCTCATTGGCGCGGTCCACATCGAGCGTGGCCTGTGCGGCAGCGATGTTCGACTTCTGGATATCAAGAGAAGCGCGGGCAGCGTCGAGAGAGGCACCCGCTGCCATGACATCGGCATTTGCTTGATCAAGGGCGGTGCGATAATCACGGTCGTCGATTACCGCTAGTTGCTGCCCCTTCGTTACGGGCTCGTTATCCGCCACCAATACATCAGTCAGGTATCCAGACACCTTGGGAGCCATAGCGCCGCTATCTGCTTTGACGTAGGCGTCGTCCGTTTCAACCTGAAACCGGCCTACGGTCCAGTAACCGTGGCCATAATAGACGACTGCCGCAGCCATCACCGCCGCGCCTATAGGAAGTAGAAGACGTTTCAGTTTCGTTCGGGATCCGCGGGCCGGGTCGGTATTATCCGCCCTTTCTGAGACATCTGCTGGGGAGGTGACCTCAGTCTTTGCAATAGGGGATTGGGGAGATGCATCAAGCACACGTAGTTTATCGGTCATGGATCACCAGGAAGAGAGCTGCACTATTTTGGAAAATTGAGATTTTCCAAAATATGTTGTATGTAACACCTGTCAACTGGAATTTGGAAAATGCCGATGGTCCAAAATGATATACCTATCAAAAGGCCTCGTGGTCGCCCGCAAGTGCGCTGCGATGAAGACACGCGTTCGGTCATAATCGATGTTGCTTGCCGCGCTTTTCGTGCCGATGGATATGAGGCAACCAGTATCAACGCGATTGCACAGGAAGCCGGGGTTTCGACGAAGACCTTCTATCGCCTCTTCCCGGCGAAGACCGACCTCTTTTCGGCGGTGGTCACGACCCGGATTGACGATTTCCTGCTTAAACTAGATGTCGATGTTCTCGAGAAGCTGGGATTGGAGGAAGCACTGATCCGGATTCTGTTCGCCTACGGAAGCCTGACACTGTCTGAACGTACGGTTCGATTGATGCGGTTAGTCGTTAGTGAATCCGACCGTTTTCCGGACTTGGCCGCAGCCTTTTACGAAAAGGCGATCGTCCGCACGAATGACTTCATGGAAGCGTGGCTTCGGGGAAGAGTTGAAGACGGCGGGTTGGCCCTTGAAGATATCCACGCCGCTTGCGGAATGCTGCGCGGCATGATGATCATGGAGCCGCAGCGGGCGTCACTTCTCAATCAGGCACCCCTTTTACAGCCAAAAGAGATCGAGGATCGTGCAAGGTTGTGTGCGTCGATATTTCTGCGCGGAGCAGCCACTCCTCATCAATGCTCACATTCATCTTTGACCGCCGCATTCTTGGGCACGGAAGTAGGCGGCATCCCTACGTAGCTCAAATTGGCGCGGGCCCCAAAATTACCGTGGCATTCACGCCGCCAAAGCCGAACCCATTCGACATCGCGTAATGGACTGGCTTTCGACGCGCACTTCCTGCGATGAGATCTAATCCCGCGGCGGTCACATCGGGATTGTCAAGGTTCAGCGTCGGGGGAAGCACACTGTCATGGATCGCAAGGGCCGTGAAAATTGCTTCTAGTCCGCCGGCTGCGCCGAGCAAATGCCCGGTCGACGACTTTGTGGATGAAATAGCGGGGCCAGCGCCTTCCCCGAATATCGCTCGAATTGCAGCAAGTTCGCCGGCATCCCCGACTTGGGTCGAGGTTGCATGAGCATTCAGGTAGCCGATCTCCTCTGAACGTAGTGACGCCATGGTCAAAGCTCTCCCCATCGCAAGGCGAGCCCCCTCTCCGTCTGGCGCGCCGGCTGTCAGATGGTAGGCGTCGGCACTTGTGCCATAGCCCAGAATCTCAGCAAGCGGTGTAGCGCCTCGCGCGAGCGCGTGCTCAAGCGTTTCAAGCACGAGGATACCTGCGCCTTCGCCCATTACGAACCCGTCCCGATCGCGGTCGAATGGGCGTGATGCCCTCTGCGGCGTGTCGTTGTACGAAGTTGAAAGTCCGCGTGCGGCGGCAAAACCTCCGAGCGCGACGCGATTGACGCACGCTTCAGCGCCCCCTGCCACCACAACATCTGCCTCCCCTGTTCGCAGCAGTCGCATGCCATCTCCGATAGCCTGAACACTTGCTGCGCACGCCGTAACGGGCGCACCGATCGGTCCCTTGAAACCATATCGGATGGAGACATGGCCTGCGGCAAGATTCACCAAAAATGCGGGCACAGTGAAAGGTGAGAGCTTGCCGCTCCCACGAGTGTCAACAGTTCTTACGGCCTCAGTTATGGTATGGAAGCCACCGATTCCCGACGCGATCACAGTTGCCGTGCGCTCCTGCTTTACCGAACTATCAGCCTCCCAACCTGACTGGGCGATTGCCTGACGCGAAGCTTCAAGCGCGAAGACGATGAACCTATCCATCTTTCTCCGGTCCTTGGTCGAGATTACCGCATCAATATCGAGACCAGCCTCATCCTCACCGATGGTCGGGACCATTCCCCCGACCTTGGCGTCGATGTCAGGGACTATGTCGTCGCTTAACCGGATGAGACCACTGGCCCCGGAGATCAGCCTGGACCACACCGGCTCAACGCCAACCCCGAGCGGAGAGACGATCCCCATGCCGGTAACAACAACACGCCCGCTCGATGACTGGAAAACCATCTAAATTCCTTCCACGTGATTTTTGGCCCTATGCCGCTGGCAACCCAGGCTGACGATTTCGAAGCCTCCTGCAGATCAAATTAGAAGTGGTGAACCTTGTCTTCGGAGACGTTTTCGACACGCTTGTGCTTCACCGCGAAGTGACCACTTGGCAGTCGAACTAGAGTATCGGTTACCATTGCGTAGGAGATGAGCTTTGGAAAATGCTGATCAAACTCCATGATTTCCATCGGAGCGGATTTAAGGGCATTAGCTTCTGAGCTGGGAGCAACGCGGATAAGCAGAATGTAGTAAGTGACCTGCACATCCCCGCTATCAAGGACGTCAACGACGTGGTTGCAGTTATGTCTTCGGACGCCAAGGGTGATCGGTTCATAAGCCTGAAGGAAATGTTCGAGCTCATGCTTTCCAACGCTTCGGCCCAGCGGATGATCGACAACGACATCATCCGCAAATGCGTTGAGCAGTTTTGCGAGTTCCCAACGATCAAAATAAAAATTGATACGGTTCACGAAATCAATCGCATCGCTTCGTATCTGAGCGGCAACCTGCGTACTCTTCAAGATCGGGCCATCGTCCATTTTGCACCTCCAACTAACTGTTCGTCGCGCGCCTTCCAGCAAAATCCGAAAGACATACTTTACATATGTGTATTTACACACTAACAAGGCGAGATGGAAGATGCAATAGGGCCAAATGCTTGTTACTGTTTCACATCGAGGAAAAGCTCCCGATGGATCACGCGTCTGTATGATGCTGCCCTGGTGCCGAGTGGTCTGACGATCTCGCAGTATTCGATCCTGACGGTTCTCGAGCATCATGGTCGAATGAAGGTCTCGGAAATGGCCGGCTATATGGTGATGGAGCGGACCACTCTCGTGCGTAGCCTTAAGCCACTTATAAAGGATAGCATTGTTCTCAGTTCGCAACAGATTGGCGATCGTGCGCGCCACTTCGAGCTGAGCGAATTTGGAAAGGCGAAGCTCAAAGACGCTTCGCCTCTGTGGCTGTCCGCCCAGCGCCAGTTTGAAAAATCAGTTCAGCGCGTTCGAGCTCTTGAGTTTCGGGATTACCACCTGGCAATCCCGGATGGAGGCTAACAGCCTCGTCCAACACGTAATTTGTCGGGACATCTCGGGCGGCAAATTGCGACCCTAAATGTGTATATACACACCTAATAGAGGAAATATATCTTATGACCGCAGCCTTTCCGGCCATCATGAAGCAACAGCTTCTCGACCCAGCGGACCACATCAGTGCAATCGACTTCGTCAACCGGTTGAACTGGCTTTTCGAGACTTGGGATGTCGAGGGCATGATCGAGTCATTTACTCCCGATGCCGTCGCCTATCACTTCCATGGAACGATCCGCGGACACGAAGGTATCCGGCACTTCTTCGAAGTGGACTATCCGTATCTCATCCCAGGTGTGGGACGTCACGCGACAAACCACATCGTCGACCGGGACGGCGATGGCGTTCAAGTTCGCTATCACAATCTTCTCGTCCGCCATGCTCAGCCGGAAGACGCCGTTAAGCTCGGGGCAGGTCAGGTCATGGAGAGCGATGCCGATTTGCCGGGTATCTGGCTTTACTCGCCGATGCGCGATCGACTGGTCAAAACGGCTGACGGATGGAAAATTTGGGAACGCTACATCGGGGGCTCCACGACCAACACGCGTCTCTCACCGGCTACGCAGGACGCAGCGGCTTTGGTGCAGTTCATGCCTCGTCCTCAGATTAAGTGAGCAAGGGACCGGCCGGCCAAGCATCGGATTACTGTCTTAAGTGCTTGGCTCATTTTATTTTGCATTATCGAGGATAAACGAGCATGAAATTAGAACTTCAAGGCAAACTCGCTATCATCAGCGGGTCGTCCGCAGGAATAGGTCTTGCGATTGCCAAGGCACTCGCCGCGTGTGGCGCGGACGTTGTTATCAACGGCAGGCGTCAGGAATCGCTTGACGAGGCGGCCCGGGCTATTGGCCAACTTGCTCCTGGCGTTACCGTCCATACATTTGTTGGAGACCTGAGCTCGAATTCTGTCGTGGCCGAGCTTGTTCAGCGTTTTCCGCGCTGTGATGTGCTCGTCAATAATCTCGGGAAGTATGCCTGGAAAGATTTCTTCTCATCCACTGACGACGAGTGGGAGGAGTTTGTTTCCGTCAACGTTACTTCGGGTATCCGCCTTTCCAGAGCGTATCTGCCAGCGATGATGGCAGCCGGCTGGGGACGCGTCATCTTCATATCCTCGGAATCTGGTCTCAACATTCCCGCGGACATGATTTTCTATGGGACGACGAAAACTGCTCAGCTGGCTCTTGCGCGTGGCCTCGCCAAAGTTGCGGCTGGCACAGGCGTCACCGTCAACTCCGTGCTTCCCGGCCCAACGTTGTCCGAAGGCGTTGAGACAATGGTCAAGGAGATGATCGGGGGTTGCGAGACAACCGTGCAGCAGGCCGCCGACGAGTTCGTAAAAGCGCACCGGCCATCTTCCATCATCCAACGGACAGCGAGCGTCGAAGAAGTCGCCAATCTCGTGGCCTATGTTGCATCGCCGCTATCGTCTGCAACGACTGGAGCAGCTCTTCGCGTCGAGGGCGGAATCGTCGACAGTATCGGGTGATAATTTCGGGGGAGTAATCCCCCGAAATCATTCGTACCAAAGCCTGAAAGCTGCCCCGTCGCGCTCTACAGACCCTAATCCTGGGCGCTTCCAATGATAGCCGAGCACCTGGGCTCGTGTCGACGCAAGCCTATCCAGAAGTTGCTGGCGCGTATGGCTTGCGGCTTCATGGTCTGTATCAAAACCAAAGCGCCAATCGGGATGTTGGAAGGAGATTATCGGGTTGGTCAGCGCATCACCGGTTATGAAAAGCTCGCCTTGTCCGTCCAAAGAAAATGACACATGGCCTGGAGTGTGGCCTGGCGTCGAAAGCACTTCCATCCCGTCAAGAAGTCGTTGGCCAGGCTCGATGAGGTTGAGGCGCCCAGCGATCGCGCGAAAGTTGGAGCGAGCACCTTGGCCAAACACTTTGAGGGGATCGGGAAGCCGGCAGTCGTCTTCCCAAAACTCCCACTCTTCTCTGCTGAGGAAATACTCCGCGTTGGGAAAAACCAGATTACCGCGATCATCAAGGATACCACCCATGTGATCAGGGTGGGCGTGTGTAAAAAGAACGGCTGTCACGTCGATTGGATCGATGCCATTCCGCCGCATATTCTCCGGCAACGCTCCGCAAGTATCCTGAAATTGGCGACCAGATCCGACATCAATGAGGACGAGCTCTTCTCCTGTGCGGATAACGGGCACATTTGTCGCGAGCGGAGCGCTTGCGTGTCCTCCACCCATCTCAGCGAGAATGGATAGCCGGGCAGCTTCTTCAACTTCAGGCATAATGATGTCTGCCGGGAGTGTGAGATATCCATCACTTACGACAGTGATATCGAACGCCCCATGCAGGAAAGAGAAAGCAGCCCCGCTGTTGTTCATGCGCGTTGACCCATTGGTTGACCTATTGCCATCTTCCATCCATTGCCTAAATAGCGACAGTAGCAATATTGACAGATTTCGGGGCAAAGGTGCCATCTGTGAGGAATTTTCGTGTCGCGGTGTTGGACCTCGAAGGTGCCTCGAAGGCGTCGATCTTGGGGCTTTCGGAAATGTGGGCATTTGCGAACGAAATGAATTCGGAGCGCTCCGTCGGACATATTGTACAAGAGAATATTTGCCCTGCAGAGTTCGGCGCCTGGCTGTCGCCATTTGATGCGCTGGTCGTTCCTCCGATGATCTCACGCGGAGCTGCTTCAGGAGATGAAGAGCGAATTCTGCAATGGTTACGCTCTCAAAAGGACGCCGGCACAATCATCTGCTCCGCGTGTGGAGGGGCAATGGTTCTTGGCGCCGCCGGTTTGCTCGATGGCAGGAAAGCGACGACGCATTGGTCCCTCTCCGATGAGATCAGCAGAAAATTTCCCAAGGCTGAATTCGATCTGTCGAGAATACTGGTGGATGACGGCGACTTGATCACGGCCGGAGGCGTGATGGCATGGACACAGCTTGGCCTGAGGCTTGTAGAGCGTTTCTTGGGCGCTGACATCATGCTGGCAACGGCTAAATTCATGCTGATCGACCCTGCGGACAGGTCGCAAAGCTACTACGCCAGTTTCACGCCCATACTGAGCCATGGTGATCCAGCGATCGTTGCGGTTCAGCACGCGCTGCATCAAGATTTATGGAAGAGCGCGACGCTTGATGATCTTATGAAGCTGGCACGCATGAGCAAAAGAACGTTTCTACGGCGATTCGTGCGGGCGACAGGAATGACTCCTTTAGAATATTGCCAGCGGATCCGTATCGAGCGATCGCGAGAGCTCCTTGAAAGGACTGCCGCTTCGATCGAACAGATCGCCTATCAGTCCGGCTACGAAGATCAGAACTCCTATCGCAAAATTTTCAAACGCGAATTGGGTGTCACACCGGGTGAATACCGCAGCAGGGTCGCGCTCGCGTCCATACAATCGGCAAAAACCTTCCATCATGATCGGAGTTGAAAATTGACATCCGTTTGTCTCGTATACAGTGGGCAAGAGGCTACAGGTGAAGGTGCGGACGCGGACGAAGCCTTGACCATCGCGTTGAAAAAAATCTCCACAGCGCGGGGAAAGAATGAGTGCTTTGTCGTGGCCGCCAATCGGGGTGGTTACCCCGACAGTGGCCACACAATTGAAATGACCTGCAGAATGGACGGAAGCGTTGAAGTCGAGACGATCTTAGTTCTGGACCTCGGACGCCACTATCGAGGCGCGATCGAGACCGTACGAGTGATTGCAAACTTAGAGCACGGCTTTGCTGGTCGGACGAAGCACGCAATCGAGGAGGTGAGCATATATGCGATTGGAGCCGCCAAGTATCTGATGAGGATGTCTGGGAAGAAAATCGATACTCGCGGGGATCTAGGGCGAGCCTTGAATGGAACGCCTTGGAAGAAGCTCATAGATGTCGAGAACCTTCTATTAAAGCGCTCAGGTTGAAAAGGGTGACCAGTATCGTCAAACAGCCGGCTTCGGCCGGCTTCGATGCTCGGCCGGAGGGAACCCGAACTTCGAACGGAATGCGCGGCTGAATGCGGCCTCAGACTCATAACCGGAGGCGAAAGCAACTTCCTTGATCGGCAGATTGGTATGGTTGAGCATGTCGAAAGCCAGGGTGAGACGCCAGTCGAGCAAATAACGAAGTGGTGGCTCTCCAACCAGCTTCGTAAAGCGATCGGAAAAGCTCGATCGTGACATGCCTGCGAGTGCGGCCAGATCCGCAACGGCCCAGGCTCTGGTGGGCTCACGATGGAGAGCTGCGACCGCCCGGCTTATTCTTTCGTCTCCGAGTGCCCCGACCCACCCATCACTGCCGACGCTTTGTGCCCAAGTCCTTATGCAACGGATGACAAGGATATCGATCACTCTCGATATCATCAGCGAGAAACCGGGCTCCGGACTTCTGGTTTCCAGCACGAGAAATTGCGCCACATCCTTGATCAAAACCGATGAACTGTCCATCGATGGCGTGATGTGGATCACATCAGGCAACAGTTCGAGGAGTGGGGAAGCTACTCCGGCATTGTCGAAGTGAAAACTTGCATTGATTAGCTCGATTGGCTCCAGGTGATCGACAGCTGATATGCGGTATTTGATGCCTCCGCGTGGAAACAAGACAATCTCACCCGCTGTCGCGGTGAATGGGTCACTCTGATCCAACGAAAAAAGAGCAGTCCCTTCCGTGACGACGTGGATCGTCGGCGCGGAGGGCCAGGGAAGGTCATTCTCATCCACAAACGACAGGCCGGCCCAGACTGAACCTCCACGTAGCTGCACGATGCGCAGCACATCCGACAGGAGGTCCGCCTTTTTGCCATGTCTGGACGATGGATCAAGTGATCCGTTTTCTGGGCTATATCCGGACACGGTATCGGTTCCTGTTTCATCGTGCAGTCGGCCATTCAGTCCGACGCATCGCAGTCGCAGATACATCTGCAAGATAAACAGATACGGGAAGGAATACCGATGTTAAAGATGCTGCTCTCCGGCGTCGCTGCTATTCTTGCGGCCTCAACAACCAGTTCAACTGCACTCGCAGACGGCGCAACCAAAAACATTGTCTTGGTTCACGGCGCTTTCGTTGATGAGACGAGCTGGCGACCTGTTGCAGATATCCTTGGCAAAGACGGATACCATGTCACACTCGTAGAAAACCCTCTCACGTCGCTTGAGGCCGATGTCGAAGCGACAAAACGGGCAATCGACGCACAGCGTGGGGGCCGGTCGTTCTCGTCGGCCATTCGTGGGGAGGAGTGGTCATAACCCAGGCAGGGAACGATCCGAAGATAAAGGCCCTGGTTTATGTTTCCGCGTTCGCACCAGACAAAGGAGAATCCGTAGCGGCTCTCGGCAAAGCCGGAACGCAAACTGATGGCGTTAAGAGCATTCGCCCGAACGCACATGGGTATCTATCCATCGATCCGCAGGCTTTCCCGCGGGTCGTGGCTGCTGATCTCCCAAGCGATGTTGCCAAGACATTGGCCGCGAACCAGTTGCCCTTGAATCACACCGCGTTTGAGGCAGCGGTGACCGCCGCCGCCTGGCATTCAAAGCCAAATTTCTACGTCATAAGTGCGCGGGACAAGCTCATCGACCCAAAGGACCAAGAATTCCTCGCGTCAAGATTCAAGGCATCAACGACGAAAGTCGATGGAAGCCACGCTTCGCTCGTGACTCACGCTAAAGAAGTGGCCCGTGTTATCGAAAGAGCCGCCACCTCGAGCGGAAAGTGACCACGTAGCACGCGTGATTTGACCCTCCGTTGACATGTAAGCAGGAATAAGTGTACATACACATGTTCCTGCTTACGCTACCTCATGGCGTTGCCCCGCCAGATAGGGCGGTCAGTCGGGATTGAGAATTCGCCAGTACTTTCGATCTCCCGGTTCGAAAACATAATCCTCCAGGAAATACGAGATCATGCCCCTCAAATATAACGATAGTCTTGGTCGCCCCAGAATCGCTGTCACAGGCGTTGGCGTCTTGACTTCGCTAGGCTGCGGTCTCGAAGACAACTGGGCAGCGCTCTGCAATGGAGTATCAGGTATATCAGAGGTCACGCGATTTCGTACGGATTATCTAAAGACGCGGATTGCCGGTACCGTCGATTTTCTTCGCCTGCCCGCCGAAAATGCGGTTGAGCGCTCATATGCCTTCGCCAAGGAAACGGCTATCGAGGCTCTCGGTCAGGCCGGATTAGAGGGAGATTTCACTGGCCCGCTATTTTTGGCGTCACCTCCGATAGAGCCAGAATGGCCAGCACGCTTTGCCCTTGCGGATCAATCTGACATCGATGTTGAATTTGCCAACGCCTATGACCGCCTTCTCTCAGTGGTACGTAAACATCCCGACCATAAATTTCATGAATCCGTTCAATTCGGTACCATTTCTGAGCGCCTTGCAAATAGATTTGGTACCCGTGGACTGCCGGTGACGTTATCGACCGCATGTGCATCAGGAGTGACCGCGATCCAGATGGGGGTGGAGGCTATCCGCCAGGGTCGAACAGACCGTGCACTTTGTGTCGCTACCGACGGCTCTGTTAGTGCGGAAGCTTTGGTACGGTTTTCGCTTCTTTCTGCACTATCCACCCAGAACGAACATCCCGACCAAGCGTCGAAACCGTTCAGCCAAGACCGAGACGGCTTCGTTATGGCTGAAGGTGCCGCAACCCTAGTCCTTGAGTCCCTTAAAAGCGCGTCCGCGAGAGGCGCAAGGATTCTAGGCTTCGTCAGTGGCTGTGCGGAGAGAACTGACCCCTTCCATCGAACTCGTTCGTCACCTGACGGTCTTCCAGCGATACAGACGGTTCAAGCAGCACTAGCGGATGCAGGCCTACAGCCATCGGACGTTGACTACGTGAACGCTCACGGGACCTCGACCCCCGAGAACGACAAAATGGAGTTCAATGCAATGGCGGCTGTTTTTGGCGACCGGCTTCCGGCCATCCCATGCTCATCAAACAAGTCAATGATCGGCCATACGATCTCGGCTGCGGGTGCCATCGAGGCCATTTTCTCTCTGCAAAGCATCCGCGACGGTGTCGTTCCGCCCACCATAAATTACAACACGCCAGACCCGGCGATACCGCTTGATGTCGTGGCGAATAGACGACGTGATGCAGTGCTGACGCACGTCGTATCGAACTCCTTCGGCTTCGGTGGCCAGAATGCAAGCTTGGTGCTTTCTGCCGCCCTTTGATCATCGTGCTAACAGCTTTGACCGAGATGAGAAGGTCGGATAGGAAACGAGCAAGGCCGATTTGGAGAGGTTCCCATGATCGACAAAGATGGTGGCAAATACTCACCAAAAACTATGGACTTGTGTTATTCGCTTGCCGCCCGGCAATTTACCCGTTTCATCGCACGGATTTATCAAAAGCACCTTCAGGTGACTGGAATTTCTGCGGGCGACTTCGCTATCCTTGAGTTCTTGGCAGCGGGAACACCCCTGACGATAAATCAGTTGGGTGAGGCTCTATTTATGGAACGCACGTCACTCTTGCGAATCCTTCGCCCGCTTCAAGAGAGCGGTTTTGTGGAAACTGTCCGGGATCCCCAAGAAATGCGGCGCAACTCCTTCAGTCTAACGACAATAGGCATGGAAAAGCTCTTGGAGGCTCGCCCATTCTGGGAAGCAGCGCAGGCGGAAGTAGAGGGCGCGATTGGTCAACGTGAGGCACGGCGGCTTCGCGAGGGCCTGACCAAGGCTTTGCCAATGGCATACTGATACCATAGACTGAATTGGTCACTCGTTGTGCGGACCTCAATCTAATGTTACGTTTTCACTATGGCACACGAGCATCCAGTTTCAGCAACCACCAGACGCGGCCCCTCCGAGCACGCTATTCGCGATCAAATTGTTACAGCCGCAAACGACTATTTCAGTCACTTCGGATACGGCAAGACGACAATGAACGACCTGGCGAAGTCCATCGGCTTCTCCAAAGCGTACATTTACAAATTCTTCGATTCCAAACAGTCCATCGGCGAGGCGATATGCTCGCAGCAGTTGGCGAAAATCTCCACAGCTGCGGAAGAGGCATTCTCAAGTAACCGGCTTGCTTCACATAAGCTTCGCTCATATTTCCAGACAATCATTGAAAAGAATGTTGAGTTGTTTTTCGTCGACCGCCAACTCTACGACATCGCAACCCATTCGACCTCCGAGAACTGGCCCTCGTCCGTGGCACATGCTCAACGCCTCGAGCAGGTTCTCGAGAGCATAATCATCGGCGGTCGCGAGAGTGGGGAGTTCGAGAAGAAGACCCCAATAGACGAAACCTGTCGCGCAATTGTTCAAGCGATGCAGCCGTTCTTCCACCCTGCGATGTTGGAGCATAATCTCGCCGCTGTCCCTAATGGATCAAATGAGGTCATCAGTCTGATTCTAAGAAGCCTCGCCCCATAGTGACCAGTTGACAATTTGGTCACTGGTCATATGATTGACGCTTTCTTTGAGGGCGTCAATCTATGAGTCTTGTCCGAACTACCTTCCTCACTGGGCTTCTCCTTTCGTCGGCCGTTGGACTGCAGGCATGCGACAAGGGCGAAACGGCCCAATCCGATCCGCGCTTGCAGCCACCCCTAGTTCGGTCTGCATTTGTCAGTGATCCTGAGAGATCAGAGCGAACTTTCACAGGGACGGTGACAGCGAGGGTCCAGAGTGACCTTGGGTTCCGCGTCACAGGGAAGGTCACGCAGCGCCTCGTCGACACTGGCGAGAACGTTAGAAAAGGCCAGCTTTTATTCAAGATCGATAACACGGATTACGATCTGGCAATTGACGCAGAACGCGCGTCAGTGGAGGCGGCCAGGGCGGAGGTCGTCCAGACTTCAGACGACGAACGCCGATTCAAGAACCTGGTCGCAACTGGCGCAGTATCCGAGACGAATTATAGCAGGGCGAAAGCAGCCGCAGATGTCGCCCTTGCGAAGCTCAATGCCGCTGAAGCCCAAGTCAGGGTTACGGAGAACACGGCCAGCTACTCCGAGCTTGTCGCAGACTCTGACGGAACGGTGCTCGAAACACTCGTTGAGCCGGGCCAAGTCGTAGCTGCCGGGCAAGCAGTGGTCAGATTGGCCCATGCCGGCCCACGCGAAGCCTCAATCGACCTGCCAGAGACATTTCTGCCGTTGGTCGGATCGACAGCCCATGCTGTAGTGTTCAACAGCGATGACCGGGGCGATGCAACTTTGCGTCAGCTCGCAAATTCTGCCGACCCATCCACCAGGACCTTCGAGGCGCGTTATGTCCTGGATGGCGCCGCTGCATCAGCACCTATTGGATCAACTATCAACATTACAATTCCGGAGCCGGCTACGCTGCCCTTCGTTCGCGTTCCGCTATCCGCCATTTTTGACGCAGGAAAAGGCCCAGGCGTCTGGCTTATTGCCAATGACGACACAGTGCATTTCACCACCGTCCATGTGGCCTCCCTTGATGCCGAGAGTGCGGCTATTTCCGAGGGTTTGCAGAAAGGCAATCGCTTTGTCGCCCTTGGTGCTCATCTTCTTCGTGAGGATCAAAAGGTCCGCATTGCGCAGGGAGATCTCCAATGAGCTTCAATCTCTCCTCCCTGGCCGTCCGCGAGCGTGCAATCACGCTTTTCCTAATCATTGTGATAACCGCCTCCGGCGGCTTCGCGTTCCTTAAGCTCGGTCGAGCCGAGGATCCGAGTTTCACAATCAAGGTATTGACGGTCATCACAGCTTGGCCTGGCGCGACTGCGCAGGAAATGCAGGACCAAGTGGCCGAACCTATTGAGAAGCGGCTGCAAGAACTGAAGTGGTATGATCGCGCCGAGACGTTCACCCGTCCTGGTCTGGCCTTCACTACCCTGACCTTGCGTGACAACACGCCTCCATCGGAAGTAGCTGAACAGTTTTATCAGGCTCGAAAAAAAATGGGGGACGAGGCCTCCAAGCTGCCGCAAGGTGTCTCCGGGCCTTTCGTCAACGACGAGTATTCTGACGTGACCTTCGCCCTGTACGCTCTAAAGGCGAAGAATGAGCCTCCGCGCGTTCTGACACGAGAGGCCGAGACACTCAGGCAAAGGTTACTTCACGTTCCTGGAGTGAAGAAAATCAACATAATTGGAGAGCGTCCAGAGAGGATCTTCATCGAGTTCTCGCACGACCGGCTTTCCAACCTTGGCGTGGTCCCGTTACAAATTTTTCAGGCTCTTGCAAATCAAAACCTCGTAACGCCAGCAGGCTCTATCCAGACCAACGGCCCCGAAGTTCAGGTGAGGGTGCAGGGAAGCTTTGACGATCTAGACGTTATCCGTGACACTCCGATCGTGTCTCAAGGGCGTATCCTCAAACTATCAGACGTGGCCGAGGTCAAACGCGGATACGAGGACCCGGCGACCTTTCTCATCCGGCATCAAGGTGAACCAACCTTAGAGCTTGGTGTTGTCATGCGAGACCGTTGGAATGGTCTTGAGTTAGGCGAAGCACTCGAGAAAGAAGTTTCAGCGATTTCCGCCAGCCTTCCGCTTGGCATGTCGCTGATCAAGATTACTGACCAGGCAGTAAACATCGCCGAGTCGATCGACGAATTCATGCTCAAATTTTTCGTGGCTCTTGGGGTTGTGATCTTCGTCAGTCTTGTGAGCCTTGGATGGCGCGTGGGCATAGTCGTCGCAGCCGCAGTTCCGCTCACGCTTGCTGGCGTGTTCATCATTATGCAGGTGACCGGACGAGACTTTGATAGAATCACGCTGGGCGCTCTAATCCTTGCTCTTGGTCTCCTTGTCGATGACGCTATCATCGTTATCGAGACGATGGTCGTGAAGATGGAAGAGGGTTTTGACCGGATCAGAGCATCTGGAGAAGCCTGGATTCACACCGCCTCCCCTCGCCTCGCGGGCGCGCTCGTAACAGCGATCGGGCTTATGCCCGTCGGCTTTGCGCAGTCGAGTGCCGGAGAGTATGCCGGAAACATCTTCTGGATCGTATTTTTCGCCCTACTCACCTCTTGGTTGGTCGCAGGCGCCTTCACACCCTATTTGGGGGTCAAACTGCTCCCGGAAATCAAACCGATTGTCGGTGGCCATGCGGCGATCTACGGGACGCCAAACTACAACCGGCTAAGGAGGCTGATAAGCCAAGCCGTCCGTTTCAAGCTCATCGTTGTTTCGTCCGTGATCGGTGTATTCGCCATCGCGGTTGTCGGCATGGGCTTTTTGAAGCAGCAGTTCTTCCCGGTCTCTGACCGTCCCGAGGTGTTCGTCGAAGTCCAGATGCCATACGGCACTACTATCGGTAAAACGACAATGGTCGTTGAACGGATTGAGAGCTGGCTGAAGGACCAATCCGAGGCGTTGATCGTCACCAGCTATATTGGGCAAGGCGCACCCCGGTTCTACCTTGCGATATCTCCCGAACTGCCCGATCCGTCCTTCGCCAAGATTGTCGTTCTTACGAAAAACCCCGAAACCCGAGAGATATTGAAGCGAAAGGTTCGTCAGGCCGCAGCTGAAGGACTGGCACCCGAAGCAAAGATCCGGGCTAATCAGATTACGTTCGGCCCCTATACTCAGTTTCCCGTCGCATTCAGAATATCTGGGCCAGACCTGTCCAAGGTCCGCGATATCGCTGGCCAAGTGAAGTCCGTCATGGACGCCAACCCCCACATGCGCCAAGTCAACCTCGACTGGGGCCAACAGGTTCCTGCAGTCCATTTTGTCTTGGATCAAAACAGGCTCAGGGCGATTGGCCTGAGCTCGCACGATGTGTCGGAACAACTTCAGTTTTATCTCACGGGCGCCACAATAACTCAGGTTCGTGAGGATATTCGGACGGTTGATGTCGTCGCCCGTAGCTCTGGGAACGAGCGGCTTGATCCGTCCAAAATTGGAAACTTCGTGCTGGTTGGAAGCTCGGGTCAAAAGATTCCATTGCAACAGATCGGACGTATGGAGGTCCAGATGGAAGAACCCATCATGCGTCGTCGTGATCGGATGCCCACGATGACTGTCCAAGGCGACGTTGCAGAAGATCAGCAGCCACCCGATGTTTCCGAGGAGATCCTCAAAAATCTAAAGGGGATAACTGAGCAGCTTCCTGCCGGATATCAGATTGCAACCGGAGGCTCAATCGAAGAGGCCGGTAAGGCAAATGCGGCACTTATTCCGGTTTTTCCGATCATGCTGACGTTAATGCTGACTGTGATTATCATACAGGTGCGTTCGTTCTCTCACATGTTCATGGTAATCCTGACCGCACCGCTCGCGTTGGTCGGCATGGTTCCAACGCTGCTGATTTCCGACCAACCCTTCGGCTTCAATGCGATACTGGGCTTCTTTGGCTTGGCAGGGATCATCATGCGCAACACTCTGATTCTCATTGGCCAGATCCACACCAACGAGCATGAGGGCCTGTCGCCGTTTGATGCTGTTGTCGAGGCGACCGTGCAACGCGCCCGACCCGTTATCCTCACAGCGCTCGCCGCAGTTCTGGCATTCATCCCCCTGACCTTCTCGGTTTTTTGGTCGTCACTCGCCTTTACACTAATCGGCGGCACGTTTGGCGGAACAGTTCTGACGCTGCTCGGGCTGCCAGCACTATATGCTCTATGGTTCAAGATCCGGCCGCCAGCCGATCGTGGCGCGGCCAATGCTGGGGCGGAACAAAGCTCAGTTACTCTCCCTAGATTTGAAGTCGTCAAGCGCTGACAAATGACGTCAGGCAGTCTCACTGACCTGTGTAATCCCCGAACCGCTCAAGTTGCTTTAGAGGAAAAGACGTAGTGATACCGCGCCTTTCACGACTTCTTGGATCGGCCGCTCCAACAAGAAAGTCATCCGTCCACCGTCACGGAAAGGATTACTCAAACGCACCAGAGCATGATTTTGGTGTCGAGCGGGCAGGGCTGCGTGGCCGCGGTGAGTTGGATGCTCCGTACCTCGAAAGGATTCGTGATCTTCAACTTTCCGTCCTCGATGCATTTATCGTCGGGGTCACATTTGGAGGCATCATCGTGGCGGGAGCTGCGGCAGCAATAGAGAATAGAGGTGTGTCTATCGAGACGCCTCGCGTCTCATCCATCGCATTAGGCCAAGCCAACGGATGTGCGCAGTGGCGAGACCCCGATGACGTCTCAAATCTTTGCAAGTGTCCTATCGACAGCATCCGAAACTTGCGGTGACAGAGCTGTCCGGCGAGGCAGCCTACTACTTCGCCGGACAGAGTAAAGCTACCATAAAACTTCGAGGTTTAAATGATCGACGTACCCGATACCTATGATGCGATCGGATATATCTCCGATGGCAACGGTTTTCCATTAACATCCTTTGCACGCCCGGTGCCACAACCGAAGGACAATGAGCTTCTCGTAAGAGTATTGTCCTCGTCTTTGAATCCTTTGGAATTCAAACTTGCTGACCTGAACTTCTTCGGCAATAAGCCGCCCGTCGCCCTCGGTTTCGACGTCGCCGGGGTCGTGATCGCCAAGGGGCGGAATGTGACGGATTTCGCAATTGGAGACAGCGTCGTTGGAATGGCGGACTGCGACGGCCATGGCGGTTGGGCGACAGGTGGCCAGGGCGGATATGCCGTCGTTAGAAGCTACCTTGCTGCCAAGAAGCCGGAGGCAGTATCTTTTCAGGACGCTGGAGTCCTGCCTATCTGTTTCCTTGCTGCCTACCTTGGTCTCAAGCCACACGTGGAGGGTGGCGAGACAATCTACATTCCTGGCGGCGCCGGTGGTGTTGGCCACCTTGCTGTGCAAATGGCAGCGCGGACGTTGGGTGCAGGCCTCGTCGTCAGTAGTGCAAGCACCGACCATAATCGACAAATCGCAAGTGATTGCGGCGCTTACGCGGTCATCGACTACAAGTCGCCCGATGCATCAGACCAATTGGTGGCCCTGACAAAGGGAGAGGGTTTCGATATTGTATTTGATGCTACCTATTCTGAGAAGAGCTTCGAACAGACGGCCCATCTTGTGCGGCCTGGCGGACGATGGGTTGTCCTCGGCGTTGGTCCAGGCCGAACGACGCGTACGTCCGTCACAGAGAGTCGGGTCGACCAAATTCTTGCATCGAAGGGAGCGATGAACATCAATGCGAATGTTCTGAGCTTTTTCGGCGAAGGCAAACTCATCGATGGCGATGCTCAGTTTTTCCTAAGCACGGGGATGGAGGCATCAATGCGGTGGCATAGCGAAGGTGTCGTTCGTCCATTGATCGCTAAAGCCGTGAACGCATCCGTAGACGGCATTAATAGTGGGCTTCAGTCACTACGAGAGGCATCCGGAGGTTACGGGAAAATTGCCGTTGCTCTCTCAAGCTCTGAGAGTAGTTACTGATCTTATTCGAGTAGCCATCGTGAAAAAATAGGCCCCGGCTTTTGCCGGGGCCTATTTCTAGCCATTACGCGCGAGCGAATTCAAGAAGATCGCCGTTTAGCTTTTCCTTCTCGGTCACGATGAGGCCATGCGAACCTCCATCATAGACCTTGAGGGTTGCGTTCTTGAGGTAGTTCATGACAATTTTGCCAGAGATCTCGATCGGGACGATCTGGTCGTCGCTTCCATGAACAACAAGCGTCGGAACGGAGATTTTCTTGAGATCTGTCCGAAAGTCAGTCTCGGAAAAAGCGCCGAGAGCGTGGTAGGCGGCCATCATGCCGGTTGCCTGACCCTGTCGCCAGTATTCCTCACGGACTCCCTCGGAGACCTTGGCTTTTGGCCTGTTGAAATTGTAGTAGGGCATCGACACGTCACGGTTCCACTGTGAACGGTCCGACACGACAGCCGAGCGGAAGGTGTCAAAGAACTCCTTGGGGACACCATTCGGATTGTCTGCAGTCTTAAGCAGAAAAGGGGTGACTGCTGCGACCAGCGCCACCTTTTTCACCCGATCTTCGCCATGGCGCGCGAGATATCGGGCAACCTCTCCCCCGCCCATCGAGTGACCGACCAGTACGGCATCGCGGACATCCAGAGCGTCAAGGAGTGCTGCCAGATCGTCTGCGAAAGTATCGTAATCGTACCCCTCGGCAGGCTGGCTTGAACGTCCGAACCCACGACGATCGTGAGCGATGACACGGAAGCCGTGCTGGACCAGGAAAAACATCTGATTTTCCCATGCATCAGACGAGAGCGGATACCCATGGCAAAAAACCACGGCAGGGCCAGTTCCCCAATCCTTGTAATAGATCTGAGTACCATCGTCTGTGGTGATGGTGGACGAGGTCTTTGCCTTCACCTTGATTTTGCTATTGCTTTTGGAGGACGCGTTCGCCGATGCGGCGGTTGCGATCACCCCTGCACCCACCGCCATCGAAGCTGCACCTTTCAGAAGGTTGCGGCGCGAGGCAGCCATATTGTCGTGTTGAGTCATGATCAAATCTCTACGTTTAGGACGTGGGCAGTTGCTTCGGCAACCAAACCTCAGAAGCCAAGGCGAGTGGCGTCCTCTGCGAGGAAAGCTTGCCCGGACCGGTTCTTGACACTCGGCAGATCCGCCACGCGGCCGCGCCAACTGTTCAGATTTACAAGTTCGCTGCCGACATGCACGCCTGCCGCGTCGCCGAAGGCAAGCCCTGCAAAAAGGGTAATGTCCGCCATCGAGAACGTATCGCCAGCGACAAAATCCGTCTTGGAGAGCACCGCATCGAAATAGCGAAACCCTTTCTCGACCGCCAGACGATTTCGGTCGGCCCATTCTTTGCGGCCCGCCCATTCCGGGCTCTTGAATGCCTGCAAATCGCGACCCAGGCCCGGAGTGCCGTGGTGGAAGAAGATGCCCACGGGATCCAGAACGTAGGCCTCCGCGCGGCGCTGCATCATATGGATCAGAGCCTTTTCCTTGGGCGTGTTCCCGGTCAGGCGTGGTTTGCCATCAAGGTTGTCGAGATATTCGGTGATTGCAGTTGCTTCAGAAATGAAGGTGCCATCGTCGAGCTCAAGCACTGGGACCACACCCGATGGATTTAGTGCAAGAAAAGCTTCCTGCTTGTGTTCCGCTGCGATCAAATCAACGGGAATGAATTCGACTTCAGCGTCCAGCCCCTTCTCGGCAAGGACGATGCGAATGCGGGCAGGGTTCGGGAAGCCCGAACGATCATAGATTTTCATAACCGATCACTCCTTTTATCTATCGGTAGATAGGCAATTAGCGTGCATATGCACCTATGTCAATTGCCTATCTATCGATAGATATTTTTCCAACTCTTGAGTGCGGTGGTCAAATCACCTATCTATCGATCAATAGGGATTTTTGAGATGAGTGCAGATACCCGTTCCAACATTATGGAAGCCGCAAAAGCTGTCGTGCAGACACACGGATACAGCGCGATCAGTTTTCGTGAAATCGCTAAAACAATCGGGGTGAAGAGCGCGAGCGTCCACTATCACTTCCCGACCAAGGGTGACCTGGGCGCGTCACTTGCACGGCAGTATGCGGACGAAGCACAGGAGTTCCTAGATTCTCTGCCACTAGACCGCTCTTCGATCAAAGCAACAGTCCGGTCGTACACGAACGCATTCCGGGCCGCCCTCGAGCGGGACAATAGAATGTGCTTGTGCGGGATCATGATCGCCGAATATGATGAGCTTCCCGAAATCGTTCGCATAGAAGTCAAACGGTTTACGACTGTTAACATCGGTTGGCTGGAGAGGCTTCTTACAGCCAGCGGATTCGATGGCTCGACAAAAGACCGGGAAAAGAGAGCCTTCGCAATATTTTCAGCGGTGGAAGGTGCCCAGTTAATTGCCCGCGGGCAAACCGACCTCAACACTTTTGATGCCTCGATCGAAGCATTTATTGACGTCGGCCTACTGCCCAATTAATCCCTATTCGTGTCGCTCGGCTAGATCAATTTGCGAGCGAGTGAACGATCGGCCCTAGATTCTCGGCGATCGCCAACGCGGCTCCAAGGGGTTCAACCCGCACGCTGACGTGAGAGACAAGGCCTTCATCGTCCCTTTCGATCACAACAATGGCCCTGAGGATGGTTCCACTGTGGAGGTCGGCCTCGTACTCTAGAAAGGTCCTGCGGGCAGTTTGCTCTATGTAGATGGTGCACTGTTCCTCGTAAAAGCTGCCAACGGCGTTGACGATGAGAGCGATGTTTTCGCGGCCTTTAATAGGTTGCTTGAGCACAGTTCCCGTCAACTCGGCGTCGGGCGAGAGATCGTTTAGAAACGGGTGCCTTCCTTTTTCCACTACCATCGCCTTTCTATTGCTACGCGTTATAGCGGCCTCTGCCGCCGGGAGTAAGGAAAGTACAATCTCCCGACGGCAGGTCACATAGGCGGACTGGACGCCTATGAACTGGTTCGACCTGCTGCATCTAAAAACCTCCGAGCGACCCGAAGTGCAGACGGTAGGCCGGACCGAAGTCGCGGCTAGTCGTCTACATGTGTATTTACACATTTGCAAGTGATTGATATTCTCTGGCTTGCAAAAATCGAGACTGGCGGTGCGAGCACCTTCATGTTGAAAGATTAGTAATGATGACCAGCCTGCATAAAGAAGCAGAACTGAAGTGGGAAATTTTGGTTCGAAAGCGCGCTAGCGCCACGCAAGGTGTACCCCCGGGTAAAGAAGAACTGACTTGGGGCCAGAACAAGAGGAGTGCGAAATCGTACGCTAAGGGCGAACGGAATGAGAACTTATGCGACCCTCCGTAGCCCGGCTGGCAGACGCAGCGATCGATATCCGTTCGGCATTTGATGTTCAGCATCCCAGGTGTAGATGCCGGTAAGGTTGATATGTTCCCAGCTGAGCGGCGAGATGTGCTTCGACAGAGTATCAGGAATATCTCGACCCGCTCGCTTCAGCTGTGTGATTGCACGGTCGAGGTAGACTGTATTCCAGTGGACGATCGCACTGACGACGAGGTTAAGACCAGAGGCGCGGAACGCCTGGCTCTCGAACGACCGGTCGCGGATTTCGCCACGCTCGTGGAAGAACACAGCGCGTTTCAGCTTATGGGCGGCCTCGCCCTTGTTTAGACCGGCTTGGCATCTCCGCCGTAGTGCTGGACTTGAGTACCATTCGATCATGAAGAGCGACCTTTCGATACGGCCGAGTTCGCGGAGCGCCCTCGCGAGATGGCTCTGCCTTGGAGACGCGGACAGTTTCTTGAGGATAGTAGACGGCACCACGGACCTTGTCGTGATCGACGCCGCGAGATGGAGCAGGTCGTCCCAATGATCGAGGATCAGATTGGCATTGATCGGCGCCCCGATATGGTTCGACAGCGCCGGATATGCGCCGCTCTTTTCAAACGCATGGAACTTCCGGTCTTTGAGATTGCGTAGTCGCGGTGAGAACCGCTTTCCGATCAGGGCGAACAGCCCGAAGATATGATCGCTGGCTCCGCCTGTGTCGGTAAAGTGTTCCTGGATGTCGAGGACCGTGTCCTGATCGAAGAGCCCATCGAGCACATAGGCCGCCTCGCTCTCGGTTGGACTGATGGGCAAAATACTGAAGTAGCCGTACTGATCTGACAGATGGCTATAGAATTTCGATCCTGGCACGCTGCCGTAATGCAAGTTGATGTCACCGCGCTTTGCAGCACGATCGCTCGCACGGAAGAATTGTCCATCGGACGATGACGTTGTGCCATTGCCCCAAAGGCGGGAATGCGGATGCTGGGTGTGGGCATCGGCGATGCACGCTTGCGCCGCGCGGTAAGTCTCCGATCGAGCATGGAATGTGCGCATCCAACCAATCTGATGAGCGCTGATCCCCTTGGATGCGCCCGCCATTCGCTTTGGGCCGAGGTTCGTGGCATCCGCCAGGACGCCCGCCAGCATGGCAGAGATATTTTTCGGGACGTCGCCGGTGCGAACATGCGTGAATGAATCTCCAAAGCCGGTCCATTCATGCACCTCCCTCAGCAAGTCGGGAACCTCCACCAACGGATACATGTCGCTGACCTCGGCATTCACTTCCTCGGCGGCCGGGGGGACTTCGCTGGCGGTTGGCGTGAGAATCAAGGTTCCTGCCTCGAGACGAACTCCCTCGAGCTTTCCGGATCGTGCTCTGTGCGCCAAACGCGTCAGGTTGAAGTCGAGCATCTGACGCGCTTCGGCAAGCCACTGCGCGCCGTCGCTCTGGACCCCCAAACCGAGACGATCTTCGTCCTTCATCGTGATGAATGTCGACCGCGGCATCAGATGCTCATCGATGGGCCGGAAAGATCGGCTGCCATCGACCCAGATCTCCGCAGATCTAAGCCGGTCTCGTAAAGCAGCGAGCGTCGCGATTTCGTACAGACGGCGATCGGGTTTCCCTTGTTCGAAGATAAGCCGTCGATCAGTTTGGCTGAGGTGGGTGAGCGGCACGCGATCCGGGAGTGTCCGCCGCATCTCGGCATAAAGCCGTTTCAGCAGCGCAATTGCCGCCAGAAGCGGATCGTGGCGACGCGCTGAGCGGAACGTGAAGGCCAGAAGGAACGCACCAGCATATTTTCGGACGGTCGCATATTGCTCGGCCGCTACGATCAGCGATGGCGCCTCGCTGTCGTCGACCATCGCCTCGAGCTCAGGCTTCATCCGAAGCAACCGGTCCCAGCCGACCCTTTGGTCGACAACATCTAATGCATTCCGACCATGGTCGTTGGCAGACTGCAGGGCGGTTATCGTATCCAGAAACATGCGCAGCGCTTTGGCGGTGTTCGCTCTGCAGTCCATCTGCCGCTGCTTCTTCCGATTGTTGGCTTGCGAGAACAACTTGCCCATCAGCTTGATGAACATCGTCACAGCATCGTCCGTGAGCTTCTGGCAAAGCTTGATGACTTGAGCCACGATCAGAGCGTGGCGACGGCTGGCGTTGAAGTCGTTGGCAAGCCAGGCCGGCGTTGCGTTGCCCTCCCGAATCATCTGGTCCCACCGTCCGGTTGATACGCGCGTCTGCAGTTCCGGATCGATCTCCAGCCGCCGCAGAAAAGCTATCCGCTCGGTCAGCCCGACGAGGTTCGACGCAGCCGGCGCTTCTGGCGCCGAGCGCAGCCAATGAAAGCGCGTCTGGCCGATCGACGGGTCAACGTCTAACAGCCTATCCAGTGATTGAAGCCTATCGAGCGGGATGTTCTCAATCAGAGTTTTTTCTGCCCGGCGCCGAGCTATGGCACGGCCGGCAAGGCCGATGCGTTCGATCGTATCGATCGCCGGCAGAAGAGCTCCGCGTTCGCGAAACGCTGCGACAGTCGAACTGGCTATCGCAGCACCGTCGTCGGACATGGTCGCCGCTTGAACTGCCGCCAATAGCGCGGCGCGACGATCTTGCAGAGTCGCGCTTCTCGTATTCAGGTAGGCCATTAGCCGCGCCATATGATCCCGACGGGTTTCTTCACGACGTGCATAGAGGGAAAATTCGCCCGGAGCGGCGCCGATCTGATCAGCAACATACTTCAGCATATCGCGAGGCGGAGTTTCTTCTGCTCCAAGCACTCGACCCGGGTATCGCATCAAACATAGCTGGATGGCAAAGCCGAGCCGGTTGTGATTGCGTCTCCGCAGTTCAATCTCCAGGCGATCCGCCAATGACAACGAATAGTGGCGGATGAAGCTGTCCTCGTCGATTGGGACATCGAAGAGCTTCCGTCGATCTTGATTTTTGAGAAGCTTGCGCTTTGCCATCGCCCGACTCCATTAACGACCAACCTGCGTGAAGCGTTGTCGAGTCGGGTCAGACAGAGAAATCAAAACAGGCGCATGTCGACGGCAGTCCACAGAGATCGGATGCTGCACATCCGATCTACAGCATCGTTCCGGTTTCGTTCGGCCTTAGCCTACGATTTCGGACTGCTCTTGTTCCGACCCCAATTATTTCTGCATATGAAGATAATCTCACGGGTAATTTTTTGGAGGTAAAAAGGCAGCGTGGATGTCAGCGAGTATTAACGTGGTCGTTTATCTATAAATTTTCGGCCATCAATTTCGGCATCAGCCGCAACACCACCCGCGAGCCATTGAGGATTCTTGCTTCGTATGGCCTGATCGAGACCCAGCGGGGCGTGGCCGGCGGCAGCTTGGTCGCCCATCGCGACTAGGTCGCGCTTCAGGCCAGAGTTGAAAACGGCATCGGCCCGTTGAGCGACGAAGAACTCATCACGTCGGAGGAGCTTTTGGAGGCGCGCCTCATCCTGGAACTAGGCCGCACGCCATGCCGCCGAGCGCGGGACCCACGCCGATCTGGACAGGATCCGCATCGCATCCCCCGCGTGGAGCACTGGCGCGAGGTCGTCGAGCGCGCCGCCCGTCTGGAGACTGTTTGCACACTGCGCCGTGGCGACCGGCGGCAGTCCGCACACCCGGCAGCAGATCAATGCATCGAGTTTCGGGACGTGGATGGCGCCGAATAAGCGACATTTGTCTAATGGTCTTCAGCGGATACGAACCTACGCCCCGCTCACTCTTCGCCACCACATCTATTATTTATCAAGAACTTACAGATCCGGGTGACGGTTGACGTCCTTGTAGAGCAGGTAGCGGAAACGGCCCGGGCCGCCGGCATAGCAAGCCTGCGGGCAGTAGGCGCGCAGCCACATGTAATCGCCGGCTTCGACCTCGACCCAGTCCTCGTTCAGCCGGTAGACGGCCTTGCCTTCCAGCACATAGAGCCCGTGCTCCATGATATGGGTTTCCATGAACGGAATGCTGGCGCCTGGCTCGAACGTCACGATATTCAGATGGAAATCATAACGAACATCGTTCGGATCGAGAAAGCGGGTCGTGCCCCAGCACTCGTTGGTATCTGGCATCCAGTCGAGCGTGCATTCGTCCTCATGGATGAAGACCGCCGGCGGCGCCTTAAGACCTTCGACGATCTTGAACACTTTGCGTACCCAGTGGAAACGAAGCGGCGCAGCACTGTCATTTTTCAGCATCCATTGACCGCCAGCCGGGATATAAGCGAAAGAGCCGGTGCGCAGCGTCCGCTCCTCGCCGTCATAGGTGATCACTCCCTCGCCGTCGACGACGAAGATCGCGGCCTGTGCACGGGCATCCAGTTCCGGCTTCACACTGCCGCCGCCCGGCGCCACTTCCATGATGTATTGCGCGAACGTCTCGGCGAAGCCGCTCAAGGGGCGCGAGATAATCCAGGCGCGGGTCTTTTCCCAGTGGGGCAGGACGCTGGTGACGATGTCGCTCATCACGGTCTTCGGGATGACAGCATAGGCGGTGGTGAAGACGGCCTTGCTGGAAAGCGTCTGCGTCTGTGGCGGCAAGCCGCCGACCTGCGAGAAATACCTGCCATTTGTCATTCGGCAGCTGCCTTTGAACCGCCCTCACGGTTTTCCCATTCCTGTGGCGTCAACGTCTTTATGTCGAACTGATCGCGGGTGCGGGTATAGGTATGTCCGCCCATACGACCGACGGCATCCATGAGTTGCTGGTCGATATGCAGGTTCGACGCGTTGACGGCATCACTGCGAACGAACACGCCGACGACTTCACCAAGAATGATCTCGCGTGCCGGACCGACCTGAAGCGTTGTGTGGCGACGGCATTCCAGAGCAGCAGGTGCTGCGAGAATACGTGGGCTTCTGACCATCTGGCCTGGCACGGTTGCAAGCTCTGCTTCTTCCATCTCGTCCACCTCGGGTCCGAATTTGATGGCGCAGACTTCCATCTGGTCGACCAGCGCATTGTCGCAGATGTGGACGGTGAACTCGCCGGTCTCGCGGATGTTGCGAGCGGTGTCCTTGAAGCGCATGTCGGAATAGTTTTCGACGCCGATGGCAACGATCGCCGGATCATGGGTCAAGACATTGAAAAAGCTAAAGGGACCAGCATTCGGTTGGCCTTCCTTACTCACTGTCGTTACCAGCGCTATTGGGCGCGGGATCACGGTTCCGATGAGAAGCTTGTAACGCTCCCGCTCGTTGAGTTTGACGAAATCGAAATGGGTGTGCTCGATCATTTCAGGCCTCGACAGCAATGCGATGGGTTTCAAGCGGAGTGTGGCGGGACAGGTTCTCGAACCCGTCTTTGGTGACGACATACATGTCCCCGACATTGCAGCCGGCCGACAGAGGCTCAAGCCACTGCGTATGCAGCACGAATACCATGCCTTCCTCCATCCGGTCGTAATTGTGAGAAGAGATGTTGAAGCTGTTTTGCCCGCCGGCCATGCCGACGGAATGACCGAGATTGGGGTTATGCGGCCCATGGGTCGCCGGATAGACATGCATCAAGGTGCGGCCCTGGGCTTCCCAGTCGATGTTCTTCACATACTGACGCGGGATCAGGCGAGCGCTGCCATCGTCCATCGGAGCCCAGTTATAGGGCATGGTGCGCGCCTCAGGCGAAGACAGCATGCCGCGCTCGATCATCGGCTCGAAAGCGGCATTGTTGACGTCTCGCATCAACGCACCCGGCCGGATCAGCTTTTCGGCGCGCTTGACGCCCTCGGTGCAGGCAGCCAGCACCTCTTCCTGCCGCTTGGTGATCTCGCCGACGGCAATCATGCGGGCGGTTTGTGCGGTATAGCCGCGATAGGTGATGTTGGACACATAGAGATTGATCAGGTCTCCCGGTCGCACGACATGGCCGTATGGCTTGCCGCAATGGGTGCCGAATTCGTTGATACCGATCTGGTAACCGTCACCGGTCTCGCCGCCGAAGGAGAGTTGCGCCTGGGTGAAGGCAGCATAGATCTCGTGGTCAGTCACGCCCGGTTTTGCCACATGATAGGCCGCCTGTGTGGCGATGCTGATGAGCTGGGCGGCAGCGCGGAACATCTCGATCTCGCGCGGCGAGCGCACCTTCTGCATCCGGTCGAGAATGGCATTGTCGGCAACGAATTTCACCTTCGGCATCAACTCATCTAGCCCTGCCCAGAAGGTCAGTGAGGTCCGGTCGCCGATACGCCCGATCTGCGCCTTGGAAAGCCCCATTCCGGCCAGCAGTTCGGCGCATTTTTCCGCCGTCTTGATGACGCTGTCGCCCGAACGATCCGCATATTCACGACCGATCGGGCCGATCTGCCAGATATCCTCGACCAGCACCGGCTCGCCGCCCGGTGGCAGAAGCACGGACTGGGTGAAGAAGGACAGAAGGACCATCGGTTTGTCGACATCCGTCGGGATGATTAGCACGCCCTCTCGCATCCAGTCGCAGATATAACGCAGGTAGTGGTTCGACGTGTGGAACCAGCCGACGCCACCGGTATGGACGAGCAGCGCGTCATGCCCCGCCTCCACCGCCTGACGGCGGATACGGCGCAGACGATCCTCGAATTCCTCGACCGGCAAAGGCAAGGGTGCTGCAAAATCGAAATCCGGCTGAAAATTGGCGAGCAGTGATCCGATGCGATAGGCGCCCGCCTTGGTCGTGTTCATGTTCAATTGGGTATTCCTTCCAGAAGTATTTTTATAAGGGATCAGGCCTGTTTGGATGGCGCCAGCACCCGCCTTGCCACCAGCATCACCACCAGCGTCAGCCCGATCAGAATTCCCGACATCGCGGCCACGCGCACGTCGAGCGATTCCTCGATCAGCGCGAACATCCGAAGCGGCAGAACGGTCGTTTGCGCGTCGGCGAGGAAAAGCGAGACGGAGACGTTGTCGAGCGACTGGATGAACACGAGAAAGGCACCGGCGAGAATGCCGGGGGTCAGCAAGGGCAGGATCACGCGCCTGAGCGTCGTTACCCAGGTCGCCCCCATCACCGTCGAGGCTTCCGCCAGCGAGGGATTGATGCCCTGCGCAACGACAGAGGCGGCACGATACATCAGCGGCCCGAACACCACGACATGGCCAACGACGGTGAGCCAGAGCGACGGCTGAAAGCCGACGAAATTGGCGACGATCAGAGCTGCGAGACCATAAACGAGGCTCGGCAGCACCAGCGGGGCGAGAAGCAACGGTTCGATCGTGTTGACTGAACGGCGACGCATCCGTGCCATGCCGATCGTGGCGGGCACAGCAAAGAGCAGCGAGCCGAGGACTGCGAGGCCCGCGATCTTAAGCGAATTGCCGGCCGCGGTATGTTCCGTGCTGGAGCGGAGCGGGTCGAGCAGAGCTTCGTACCAGCGGAGCGAAAAGCCCTCGGGCGGATATTTGAGCGTCTGTCCAGCTGTGAAGGACATGGTGATAGCAATGACGATCGGGGCCACCAAATAGATCAGGCTCAGGCCGCCGAAGCCGAAGACGAATGCCTTGTAGAGAAAAGCGGGGAGCGGGTTTTCGGATTGGTTACGCATGGCCGACGAGCCTCCGGTGACGAGAAATCATGGTCATGGCGACAAGCAGGATGCCGGTCGACGACAGGAGTACCACGGCGATCGCCGAGGCCATCGGCCAGTCGAACAGCGTACCAACCTCGCGGTAGATCAGTTGCGGTACATAGACATTGCGAGCACCGCCGATGACGGCCTGGGTGACGAAGGACGCGCTGGTGCTGGCGAAGACAAGGATCCATCCCGCCAAAAGGCCGGGCAGCATCATCGGCAACAGAACCGTGACGAGAATGCGCCAGGGGCCGGCACCCGAAACCTGCGCGGCCTCGGTATAGGTGACCGGGATGCGCGACAAGATGGCGACCAGCGGCAGGATGATCAGCGGCAGGTCGATCTGACACATGGCCATGACGAGGGCAAGTTCGGTGGACATCAGCGAGAACGGACGCTCGGCAAGTCCAAGCGCCACGAATGTCTCGCTGATCGGTCCCTGCCGCCCGAGGATGACGATCCAGGCAAAGGTGCGCACCACATTGCTGGTCAGCATCGGGATCAGCGTCAGGAAAATGATGATCTGGCGGGCGGTCTTGCCGCTATGCCAGTAGAGAAGCGCGATCGGCACGCCGAGCAGGGTCGTGCTGACGATGGTCTGCAGGCCAAGCTTGGCGGTGTTAATCAGGACACGGTAGTTGAACGCATCGCCGAGAAAGCGCGCATAGTTGTGCAGTGACAGGCCGTCGGGGCCGATAAAGCTGAACCCGACGAGAACGGCGAGCGGCGTCGCAAAGAACGCCACCGACAGCAGAAGCATCGGGATAACGTATGGGAAGCCGCTCGCTTTCATGGCGCTACCTCAACCGGCGACGAGGGCGTCGAACTGGCGGATCCATTCCGCACGGTTCTTGTTGATCGCGGCCCAGTCCGGATAGACGAGCGAGGCCAGCTGTTCGCGCTTTACATAGGCTTCGATGCCTGGCGTCAGTTCTACGTCCTTGTTGGTCGGGAACATTTCGCGTGGCGGCATCTTCAACTGGTCCTGCGCGGCCTTGGAGATCGCGGCATCCATATAGGCATAGGCTGCATCGACATTCTTGGCGCCCTTGGTCAGATGGATATTGACGGGCGCTGCCGGCGAGCCGGTTTCAGGCTGAACGAACTCCGCCTTGAGCCCAAGAGCCTTGAGCTTGGCGACATTGCCCGTCGAGCACATGAAGACGGCGATCTCGCCCTGCTGGAACAGTGTCATCTGGTGGTTGGTGCTGGCAACGACACCCTTGATGTGTTCCGGATGGTCTTTGAACAGCTTGAAGACGGCATCCATGTCGGTCGGGCCGGAGCCAAAAATCTTGGCGATCTCGGTATAGGCCATCACGCCGGTATTGGAGGCAAAGCCGGTCCACGAAACGAGGCCTTTGTAGGCCGGGTTTTCGAAGAGATCGCTATAACCTTTGGGTGCCGGAACGAGATCGGGGTTATAGGCAATGCCGTTGACTTCGACCGTCACGGTCGGGCCGTACTCGCCCTGGAATGCCGGATCGAGCATGCCCCAGTTCTTCAGCTTCGACGGGTCGATCTTCTGGATAAGGTCGTTCTCGACGGCGACGGCCATCTGGCCGGGCGACATCAGCAGCGTGTCGTAAGGCGGGTTGCCGGGGCTTGCCATGACCTTGGCAAGCTGATCCTGCGCCATGGCCGGGGCAACTGTCAGATCGAAACCGGCCGCCTTGACGAGCGGCGTCAGCACGCTGCGATAACCGTCTTCCCAATTACCCGGAAAGGTCGCGGCAACAGCAGTGCCACCGGCCGCGCGGGCAGCAAAAGGAACGGTCGCGGCTGCAGCCGCACCGGCGGCAAGCAGTCCGAAATGACGTCGTGTGATGTTGAAGTCTTGCATCTGTTCACCTCTGTTGTTGTTATTCACGGAATGCTTCCGGTTCGCTCGGAAAGGCGTGACACCTCATGGTGTCGATCTCGGCAAAGAGATGTGCTCCCGGCTCGGGAATGAAGGTCGAAGGTCCGCGGACCTCCGAGGCACGAAGGTTGGTCCCGTCTTCGAGAAGGAGATCATGGACAAGGGTGGGTCCAAGCGGCACTGACACGGTCAGCCTCGCCGGCAGCGCCGATGCGCTCGGCGTCGCAGACAGGCGAACGTCCTCCGGACGGAAGGTAATCGTGACCGTGGAGCCCGTGGTAAAATTCAGGCGGCGCGGCAGAACGAGAGCCTTGCCATTGGTAAGCGCGATCGTGGTTGCCTCAGCCTCCAGGCGGTCCACTTTCCCATGCAGCACATTGGCCTGTCCGATGAACGTATTGACGAACAACGTTTTCGGCCGGTCATATACGGCCATCGGCGTGTCGATCTGTTCGACATTGCCTTTGTTCATCAGCACGAGACGGCCGGCGAGGCTCTGCGCCTCTTCCTGGTCATGGGTAACGATCAGCGTGGTAATGCCGAGCGTCTTCTGCAGATGAAGCAGTTCGACCTGCAGGTCGAAACGCAGCGCCCGGTCCAAGGCACCGAAGGGCTCGTCGAGAAGCAGAAGCGAAGGGCGGCCTGCGATCGCGCGGGCCACCGCCACGCGCTGCTGCTGGCCGCCGGAAAGCTCGCGCGGCAGCCGGTTGCCAAAACCCTTCAACTGCACAAGCGAGAGCATTTCTTCCACCCGCTCACGACGCTCGGTGCGCGCCACCTTTTGGCAGGCGAGCGGATAGGCGATGTTCTCGGCCACCGTCAGGTGTGGGAACAGCGCGTAGTTCTGGAACACCATGCCGATACCACGCGCACGGGCCGAGACATTGGCAAGATCCTGGCCGCCAAGCTGGATCAACCCGCTTTTTGGCTGGATTAGGCCCGCAATGGCGCGCAGCACCGTCGACTTGCCGCACCCGCTCGGCCCCAGAAGCGCAACGATCTCGCCCGCCTTTATCTCGAAAGAAATGTCGCTGATCGCATTCTGCCCGCCATAACTATGGGTCAGGCCACGAACGCTTAGCTCTCTGCCTTCTGCTGCATTCGAAGCCTGCGGCATGAATATCCCCTCGGGTTGCGCCTGACCTAACGAGAGCATCGCGCTCGCCGGCATCAGGCGGAGATGTGATCGATCGGCAAATTTGAGTTCGCTCTGGGTCATGGCAAAGGATTTGCAAGCAACGTGCCAACTCTACAATGAGCGCGGTCGAACATGGATCAACCAATTGATTAACATATTAAATTTTTGGTTTATCTATTTTCGTATATCCATTATTACGGATCGCCGACATAACGTAACAATCTATAAATTGTGCATCATTGGCGGCTGAACGATGATTTGATGTGCACCGATTTCGGCTTGTCAGCATAGAAATCGGGCCGTTTCACCGCTTTGCGCCACTTGCGCGGATGTGCCATCGATCTCGGGTATGCAAAGGATGAAGAGTAAAATCAGTAAATTAGCTAGCGCCAACCGAGTCCGGTCGGCCCTGCGGTAGCTTAAAGGTCATTTTTTTCATCAAAGTATGTTCGCACGGATATGCGAAAATTGGTTCGAATTCCCTTAAATATTTTAGATGAAAAAATATCACATGAAAAACAACAGCATACAGATGCTATATCCAAGGTGGCATGGTGATTGCATCGAACTATCCTGAAAATTCACGACGTAGAAATGTGAAAAGGGGTCCGCATGCATAGCTTCAAGAAAACTCTCACAGCCGGTCTTGCCGGCATCGCGTTCGCGCTCTTCGCATCGACTGCACAGGCCGCGGAAGGCGCGCCCGTGAAGATGGTGCCGGATGCGGACGTGGCCCAGCTTCCGGGCATCGCCTTCAATCAGAAACTGGCCGACAGCCTGCCTGCCGCCATCAAGGACAAGAAGGTCATCAAGGTTGCGACGGACCTGACGCCGCCGATCAGTTTTCAGGACGAAGCCGGCAAGCTCGTCGGCATCGATGCGGACCTTGCCGCGGCGCTGGGCGTCATTCTCGGCGTCGATATGCAGATGACCAATGTCGGCGCGGGCGCGGCAATCGTTCCGGCCGTGCTGTCCAAGCGTTTCGACATGACGCTATCCGGCATCAATGACGACGTGGAGCTGGAAAAGCAGGTCGATGTGATCGACTACATGTATGATGCGACGACCATCATGACGATCAAGGGCAATCCCCTCGGCATCAAGAGCATGGAGGACCTCTGCGGCAAGAAGGTCGCCGTGCCGGTCGGAACCTTCCAAAACAGGCTCGTTGTCGCAGCATCGGCAAAGTGCAAAACGGCGCCGATCGAGATCATGTCCATCCCGAAAATGCCGGACGTCCTGCAGGCGGTGCGCACGGGCCGCGCCGATGCAACCGTCAACGGCTACGCAACCAGCGTCTACACGACCGAAAAGCAAACCGGCAAGGGTGTCGGCCTGCAGGCGCTGCCGGATGTCCGCCTTGCCGTCGGTTACCTTGGAATGCTGGTCTCCAAGGACAATCCGGAACTGCGCGACACTGTTGTCGCCTCACTCCAACATATGGTCGATAGCGGCGCCTATCAGGCGATCATGGAAAAATGGAGCCTCGGCCCGCTCGCCGTGAAGACCGTCAAGTTCAACGACGCTGCCTCGATGCCGGTGGACTGAGCCATGTCTTTCGCCCAACAGTCTCTCAGCATGCCAATGGCTCCTCCGATCGGCAAGACAGTTCGGTTCGGGCAGCTCGTGACTGGTGCCGTCGCGATCATCGCGCTGGCTCTCATGCTTCTGGTCATTGGGCGGAATCAAAGCGTTCAATGGAGTGAAATCCCGCGCTACATGATCGACCCCGTCATTCTCGACGGCGTCGTCCTCACGCTCGAACTAACGGCCGGCGCCATGGCCGCCGGCATCGTTATCGGTTGCCTCGTCGCCATCATGGCGACCAGCCAGAACGTTGTCCTGAAGGCGATCGCCGTCGCCTTCGTCTGGTGGTTTCGCGGCGTACCGCTGATCGTCCAAATCTTCTTCTGGTTCAACATCGCGCTCTTCATTCCTGAGATCGGCTTCGGTTCTTGGTCCGTCTCGGTCAACGACATTGTGACACCCGCCCTTGCAGGCTTTCTGGCGCTCGGCCTGCACGAGGCGGCTAATATGAGCGAGATCATCCGTAGCGGTCTGACAGCCGTGGATCGGGGACAGCGCGAAGCCGCATCCTCTTTGGGCCTCAGACCACTCCAGACCTTGCGGACTGTCGTCCTCCCGCAGGCAATCCGTCTCATCGTCCCGCCGACCGGCAACCAGGCGATCGGCATGCTGAAGGCGAGTGCCATCGTGTCGGTTATCGGCATGCAGGATCTGCTGACACAGGCACAGGCCATCTATGCCCGCAACTTCTTGGTCATTGAACTCCTCTGCGTCGCATCACTCTGGTACCTCGGCATCACCACAATCGCCTCGGTGGGCCAGCATTATCTGGAACGGAAACTGGCACCGAAAGGCCGCTCGAACAGCAATGAGAAGTGACCATCCGCAGGCCTAAGCGCCGGCCGCAGCTTCAAGAAAATTAAATCAAGCAGGGATCGCCATCGCAGCGCATCCCGTCAGGAAACACTAAGGAGATCATCATGAGACTGGGTATCGATAGCCAAAAACTTCCCGAGTTCCTGAAGCGCGGGCCGCTGGCAAGCCTCGACCATGTCAAGGAGCTTGGTCTTGGTGGCCTGTTCTTCCCGACCGTTCTCGACATGAGCCCGACGCTCGACAAGGGTGCGCTTCGCGAAATCCGGGCGAAAGCCGACGAGCTTGGGCTTTACCTCGAAAGCGGTGTCGGCAAGATCAATCCCTATTGCAGCGCCGAGGCTCCGGAATTCCGGGCGATCGGCGACGGCGACATCATTCTGGGCTTCACCCGGATGATCGAGGCGAGCGCCGCGATCGGATGCCTCGAACTGTGGATCTCACCGGGCAATTTCAAATCGGAATACCGTGGCAGGTTGGCAAATGACCGCTTTCGCACCGATATCACCTGGGACGAGCAGTTGCTGGCCATCGAGAAGATCTTGTTGAAGCTTGCTCCCGTCGCGCGCGCCAATGGCGTCCACCTCAACATGGAAACCCATGATGAAATCACCTCTTTTGAAATCCTCCGGCTGATCGAGAAAGTTGGCGATGACTGTATCGGCGTCGTGTTCGACACGGCCAACGGCCTGCAGCGTGGGGAACATCCGGTGTTTGCGGCAAAGCGCGTCGCGCCTTACGTCCGCCAGACGCATATCAAAGACGCCTATGTCGGCCGAGCATTCGGAGGTCTCGATTTCCAGACCCGCCCGGTCGGCAAGGGTATCGTGGATTTTCCCACGATCCTTCCCATCCTTGCCAAGGCAAATCCGGATCTAAACCTTTCGCTGGAAGTCGCAGCCTCTGTCGAAGACAAGCCGCGCAAGGCGAATCCGCGCCAATGCATCCAGATCGATGACCCGATCTGGCGCGCCGCGCATCCGGACCTGAACGCCGAAGAACTGGAGGTCTACATGGCTACGGTGGACACCTTCGAAGCGCGCGTGAAATCCGGCGAGATCCCGGATTGGGAAGCGTATGAGGCGAGCCAGTACGGCTATCCGACCTACGAGCGCCAATCCTACGGCTATGGTGAGACAGTGACCTTCATCAAGAACTCGGCTCGTTACATCGAGAGGCTATGCGCGGAGAAGGGCATCGCGCTTTCCCCGTCGACTGCCAAGCGCCACGCTGCATAAACCGGCACTCACCCACTCTGTGGCGGTACTAGCCGCCATAGACATCTGATAACGTCTTTACCGGGTGGATTTCTGGCAGACGGCGATATACGCAACAATATTTCTATGAACATAATTAGATCGAGCGGCTTGGGCCGCCATGCATCTGGAGTACCACATGAAAAGGACGCGCCGTCAAACGACGAAGGCAGCGCCGAAGGCCAACGCCTCGGCTGATGCGGCTGAAAGCGCCAATGACGACGTCTCCGAGCGGATTCGCACAACGCTCGCCAATGCCATAGGCGAAGGCGCTCTAAAGCCGGGGACGAAAATCCTCGAAGATGCGATCGCCGACCACTTTGGCGTAAGCCGCACCGTCGTTCGCGGCGCCCTCGGCGTCTTGGAGAGTGATCATTTGCTGGAGCGCAAGCGAAACCGCGGCACCTTCGTCGCCGAACCAGGCATCGAAGAAGCCAAGGCCCTGTTTGAGTCACGGCGCAAGATCGAACACGCGATCCTCGAGCTCGCCATGGCCCGTGCCACCACTGAACAACTGGACGCGCTCGAAAAACTGACCGACGAGGAAGAGCATATCCACCATCACGGCGATGAGAAGTCGAAGACGGTGCTCTCCGGCAAGTTCCACATCGTTCTGGCCGAACTCGGCGGCAACGCGGTTATGACCGAAATGCTCTCGAAGATCGTCGCTCGCCTGTCTCTGGTCATGGCCCTTTATGAGGAAGAAAAACAGGACGATTGCGGCGCTGACCACCACCGCCAGATCGTTACGGCGCTGAAGGCCCAAGATCTGGCAAAAGCACAGCAGTTAATGGACCACCACCTCGCCGATATAGAAGGTCGGGTGCGCTTGACCGAGGGCCAGGGTGATCGTCATACCTTCTTGGCTGTGCTGGAGAACTTTTCCTGACCATTCAGGTCTTGAAGAGATACGAACCGCCGATCCCGCAGAGAAATTAAAACGTAAGCAAAATCATCGGGTAATCGTTACGCCCATTTTTGGAACCCGTCTCTGATGGTGCATGGTCCGCGACCGTTTAGATCAAATAAAATGCAGACAGGATCAGTACCACTGCGAAATTTACGATGCTTACAAGTAGCATCGCCGTGAGTGTCCCGGCCGTTCCCCTGGTCGGTACCAGGTCTGCACCCCGGGAAATCACAGCGGCCTGCCAGATTGAGCTGGGAATGGGAAGCTTTCCCAAGAGGGACGCATAGTTTCGCTCGCCATAAGCTTTAGTGAGAAGCGGCCTTGAGGCTCAAACGCCAACTTCGATCTCGCGGCTCTGCTTCGAGCCGAGTGTTCGAACCGTCAAGACCTAAAGGTGTCGCATACAGCCGTCATCGGAAATTTACGTTTCGGTATCGCAGCGAGCCACGCGGGGGCAGCAGTGTGAGATCGCGGCGGGTTGTTTGTGCCGCAGCCATCGAGCTGATCACGCAAGCCACTGACTGCCTCCGAACGATTTCGACGGTTGTGGTCAAGACACGTTGAATTTGTGCTACGAATATGTGTTGCGTGCGACGCCCGAGGATGCATTGACCTTACCCACTTCCAAGTCCGGCCCTCATAATCCGGTCTATGAACCAATCATACCGTCGGCGACGGAATGTTTCGTCTGGCGAACGGATGATTATCCTTTGTCGTGGAGTGTCTGGAATTCACATCCCGAATGTGAAATTCACCTGATCAGAAACGCAGGCGGCACATGTCACATTGGCGACTATATCGGAAGCTTCGGACCTGGTGACCTCTTCATCGTTGGGCGGGGATTGCCCCACAACTGGGTTACACCACTCAGGGCCGGCGAGCGCGTAGCAGCGAGAGACGTTATCCTGCAGTTTGACGAGGAGCGTATATTAGAGACAACCAATGCAATGCCGGAAGTGGCCGGACTGAAAGCGTTCCTTCTACTCGCCCGGAGAGGCATCGCTTTTCACGGTGAGACGCGTGAAAAGGGCGCCTATCTGATGGAAGCGATCGGCAAAACGCGTGGGCTCGAACGCCTTTCCCTCTTTTTTGCCCTCCTCCACGGACTATCAACCAGTTCAACCTACAGCCTGCTGTCGTCGACAGGTTTCGCGGCCCAAGCCAAGACTGTGCCCGATCCATCTGTCCGTGATGTCCTGACGTGGATGGCGGCGAATTATCATTCCAAAGTTCGTCTACCCCAGGCGGCAGCGATGGTCGGAATGACGGAAACATCATTCTCGCGGTTCTTCAAGCGCAACACTGGTACAACATTCACCCACTATTTAAGCGAACTCAGGATAGCGAAGGCTTGCGAACTTCTGATCCGCACCGATCTTTCCGTTACCAGCATATCGGCTGAGGTCGGATACGAAAACATGTCCAATTTCAACAGGTCCTTCAGAAAGTCTCGGCGTATTACTCCGGCAACATACCGCAAGAATGTCGTGTCCGCGAAATGACCTATGCTGTCCCGAAGGAATAGTCTTCGACTTTTAAGTCACTCAATCGGGATATAATTTCATCATTCCGACGCAGAGAGGACGCTAGTTCTCATCTATTGCGCCCAGTATTCTCCTCTCATCTTCAGGAGGACGATTGGATGCACAGTAGTCTAGCGATTTCACGGACCCCGCCGCATTCTGGGATTCCCATTGAGATGACCGGCCAATTTCCGAAGCCAGTGAGTGTAGCCGATCGCAATCATGTCGAAATATACCTGAAGCGAGACGCGCATGATCTTCAAAGCCACACATGCATCGTAGCGAAGAGCGACCTTCGGACTAGCTGGATCAAGCTCGAGAGCCATTCGAATTCGTGTTCCCTCGGTATGGTCTGCCGCTCCGGGCCGCGGAGTGAGGACTTGTCCGAACTATTGCGTGACGGGTTCGTCGGTATGCCATTGCCCGGCGCGATTGCCGTAATCGGCAGCGATCTGGACTTACTCGACAACTTGGCAAGGCTTTGCCGTGCCCACACGAGGCCCTACAGGATCAAAACTGCATCGCAAGGTTGGGTGCTCTTCGAGTTACCGCCGATCCTTATGCTTGTTGATGCAAGCGACAGATCGCTAGCTCACGCGATGAAAACTGCCGAAGAATTGCAAACACTGGATGTTGATATCAAGATTGCGATTGCATCCGGCTCTGATGGCGGCCCTCAGGTGTTTTTAAACGAACGCATCCGCAGGTTCTTCGGGAACCATCTCGTCCGGCACTTTCCCAGGATCTTCTAAGCCACCAAACAAATAATATAGGGAGACACATATGGCCTTGAGGCTCGAAAACAAGATCGCGATGATTACAGGCGCGGCCCGCGGAATAGGACTAGAATTCGCAAGAGCATACCTAACGGAAGGCGCCCGGGTCGCAATCTGCGACATCGATATCGCCCGTGCGGAAACGGCCGCCACCGAACTCGGTAATGGCGCGATCGCAGTGAAGCTCGACGTCACTAAGAAGGACAGCATCAACCAGGCCGTTCAAAAGGTGGTGGAGGTTTTTGGGAGGATTGACATCCTGGTCAACAATGCGGCGCTGTTCACGGCAGCGCCTATCGTCGAAATCGCAGAGTCGGACTACCGCAGAATTTTCGATGTGAACGTCTATGGCCCGCTCTTCACGCTACAATCGGTCGCTAAGCAGATGATCGCGCAAGGCAACGGCGGGAAGATTATCAACATGGCATCGCAGGCAGGCCGACGGGGCGAGGCTCTTGTTGCCGTTTATTGCGCCACGAAGGCTGCGGTGATTAGCCTTACGCAATCGGCGGGCCTAGACCTCATTCAGCACCGGATCAATGTCAACGCCATCGCGCCTGGTGTCGTCGACGGCGAACACTGGGATGGCGTCGATGCGTTCTTTGCGAAATACGAAGGCAAAGAACCTGGCCAGAAGAAAAAGGAAGTCGGCGAGGCTGTACCTTATGGCCGTATGGGAACCGCCCAGGATCTAACCGGCATGGCCGTATTTTTGGCTTCGTCGGAGTCGGATTATGTCGTTTCCCAAACTTACAACGTAGATGGCGGCCAGTGGATGAGCTGATCGGCGACCGGCCGCATTGGCACAGAAAATCGTTTCTTCAAGTGAGCAGACGCCCCCGTACCAAAACGGCACCGGACGAAAGAGGCCGTCGTCGGAGCTATTTATGTAGCCAACAGCCTGGAACCGCTCCCCGGTGACTTGCTTGAGTTGTCGTGCTCGCTGTCGAGGTGCTCTCAAAACAGCTATAAGGCGCCATCGCGGCGACGGGTACGCGCTACTTCATTTTCGTCAAGTTTCAACAAGACGATGTCGCATAAGAAAATCGATTTAGCCAACGATCAGCTGGTGCATTGCTGTATATGCGCAACCCACCCCATGGCGGAAACGAAGGCGAGCACCGCGAAGGTGCAGGATTGAAAGCCAGACATTTTGATAACATTCTCCATTGCTGATAGAGATCTTTTACACAATAGCTTTGTCGAATATTAGCTGGTTTATCGCGCATACGGTCATGCGCTACATCGATTAATCCCCCAAGGTTATGACGCTCCCAAGTTTGACCTGAAGGCAACGGCGGATATTACATATTCCATACGTCACCCGCCGGTGACGCTCATGTGGCGCGAGACGGCCGGGCGGTTGTTGCGGTTGATGATGAAGTCGTGGCCTTTTGGCTTGCGCGAGATCGCCTCATCGATCGCTTCCGAAAGAACGGCCGGATCGTCGGATGCGCGAAGGGCGGCCCGAAGATCGGCAGCGTCGTTCTGGCCGAGGCACATGTAGAGCGTACCCGTGCAGGTGAGGCGCACGCGGTTGCAGCCCTCGCAGAAATTATGCGTCATCGGCGTGATGAAGCCCAACCGCCCGCCGGTTTCGGCGACTTCAACATATCGGGCCGGGCCGCCGGTCTTATAGAGGATATCCCTGAAGGTGAATTGCCTTTCGAGATCTTCGCGCAGGGCAGACAGTGGCAGGTAGCGGTCGGTGCGGTCTTCTTCTATCTCGCCCATGGGCATGGTTTCGATAACGGTCAGATCCATGCCGCGGCCGTGCGCGAAGCGGATCATCTCAGGCATTTCGCCATCGTTGAAATCCTTGAGCGCGACCGCGTTCAGTTTGATCTTCAGGCCGGCCTTCTGCGCCGCATCGATGCCTTCCATCACCTTGCAGAAGTCACCCCAGCGCGTGATGGTTTTGAACTTGTCAGGATCGAGCGTATCGAGCGAGATGTTGATGCGCCGAACGCCGCAATCGTAAAGTTCCTGGGCGTGGCGGGCCAACTGGGACCCGTTTGTCGTCAGCGTCAGTTCGTCGAGGTCACCGGCTTCGATATGGCGACCGATCGACCGGACCAGATACATGATGTTCTTGCGCACCAGAGGTTCGCCGCCGGTCAGCCGAAGCTTGCGGACACCCTTGGCGACAAAGGCCGAACAGAGCCGGTCGAGCTCCTCCAGCGTCAGCAGGTCCTTTTTTGGCAGGAACGTCATGTTCTCCGCCATGCAATACGTACAGCGGAAGTCGCATCGATCTGTGACCGAGACACGCAGATAGGTAACCGCGCGGCCGTACCGGTCGACCATCGGAGCGGGTCTCCGTTGAGACAGGCCAAGTGGGACACCGGACGCATTTTTTTGCGGGAGATCGATGCTCATGCGAACACCGCAAGGCGAGTAGCGGCCACATCGGCGAGAACCGAGAGTGCTAACGAAGTGGCATCTCGCGTAGGGCCAAATAGTCCAATTGGCGCTTTGATACGTTCACAACAGTCCGAAGAAATGCCCTGCGATCTCAGCCGTTCGATACGGCGCCGGTGCGTACGCGTGCTCCCAAGTGCCCCGATGTAGAATGCCTGGGATGCCAGAGCCTTTTTCAGGATCGCGATTTCCTGATCCAGGTCGTGGTGCAGGAGCACGACAGCCGTGAACGGATCGATTTGGATAGAGCCGAGAGCGGACTGGGACCGGTTATTTGCTATGAGCTGTACGTCGTAACCCGAAGCCTCTGCGATATGACGGACGGCCTCGGCCTCTCCCGTCTGACCGGAAAGAACAACCCTTGTTTGCGGACGGTAGAGCGACACGAACGTACTGTCACGCCACTCCGATCGCCCGGGAAGCTTGTCAACAGGAACGAGCGACTGCGATTGCAGCGTATACGCTAAAGCAGCTGATCGGCGATTGGCCAAATTGCTTATAACATCGTACAGTATTCCTGCGTCACGCAGAACATGTATGGCGACCGAGATGCCTCCACCACAGGGCAGCGCGATATCAAAGAACGGCGACCCTTCCCCGAACTTCACGACCCGGTCTCGATTTTCCGCGATCGCCTGGAGGGCTTCGGCCGCTACGGCAGCCTCGACGCACCCGCCAGAAACGTATCCACAAAATCTGCCGTCGGCAGCAACGGCGACGTGCGCACCAAGAGCCCGAGCAGCCCCTCCTCTGATTTCGATAAGAGTTGCAAGGGCCGCCGGACCGTGACTCATAGCCTCAGCCGCGAAGCGAAGTATGTCTGCGGGATTATCGGCCGAGCTCACCCTCACGGGCACCGGCATTGTTGCTAAGCAGATGTCGTTCAAATCCGTCCTCGCAGGTTCAGCGGTGGCCGAACCGGCCACCGCGAATGTTTAGGCAACGTCGGGCAATTCGCCAATGAGCTTGTCCAGTGTGATCGGATAGTGCCTGACGCGAACGCCGGTCGCATTGTAGATGGCGTTGGCAATGGCGGCAGAAACACCGCAAAGCCCCAGCTCTCCCACCCCCTTCGCCTTCATCGGAGAAGAGTAAGGGTCGGTTTCGTCCATGAAGATGACCTCCTGGTGCGGAATGTCCGCATGGACCGGCACCTCGTATCCGGCGAGGTCATGATTGACGAAGAAACCGTGGCGGGTGTCGACCGCGAGTTCCTCCGACAACGCGCCGCCGGCGCCCATGGTCATCGCACCAATGACCTGGCTGCGGGCGGTAATCGGATTGAGGATGCGACCCGCCGCACAGACTGCGAGCATGCGGCGAATACGGGTTTCACCGGTCGCCACATCAACCCCGACCTCGACGAAGTGTCCGCCGAACGTGGATTGCTGGTGCGTCTTGGTCAGATCGCCCCACGTCATCGTATCCTCGCCGATAAGCCCTTCCGCGCCGGCAGCTTCCGCCAGTCGGACGGACCGGTTGCCGGCTCGGACTTCTCCGTTTTCGAAGACGATGTCTGTCGAGTTGAAGCCGAGCTTGCTGGCAACCGTTTCGCGCAGCTTAATGCAGGCCGCATAAACGCCGGAGGTTGCAGAATTGGCACCAAACTGCCCGCCGGAACCTGCAGATACTGGAAAGCGGGAATCACCGAGCTGAACCGCCACCTTGTCCACGCCGACACCCATCATTTCGGCGGCGGTCTGGGCGATGATCGTATAACTGCCGGTACCGATATCGGTCATGTCGGTTTCGACGGTGACAACACCTTCACGGTCAAGCTTGACGCGCGCCCCCGACGGCAAGACGAGATTGTTGCGAAAGGCGACGGCAACGCCCATGCCGATCATCCACTGGCCTTCGCGCCGGCTCGCCGGGAGACCACGCTTGTCCCATCCGAACTTTTCTGCGCCTAGCTTGAGGCAGCCAATGAGATCGCGATGGGAGAACGGACGTTCCGGCTTCTCGGGATCGACTTGCGTATCGTTGGCGATCCGGAATTCGATGGGATCCATCCCGAGCTTTTCCGCCATTTCGTCGATCGCAATCTCAAGCGCCATTAGACCCGGCGCCTCGCCTGGCGCCCGCATGGCGTTGCCTTCCGGAAGATCCAATGTGGCAAGCTTCATGGCCGTCATCCGGTTGGCGCCCGCATAAAGCAGGCGCGTCTGCATGACGGCGGTTTCAGGCCCTCCACCGGGAAGATCGCCGGACCAGCTTTCATGCGCGATGGCGGTGATCTTGCCATCCCGCTCGGCCCCGATGCGAATGCGCTGGATGGTCGCCGGACGATGGGTCGTGTTGTTCGGCATCATCGGGCGGGGAAGCGCGACTTTCACCGGGCGGCCGACGGCCTTGGCTGCGAAAGCGGCCAGGACCGCGTCGACTCTGAGGAAAAGCTTGCCGCCGAAACCGCCGCCGATAAACGGCGACATCAGATGGACGTTCTCCTTGTCGACGCCAAGGGTCGTCGCGAGGTCTGTGCGCGACCAGTCAATCATCTGGTTCGACGTCCACACAGTCACCTCGTCGCCGTCCCATGTCGCGATCGAGGCATGCGGCTCCATCATCGAATGAGACTGGTCAGGCGTCGTGTACTCGGCGTCTAGCGTCACCGCTGCTGCGCGGTAGGCGCCATTAAAGTCCCCGACTGAGCTTTCAGGTTCAGTCGATGGATCAGGGGACTTGGCATTCCCCATCTCGCCGCGCAGGTCGAACGAGCCTTTTTCAGGAGCGTAATCGACCTTGAGCAAAGCAGCGGCAGCGCGCGCTTGTTCGAACGTCTCGGCGATGACGACCGCGACGGCCTGGTGGTAGTGCTGGATGTTGCTTCCGCCGAACAGGTTCGCGGTGTTGAACTTCCCCTTTTTCAGGTCGCCGACATCAAGCGTGGTGACGACGCCAAGCACGCCCGCCGCCTTTTTGGCCGCGGAACTGTCGATGGCGGTTATCTTCCCTTTGGCGATGGCGGATCCGACTGGATAACCGTAGGCGTAACGGATGTTGGGATCATGCCACTCATAGGCATACATGGCACGGCCGGAGACTTTCAGCTCACCGTCGATGCGGTGGATTGGCTTGCCGACAACCTTGAGCTGGTCAATCGGGTTAGTCGTGGCTGGTTTATCGAATTGCATTGGCTTATCCCCTCGCTTCCGTCAAAACCGCGCCAAGTGTGCGCTCGACGAGATCGACCTTGAACCTGTTCTGCTCCGTAGGACGGGCCCCCGCCATCAGAGCCGCTGATGTCGCTCGAGCACCTTTCGTCAACTCGCCCTCGGCGGCCTCGACCCGCCATGGTTTGTGCGCGACCCCACCCACGGCGACCTTACCGCTTCCGTCAGGCTGGATGACAGCGCCAACCGATACCAGTGCGAACGCGTAGGATGCACGATCACGGACCTTGCGATAAATATGCCTGCCGCCAATCGGTGACGGCAGCACCACGCCGGTGATGAACTCACCTTGCTCGAGCGTTGTCTCGATATGCGGAGTATCGCCTGGCAGGCGGTGAAAATCGGCGATCGCGATGGAGCGCTTCGAGCCGTCTGGCTTTACCGTTTCGACGACTGTATCGAGCACCCGCATGGCGACGGCCATGTCGCTCGGATGCGTAGCGATACACGCCTCGCTGGTTCCGATGACACCAAGCTGCCGGGAGATGCCGCCGATCGCGGAACAGCCGCTGCCGGGGTTACGCTTGTTGCAGGGCTGGTTTGAATCGTAGAAGTAGGGACAGCGGGTGCGTTGCAGAAGATTGCCGGCCGTCGTCGCCTTGTTGCGGAGCTGGCCCGACGCGCCCGCGACAAGCGCGCGGGACAGAAGTCCGTAGTCTCGGCGCACGGTATCGTCGGCCGCAAGGTCAGTGTTCCTGACAAGCGCGCCGATGCGTAAACCACCCTCCGCTGTTTTCGCGATCGTATCGAGCTCGAGACCGTTGATGTCGATCAAGTGCGATGGCTGTTCGATCTCAAGCTTCATCAGATCGAGAAGGTTCGTGCCTCCCGCGATGAATTTTGCATCCGGGTTCTGGGCCGCCGCCTTGGCCGCGGCCTCTGCGGAAGAGGCTTTCTCATAAGTAAACGCCTTCATGCCGGTACTCCCGCTACTTCGCTGATCGCATCGAGAATGTTGGAATAAGCCCCGCATCGACAGATATTACCGCTCATGCGTTCACGGATCTCGGCCGATGTGACAACGGCCTGCAGTGTCAAGTCTTCGGTGACGTGGCTCGGGATGTTTGCCTTGATCTCCTCAAGCACCGCCACGGAGGAACAGATCTGTCCCGGAGTACAATACCCGCACTGGAAGCCGTCGTGTTTGACGAAGGCAGCCTGCATCGGATGCAGATTGCCCGGCTGGCCCAATCCTTCGATCGTGGTGATTTCGTCACCGTCATGCATGACGGCCAACGTAAGACAGGAATTGATACGCCGACCGTCTACCATGACGGTGCAGGCGCCGCACTGGCCATGGTCGCAACCTTTTTTGGTGCCGGTAAGATGAAGATGCTCCCGCAACGCGTCGAGCAAAGTTGTACGGTTGTCGATGGCAAGGTCGTACCTTTTGCCATTCACGCTTAACGCAACTTGTGTCGAGGTATTCACTGAACTCCCCATCGCTTCTGCCGATGCCTTGCCGCCGATTGTTTGACTGATAACTGCCGTAGCGGCAGATGAAACAAGCAGGGATCGACGGGAAAGTTCCAGGTGGCTGAGACTGGGCATGACCTTCTCCGGTTTTTTGGTTGACGTAAGTGAAACAAACGCGACTCCTGGAACTAGCGCGAACCGGCAGGGAGACTATGCCCTCAATTTCGATTGAAGTTATCGAACTGACGCATAAATCCGCCATGGCGGATTGGTGTCCCTTTGACCACGTTGTATCGTACCTGCCTCTCGAATGTCGTGGGAAGAGTTCTTTAACGGCTCAAGGCCTCGGCGCCGCTTCTCAAAGTTTTGCCCATTCGTGAATCACATTGATAAATTCATGCAATTTTGCAGGGATAATAATTTGGTTAACGGGGTGCTAGCAGTCTATATGACCGATTCTTATGCGTTTCCTACAGCTCTGAAAACGTCACGAACATGCAGGGGCCCACGATTGAAAAAATCTCCCCGGTTGAATGCATTTATATCCACAGTAGCTTCACCGACGATAGGCACGGATCAGAAATATGTTGAAGATAACAGTGGGGGCACTGTCCATAGCCCTCGGACTGACAGGAACCGCTATGGCGCAACAGCGTATTATTATTTCCTCTGACTGGGGGCAAGTCACAGCAGAGCTCGCGGAAAACAACGCTGCCAAGGCTCTGGCAGATATGTTGCCGTTGACTATCGAGATGTCCGACCACCTGCGTCAGGAGAAGACCGGCAATTTGCCCTCGGCTCTGCCATCCTCGCAGCGTCAGCGCGATTTCTCGACCGGCACCCTGGGTTTATGGAGTTCGGGTGATTTCGTGATCTATTACCGCGATGGACAAGTCCCGCAACCGGGCATCGTCATCCTTGGTAAGGTTACCGGCGACGTGTCGATTTTCGATCGACCTGGCGCCGTGACAGTTAAGGTTGAAGCAGCTCGATAAACATCGAGCTATGCAATCAGCTGCGCCTGAAACGGATGCGGCCATTGGGCTCCGCATTCGAACAGCGTTATAATTCATACTTTCTCAGCCGGCCCCGTATCGCGAACAGCAGACGACTAGGCATGGCTTTCAGATTGTCGCTCCACTGCAGTCTGTCAGGGATGCTGACGCCGGGACGCTTGAGAGTCGCGACAATGAATTCAACCGAAGAAAACGGATATGAACAATATTGACGCCACTTTTTCAGGCCAATTCAGCATACGGGGCGAGATGCCGGTCAATCGCCTTGGTTTTGGCGCCATGCGCTTGACGGGTCTGGGTATCTGGGGCGAACCGGAAGATCGCGACGAGGCCATTCGTGTCCTGCATCGCCTGCCCGATCTTGGCGTAAACTTCATCGACACGGCCGACAGCTACGGACCGTTCATCAGCGAGGATCTGATCGCCGAAGTGCTAGCGCCCTACAAGGGTCTGCTCATTGCCACAAAGGGTGGACTGGTGCGGCCTGGCCGCACGGAGGGGCAATGGCCGCAGGTGGGTGATCCCAATTATCTCGGGCAGGCCGTCCGTATGAGCCTGCGACGTCTGAAGGTCGAACAGATCGACCTGTGGCAGCTCCACCGCATCGACCCCAAGGTACCAGCAACCGAACAGTTCGAAGCGATCCGCTCGTTCATTGATCAGGGCTTTATCCGCTACGCTGGTCTCAGCCAGGTAACGGTCGACGAGATCAAGGCGGCGCAAAAGATATTTCCGGTCGCGACGGTGCAGAACCGCTACAATCTTGTAGACCGGGCTGATGAAGCAGTTCTCGACTATTGCGAAGCCAATGGTATTGGCTTCATTCCCTGGTTTCCGCTTGCAGCCGGGACGCTCGCCCAGACTGGTGGAATTGTCGATAGCCTCGCAAAGGCGAAGGGCGCTACGCCGGGACAAATTGCCCTGGCCTGGATACTGAAGCGTAGCCCGGTCATGCTGCCAATTCCAGGCACGAGCCGGGTCAAGCATCTCGAGGAAAATGTAGCAGGTGCCGCTATCACATTATCCGACGAGGAATTTCAGCAGCTTGATCAGGCGTCCAGGAACGCCTGAGACTTTCTGTCGGTTTAGGAGCAGGCTTCGTCACCCTTGCCAACGGAAGAAGTTTCATTGACTGTCGGCGATGCCGCAACCCAGAGGTTGCCGGCCGGTACCGGTGGTTCGCCACGGTCCGGCGAGACTCCGTCGCATGACGGGTTTATCCGATGAGAAACCGAACCTGGTAGAGTATTCCGAGAGCGTCGCCCCACCATTCGACCAACGATACGGCAACAAACGGAGAGCCCGCGTAAAGCGGACTCTCCGAGCCTTTTGATCCGATCAGGCGGAAAGGTGCTGCTCGAAGAAGCTAGACAGCTTGTCGAACGGGATCACATCCGTTTTGTCATAGAGATCGGTGTGGCTGGCGCCCGGGATAACCATCAGCTCCTTCGGCTCTGCCGCTGCTGCATGGGCGGTTTGGGCGAAGTAAAGCGAATGCGCCTTTTCGCCATGGATGAAAAGGACAGGGCGGGGCGAAATTTCTGCGATATACGTCAAGATCGGCATATTCATGAACGAGATCGGCGTGGTTTGCGACCAGGCGTTACCCGAGTTGACGGCCCGCTTGTGATATCCTCGCGGCGTCGAGTAGTAATCGTGATAGTCGACCATGAACTGCGGCGCATCTTTGGCAACTTCAGCGTTATAAGCAGCCTGATAGGCGGGGGTGCCCTTTTGCACGTCGGTCCAGCGCTGACGGCTCATCTTCTCGAGAGCCTGCGTGCGCTGTTCCAGGGTAACGCTGTCATTGTAGCCCTTTGACATGACCCGGGTCATATCGTACATCGTGCTCGCAACGACGGCCTTGACACGCTTGTCGGATGCAACGGCATTCAGCGCCATGCCACCCCATCCGCATATACCGATGACACCGATCCGTTCGCGGTCGACTTCAGGGCGCAGACCGATGTAATCCACCGCCGCGCTGAAATCCTCTGTATTGATGTCTGGTGACGCGATATTGCGCGGTTCACCACCACTTTCGCCGGTGTAGGAAGGATCGAACGCCAACGTGATGAAACCGCGTTCGGCCATCGTTTGCGCATAGAGACCCGAAGACTGTTCCTTCACCGCGCCGAACGGTCCGCCTACGACGATTGCCGGCATTGCGCCGCTGTTGCGGTTTTTTGGCACGTAGAGATCGGCCGCCAGGGTAATACCGTAGCGGTTGCTGAACGTGACTTTCTGGTGATCGACGTTTTCGCTCTTTGGGAAAACCTTGTCCCATTCCTGCGCCATGTTCAAAGTCTGCGCCTCTGCATTCGATGCCGTCATCATTGAGGAAACGCTCATTGCCGCGACGCCGACGCTCGCCATTTTGAAAAGTCCGCGTCGATCCAAATCGAGGCTCGAGCTTTCAGTACCAGTTTCGTTCGGATTGCTCACTTTAAACTCCTTCGTGGTCGCCTGACGTACGGCCGAGAGGCTGCCCGTATCTACGGTCGTGCAGCAACGTCCGCTAAAAGATAAGGCGGAGTGGGAGTTGGAATTAGTCCTTGAAAGGCGGATGTTATCATGAGCAATATTCATGAATGAATTGATCCACTTCAATTTGGCGCGAGCAGAAACTTTCAACGACTTTGGTTTTTGGAACGGGGCGTTTCATGAGCCTCATTCATGATGGCATGCCGTTTTGAGCGGGTACTTGCCGAGCTCCCGGTCCTGTAAAGCCTAACGGGTGCTCTGATGGCATATTGCCGTGGGTCACATACAGGGGAAAGTTTCGGGAAGCATGGACAAGAAATTCCGCAAATATGGATTGCCCGCTCTCGTCTTATTGACGACGACCCTTGCAGGATATCTGCTTCTTCCCGAAGGCTCCGGACCTGTTCCTGCGCTTGCGCAGGTTGGCACCGTGTCCTTCCCCGACCTCGATAAGCTCGTTCATTACACGACGGTCCGGCGCGGTGTGACCCGTGAGCACATGCTCATCAATCAGACTGCGCTTGACGCCATCCAGGCCGGACAACCGGTCCCAGCAGGGACAAGCGTAGTTCTCGTAGATCATCAAAGTGATGTTCTCGCGCGATACCTGATCGCCCAGAAGAATGGGGATGGTCCGGATGACTGGGCCTATCAGGCCTTCAACACCGATCGCTCGATCAAGACGGACGACGAAAGCCCTGCTCGCTGTTTTTCCTGCCATCAGACCCGGCGGGATCGGCAGTTCATGTTCACCTTCAGCGACGCGCGAAGCTTTAAACCATGAGCGCTGCGCAGTTTGAAACGGAGCGCGGATTTTGAAATCGCCTGTCCGTGATCGTCTTCTCCTTCCTGCTGGGATGCTGGCGCTCTTATTGCTGTCGCTGGCTTACTGGTGGCTCGAGAACCTGCCGCACGAGATTTTCGGTACAGCTTTGCTCGTGTTGCTCGGCTGGCACCTCGTGGTCAATCGGTATTGGTTTGGCAAACTTTTGCGCGGGCGGTACGACGCAAGACGCATCGCGGTCGTGGCGCTTCACGCGATCCTGATCGTCAATATGCTCATCCTCTTGTTCACCAGTGTCGTAATCTCGAAATCGCTCTTCGCCGCGCTCCCGATCCCGGACAGCATCTATTTGCGCGAGGTCCACTGGTTTTCTGCCTACTGGGTGTTGCTGTTCGTGGGCGCCCATCTCGGACTGCATTGGACCCGCGTGATGGCCTTGAGTCGGTCGGTCCTACGACTGTCCTCGATGAACCCGACGAGGACGGCAGCGCTTCGCTTCGCAACCCTTGTGCTTGCCGGCTTCGGAGTCTGGAGCTTCTCGGTCCTCGACGTCTGGGGCAAGCTAACGTTCACCTACAGCCTGGATGTCTGGAATTTCAGAACCTCCGTGACGCCTTTTTTCGGCCACTGGACAGGCGTCGTCGCGCTCATTGCGATCGCTACCCACTATTCGATGCTCTTCTGGCGGGGACGTTCCAGTTCACCGCGCTCGACAGCACATTAACGTCAGAGGTCGAGGTGCATTGTAAGACGACGACGGAGCCTCGCACCCGTCGAGTGCCTGCCACTACACGGTTCTTTCACAACACCTCCAGTTGTTATGACATTGCCCACGATGGTCCGGACGGAAGTTTTCGGCTTCTACTCAGCCCAGCTCAAGCATTGGCGCGTGCTGTCGTTTTCCGTCCGCGCCATCGCGAACACACCGAATCTTGCCAATTATGACATGCTTTGCAGCTTAAGAGAGCCGTGCCGCAACCGAATCTGGGTTGCCAGCTCTTCCGCGTGGCAATTCACATTTACCTGACCGGACTCTATCGGGCCAAAGCAGCGGATGCCTCAGCTTCGGTGACGCAATGCCTCAAGCAGAACGGCGAACGCTGGTGAGGACTGACGGCGGTGGGGATAGTAAAGATAGTAGCCCTCCCAGGGTGGGCAAAATTTGTCCAGCACTCGGACAAGTTTCCCGCTCGCCAGATGGGGAGCGGCGACATCCTCCGGCGTATAGGCCAGACCAAATCCGGCCAGCGCCGCTTCGACAGTGTCATAGCTATTGTTAAAGGCCAGTTGCCCTTCTACCCGAATATTGATCTCTTGCCCTTCTTCCTCGAATTCCCAAGGCCAGTAGCCGCCCAAGGTTGGCAAGCGCTCGTTGATGCAACAGTGTCGCAGAAGATCCTTCGGGTGCGACGGTGGTTCATTGTTTGCAAAGTAAGATTTGGAACCAACGACTGCAAACCGCATATTTGGTCCTATGCGGGCCGAGATCATATCCTTGGCTACCTGCTCGCCCATCCGAACACCGGCATCGTAACGCTCTGCAACGATATCGGTCAGCCCGTTTTCCCTGGTGAGTTCGACCTTAACGTCGGGATAAGACAGCAAGAATTTTTGCAGCTTCGGCCACAGGACAAATCGGATCGCGTGGTCAGAGGCGGATATACGGATGGTACCAGCGGGCTTGTCTCGCAGATCGCTGAGGCTGTCGATCTGACTTTCGATTTCATCGAAAAGCGGGCCTATACCAATAAGCAGGCGCTCACCTGCTTCGGTCGGAGAGACCGCACGCGTCGTCCTCGTCAACAACCGAACACCGAGCCGCGCTTCGAGCTGCCGGATCGTATGGCTAAGCGCAGATTGGGAGACTCCCATCTTGGCGGCAGCGCGTGTAAAACTGCTTTCGCGCGCGACCTCGAGGAAGGCTTGCAGATCATTGAAGTTCTCTCGAGCCATTCATTAATTTTCCTCATTTGTTAACTCTGATTATGCATGCGGAGGCGCGCATGACAACCAATTCCAATCAGGTTGCTGATCACAATACACCAACGAAAGCGTGAGCAATCTTCCGAGCTGAGATGACATCGAACCAGACATGCGTCGTTCAACTCGGCGTGGCGGCGCTCTAGTAGATTGGAAGGAATTCATGAGTTAGATTCATCGCAGCATGCAGTTCAAATTGGGTAGTTCCGCTCGTTTCGAGCCGGTAATCTCGAGCCTAGAGGTGTGTGCCGACGTTCCTGCGGCCGGGCATGCGCCAAAAATCGGAAGCCGGGTGCCTGCACTCGGCCCACGCGTTATCTTCGGACCCAAATGAGTAGTGAGATGTCGAACGACGTTGACGTTGTCATAATTGGCGCAGGCGCCGCCGGGATTGCGGCGGCGTGCCACCTGCAGGAAAGAGATGTTTCGGTCCTTCTCCTCGAGGCTTCGCCACGACTGGGCGGACGGGCATGGACTGTCGAAGCACAGACGCACAAACTCGACCTTGGATGTGGCTGGCTCCACTCAGCAGAACGCAATCCGTGGATGCATCTTGCCAACATCCAAGGCCTCGAGATTGACCGCAGCGATGCCGCATGGGGTCGCCAGTATCTGGATCTCGGCTTCTCGGTCAATGATCAACGTGGATCGTGTCCCAGGGAGTGGTGTAGCTTAGACGGCCACGGCTCATCCCAGAGGGCCGGATGAGTGTCAGCTTGCTGCTGGCAGGCTGATGAGTGGATCATCGCTCATCGTAGCGATTGTCTCAAGG
>NZ_JBJDRG010000019.1:0-66315 GCF_044987325.1 Rhizobium sp. ZW T2_16
GCAGCGCCTTCAGCGACAACGTATCGGCATGCTCGACCATGGGCAGGCGGCGCTTCGTCATGAAAGAAGAATCTCATGATTTGCAGAAAACGGGAATCCCTCCTGCCACCGGATTTGCTCCAGTTACTCATGGAGCCGGCTTTCCGGGCCGGTCTCGCCCTCACGCGCCTGGACGAGCGCATCGCCCGCTCGCCGGTCGGCGCCGGCTTCCTCGAACGGCAAAATTTCGCCGACGCCTGCGCCTCGCTGTGGATCGACGGCGAACTGGTCCACCTCGAAGACCTCGTCCTCCATGACGCCACGCGGGATATTCGCACACCTACCCACGAACTGACAATCGCCCGCGACGTCCTGCGCACGCGTCGGCGCATCGCCGGCCAGTCCGCGGATTGGTCGCTCTCTGCCGACGGCATCCGATCGCTGCGGAAAACCTCGGAGATCGGGTCGGGCGGCGGGGACGAGGCGACGACGGCAGGAGTTATTAGGCCTGCGCTCACGAAAGATCCGGAAGGCGAGGGGGAAGACGCTGACTATATCGAACATCTGCCCGGCGTCGACTATGCCGCCATCGATGCGGTGCTCGCCCGATCGGAGGCCGCGATCGAAAACGCAACGCGGCCCGGCCGCGCCAGTGCGGCAGACAGAGACGCACTGGTCTATGACCTCGACTGGGACGAGGATGCCCGGCTGGAGGAATGGCGCGGCGTGTTGCGACAAGCCCAAGAACTACCGGCGGTGCTGCAGGCGATTGTCGCCCTCGATGCCTGGAACGAGCTTGCTGTTCTACAGCACGCACCCTGGCTCGGCCGGCTGCTTTGCGCGTCGATCCTTTGCCAAGCCGGCATCACGTCAGGCGCCCATCTTGCCGCCATCAATCTCGGCCTCAAAACCATTCCCGTCGATCGGCGCCGGCATCGCGACCGGGAAACCCGACTGCTGGCGATCGCCCACGGCCTATTGGCGGCCGCCGAGATGGGCCTGAAAGAGCATGACCGGCTGACGTTGGCGAAGACGATGATGGACCGAAAACTGGAGGGGCGCCGGACGTCGTCAAAGCTGCCGGAGCTGGTCGAGCTCGTGATGGCGAAGCCGTTGGTGTCGGCCGGGATGGTGGCCAAGACACTGGAGGTGACGCCGCAGGCGGCGCGGCGGATTGTTTTGGAACTGGGACTGAGGGAGATGACCGGGAGGGGGAGGTTTCGGGCGTGGGGTATTTTGTGAATTTCGGGGCGGCGATCGGCGGGATAGCGGTGAAACCGGAAAGCCTGAACAGAACTGGAGACCGGAGAATTGGGATTTTCGACCCAATGCGATCGGCTATCAAAGGAGCGGGAACGGAGCTCAACGCTCGGCGTCGCGTGGCCAGTAGGCTGACGCAGCATCGCGCGTACAGATCGAAATGGTCGATAGCACTATGCCGGGGTGGACAATATTGCCCCTACCGATCAGATCGCGACTGGGTGCAATCGCGCGTGCCCTAGGCAAGCCAGTCGATGCTGTTGAATTGCCTGTAGAGTCCCGCAGCGTATTTTTCGTCGACGTGATGCGCGAATGCCAGAAGGCCTTCTATATGTTGGCGCATACCGATGACTGAATCGAAACCCCGGTTCTGCATGTGCGACCGAACGCCGATCTTATGACTGGTGAGCGCGTATAGGTGTGTCTCCAAGTTGTTGCGGAACTTTTTTGAAAGCCTGGCGCGATCCGTATCTACCAGGACTCCTAGAACGACCTTGCGAGCACCCGGCGGAATGATCTTAGCCTTGAGCTTGTTGCTGGTGAAGCCGGCTCGGCTCAGTGTCTGGCTCGCAAGCGACATCAGTTCAGCAGCCTTCCCTCGCGAGCTTTTTCCTTCAAGGGAGAAGGTGAGATCATCCGCGTAACGCGTGTATTTCCAGCCGAGCCTCTTTGCCAAATTATCCAGTTCGTCATCTAATTGCCGGACCGCAAGGTTTGCGAGCATTGGACTCGTTGGAGCTCCCTGGGGGAGGTGACCTGCAATGTATCGCTCATGCGGAACCCGTCCTTCGGAGCCAGCGCGACCCTTCGGTGTCAACTTCAAAGTTCTCGTGCATATTCTTGCAAGTTGGAACGATAAAAGAGCCGCATAACCGAGAGAGCGGAAAACATAATAAACCTGACGCTCTGTGACAGTTTCGAAGAAGTTGACAATATCGAGCTTAACTATCCAGCTACTTCTCAAGTGTTCGTTCGCAGCCTCGACTAGGTCACTCTCAGGAGCGAAAGCATGACTCGCCGGGTGTGTTTCGGTGACGTTCAGGATGTTCTGGGCTATCCATCGTTGTATTCGCTTCAGCGCCGGCGAAGGCACACAGATAGTTCTATATCTTCTTGACGGTGCCGCCCTGCCAGGGACTGATCGCTTCTTAACTCGAAAAATCCGATAGTGATCTTCTGTCCTGTCGACAACAGAAAGCAGGCTGTCGACATCAATGTCAGTAAGATGTGCGAGGTGGAATATCGAAAAAATCACGGGCAGGTCGCGATTTTTCCTTTTAATCCTTCTCGCAGTAGCTATCGCGCGATCGATTACCTGATCCGGCCGGCCAGCGTCTTTTGCACCGCGACGAAATTGCTGAGAGTCCCAAGGATGCAGCATCTACCTTCCGCCCCGGATGGGGTGATGCCTGTCGGTTCCAAACGAGCCGGTGACCGAGTGATGTCGCTTGCGACTGGAATCGACAGGCAACAGACTACAATCATCAGCTCTTTCAACGGCGGCCGGAAACCCGACCACCCATGACGATACGCATGGACGCATCATCTTGGCCGCTCCGAAGAGCGGCGAACACTAGATGTGAGCACCCTTGGTTCTCTCAAAGACCATGGATAATATGGTTTTTCGTTCGTGGGAACTTCTTTTCCGCGAACCTGTCTTTTGATTGACGCCTGTAAGAAGGCGTGACCGTTATCTGTCAGCCGTCCAGTGTCGGACAGCAGATTAAGCTTCCTTGCCAACAGAAGAGCATCGTCGACCTCCTTTGTAGCCAGAAAGCTGCGTTCAGAGAGTTCGGTCAGTGAATGGTGTGTGACTCGCCCACGCACCGCCGCCAGCACGAGCAAGAGCTTAGTTTCTTTTGCGCTTTGAGCCGATCGCAATCGGAGCCCAGATGCTTCGACAGAGTTTTCGAGCTTTTGCTCATCTGAAAGTGGGAGGAAAGCGCTCTTTGTGGTTTGGGGCACGGGGCCGTGGTAAAGCGGCCTCCATCCGCCACCTGTGGCGTGCACAATTGCGGGCGTATTATTTGGAATGCGGTAGGTAAAAGCGACCAAGGCGCTTACCCCGGCGAAGCCGACTGCTTCAGCTCCGCGGCCCTCTTCGGGGCCATAGTTTTGGATCAATTCCTCCCACCGTTTCGCCTGGGCGGGTTCGAAATCCTCGATCGTCGGAACAGTGTATTGCGTAATGACCACCGGCTGGCTTCTGTGATTGCGAACAAGCTGCAGTCCCACTTTCGTGGCAGCGCATCCGATGACGGCAAATCGTATCCATCCCAAGGACCACCACGCGCGGATTGTCGGAACACGCCAAAATTTCTCGAGCAGGTTTGAGATACGGGTCCCTGACCCAATGAGGTCGGTGACAATAGCTATCACGCTCGCGTTGCGTTTCCTGATAGACGATGGTCCGGGATGATTGAGATAACGACTGGGATGTCGTTCAACCATCTGCGAAATGACGAATGCAGTCGGCCCTTCGCTGCCAACTCGCGCAGCACCACGGCGTGGACTAACTGCCTTGACCGATTTCGGGCCGTCAGCTCTCAATCGCGGCCGGCCACCTTTGTCGGCCTTTACCGTCGATGAAAAGACTGTTCGTTCGGCAAACTCTCTCTCCGCGTAAAGCGCGATAGGTTTTCTCCGTGAAGAGAAACCTGTGTGCCTCTGTGAAAAGAGCTGCTCGATGCCAAGCCTCTGGGAGTCGGCAACTTGCTCGCTATCAAGCAATAGCATTGCGTCCAACAGCTCGGTCGCCGCAGTTCGATCCGGCCCTTCTTCAAATTGCAGAGTCCATTGCTGCCCGGCGTCTGTCTCTGAGAGACGCGGTATCTGTCGCATTAGGTCACCGGATGGTTAAATTTGAGCCTGTTGTTTCCATACTCGATAGCGTTCCCTCAAGCCTTTTTCTATGTCCGCAAGTAAATGAGCGTAGGACTTCGCGCCACCTGAGGCTGAGGACACATCTTTCGCAACCCTCACAATCCGCCAAGCATCAAAGTCGTGAAAGGGATTTAATCCTAATACGTTGCCGAGGGTCTGGTCCGCCGGATCAGGAATATTGAGCAACCGAGCGAACGTGGCAATTGCTTCGTTCGTCGACCAGTCCTTGATAAACAAACATAAAGCGCACAGCGCCAACAGGGCGGGCGGAGCATTGTCGTAGCGGTAGGTATCCGGCTTTCCCTTGCGCCATTGTATACCAGAATTCTTGGCGACAAATTTCGCGACGGCTATCGTTGCCTCATAAAACGGTCTGAGCGTTCCTCTGTCAAAGGTGATCTGTCCTTGGCGTTTCGAGGCGAACTGGGCGGCACGTTTCCAATGGGATTGTTCGTGGGAGCTGTCCCGCACCAAGTCGAAGAGATGGAGATATTGCTCGGTGAACTCATGATGCGTCGCTTGCCGCCAATCGAAACCCGGCATATCCGCGTGGCGCGGATCGAACTGTTGCCGAATATAGTTTTGGTGGCGACGCAAACAGCGAGCCCATTCGATATCATTTTCAGACACGTCAATACGGAAACTGCTTTGGCCCTTCAGGTCAAAGAACCATTGCCGCATATGTCGAATATTCGACTGATCAAATACATGGGTCGCAATGCCGCGACAAACGAGGCGGCGTACCATCGCGGTATCACTCGAGTTATCGGATCCAAGTGGCACTGTTTCGCCGGTCGGGGCGATCGTGTCTCCACCAGAGTAGAATTCACAAAAGGGATGGTGTGCGTCGTCGCCAGTGGTAGAGAGAAATCTAAAATGTCCTTGGCGGACAATCCGATCTCCTTTGCTGCTTAAAGCAGGCCGTACCGGGTTCGCGCCGCCTCGACCACATGACGGGCACACTACATCATTTTTTAAGAACTCCGCGTAGTGCGTTACAACGTCCCAGTCTTGGACGAAATGCTGCCCCTGCCGCAGCAGCGTAATAAGCTGTTGGACGTCTAGCTCGCGTCTGTAAAAAGTCGAAAATCCGGTAGTAGACAATAGACCACCTCTTCAGCCGGCCAAACACCCTTTATGTCCCAATGGCGGTCTTTAAATAGCGCTTATTCGGAAGGAATATTCAAGGCTGACTGCTTGGTCATCCAAGCTTTAGTCATCCGCGCGACAACCCCAGTTCGAAAAAGCGCTGTCCTGTTCGACTGGCTCTCCCGATAGAATGTTGCCCGCGGAGGTGTGCTTTACACGAAGTTCATCTTGAGACTGGCAAACCGCTCCTAACAGGAAATCCCACCCACATTCCTCTGTCATGGCAGCACGTAAAATTAGCGCAGGAAACTCTGAGTGTCTGAAATGTTTGAAAAAAGTGGACGCCCTAGATAACTCATGTACACGTAAATGTAGTAGTATGCCCTAAAGGGTCGAGGGGGTTTCGTCTTTTGGTCGGGAACGGAAATTCGTGGGGGAATTGGGTCCATGCCTAGCGATCCGGCAGAGGTTGGCTTTAAAGCGGTGGGGGACACTTGGCTATAAACCCACTTAATCCCCTTAACGTCCTCGAAGGGGCTGCAATCCACGGGCGCAAGGGTGCCTACGTTCTGGGCTGCTTCGATCAAAGAATTACCTTCTACTCCCAGCAGGTCAGAGGGATGGCGCTTGTCCATGCCTTACACGAGCAGGAAATTCTCCGCGGTGGTCCCAGGATTGCTGTCATAGGAGGTGGCGCAGCAGGTGTCGCAGCTGCTGCGGCAGCGCTGCTCGCCTCGGACGGAGAGGTCGTACTGTTCGAGGAAGCTGACGTTCTTTTGAAGTTGCAGATGGGAACAGATCGACGGAAACTTGATCCTCACATCTACAATTGGCCTCTCGGCAACTCTGACGACCCTGTGGCCGATCTGCCGGTACTCGGCTGGAATGCAGGGTTCTCGACAGATGTGCGCGAGGATGTTCTACGGCAATTCGATGAACTCTCGAACCGGACCGCCCGACTTTCACTTCGGAAGCGCCACAGGGTGAATGCTGTCGATGAAGTCATCGGCGGCGGCTATCAGATAACCGCGTTGGACATTCAAGCGAATCGCCAAATCAGTGAAGCCTTCCAAATTATTATACTCGCCTTTGGCTTCGGCCTGGAAGCAACTGAAACGGTTCATGGAATCGGTGATAAGAGTTACTGGGACAACGCCGGGATCCCGGGCGTGGAGTTCAGAGGGCGTGCCAATCCCCACTACTTCGTGAGCGGCAGCGGTGATGGGGGACTGATCGACTTTGTTGCGGCAGCGTTGGCGAACTTTGACCATGCCGAGCTGATCCATACGATCACGAACTATCCGAATCGCAAGGACCTTGAGCGGGAACTCCTCGTGATCGAGGCAGGCGCGCGTCTCGACCAAGCTGCAGGCCGTTCGTTTGATCTATTCCAACTTTATACTGACAGGATTGCGCCACTTCTTGAAGATAATGGACTGATTGAACATATCCGCCGAAAGCTGCGGCCCGGTGTGCACATGACCCTGCAGACGGTAGACAAATCAATCTTCACTTTGGGCTCTGCGATCCTGAACCGCCTTGCGGCATTCGCAACCATTAAAGCGTGCGATACGACAGCCGGTCATGGTTTCCAACACGTCGCATGCCAAACAGTATCGAGGGTTAATGGATACGTGGCGAATGCAGGGGAGCCGGCCTACCGGCTCGACTGCGAAGGTCAGATCATCGACGCGGACGAGGTGATTATTCGACGGGGCACGGATAGACTGACCGTTCGCAATCCGTTTGTTCCACTCCTGGGCGACTATGCTCAGCGCCACGATGCTTGGCGGAGACGCCTTGGCGAGGAAGCGCTCGTCCCAGCCCTTTCGAATGACGCGCAGGATTTCTTTCGAATTAAGGCGCGCCAGCTGCATTTAGGTGGCTCGCGGCGTCGGATCGAGATAGCAGCCGCTGCCATCCCGATGTCCGTCCACCTGAGCGTCGATGGTGCCGCCATCAAATGGTCAGGGGAGCTCGGGCCAGATCGCATAGCGGAGGCCTGGCACGACGGACGGGGTTTCGTTGTAACATTGTCAGATGGCCCGACGGAGATCGGACCAATTGCGGGCGCCATATTGCGCGTCGCGGTACACGCATCACACGCCACCGTGCATGCAAACCCGCTTGAGTGGGCCGATCCATGGACCCTCTTAACAACGAAATCGCCTCATGCGCGCGGCATTGTCATGCCCAAATTGATCGGTGGCAATCCAGGTGGGGCTTGGCAGGTGCGAGAGTCCACCTCGTCTGCGCGGCTGGCCGGCATTGTCCATCGCAACCTGGACAGCTGGATCCTGACGCAGCTCGACAATCATGTCAGTGGTTTTTTTGTCAATGAGGACGATCCAGGCGGGCATATAGGTTTGGAAATCGCCCCAGACATTCGAGCTCTCATGCGGGAAACGTGGAGAACCTGGCGCGAGGCGTTTATGGATGACCGCGACTTGCTCGCCAGGTTTCTCCGACTCCTAGTCAGCGCAACGGATGATGATGGGGACGACGTACAGGTGCTTGTCGGTCCTCTTAAACTTCCGGCGATCATCGGCGGGACAGCCTTAGCGCTTTCGATCGCTGCGGTATGGGGGGAAACTGCGCCGCGTGGCGCACGTCCTGGAAACCTTTTGCGGCGCATCGCGGATATTGAGCGTACGGGGTATGGCTGCGCCCCCGATCGCATTCTGGGAAAGCGCCCAGGCACATGCGCAAGCACCCACGATTGGCAGACAAACTTCGTGCTTCTCGCCTTGGAAGGCCGTTTTGATCTCGCGAAAAAGGCGGAGGAGCCTTTTGGCGTTATTGAAGCTGGTCAGCCATCCCTGACTGACACATCTGGCGCTGGGCCGATGATGATGTGGCTTACGCATGAACTTATCCAGGCTCTGTCTGATGGAGCCGATGCCGTTAGAGCACTTCTCGACACAATCGAGCAGCAACATTTCGCATTGCTTTCGACAGCGATCGAACGACGGAAGGAAATCTCATGAGCGAAACACATAGTTCGGACGCTTTAGAAGACTTCGTTACTCGCTTTTCGAAGGATGCGGAACGACAGGGCTTGCCAGTGATCGCACAACCAAAGCTAACGGGATATCGCTTCAGTGGATCGGATAGCGAAGCAGCAACGATCAACCAGAATGAACTGCCATCGGAAGTCCGGGCATGTAAGATTGGCCGCTACACGGTGATATTTGGCTCGCTCCCGGAAACGCCCACACTACCTGCGGTCAGGGAAACTCTGCGCCGATATAGAAATCAGTGTGTTGTCGCCCGTTCCTTTCTCAGCACGAACGAGAGTCTCGATCTACAACTTTATCTTATAGGGCCAAGAGGGTCGGAATGGGAGCGCCAATGGAAATCACTCGGGCTTTTTCTTGAGCGAGATGACCGCGTTGCGCGGAAGTTGGCTTGGCTGAGACCGCGTGATCCCCAGCGAGATGATGAAAGCTTTGCAGAATTTGTTCGGCGAACGTTTATCGCTCGACCTTGGGAAGGCGATGATGCCGCGAGAAGTGATCGCACCCTTGACCTAGAAGAACCGTCGCCGGCGGGACTGCCGCGAAACACGGCCGAGGAATTTGATAGTATCGCCCTCGGGGGGGATGAAGAACGCTCGGGTGAGGAAATTGTAGAGGCGCTCGTCCGTGCATGGGAACAAAGGGGCAAATCATGAGTGACGTCTACCTTTCCAGTGTCGGCATTCATAATTTCCGAACGTTTGGAGATTTCCAGGTAGTTCTGCCACCAGCCCCTGGCCTCTTGCTGTTGTCCGGCACCAATGGGCTCGGAAAGAGCAGCTTTTTTGATGCGATAGAGTGGGCTTTGACCGGCAAAATCCGCCGGTTTACCCCTTACGTATCCAAGTCAGGCAAAGTCATTATACCAGATGCTGACTATCTCACTCGAAACGGCGCGAAAGCCGATAGCCACGCTGTGACCCTTCAATTTTCTGAGGGAGAGGCGGTGCAGCGCAGCGCCATTGAGATCCCGTCGGAGTCGGACGTTTCGGCTCTTCTATCTAGCCAAGGAAGAGGTCAGGTTACGGATCTCGGTACGCATTTGGCGATGACCCATTTCCTTGGTCAGGCAGAAAGACAAAGATTCACAAGTCGTGATGCAGACGATCAATGGGCCGCTCTTAAGGGTCCGAGTGGTGTTGAGCGGCTGGAACTTATTCGAACCCGCCTGCGTGGTCGATCAACCACCTACGCCTTTGGCAACCGGATCAAAGTTGAACAGGCGGCGGTCACAGCAATCGAGAAAAATATTGCTGACTGGCAAGGGTGGCAAGCTCGTCTCGATCGCTTGCGTTCTTCGATTCGTGCGTCTGGTCGACTTACAGAAGAGGACGTTCGGGCGCGGTCGCTCCTGCTAGAGACGGAACTATTGAACGTAGCCGGCCTTGCTCCAACCGTTGTGGTGGGTGAGACGGGCGTTCAGTTGCTGGCCAGGCTCGCTGCACTCCTGGAAACAGCCCGCGAGCGAATTCGGGACCGTACGGCAAAATTAGCAGAATGTGACGATCTGATAGCTCGTTATGAGGTCCAGCAGGCACTCACTTCCGAGGATCATCCAACGTTACTGCGCGCCAGGCAGCAATTGGCCGAAGCCAGCAAAGCGACTGCTGACGCGCAGGAGCGGTCGACCGCTGCAAGAGATGCCGCGACAGCGCAGGCCGCTGTCATAGTTGCCCTTGGCGGCGCGATCGGTCTCTTGGAATCCACACGTGTCGACCTGCTTCGCCGCGCCGAGCTGGCAACTCAGATTGAAACGCTGCGCGGTGAACTCGAATTACATACCACCGCGCTCGCCGAGAGTCAGAAGCAGCTTGCTGATGCGGATTCCGTTATATCTGCAAATGCAACGGCAACAAACGAATTCGCTCAGCTCTCAACGACCGTCACTCAGGTGGCAGCTGACCTAGAAACAGCTCGACAGCTCACGAACCTCTTTGCCAACCTGCGTCTTCAGGAAGCCGAGCTTGCCACCGCGACTTCGAACGCGGCTGAAGTGCAAAGCACGCTTGATGCGACGATCTCGCTTCGTGACACGCGATTGGCGGAGCAGACCACCGCCGAACGCGAACGCGCCGAGGCCGAACGTCACGCAAGCGCGATCGCAAGCGCCGTTGCGTCAGTTGCAAACCATATTCACGAAACCGACGAAGCGTGCCCGGTCTGCCATACACACTTTGCTCCTGGACAACTCAAAATCCTAGCAAGCGAGGCTGCAAAGTCTGGCGATGCTCGTGTCGCCTTCATGGCAGAACGCGTCGAGAAATTGACGACTGAAATCGCTGTGATTGATGGGCAAATCGCAGATCTCGCGGCAATTGTTGGACGCCCCGCCTTGCTCGAGCCGAATGTTGTGGTGGCGCGAGAGAGCTTCACAACGCTCGCAGAGACCCTCCGCCAGCGTTTGAAGGCCACGGAAGATGATGACCTTGCAAGACTTGCAGAGCTGCGCAATGCCGAGGCGACTGCCGCTGCTCGAGTCTCGCAATTGGCGCTCGCTGACCAACAGCCAGCCGTTTTGACAGCTGGGCAGCAACGCGTGACGCTATCAGCAGAGATCGAACGGATAGAGACACTCATTTCGACCAAAAATACTCGCCTGACAGCAATGATTAACGACCACAGAGACTGTTCTGAGCGCATCGCGGCGCGCGGGCTGCCTGAACCGTCTCTCGAAGAAGTTGGTGGTCTTCTGGATGTCAGGCGGAAGGAGCTCGACGAGGCCCAACGAACGCTGACCGGACTTGAAGGTATATCCACCAATGCTCAAGCTGCCGCATCATCTGAACAAGAACAACTGGGCATACGGGAGGCGGAATATGCGACTGCAGAACTTTCCCGGAAAAATGCCGTCGCCGCGGCTCAAGAGCTGGTGAAACAATGGGGAGATCTTGGGTTCGCTAGCAATCCTGATCGGGCTGTCTTGGAGACGGCAGTCGCTGACGCGAACAGAGCCTCCGGTGGACTTTCGGTTCTTGCCGATCGGCTTAGGGACCTTTCCAGGGACAATGAAGACCTATTGCTCGATGAAGAGCTGGCGGCCGTAGTTCAGCAGATGCTGATTGCCGCCGACGAGGAGGGGTTGAAAGATCCCTCCGCGCACCTCGGTCGGCTTCAAGAAAGGCTTGTGTCCGCACGAGCTGCCCTTAAGCTTTCGCAAGACGCTCAAGATGCCGTCAACAGATACACAGTAAAGCTTGGCGAGAGGGCGGAAGCCTATAATAGAGAAGTGCTCCAACCTCTCAATGACCGCATCCTGGAATTTAACGCCGCCATGCTTTCAACGCCGGGTGCGTCTGTTCAATTCAAGGCCAACAAGCGTGTCGACCGGACTGATTTCGAGATGCAACTAGACTACGGGGACGAGCTGGAAAACATTCCCTCCGCTCCGAGAAAGGTGCCGCCGCAGGTGGTCTTGAGCGAAGGACAGCTTGCAGCAAATGGCTTCAGCATTCTGTGCGCCGCGAGCACAGCATATCGCTGGTCAAGATGGAGTGCCCTTCTACTGGATGACCCTCTACAGCACAATGACATCATACATGCCGCGGCCTTCGTTGACGTTATGAGAAATCTCGTGGAACTTGAGGGCTATCAGCTGATGATGTCCAGTCATGACCGGGCCGAAACCGAATTCATCTCCCGGAAGTTTGACGCAGCCGGTCTCCCTTGTACGACCGTCTTTCTAACAGCCCCCTCGGAAAGCGGGGTTCTATACGACCCACCAACTTACAACGTTCACGCTCAGCGAGTTCTCGACCGGGATTTCAACGGTAGAGCAACATCCGCCTGATCTCCAAACTCGCAAGATTTACTAACCATGTCGCCTTGCCCCACGACCCATTTCCCTTCTCTCCTAAATATCTCCAGCAATGAGATGTCCGGATAGAGTCGCAGAACGTGGCTGATGGCGACCCAGATGTTGAAAACGAAGATGGGCAGGATGCTGTCGGCTCCGGAGCCTATCGGTGGTGCGATCCTGTACTCACCCCTAAGGGTAAACGCAAGCTTCTCGACCGCATTTACTCGAGATTGCGGTATGGATCAATGTTACCAGTGGCTTAGCCCGGTCTCGTTCGCCGGCCGTAGGTTCACATCCCATCAAGAGCAAGGAGAAACAGGATGATGTTCTCTCCACGCCGATATTCATCAATGCGTCATTTCCAGTTTATCCGATGCGTTTCTGGTTCCCGCTGAACATGCCGCCACGAAATACCTCGGGTTCAGGATCGAACACGAACAGAACGACATCTGAACCCGCCCTGGCAGTGAGCTGATGATCCAGCGAGCGCGAGAACGCGCTCTCGCCGGTTGCGATCATGACATCGCCAAAATCTATCGCCCCGTCGAAGACATAGAGCAGAAATGCCGTCCGGGGATCGGCCGCGGCGGGCAGGCTCAGCTGGGTACCATTCGTGATGCGCGCATCGAACACGCGGACATCGGATCGCACGGTCAGCGGCGCCTCCTGGGGCCCGGCAATCAATCGCCACTCGTTGTCACTGTTCGCGTCAACGAAATCACGAAACTGCACCATCGGCTCAAGATCGGGAGCGTTGGGCCGCAGGAAGATTTGCAGCGCTCGAACCGGGCTGTTCCCGAGCATCAGCTCTTCGTGCTGGAAGGTATGGCCGGCATTCATCATCATGAAGTGCGTCTTGTCGAGCTTCTTCTCGTTTCCGACCGTATCGCGGTGAAGCATCTCGCCGCCGCGGATGTAGGTCAGGATCTCGTCGTCCTTGTGCGGGTGCATGCCAATGAGGTGACCGGGTTGCACCTGGGCGCGATCGATCCTGCCGATCGGACCGATCCCGCTATCATCGGCCGTTAGGGTGAGACCCGGATACAGGATTTCGACGCCGAAGCCTTGGCTTATGTTCCCGCGCATCCGGCCTGCCGAGATTTTGGTGATCGTCATTGGAGTTTTTCCTTCCATCTCGGGCGCGGGCGATTGTCGCCCGCGCCGATGAACTCAATATCGTTCCGACATCAGTGATAGTTCAGGATGCCGACCAGCTTCTGGCCAAGCGGGCTTGTCCAGTCGACGGCAAGCTCGGAGATGATCTGGTCGACGGTGGTGATGATGGCTCCGGCCTTTTCCATGCGGCGCAGAGCCAGGTCGTCGCCGTACTTGGTGTAGGAGGCGGAAGCGTCCGCCGAGACCTGCACCTCGTAGCCTTCGTCGAGCATCTGCAGGACCGGGAAGGTGACGCAGATTTCCGTCGTCACGCCGGCGACAAACAGCTTCTTGCGGCCGGTCGCCTTGACCGCCTGGTTGAAGCCGTCATGGTGCATTGCGTTGACAATACCGGGGCGCTTGATCCGGGCGTCAAAGGCCTCGGGCAGGATTTCCTTGAGTTCTGGCAGCAGCGGCCCCTGGATCTGGTCTTCCATGCTGGATGTCAGGATGGTCGGGATGTTGGCGGCCTTGGCGATGCGGGCGAGCTTCAGCGCGTTCTGCTTGACCAGGTTGATATCGTGCGAGTGGGTCCAGGCCATCGTGCCGATCTGATGGTCGATCAGCAGCATTGCGGAATTTTCGGGGGTGAATACTTGGCTGTGCATTGTCGTGTTCCTTTTTTTGTCGGCGGCGGGTTGGTGAAGTTCGTTTCGATCCGCTCGATGACTGGAATTTAGCGTTGCGATGAATGGCACGGTAGCTCTATGGTTTGCCACTCTGTAGAACGGAAAATGGAACGCAAGAATGATCAGCTTCGAGGACATGCAGATCTTCGTTGAGGTCGCAGACGGCGGCGGGATTACCGTTGCGGCACGGCGTCTGGGGCTACCGAAATCGATCGTCAGCCGGCGGCTCGTCCGCCTCGAGAGCGAGCTCGGCGTTCAGCTTCTGGCGCGGACGACCAGAGGGGCATCACTCACAGAAGCCGGTGTTTCCTTCCGCGAGCATGCTGCCCGCATGTGCCTGGAAATGGACGTCGCTCGCGAAGAAATGCTGCCGACCGGAGAGCTGCGGGGACGATTGCGCGTGGCGGTTCCTTCGTCCTTCGGTCCCGGACACTTCGCGCCGGCGCTGGCCGAGCTTGCCCGCCTCCATCCGCTCCTGCAGCTCCACGCGCACTACAGCGACCGGTACGTTGATCTGGTCGCGGAAGGGTTCGATTGCGGGATACGGGTCGGTTACCTGCAGGACTCGAACCTGACGGCGCGCAAGATCGGCGCCTTTGCGGCGGGGCTGTTCGCCAATCCGGACTACCTGAGTGCCCACGGCGTCCCGAAGAAGCCCTCGGACCTGCTCGAACATCAGGCCATCCTTCAAGGGACCGAAAGCTGGAAGGTGTCGGACGGCAGTAGGACGGTTGTCGTCAACGGGCAGGGAAGGTTCAAGGCAGACAGCGCCGTGGGCATCGCCGAAGGGACGGCGGCCGGGCTGGGCGTTGCGGCCCTTCCTGTCGTGATCGCGCAAAGCTACGTGACAGCGGGCACGCTCGTGCCGATCATGGCGGAATACAGTCTGCCGGAGATCGGCGTTTACATCGTGCGGCCGCCGGGATCGCACGTCTCGCGGAAGGTCAGGGTGCTGATCGATTTCTTTGTAGAGCGCTTCTCGGCGAGCGCCAGACGAGACGCGACCTAGCGCTGCGCCTCGCTCCTCCGCTCCTGAAACGCGACGCCCCAGTCTCGCATGGCGATCAACACAGGCGCGAGTGTCTGGCCGAACGGTGTAAGCGAATACTCCACGCGCGGCGGGACTTCAGCGAAGACTTCGCGGGCGACAATCCCGTCGGCCTCAAGCTCCCGGAGCTGCATCGTCAACGATCGCTGGCTCGGATCGCCGACCAGGCGACGCAGTTCCCCGAACCGGCGCGGCCCGTCCAACAGCCGGTAGATGATCATCGGCTTCCACTTGCCGCCCGTCACATCGACGGTGGTCTCGACGGGACACTTCTGGCGGAGGCTCATCCTGGTCTCCAATGGTGTACTTTCTATCCCTATAGGCAGAACTGTTGCCTACTTGCAAGATCGCCTGTGGCGCGCGTAGTTGGAACGAGTTGATTGGAGGTGTGTCATGCGCGCTGCGTTTTACGAGAAACAAGGAGCTGCGAGAGAGGTGCTTGTTGTCGGTGACCTGCCCTATCCACAGCCGGGCGCCGGTGAGGTCCGGGTGAGGGTGATCGCCTCGGGTATCAATCCTTCCGACATCAAGACGAGAACCGGCTTCGGCGGCAAGGCCATGCCATTCCCACGGATCGTGCCACATCAGGACGGCGCGGGCGTGATTGATGCCGTCGGCGCGGGCATTCGCGAGACGCGCATCGGCGAGAGGGTCTGGATCTACATGGCGCAATGGGGCCGTGCGTTCGGGACTGCGGCGGAATACGTTGTCGTACCTTCCGTGCAGGCCGTCACGCTTGCCGACAACGTGTCCTTTGAGATCGGAGCATCGCTCGGCGTTCCGGCGATGACGGCGCATCGCTGCCTGTTCGCCGATGGAGACCTGCGCGGCAAGCGGGTTCTGGTGCAGGGTGGTGCCGGCGCGGTCGGCAATGCGGCGATCCTGCTTGCAAAATGGGCAGGCGCGTGGGTGGCGGCGACAGTCAGCCGCGAGGAGCAGGCGGAGGTCGCGCGAGTGGCTGGAGCCGATCGTGTCATCAACAGGCGCCAGGAGGACGTCCCGCAGGCCATACGATCGGCGACGGGCGGCCGTGGTGTCGATCGTATCGTGGATGTCGATATCTCCGCCAACATCGAAGTGGCGCTCGCCTGTCTCGCTCGCGACGGCGTCGTCTCGGCCTATTCGACGGAATCACCGGAGGCTAAGCTCACAATCCCGTTCTTCCCGGCGCTGCTTGGAGGCTTCTCATTCCGTTTCGTCTACGTGTACACCATGCCGGAAGCGGCGATGCGTCAGGCAACCGAGGAGATTTCAGCCTGCGCCGCGTCGGGGGCATACGTTCCGCAGATTGCGAAAACATATGCCCTTGATGCAGTGGCCGATGCGCACGAGTTCCAGGAGAGCGGCAAGGCTGTCGGCAAGATGCTGGTCCGCTTGTGAAGCGCGTGACGCGCGAAGTTCACGCTCCGCTCGTCACGCCTATCATTACGCGATTATAGCCTTTGGTTCCAGAAATGCCTCGAGGCCAAACACGCCGTATTCACGACCAATCCCTGACTGCTTGAAGCCACCAAAGGGCGCGAGCGGCTCATGCGGTGCGCCGTTTATCACCACGCGACCGCTCTCCAGTCGATCCGCAACCGCCTGCATGTGTGCGGCGTCGGAGCCATGCAGATAGGCCTGAAGGCCATACGGGGTGTCGTTTGCGATGGAGATGGCCTCATCCTCGTCGCGGTAGGCGATGACCGACAGGACCGGTCCGAAGATCTCCTCGCGCGCGATCCGCATCTGGTTGTCCACGCCTAAAAAGATTGTCGGCTTTGTAAACCAGCCACGATCCAGACCGGCGGGCCGCCCCCGGCCCCCCGTCAGGAGACGGGCGCCTTCCTGCGTTCCCAGTTCGATGTAGGACTGGACACGATCGTACTGCTTGCGGCTGACCATTGGTCCGATCATCGCGTCCGGATCGTCGGGGGCGCCGACCTTGAATGTCTCGATCTCCTGCTTCAGTCGGACCAGGACGTCATCGAGCAACTGATTCGGAACCAGAATACGGGTACCGGCAATGCAGGCCTGGCCACTGTTGATGAAACCCATCCGCAAGACGGCGGGGATAACCAGATCTAGATCGGCATCGTCGAGAATGATGTTTGGACCCTTGCCGCCAAGTTCCAGGGTTACGCGCTTGAAGGTATCCGCCGCGTTGCGCAGGATTTCGCGGCCGACCGCGGTGGAGCCCGTGAAGGTCACTTTCGCGATATCCGGATGCCGGCTGAGTTCCGCGCCGACGACATTGCCATAGCCATTGATGATGTTGAACACGCCATTCGGCAGGCCCGCCTCATGCAGGCACTCCGTCAGGATCTGCGTCTGGATCGCGCTCATCTCGCTTGGCTTGATGACGATGGTCGAACCGGCGGCGATGGTGGTTGCGAGCTTCGAGGTGATGAAGCCGATATTGCTGTTCCAGGGCGTGATGGCCGCGGCGACGCCAGACGGCTGCATGATGACGCGGGCGCGGCCCATTTGGCGCTCGAATTCGTAGTCCTCCAGAACAGACGCCATGGTGAGAAAGCTCGAAGCAGCATGAGGAATAGCAAAGCGCGTGAAGGTCTGCGGAGCGCCATATTCGAGCGACATCGCTTCGGTGAGATCGGTAACGCGCGCGGCGACCGCGGCGTTTAATCGCTTCAGCATATCGATGCGCTCGGCCTTCGACGTGCGTGAGAACGCGGGGAAGGCGCGCTTCGCAGCGGCGACAGCGTCCCGCGCATCGTCGACGCCGGCAAGCCGGACCGTACCGATCCTCTCTTCAGTGGACGGATTATGAAGATCGCCCGTTTCGGTGCCCTTCGGTGTGACGAACTGACCGTCGATATAGATCTTGTCGATGTTGCGCATGTTTAACTCCTTTCGACTGTCAGGCTTATCTGGCATTTCAGGACTGTCCTGATAAGCTGGCCAAAATCGTTCAGCCTGATAAGGGATTACGGACAATGATGCGTGGCTCGCTCGCCGAACTCGAAGCAGTTCTCGCGGTGTCTTCCAGAGGCGGGTTTCGGGCCGCAGCGCGAGAGCTTGGGATCTCGTCCTCCTCGCTCAGCCAGCAGATCGCTACGCTGGAAGCGCGCATGGGCGTCAGATTGTTCAATCGCTCCACACGGAGCGTCGTCCTTTCCGCCGCCGGCGAGCAATTCGTGGCGAGCGTCGGCCCGGCGCTGGAGGCCATTCGCAACGCCGTTGAGCATGTCGACGAGCATCGTGTGGAAGCCACCGGTACCCTGCGCATCAACACGTCGGTCGGCGCAACCCGCATGATCCTGACGCCGCTGATCCTGGAATACATGCGAAGGAACCCGCAGATGGCGGTGGAGATTGTCACGGAGGGGGCACTCGTCGACGTCAATGCCAAGGGTTTCGACGCCGGGATCAGAATCCGAGAGGCTGTTCCCCCCGACATGGTTGTCGTCCCGATCGGCGACAGCGTCCGTCCGGCCATCGTCGGTTCGGTCGAGTATTTCCGGCAGCATGGAAAGCCGCAGGTCCCGGCAGATCTTCAGAACCACGAGTGCATTCGGGCCAGAATGGCGAGCGGCACGCTCTATCGCTGGGAGTTCGAAAAGCGAGGGGAGAGCTTCACGCTCGACGTTCCCGGCAAGCTCACGCTCGACGACAGCGACCTGATGCTCCGGGCGGCCAGGGACGGAGCCGGACTCGCCTATCTGAATGAATGGCAGGTATCAGACGACGTCGCCGCCGGAAGGCTGGAGCAGGTCCTCGCCGACTGGACGCCGCCCTATCCGGGTCTCTGCCTTTATTATCCCGGAAGACGAAATATCCCCGCCAAATTGCGGCGGTTCGTCGATCTCATCAAGGACGTTCGGCACGGCAGCCACGTTGAGAGCCCGCCTCAAGATTAGGGAATGTCTCGCCAGGGTGTAGGTAACGCAGAGGCCTGAGCAAGGCCCAGCCGTCTATGCGTTGCTTTCAGGAATGAACTCACCGCGCGGAGCGGTTCCAAGCACTGTTGCGTCCAGCGTAACGATGCACTGTCAAACATGAGTATTCAACGCGCTGATCGCCTGTTGCATCCTTTGCGCATGGATCGGGAACGGACCCGGCCTTCAATCAGGAGCGATCACATGAAACTTTATCACCATCCGCTGTCGGGCCACGCGCATCGTGCCCGGCTCTTTCTCTCGCTGATCGGGCTCCCCCACGAGCTGGTCGAAGTCGATCTGAAGGCAGGCGCTCACAAGCAGCCAGATTTCCTCAAAATGAACCCGTTCGGGCAAGTCCCGGTGCTCGCGGATGGCGATGTCTTCATTTCCGATTCCAATGCAATCCTGGTTTACCTTGCCAAGAAATCCGGTCAGACCGAATGGCTGCCGGAAGACGCAAAAGGGGCGGCTGAGGTCCAGCGCTGGCTTTCGGTTGCGGCAGGTGAGATCGCTTACGGACCGGCGGCTGCCCGTCTGGTGACAGTCTTCGGCGCCAAGTTCAATCCGGAAGAGGTCATTGGCCGTGCACACACCATCCTTGGCCGGATCGAGAGCCAGCTGCAAGGGCGGGAATGGCTTGTGGGCAATCACCCGACGATTGCCGATGTCGCTATCTACAGCTACGTCGCGCGCGCTCCGGAAGGCAATGTCGATCTGAGCGCCTATCCATCCGTGAATGCTCTCTTGCGTCGGGTCGAACAACTTCCAGGCTTCGTTGACTTCGTCAAGACGCCGGTCGGCCTTGCTGCCTGACCCTCGACAGGGTGTGCGATACGTCGCGCGCCCTTCGCCTCTTTCCCCTGGAGAACGCAGATGTCCATGACCCTCACAAAACTGCCGACGTGGCATGAAGGCGAGACCTTTATCCAGGAAAAGCTCGGCGTAAAGGAACGCATGGCCGCAGTCGGTCAGCGTGTCGTTCGCGATTTCATGCCGGACCAGCATCGCGACTTTTATGCGCAACTGCCGTTCATCGTCCTTAGCAGCGTCGATCAAGCCGGTGATGCCTGGGCTACCTTTGTCGAAGGCCAGCCAGGGTTTATGTCGTCGCCTTCGCCTGTCGTCCTGAACATTCTCGCAAACCGCGATCCGAGCGATCCGGCGAGCGAAGGAATGGCCGACGGCTTGCCGATCGGCCTCCTCGGCATCGAGATGCAAACACGTCGCCGCAACCGCATGAACGGTTTTGTCTCGACGATAGAGGGCGGTTTCCGCGTCGATGTGGACCAGAGTTTCGGAAACTGCCCGCGTTACATTCAGCTGCGAGACTTCGCGTTCGAGCGGCAGCCGGGAAGACCGTTCCAGGGTAAGGTGGAAGAACTGCCTGTGCTCGATGATCAGGCACGCACGATCATCCAGGAAGCCGATGCGTTCTTCGTTGCGTCTTACGTCGATCGCGAGGACCGGCGCCAAGTGGACGTATCCCACCGCGGCGGGAACGCAGGATTCGTCCGCATCGGTGACGACGGCGTCCTGACGATCCCCGACTTTGATGGGAATCTCTTCTTCGCGACGCTTGGCAACATCCTGCTGAACGGAAAGGCAGGACTTCTGTTCGTGGATTTCGCAACGGGCGACGTGCTGCAGATGACGGGGAAGGCCGAAATCATATTCGACTCCCCCGAGATCGCCGCCTTCCAGGGCGCGGAGCGGTTCTGGACATTCAAGCCGACACGTATCATTCGTCGCCGCAATGCTCTGGCTCTGAGATGGGCGTTTCAGAAGGACGGCTGGTCGCCGAGCTCCCTGATGACAGGCAGCTGGAGCCAAGCGGTCGACCGTCTCCGTGCGACAGAGCTTGCCACAAGCTGGCGGCCAATGACCGTCACCGCGATTGTCGATGAAAGCGCGACGATCAAGTCTTTCCATCTGCAGCCCGGCGATGGCGCCGGGCTGCTCCCCCATAGGGCGGGTCAGCATCTCCCTATACGCATAAAGCTGCCCGATGAAGAAAAGCCGGTCATCCGCACCTACACACTCTCGGTCGCACCCTCCGACGCTATCTACCGCATCAGCGTCAAGCGAGACGGTCGGGTATCGCAGTTCTTGCATGATAATGCTGCCGTCGGCGATGTCATCGAGGCGCGCGCGCCTGCCGGCGGCTTCGGCATTGACGCCCACGCCACACGTCCGGCGGTTCTTCTTGCAGGTGGCATCGGCATCACGCCGCTGCTGGCGATGCTCCGTCATGTTGTTTATGAAGGGCTACGCAAGCAGCGGGTCCGTTCCGTCACGCTGTTATACGCATCCCGCACCAAAGCTGAGCGGCCGTTCGACAAAGAGATTGCCGACCTTATTGGTGCTACCAAGGGCGCCGTGCGCTTGATCAGGGTCCTTAGCGACACCACGGATGCTGAAGAGGGCAGGGATTACGACGCCGCAGGTCGGATCGATATGGCGATGCTGACGCGGTTCCTCCCCTTCAACGACTATGATTTCTATCTCTGTGGCCCCGCACAATTCACGCAAGACCTCTACGACGGGCTGCGGGCCCTCAACATTGCTGATGATCGCATCCAGGCTGAAGCCTTCGGTCCGTCGTCGCTGATCCGCACGGGGCAACCCACACCAGCAGTCGTGCCTTCTGCCTTGCAGCCGTCCGAAAAACCCGTGCCCGTCGTGTTCACGAATTCCCTGAAAGAAGCACGGTGGACATCTGGCTCCGGCACTCTCCTGGAACTCGCAGAAGCACGCGGCCTCGAGCCCGAATTCAGTTGCCGCGAAGGCAATTGCGGGACGTGCCGGACGAAGCTCGTCAAAGGTGCCGTCGCTTATGTCAAGCAGCCCACCGCGAAGATCGACGCCGACGAAGTGCTGCTCTGCTGCGCCGTTCCAGCCGAACAGGAAGGCGGCCTGCAGCTTGCTGTGTAAGCGGCGATTGCTGCGTCCAGCGCAACAGTCCCTTGTTTCCTTTCGATCTTCAGCAAATTACGCCACCCGATCATATTCAATCTCAAGAGAGCAACGTCTCTCTCAACCGAAAAAGGAGATTACAATGTCACGCATTCCTACCCCGGCCACCATCGAAGAAGCTCCGGAAGCGTCCCGTCCGATCCTCGAGACCATCCAGAAGCAGATCGGCTCCGTTCCGAACATCTTCCGGCTGGTGTCCAATAGCCCCGCCGCGTTGACGGGCCTGACCTCGCTCCAGGGCGCACTCGGCAAGGGCAAGCTGCCGCCGGCCACCCGCGAACGCATCGCGCTCGCCATGGCTGAAGCCAACGGTTGTGACTACTGCCTCTCGGCGCACACCTTCACGGGCACAAAGTTCGCCAAACTTGACGAAAGCGAAATTGCTGCCAACCGAAACGGCACGTCTAACGATCCCAAGGCGGCGGCTGCCGTCGAATTTACCCGGGCACTGACAATGGCTCGCGGGTCCGTTGCGCCAGCGGAAATCGCCAAGGTTCGCGATGCAGGCTACAGCGACGCGGAAATCGTCGAGATCATTGCCCATGTCGCCCTCAACACCTTCACGAACTATGTGAATGAGGCCCTCGACACAGAGATCGATTTTCCCCGCATCGATCGCGCGGCTGCGTGATGCCTGGCCTGGAGGCGGTGCTGGACGTACCGCCTCCCCCCTACGATTGACCATCAACCTCAGAGGAATTTTTCCATGTCTCGTCCGCCGCTTCCCCCATTCACCAGAGAGAGTGCCATCGAAAAGGTGCGCCTTGCCGAAGATGGCTGGAATAGTCGCGATGCTGCAAAGGTCGCGCTTGCCTACACGCTCGATACGCGCTGGCGCAACCGCGCCGAGTTCGCGAAGAGCCGCGCCGAGGCAGAGGCCTTCCTGACCCGCAAGTGGAACAAGGAGCTCGACTATCGCCTCATCAAGGAACTCTGGGCTTTCACCGGCAATCGTATCGCCGTCCGGTATGCCTATGAATATCGCGATGACAGCGGCCAGTGGTTCCGCGCCTATGGCAACGAGAACTGGGAATTCGCCGAGGATGGCCTGATGCGGGAACGTCATGCCAGCATCAACGAACACCCGATTGCTGAAGCCGATCGCAAGTTCCGTTGGCCGCTGGGCCGCCGGCCCGACGACCACCCCGGCCTCAGCGACTTCGGCTTTTAAGGCCTAACCCGAGGAGATGAACAATGGTCGGCTCGTCAATGGATCCACGGGCAAGACTTTCAATAGAACTGGCCCTCACAGGAACGAATGCGAACAAGCGTCTACTTGCCAAACAAGAAGAAGCCGGTCGTGCCCTCGGGATGACCGGCGCCGAGATGGATGTGGCAAGGCGCGGTTCAAGCTTCGACTTCAATACATCGATCGCCGTATCACTTGCTTTGAATGCCTGTCGCGAAACGCGCCAGCGCGCAATACGCGCTGGCATTTCCGAGGAAACCTGCGAGGAAATAGAACGCCTCGCGCTTTCTCTTCGTGCGCAGGCCGCCTGAACATGCGTTGCCTCTTGAGGCTTCGGTTCCAAGCACTTAAGGTGCTGGAAACAAACGTGATTGGGGACGCGGATGGACCGGTGGCAGGCAATGAGGATCTTTGTGAAGGTCGCCGAAACAGAGAGCTTCGCAGACACCGCTCGCCAGATGTTCATGAGCGCCCCGGCCGTCACGAGAGCGGTTGCTTCGCTCGAAGACCTGATTGGCGCGCGACTTCTTGTGCGAACCACCCGCTCGGTGAAGATGACCGAAGCGGGCGTTCGTTATTTCGAAGACTGCCGCCGGATTTTGGCCGATATCGCTGAAGCAGAGGCCGCCGCCGGCGGCTCCTATGCTACGCCGACGGGAACTCTCTCCATAACCGCGTCAGCGCTGTTCGGGCAGATGTACGTCCTCCCGATCGTGACGAGCTATCTCGACACACATTCGACGATGAAAGCCAAGACGCTTTTCATTGATCGACCGGTAAACATCGTGGAGGAAGGGATCGATGTCGCTGTGCGTATCGGCCATCTCCCGGATTCAAATCTCTCTGCCGTCAAGGTCGGAAGTGTCCGGCGCGTCATGTGCGGTTCGCCAAAGTATTTCGAGCGCTACGGCGTTCCGAAATCGCCAGACGATCTCAAAGACCACCGCATCGCTGCATCGACAGCGGCATGGGCTTCACCTGAATGGAAGTTTGCCAGCGATCTGCGGGTATCCGTGGATGCGGCTCTGCAATGCAATACCAACGAAGCAGCGATACAGTCCGCGCGTGAGGGATGGGGTCTGACCAGGGTTCTCAATTACCAGATCGGCCCAGCCCTCGTCGCTGGAGAACTCCAGATCGTTCTCAGCGAGTTCGAGGAACCAGCTTTGCCAATTCATATACTCCATCCTGAAGGACGGCATGCTCCAGCAAAGGTCCGTGCCTTCGTCGATATGGCTGCATCCAGACTACGCGAGAACCGGCTTTTGAATTGATAGTTGGCTTTCCAGAGTCAAATAGTCGGCGATCAGGTTGCTTTTGGCATGTCCATTCCATCGCATTTATATCACCTGATGAAATAATCCCTTGTCGAGTACGAGCATTCTCCCTCCAGGCCGAAAGAGCGATGGTGGCTGCAGGCAACAAGCCGCCCGCAATCACTCCTGAGGAGAACCACAATGTCTCGTACTCTCGCCGCACTGCTTCTCGCATCCGCCAGCATCTCTGCTTCCGCTCCAGCCGCGACAGCCTTCGCCGAAACAACGGTGATCACTCAGCAGGCGCCTGCAACGGTCCATTATCGCTCCATGAAAATCGATGGGGTCAACGTTTTCTATCGTGAAGCCGGCCCGGCCGACGGCCCCGTCCTCGTGCTGCTTCACGGCTTTCCGACATCGTCCCACATGTTTCGCAACCTGATCCCGTTGCTCGCAGACCGCTACCGCGTCATCGCCCCTGACTATCCGGGCTTCGGCCAGAGCGATGCGCCCGAGCACACCAAATTCGAATATTCCTTCAGCCACTATACCGATATCGTTGATACGCTGCTGTCCAAGCTCGGCGCCGCCAAATATTCGATGTATGTCATGGATTATGGCGCACCTGTCGGCTACCGGCTGGCGCTCAAGTACCCGGACCGCGTCACCGGCCTCATCGTCCAGAACGGCAATGCCTATGACGAAGGCATTCGCGATTTCTGGAATCCGATCCGCGCCTACTGGAAGTCGGGCGCGACAAAGGACCGGGAAGCGCTCTCGGTACTCGTGGCACCCGAAACGACCAAGTTCCAGTATACCGATGGTGTCAAGGACTTGACGCGCATCAGCCCCGACAACTGGGTCCATGATCAGGCTTTGCTCGATCGGCCTGGCAACAAGGATATCCAGCTCGACCTGTTCTACGACTACCGCACCAACCTGCCTCTTTATCCGCAGTTCCAGGCCTTCTTCCGCGACCGCAAGCCGCCGACGCTGATCGTCTGGGGCAAGAACGACCAGATCTTCCCTGAAGAAGGCGCGCATCCCTATCTGCGCGATCTTCCTGAGGCTGAGTTCCATCTTGTGGACACGGGACATTTCGCGCTCGAAGACAAGCTGGATGAGATGGCGCCGCTCATTCGAAGCTTCCTTGATCGCAAGGTCGCGAAGTAAAACGCCGCTGGCTTCCTGCAACTGCCGTACTGGTTGCGGGAAGCCTCACCCGTTAGTAGCCTTCGATGTTGCAGGCGTTGAGTTGTTTTTTGAACGCCTGCTGCGTCTGGTCGGGAAACCGTTGCAGACTGGATGCCATCACTAGATGCTTATGTCGGGTAGCATTATTTAAAATCAGAGGCTTAGCTGGATTGGTCGAAGCCCAGCTGTTCGATTCCTATCAAGGCGATTAACCGGTCGGGCCGCTGAACAAGGCTACATGAGGTTCAAGGAAGCAGTTCTGCAGCGAGGGCGATCGCCTTAGCGATCTGGGCTCGATATCCAGCGCGCATGATGCCTCCATATTAGAGAAACGACACAAGAGCGCGAATAATTCCAATGAAAGCAGCTGTATTTTATCTTTTTGTCGCAACCGCCGTGGGCTTCGTACTCTTCTTCAACACCGACTCTCTCAACAAGTTCGGCTATCTCCCGCTATCAGCACCCCTCGCAACGCTTTCAGTCGCTGCTCTTCTCATCGCGCGGCGTCCAGCTTTATTCATCCGCGAACTTCAGTTGATGGCGTGGTTGCTTTTGCTGATTGTCCTGATGTTCGGTTACATCAGTCGAAATGACCTTTATCGACAAGGAAGTCGGCTGATTGCAGCGCTCGTTCCTGGTCAGGCGATCGCTTTGCATTCGAACGATGGTATGGAAGTTCTTATCTACAAGACCGAAGGTAGCCACTTCGAAACTACCGTTAAAGTCAACGGTCGAGATGTGTCCATGCTGGTTGATACAGGAGCGAGCCAGATCCTCCTGAGCTATTCCGATGCGCACCGGCTGGGTGTTCTTCCCGATCCGTCTGAGTTCGTCGTTCCGATCGCAACGGCAAGCGGCGTTAGTGTTGCAGCCCGAACAAAATTAGATATTGTCGCGTTGGGGCCAATCATTCGTCGTAATGTGCCTGCCCTGGTTTCGCCTGAGGGTGAGCTGTCGCAAACCTTGCTCGGCATGAACTATTTGTCGTCGCTGAAATCTTTCCAGATGACTTCAGACGAATTGCGACTTCAGGATTGATCGTCGTATTTCGAGCGGTTTTTCTTTGAGCCTCCGTTTTCGGCAAAGGGAAGATCTTGCCGCAATTGCTGGCTGGATATGGGCTCAATATTGCCTGTGCCTCAAACTCTATTTTACGCGCATCGCTCCAAACCGTAAGCGGCAAGCATACCCCATCTGGTAGGGATAATGGCCATCAGGCTATGGCATCAGGCATCTGATTTCTCTGGTTGTGAGGATCTATGTCTACGCCTACGGCTAGCCCTAGAATGATCCATATGATTGAGGCCGTGACGGATCGGCTCGAGGGGTCTCCCCGGCAGCTGCGCCGTTTCTGGTCCGACGAATTTAAGCTCGAGGCCGTTGGCGAGGCTTGCCGACCTGGAGTGAATATCTCGGCGATCGCACGACGGATCGGCATAACTCCCTCGCAACTCTATAGGTGGCGGCGAGATCTTCTAAACGATAGCGCCCCGGAGCCGTTGGTGCGGGGCGAAAGTCAGCCGGGATCTGTGATCGCGAGCAGCTCGGTCATCGAGATCGTTATCGGCGACATGATTGTCCGAGCGGGGGTGGATGTCGATGAAGCACACCTGCGTCTAGTAATCAGAACGGTGCGGTCGGCATGATCCCATCGAACGTGAAAGTCTTTCTCGCAAGCCACCCAATCGACTTTCGTAAGGGGCCAGATAGCTTGCTGTCGTTGGTGCGCCATGCGGGCAGTGATCCGTTCAACGGAGCTCTTTATATTTTCCGGGCGAAAAGAGCGGACCGGATCAAGATCGTATGGTGGGATGGCTCCGGTGTTTGCCTTTACGCCAAGCGGCTGGAGAAAGCGCAATTCTGCTGGCCGCGCGTCGGACACAGCCGGGTCCAACTCAATCATGCCCAGCTCTTGGCTTTGGTCGACGGAATGGACTGGAAGCGGGTTCGCTTCACGCCTGTCAAACCGCCCGAGATGGTTGGGTAAAACCACTGCGGCGAAATGAATCAGGGCCCTGAAACTGCAGGCGGATCACGGCAAATATGCTCTGATCAGGTCCATGACGCGACCCGAGATCGAGCTCCCGGATGATGTTGAGGCCTTAAAGGCCATGGTCCTTGCCATGGCCGAAAAGGCATCGCGCGTCGAAGCCTTGGAAAAGCAGGTCGACGACCTCGAGGCCCGGAATGCTGGAAAATGGCAACCGCCTTGGGCGCCATCTCTTTTACGATATCAAGAGCCGTGGTTACACGGGCAGCCGCTCCAATCTGGAGCGCTTGCTGAAAGTGTGGCGTGAAGTCGAAAACATTCAACTCGATGAGCCGCCTCCGGAGATGGATGTTTCAGAACCCGTCCGCGATCCTGATACGGGCCATCTGATTTCCTCCGTATTGGCCGCAGCTTTGTGCATCAAACCGCGCGGCCTGCTGACAGATCTTCAGGCCAGAAAGGTCAATGCATTGGAGCAGGGCTCTCGAGCGTTCGCTCGGCCGTCGGCCCGAAGCGGACCAACCTCACGATCTAGGTATTTATGGGTTTGATCCGCCACGGAGGATCAACGGGATAATCTCCAGCGTGATATAGCAGAATACGATTTCCACCGGGGTCAAAAAGCTTCCCGCCAGAGCCAGCTCCGGTCCTGGGGCGAACCCAAGAACGAAATTCCTAGGCGCACGGCACCAGACAGAACCTTCCCGCTGGCCATACTTGTGAGGTCACACGGATCCTAGTCATCTCCTCCGCCGCTGGAACATTCAGCTGCTGTTTACGATTTTCGTGCAATAGACTCGAAGCGCGATCTTGTACTGCGTCTCGCGCACGCTTCACGGTGCAGCTTAGCAGACCGGTTTCACCAGAGCCGCGAGGCGAGTGCCCGAGCCACGCTCATGTCACGCGACATTCCTCGCTTGATCTTGGCCGACAATCAGCGTTGTGCGCGGTTCAGCCAGCATTCCCTTCTTTTTTAGCATTCGGTAAAATGTCTCCCGCGCTGCACTGACCGGCAGCTTCCCCTCCAGGTATTTGTTCAGCGCCTGCCAGGTCACCGTGGCGATCACGTCGCTTTCGTCAAAGGACCTGGCCTCCAAATAATCGAGCGCCTCTTCGACGGAACTGATTTCCTCAACCAGATAACGACCTTTCCCGGCGTACACCGGTTCGTCGAAAATTCCATTCCTCATCACACTCATCGCCATTCTAACTATCGTTCCTCCTCGAGCAGGCAGGATTTGTGACGCCGAAAGTAGGGTTTCAAGATGTCAGCGGGATGTCAGGCGCGATAATTTCCGTGCCATCCTTCCTTCTCCGGAAGCACCAACACTCATATCAAAGGATCGGTCGTTTCTTCGCATGATCAATGCTTTGCGGATCCGGTACCTTCAGCAATTTTCTGAAACATCGCGATCGCGTGTGGCATCGCCGTGGCCGCCGTCCAGCAGGAAACCGGAAGTCCCTCCGGTTTGTCGATGGCCGCTTTCATATTCTCGCAGGTCAGGTGTTTGCTTTCTGAAGATCCCTCCGGTGACGATGTGGACGATCCCTGTCACCCTTTCATGTTCAAAAACCATAATGCTTTCCACCCTTCCGAACAGGGAAGGATCACTCCTGACCTTCGCCGTGATTTTCTTGAGGATCACGTCGTCGGCGTTCAGCTGACCCTGCGCCGTGCCTCCCTCAGGCAGCCTGGCGTTCAAACCGATGGCGCAGATCTCGCCGTTCGCGCCGAGAGGAGGCGGTTCATTGGTCCCGCTCGTGATATCGATGTAAATCGAGGTTTCTTCCACGCGTCGGGTCTGGGATTATCACTGCTACGATTAGACTAAGACTGCTCGCTCCCATTTCTGACGGAGCGGAAGCCGTGAAGAACATCCTTGTCGTCACCCACACTCAGTCCATATACCACCTCGAAAACAAGGTCGGAGGCTAGTACGATACGGGTCTGACGGCGCGCGGTGAGGCCGATGCCCGAAAGACTGCAGATCGCTTGGCAGATCTGATAGCAGGCACGTCCCCAGAAATATTCAGCTCAGATCTTCTGCGGGCATCGCAAACCGCTGCGATCATCGCTGATCGCCTTGACTGCCCAGTCGAAGCCACAAGTGATCTCCGTGAGCTCAGCTATGGTTCGGCCGGCGGCATGCGGCAGGCATGCCTCGATGCGCGCCAAATCCCACCACCTCATGATGACAGACTGGATCATCGAGGCGGCATTGAGGACGGTGAGACCAGGCGAGAGATCGCAGAGCGAGTGTATCGCGCAATGGATCGCATCGTGTCGCGGCCCTGCGAAACCCAGATCATTGTCACGCACGGGTTTGCGCTTACCTTCGTCATCGCAGCCTGGATCGGAATGCCAATCGCTTCCGTTGGTCATGTCAGCTTTCCAGCCAAGTCGGGTAGCATTACCCATCTTCAGCAGGACGATTATTGGCGAAGCCGGGCTGTTCTTAATTTGGCGGATACCTCTCATCTCAGGGAGAGCGTTCGTGGCTGAAATTCCGATCCGATGCTTTGCAGTGTCCGTCGTTCTTCTGCGGAGGATTCCTGCCGAATGCGAAGTGCTGCTTCTGCGCCGAAATCATACGCTTGTTGGAGAATGGTGCCAGATCGCTGGTGCGATCGAAGAAGGTGAAAAAGCATGGGAAGCGGCCTTGCGCGAGGTGCGCGAGGAGACAAACCTCAACTGCGACCGTCTCTACTCCGCAGACATTTGCGAGCAGTTTTATGAGGCCGATCGTGATGCCATCACCATGTTACCGGTCTTTGTTGGCTTCGTGGATGCTGATGCGGCGGTGGTGATCAACTACGAGCACAGTGAATTCCAGTGGGTTCCGTTCGATGCGGCCCTGGGAATGGTGCCATTTGCAGGACAGCGTAATGTGCTGAGGCATGTGGAGGCCGAATTTGTGCTGCGTGAGCCGGTTCAGCATCTCTTGACCGAAGCTGCTTCCCGGCGGGCCTGATCGCAAGGGATTTGTGATGCCTCGACACGTACCCCTGGGCGAAGCGGGGGCGAAACTGGCAAGAGCCAATCGAATCCCTGTGATCGGTCGCTCTGGAGGGGGAAGACAGGCTTATATTGGCTGATACTCATCTCCTGATTGTCGCAAAATTCACCAAGTCCATAACGTTGCACGCCGTAGTATTGTTGCGAATTTGGAAATAATACCTTGGCATATGACTATTATCATGCCAGTCAGAACAAAGAAAAGATCATCATGACGGCGAAGGTTATAAGCAGTATTATGTAAAACGGACGAAATAGATAGAAACGCTGCCAATTCGTGAGGCCGAGAGCATTGATATAAACACGTTCATCAAGCTTAAGATTGTCCGCGCCGCTATCGACGGAAAAATCACCGCCGTTACCCTTATAAAATCGGTATTCCTTGATCTGCGCGACAATTTGGTGAGCCGCCAGAAGAATGACCGCCAAAAACGCTGCTGAAAAAATCAAGATTTCCAATAATTGCATAACTCGATAACGCCTCTTTAATTCGCAGGGCAGGGATAAATAGCAGCCAGCGTCTCAATCACAAATGTCGATCCTCTCCCTTCAAGACGCTCTGGCGGGACGCTTTGAAGATGCGTGTATACGCGGTCTGTAAGCTCATGGGGGAGAACCGATCCGGCCCCACACCACCCCGTCCCGCTGGTAGCATCAGCCACCCCAGCTATATAAGCACTACCGCGCGCGCCGGACATGATACGATCAGCCTCACTCTGCAGAGCGCCATCATCGGACTTTCCCTCGAGCGCCTTGAGCAGCTCAGTCCCGCTGATTGCCCAGTCGCGGCGCTGATCGTTGCCTGATTTTGCTGATACATTGATAGCCAAACCTATCGACAGTATCGCCGCCGGAAAAGTTGCCCGGAATTGGTACGCTGCTGTCATCTTCCGCTCCGTTAATCTGGCTGCACCGGCGTTATTCCGACGCAGGCGGTTATCATTCGACGTGAATGACCCAATGCACGCTGGAACGGGCAACATCAGATCGTGTATCGCTCATAAGCTTCGAGCAGAAATTTCTTGCCTTTCTCGGTCAAGCGCGACGCGTCGACGAATGCGGGAAACGAGCCGGCCTGATCCCGCATATTGTCTAGTTCGGCGATCATTTTCTCGCTCCCGAATACGACGTGAAAACGCTCGCCAGCGGGGAGCCAGACAAAAAGCGGACTTGGTGAGAACTCCAGAATGACGTCCTCATGGAAAACTTGAAAAAGACTGTCCCATGCGCGAACCGGGTCGATGCTGGTGGTTTTCTCCGGCTGCTTGCCGAACTCAGCATGATAGATACTGACGGACCCTCCGGCGGCTCCAGCAATCCCTGCCAGGGCAAGGAACGTGGCCTTGTCGAGAACATCAGGCAATATCTGAGCTTTAAACCCACACGCCTGAAGGAATGAAGGGCGCAGAAGCCGCTTTTCATCAAGCGCGTTATCAAACAGTGTAGCCACTATATTGCACCATACATCTTTGACAGGGCTTGTCGCAAAACTCCCGACATTTGCTTGATATGTTAGCCCGACTTTTGCAGCGTTGCAAAATTAGGAAATCTGCGACACCGTGGCGAAGGCACCATCATTCGGTTTTCGGAGTACGTTATTCCGAAGGTGCAGGAATGTCCGCTCCACGCAAAACCAGAGAACAGCTGCGACGGCGAAGCTTCCGATCAGATAGGCGACAAAGCCGATGGTACCTTGCAGGTTCTCTTCTCCGAAAATGATCCGCATGACGTGAAAGACGGATTTGTGCGTCAGGTAGAGGCTGTAGGATAGCGTTGCTACGAGAGCCGCCCCCGGTACAGGCCAGCGGCCGAGAACGTGCTCAAGATCCAGCATGGCGCAGAACAGCAGTGCAATGCCGATCGAGATCAGCGGAAAGCCCGCGACCGCGCCGAGTTGCGCCTGAAACACCGGAAAGATGCCTTGCCCTGCGAGTGGTCCCCGATCAACGAAACAAATGAGTGCCGCGATCACAAAGATTAGACCTGCAGGAATCGTGACCTTCGGCGGTAGGTACTGCCTGCAAAGCTCTGGCTTGAAGAAGCGGGCAGCCGCAAGCACCACGCCGAAAAGCAGGCCGTCGAGACGGGTATATGTGGGATAGTAGACATCCCGGAGGTATGTCGCAAAGGCGGGGCGGAACTGGCCTTCTGCGACAAGGGAGCCAACCTGTATATCCCAAATCGCGTAACGCAGCACGACGCCGGAGAGCGTGAGCAGCCCCGCGACGGCAAGCCCCCATCCTGCGCCAATGCGCTCATACAGGAGGAGAACCAGCAAAGGCAGGACGAGATAGAATTGTTCTTCGACGGCAAGCGTCCATGCTTGAGAGAATGTATTGCCTTCCCTTGGATCGAACCCGAGATTGACCGTGAAAGTGGCGAATTTCCAAAGCGGCTGCATGGTCGGGTTGTCGCGAAGCACCGGGACCAAGGCATAGAGGCCAAGGACTACGAAGAAGGCCGGAAAAATACGGAAGGCACGCCGCAGGTAAAACGACTTGAAATCGACGGCCCCCGTGCGCGTCACTTCCTTGAACAGTTGCGTGCCAATCAGGTAGCCGCTCAACACGAAGAAGATATCGACACCGAGCCAGCCATGTTCGCGCACGGTCACCAATTGGCCGGGCGTTGCGTTCAACGGCAGGTGGACGAGCATTACGAGCAGGATTGCCAGCGAGCGCAGGATATCAGGACCGACCATACGAGTGCCCGTTGCCACGACGCTTGTATGCGAGAGCGGTGAGAAATTGCCTGCATGCGCATTATTGTTCGTGGTGGCAAGCATAGTCATGCGCAACGCTCCGGAAGTTTGATGGCGAAAGCTGATGCCAGTAAACTTACCGATCGGCGGGTGTCGTAGACCTCAAATGCCAGAACTCGTGATCCTCGCCAAAGTAGACCAAGAGCTTTGATACGTATAAGACTGGACTTGGAGATGGTCGCCATTCCTTTCGGCTATCCTAATCCGAAGCAATTCGCAACGGCGAAGGGTATCCCCGTCGGAACCAGTTGCTTCGACCCAGATCGAGCCAGCAGCGGTCATTGCGGAGCCATGCTGCTATGCTACTGTAGAGGATAGTTTCAGGATGCGAGGGACACAAAATTACCGACATAAAACTAGCCGCCTTCGATGTTGATGGCACATTGATACGTGGGGAAAACATTTGCGGGTGTATAGCTCGTAATATTGGCCGCTCAATGGAAATGGAAGCCTTTGAACTTCTGCGTACCCGCGACGAGATAATCAATGGCCGTGATGCTATGCTTCAATGGTACCTGCCCTTTGGTAGCGCGAAGCTGATTGACCACCTGAAGGAGCTGAAGCTAGCCCCAGGCGTAAGAGAAGGCTTTGCCCGTTTGAAGAAAGCGGGGATTAAGACGGCTCTCGTATCTATAACCTGGTCATTCGCGGTTGATTGGCTAGCGGCTGAACTGGAGGCAGATTACGCCGTTGGTACAGACTGGAAAATGGATGGGACAGTTCAGCATTTCTGGCCCGAGGATAAGGCTAGTTACCTCGAAGCTCTTTTGTCTGCACTGGGGCTCAGCCCAAAAGCGCTCGCAGCCGTGGGCGACTCCTGGGGCGATATCCCAATGCTCAACTTAGCGTCCAAAAGCTATTTCGTAGGATACGATTTACCGTCAGAACTCCGCCATACTGCACATTGGCCGGACGGGAATATCGACCATATCGTCTCAAACATCCTTTTATGACCCATAATTATTGAATGGGTTTCAGCGAATCCTACTTGACTGTCAGGATAACGAGCTGAGCTTCTGGCGGTTCTGGATCAGGCCGAACGCCAGCAGATCGCGGCGGAGCTGACGAGGGCCGAGGCGAAGCTTGCCGAAGAAGAGGCAGCCTTTGAAGTGCCGATCAGCGCTGAGCCGCCCGAATAGGCGGCTTTGGGGCCAATAGCAGCCATTGCATCGATACTGTCGATGAGGCAACAACGGGTTGACATCATGTAGGTTACCGATGAAATCCGATAAGCATCCCATCCCGTTTAAGACTCAGCGGTTGATCCTTCGAAAATTCGTAGCGGACGATTTTCCCGGCTATGCCGCTTATCGCTCCCGACCGGATGTTTATCGCTACCTTTATGCTTTGCCATCTGAAGGTCGGGAGCTAGAGAAGAAGTTTCTAAAGTCACTGGAAACAGAATTTGATGAGAATGGTGACGCGTATCGACTGGCTGTTGTCCGCCCCCATGCACAGGATCGCATTCGTCATCTCGCAGGGTTTTCAGGTCATCAGCCTTGCCGCGCTTTCGGCTTTCGAGATGGCCAACGCGACATGGGAAAAACCTGTCTACGCCGTTCGAGTCCTGTCGGAGCACGGCGGGCCAGTATCGGCGTCTATTCCAGGCGTGACCCTGCAGACGGAGCCGCTCGGAGACGCCGGCTACGATACGGTCGTCTTCGCGGGAGGACTTGAGGACTACGACGCGTCTCCGGCGGTGGTCGCGTTTGTGCATGCCGCAGAAGGCAAGGCCCGACGTCTTGCGGCGATCTGCACCGGCGCGTTCGTCCTGGCGCAGGCAGGCGTTCTCGACGGCCGTCTTGTAACCACCCATTGGGGTGCCGCCCGAGAACTGCAGGCGAGATACCCGAAGCTTAATGTGGATTCCGACCGCATCTTCATCGTCGACGGCACGGTATGGACGTCCGCCGGAGCAAGCGCCGGGGTCGATCTAGCCCTAGGAATGGTCGAGAACGACCTTGGTGCGGAAACCGCGCTCCTTGTCGCCAAGAAGCTCGTTCTCTACCATCGCCGGGCAGGTGGCCAGTCTCAGCATTCCGCGCTCCTGGAGATGAACGCCAAGTCAGATCGGATACAGATGGCTTTGGACTTCGCGAAGAAGAATCTTCACAGCCCATTGAACGTCGAAGATCTGGCCGATGCCGCGCGGCTGAGCCCGCGACAGTTCAGCAGAGCATTTCTTGCCGAAACTGGACAGACGCCTGCGAAGGCTATCGAAAATCTGCGCGTCGAAGCGGCGCGCAACCTGATGGAACAAACCAGCCATCCGATCGATGTCATCGCCGAACAGACCGGCTTTGCCGACCGGGAACGGATGAGGCGCGCATTCCTTCGCGCGTTTGGACAGCCGCCGCAGGCGATGCGGCGACTAGTGGCGGCGGCCTGACAATGATCGTCGAACCGTGACCATACGAAGTCGGTGGGTTAGTCATCGACCATCGACGTTGAGGGTAGCCGGTCGCAGTAACGCGGCAGGCATCTATCAACGTCCGCCGCGCCTTTCCAGAGACTCCCTTTCCCACGGGGCATCTGGAGACTTGGGTCACGCCGGCTTGTACGAGTGGATCTCGGCTTCCGGATCGGGAAGATCCTTCGCCCCGCCGGGAAAGATGGCCTGCGCCGAGGCCAGCACATTCACGGCCTCTCGCAACAACTTGATCTTACTGTTCTCCGCGACAAGCACCGCTTGAAACAGCAGGTGGACACGACGCCCGGTGGCCGCGGACTTGGTATGTGCCACATACTCCGCCGCGACCCTTTCGTGTGTCTCGATTATAACGGTGGTGTCCTCGGGCTTGAAGGCGAAGTCCGGGTAGAGTTTCGTGAGGCCAACGTAGAATGCGGCGATGGCGTCGTGCCCCTGGTACCGTGTCTCCATACCGAACGAATGCAGGTAAGGCAGTTCCAATGCACCGTCCTCCGCGAACAGTTCGGCGACCTTCTCACCATCCGGGATGACTGCAAGGACCGCGTGAAGCAACTCGGTGGTGCTTTTATGCTCTGACATGGGAGTGCTTTTCGAGGCTCGTTCAGGCCGCGACGTCTGGAAGGTAGCGGCCTGCCGGCTCGGACTTGGAAAGGTTCGGATGCAGCGCGAGGCGGGCGTTTTCGAAGGCCTGCCAATCCTTTGCGTCGGGAAGGGCTGGAATTGTAACCGCTTCGCCCAGATCGAGACCAGTCAGTGCGGCGTCGACCATGGCATCCGCGGTCATGACGATTTCGGCTGGAAGATACGCGATCGGCGTGCCGGCCAGTTCCCACATGTCGGTGGACGTCGCGCCGGGAAGGACGACCTGCGCCTTGACGGCAGTATCCTTCAGCTCGTTTTGCAAGGACTGCGTAAAGGCGAGAACGAAGGCTTTGGAAGCGGCGTAGACGCCGTTCAGGATTTCCGGATAGACCGCGACGATCGAGGCGATGTTGATGACGATCCCGCGGTCGCGGAGAACGAAGCCGGGAACGGCCGCGTAGGTCAGGCGGGTCAGCGCGTTCGTATTCAGATTGATGATGTCTGACATCCGGTCGACGTCTGCGTCGACAAGCTTGGCGGTCGAGGCGATGCCCGCATTATTGACCAGCAGGGTGATCGAAGCGTCCTCCTTCAAAAGGGTTTCCACCTTCGCTAGTTCCGTCGCTTTCGACAGGTCTGCAGGCAGAACCTTGACGGTCCGGCCAGTTTCGCGGGCGAGGCGCTCGGCAAGCGCGTCCAGCTTGTCCTTCTGACGAGCGATCAGGATGAGGTCATAGCCCCGGCGGGCGAGGCGGTCGGCGTAGATTGATCCGATGCCGGTCGATGCGCCAGTAATGAGTGCGGTTCCAAGTTTATTGCTCATGATCGTGTCCTTTCGTTCAAACGATTGGCCATGAACTTATTGCAGTCGTGCCGTGGCGCAAAAGACGTATTTGCCACCTTTTAGGACACGGGCCGCCGTTGTGTTGATGTCTACTTGTTTGGATTGGGAGGCCATCACAGTAGAACGCGAATACCTTGCACGCCGGGCACACCGAAAGTGCTGGAGGACGTGCATCACTCACGCCTGCTCGGTACGGGACGTCCGGTGCGTCTGGACAAGTGATATAACTTTGTCCAGAGTCTTAGGGATGAATGAACCGCCATTTCCGGCACGGATGCTATCTTGAAACCGGTCCGCCAATTACCTGGCCGGTCGTTCGATATGGTTCAAGGCGTTCAGTTCTTCAAGTGAAAACTCAAGGCGACTTGACCGACGCTGGTGACTCATTCGTCAGAGAATATCATAAAGCCTAACTATCCAGCTAATTTGATAAGTTATTGCAGCAAGTACCAAGCCCAACTGCACCCGCCTGGAGTTGATGAACATTGCGGCGATGGACAAAAGGACGAACGCCGCCTGACGGATCGGATATTCAAGGCCAAGTGATCGCAGGTAATCGGTTCCCTTGATCAGTGTATCCCCGACATCGAGAAGGGAGGCGAAAGCGATGAGCCCAAAGAACCAGCGCTTTCGCTGTTCGAAATAGTCTTCGAACCCCTTGTAGTCAGTCATCTGATCGGGAAACAACAGGGCAGTGAGCGCTGCAAACACCATCGTGTAGAAAATCAAGAAGGCGTACAGCGGAAAGGTCCAGACGGGGACCAGGGACAAGTGAAACTCGTACCACCAAAAATGCACGATCGTAATGAAGAGGAATATGACCCAGCCAAGGTGGACGAGATAGACCTTGATAGTCCCCGGGTGCTGCACGAAGCGTGTCATACCGTTGACCAGCCTGGCAAGGCTCAGGCCGAGTACCATGCCAATAATCGTGCGCACATGCCCAAAATATTCAGCATGAGTTGGCAGAGCTTCCATTTCTGTCCCTTTTTTCGATCGAGCATACATGATGAGATGCCGGTTTTGCCGGAGACAGCTCGGTTTAGGTTACGCAGCCATGTCTGGTTCGTCCAGCAGTCACAAGATCCACGCGGTTTCGGCTGCCGGCACGGTTCCCCGCCGGCCTCCATGAGCCTCGAAGATTAAACCAGTCGAGCCATTCCGTGGCGACGAATTCGTATACCTCGAAGCTGCACCCGTTCCACAAAAAGAGAACCTCACCTGCCGTGCTGCCCGTTCGGCTCCTACCAGCTCTTACCCTGCGTTGATTACAGGAGCTCCCGCTTCAAGAGCAGCTCAAGCCAATCGGCAAAAACCTGAAGCCTCCGGGAAAGATGCTGACGGTTCGGATAGAGCAGCGTCATCGGCATGGGCTCTGCCCGATGTAGCGGCATTACCTCGACGAGCTCGTTAGCCTCAATATGGCCCCTGACGTCGTAAGCCGGGATCTGGATAAGCCCGAGGCCGGCGAGGCAGCAGGCAATATAGGCTTCGGCGCTGTTGACGGTGACTCGGCTGCGCATCGGCCGCGTTCGCATCTCGCCATCCTCGATCCATTCCCAGTCTTCGACTCGGCCGGTCGATGGTGACGCATAGTTGACGGCGAGGTGTTCCCCGAGATCGTCCGGCGCGCTCGGCGTGCCGTATTGAGCGAGGTAGCCGGGACTGGCGACATTGATCAGCGGCAGGTCACCGATCTTGCGTGCGATCAGGCCGGAGTCCCCGAGTGGTCCGACACGCAGCACGCAGTCGATGCTGTCCTCCACGAGGTTGACGGCCCGGTCGGTGACGCGAAGTTCGATGTCGAGTTGGGGATGACGATCCAGGAACTCCGGCAGGGCAGGCGCGATGATCAGCCGACCGATCCGGCCCGGCACGTCGATCCGCAGTTTGCCCGTTGGACCGACAGACGTCTGCCGGAACAGCCCCTCCGTTTCATCGACATCGGCAATCAACCGCAGGCAGCGTTCATAGAAGGCTTTGCCGTCCTGGGTAGGAGAAACTTTTCGAGTGGTGCGGTGAAGCAGGCGGGCGCCAACACGCGCTTCGAGTTCGATCACGGCGGCCGAGACGGACGAACGTGGCAGCCCGAGCGTATCGGCGGCGCGGGTGAAGCTGGCGCATTCGACAACGCGAGCAAATACGCGGAAGAGATCGATACGGTCCAAGGGCTTTTGTCTGTTTGATTGGTCGGAATCTCTGACAGGTGATGTCAGAATGAATGACTTTATGACGAATCTATAGACGATATTGTGCATTTCAGGAAGCGGTCGCGCAGGTGACCGCAAGGCAAGCCCGAAGGAGGCAACACAAATGACCGATCATAGCATCAAGGGAAAAACGGTTCTCATCGCCGGCGGCGCGAAGAACCTCGGCGGGCTGATCGCGCGCGATCTCGCCGGAGCGGGCGCCAAGGCGGTGGCTGTCCACTACAACACCAGCGCCACGAAACCGGCCGCTGACGAAACGGTGGCTGCGATCAAGGCCGCCGGCGCGGAAGCATTTGCCTTCCAGGCCGACCTCACCACAGCCGGCGCGAACGAAAAGCTGTTTGCAGACGCCAAGGCGGCGATGGGCGGCATCGACATCGCCATAAACACGGTCGGCAAGGTGTTGAAGAAGCCGATGGTCGAGATCTCGGAAGCCGAATATGACGAGATGTCAGCCGTCAACTCGAAGACTGCTTTCTTCTTCATCAAGGAGGCAGGCAAGCATCTCAACGACAATGGCAAGCTCTGCAACGTCGTGACGTCTCTGCTCGGTGCCTTTACCCCATTCTACGCGGCCTATGCTGGTACCAAGGCGCCGGTTGAGCATTTCACGCGGGCGGCGTCGAAGGAGTTCGGAGAGCGTGGCATCTCGGTGACGGCGATCGGTCCGGGTCCAATGGACACGCCGTTCTTCTATCCAGCCGAGGGCGCCGATGCGGTCGCCTATCACAAGACGGCTGCGGCGTTGTCGAATTTCTCGAAGACCGGCTTGACCGACATCGAGGACATCGTCCCGTTCATCCGGTTCCTCGTCTCGGACGGCTGGTGGATGACCGGCCAGACGATCCTCGTCAACGGCGGCTATACGACGAAGTAATTCAAGTTGCGGTCGGGGACTGGTCTCGGCCGCATCTGTCTTCCACCGATCGTTTCGATGGAGTCCGCAATGAAAAACCGTTTTCAATCGCTATTCGAGGCCGATTGCGTGCAGCTCCTCAGGAACTCGAGCGAGACCTGTGTCATGCGGATTGTCTTTCCTCCCAATACCGGCAAATGCATCGCCAAAAGTCTGAGCGTGTTTTCATGAGTGAGGGACGGGTACTTACTGTTGCAGCGGCCGGATATTTATCCGGTGAACGTCAAGGGATGTTTCGCCCGCAACGGCGAGATCCGCGATGGAAGGCTATCTTTGTAGCCTGCGCCGGGATAATCGCGCTTCTGGTTGCTGTGACGGGCGCGTCCGCGCAGGAACCGCCGATCACGGTTATTTTGCAGCAGGGCCAGAGCGATGCGGAGATCGGCCGGTTGCTCGGCGCTGCCGCGCAAACCGGGCGACCCGTCGCTGTCGAATGGCAAGATGCAAAGGAAGTTCAGGCTTCCGAGGCTGCCGTCCCGGTTTCGACGGCCGATATGGAACCGGAGGCTGGGCCTCTGGGCGGGGTGTCGCGCGCTTTCGTCCGGGGAGCGAAGCTGGCTCTCAATGGGCTGTCAGGGATCGCAGGTGTTTTCGCCGATACCGAAAGAGCGCTCACCGGCGAAGGACAAGGTGGTTTTACCGTTCTGGGCGTTGCTGTCCTCGCCATAGCGGCGGGCGTACTCGGTGCCTTTTCGTTCAGACGCATCTTTCCGGGAAAATTCCAGCGGCGCGATGACCGGCTGGCGCTTCCCGGAGGAATGAAGGTCGCCATCACCCGTTTTGCATTGGATCTGGTGTCCGTGGGGATACTGGTCTCAGTTTCCAATGTTGGTCTCCGCCTTTTGCTGGAAGAGGGAACATTGTCCTTTCAGATTGCGGCAGGTCTGGTGACGATCGCTACGGTGACGGCGCTTTACGCTGCATCTGGGAGAGTCTTCCTCGCACCGCTTTCTGATGGCGAGCCGCTCATCAGAATTGCGCGGCGGCAATGGCATCTCGCAATGTTGATCGCATATGGCGCCATCGGCTCGCTCGTTGGTGAAACTGTCAGGCTCGCCGATGCACGCGCCCTGGACAAGGGTGCCATAGAAGGCTGGTTCCTGATTGGGACGACCGTTCTGACCTTGCTGAAACTCTGGTGGTTTATCGCCGGACGGCGCGATATCAGAAACGTGTTTATCGGAGCCGATGCGGGTGCTGTGCGGCGGATGGCCGGATATATCCTGCCGGGTTTCTACGCGATTTCGGCGCTGGCGATCTGGCTCGCGGGCTTTCTGGTTGCCGGAACACCCAACAGCGCGGCGTGGAGCTTTGCGGCGGGAACAACGCAGATTGTTCTTATCGCGGTACCCATCATCGCACTGGGTTCATGGTCGCTTCTCGGGCACCTTGCCCGTAACCGTGAGGCTGGGCTCCATTCGATCCTCCTGTGGGGACTTCGCACCGCTGTTTCGGGCGCGGTCTGGCTGATCGGCTTGCATCTGATCGTCACTCTCTGGCAGCCGCTCATGTCCGGCGAAACGGTTGTTGTGACCGGCTGGTTCGTCTGGCTTGAACGTCTCGGCCTCGCAGTCGTCGCAAGCTGGACGCTGTGCAGTGGCCTCTGGCGGTATTTCGATACGATCGCACCGACTGCTGCCATTGCCCTTCCCGGACAGGAGGAAGACGAAGCGCACAAGCAACCGGCCAGCCGCATGTCCACGGTCATGCCCGTCATTCGCAATCTGACGCTGGGTGCGGTCCTCGCGATAGCTGCACTTCTGGTGCTGTCGTCCACCGGCATCAACGTCGCGCCGCTGCTTGCCGGTTTCGGTGTTCTCGGGCTGGCGCTGTCCTTCGGCTCGCAGACCCTGGTCAAGGATGTGGTGTCCGGTATCTTCTTCATTGCCGACGATGCGTTTCGCATTGGCGAGTATATCGATACTGGCGGGCTGATGGGCACCGTGGAGCACATCTCGCTAAGATCCATTCGATTGCGCCACCACAACGGCCCAGTCCATACGATCCCCTTTGGCCAGATTAGCTCGGTGACCAATTACAGCCGTGATTGGGGCACGATCAAATTCGAACTGCGTTTCGAGCGGGACGCGGATGCCGAGTTGATCCGTAAGACGGCCAAGAAGGTCGGGCTCGCCATGCTGGAAGATCCCGAGTTTGGGCCTGAGTTCCTGGTGCCCCTCAAAATGCAGGGGATTCAGACTGTCACGGAAACATCGATGGTCGTTCGGTTCAAATTCACGTCCCGTCCCGGCAATCCGAGTATCCTCAAGCGCGAGGGCATGAAACGGCTGCTTTCAGCCTTCAAGGCCGTAGGGCTCTCGCTTGCTTCCAATGCGGTCACCGTTCGTTCCGGAGCCGGTACAGCGGCCGATGCTGCAGCGGCGGCGATGCCGTTACGTCCACTGGATACAACGTCGGCAAATGCACCTGCCTGACAACGGAGATACAGTGCGCATCTGATGACGACCAACGGATAGGGGATTCGAAATGCACATGTTGATGGTTGTTGTGGGAGGCGTCGTTCAACTCGGCGTGTTCCTGCTGTTTGGAAAACTCTGGGGTGGTGATGCCACCGGCCTCACAATGGCGGCGAAGCTCTTTATTCCGGCCTGGCTTGTTGTATCGATCACTAATCTCTGGGTTGGTGTCAGCTATGCGGGCTACTCGGTGCGGGACGAGCTGCCGATCCTCCTCGTCGTCTTCGCTGTTCCCACGATCCTGGCGGTCGTAGTGATTTGGCAGATTTCACGCTCTTGAGGATAGATACACGCATGACGAACACGTCTGGCAACAGCAATGCTCCGCAAATTCATCCGCTTCTGAGGCGCCGCGACGGCCATCACGCGCGGGTGACGTTCGAGGAGCTGTTCTTCGATCTCGTCTATGTCTTCGCGGTGACGCAGCTCAGTCACGAATTGCTGACCAATCTGAACCTCACCGGCGTCATCGAGACGCTGATCCTCTGGTTTGCGGTCTGGCTCGGCTGGCAATATACCTGCTGGGTCACCAACTGGTTCGATCCGGAGACGCCACGCATTCGAGGGCTGATCTTCGCTGTCATGCTGGCTGGCCTCCTCATGGCCTCGGCGATTCCCGGCGCCTTCGGGGAACGCGGGCTGATCTTCGCGCTCGCCTATGTGGCGATCCAGGTCGGGCGCACTGCCTACATCGTCTGGGAGCTTGGCCCGGATCATCCGCTTGCGGCCAACTACCGGCGCATGCTCGGCTGGGTGTCGATCGCCGCCGTCTTCTGGATCGCCGGCGCCATTGTCGAGCATGAGGCACGCATGGTGCTCTGGGCCATCGCCGTGCTTTGCGAATATGTCTCGCCGATGTTCGGTTTCCCCATGCCGGGCCTGGGCCGCTCGAAGACGAGTGACTGGACGATCGAAGGCGCTCATCTCGCCGAACGCTGCCAGCTTTTCTGCATCGTGGCACTCGGCGAGACGCTGCTGGCGACCGGCGCCACCATGGCGCGCGCAGAAAGCTGGGACGGACCCATCCTCTCGGCGTTGCTCGCAACGTTCCTCGGCACACTTGCCATGTGGTGGCTGTACTTCGGCACATCCAGCAAGGATGCGACCGACGCCATCACGCATTCCGACGATCCCGGTCGCATCGGTGCGTATTTCCACTACGTCCACGCCATTCTGGTCGCGGGGATCATCGCGACCGCGGTCGGCAACGATCTGGTGCTTGCCCATCCTCATGACGGGCTCAAGGTTGCCTATGCGCTGATGCTGTCGGGCGGCCCCGCAATTTATCTGCTCGGGAGCGCCGTCTACAAGAAGGTCGTGTACGGCGTCCTGCCGGTTTCGCACATGGCGGGCGTCGCAGCCCTTCTGGCGCTCATTCCCGTCGCGCCATTTGTCGATCTGCTGACCATGGGCTGGCTCACGACAATCGTCATGCTCGCGACGGGTTTCTGGGAAGGGCGGCTCGTGCGCAAGCGCCGCAAGACAGCCAAGCCGCAGGCGACACATTGAGGACCGGGGCAATGCGAGCGTTCGGAGGCTGGCGGCCTGATGCCGGTCGGCAAGGCACGGCCGACGATGTCGTGGCGTTCTGGAAAATGTCCTCCGGGCATTGGTTCGAAAAGGACGCAGCATTCGACGAGAAGTTCCGTGACCTCTTCCTTGCTCTGCACATGGCCGTCGCGGAACGCCGACACGATGACTGGACGAAGACGCCGCATGGAGCACTTGCACTGCTGATCCTGACCGATCAGTTTCCGCGCAACGCCTTTCGGGGCACTGCGCATATGTTCGCCACCGATCCGCTCGCCCGCCACTTTGCCCGGCAGGCGCTCGACGCAAGGCATATGGCGCGTGTCGAGCCGGATCTGCGGCTGTTCTTCTGCCTGCCCTTCGCGCATTCGGAGGAGATGGCCGATCAGGAGATGTCGGTCCGCCTCAACGCTGGATTGGGTCAGCCTTGGCTGGAGCATGCCGAAGGCCATCGTGACATTATCCACCGCTTCGGCCGCTTTCCGCATCGCAACGACATGCTCGGCCGGACCACGACCCCGGAGGAGAACGCCTACCTCAAGGGAGGCGGTTTTCAGGGATAGGACCCTCGCATTTTACATCATCGCAAGGAGCCTGTGCGGACGCTCCAGGCTACGACAACAACAAGGAGTAATCTGCGAATGCCAGCACCCGACCTGAAAATCGAAACCCGCATCGGCGTGAAGCGCAAGCCGCGCCGCATCCTGTCGATTGTCTCCAACACGACTAAGCTCAAGGGCTTCCCGGTCGGATTCTTCGCCGAGGAAATGACCCGCGCCTTTCTGATGTTCACCGAGGCGGGGCACCAGGTCGATCTCGCCTCCCCCAGGGGGGGCGAGGTGATGTTCGACACCCATAGCGATCCGCGCACCCCCGATGGCGCCTATGTCGACGATCTCATCAGCCTCGGTTTCGTGCATCACGCGAAGTTTGGCGCGATGCTGAAAAACACCTTGCCCATCAGCGCCATCTCTCTAGACGATTATGATGCGGTCTGGGTCGCGGGTGGCGGCGGTCCTCTCCTGACCTTCAAGGACGATACCGTGCTGCACGCCCTGATCGCTGCCTTCTACGAAAAAGGCAAGATCGTCACGCTGATCTGCCACGGCTCCTCGCTGCTGCTCTGGACCCGCCTGTCCGACGGCAAGCTGTTGGCCGACGGCAAGAAATGGACGGGCTTCACCGACGAGGAGGAAGAGGAGGTCAACACCGCCTTCGGCATGATACTGAACGACTACACGATCCAGAGCGCGGCGGCACGCATCGAAGGCACGAGCTTCCTCTGCCGCAGCGCCAATGAGCCGTTCGCCATCCGCGACGGCCGCCTGATTACGGGGCAGCAGCAATATAGCAGCGGGCTCACGGCAGAGCTGGTGCTCGAAGCACTCGATGAATTTTGATCAGGTACCAAGCGCTGATCTAAACGTCACGTCCCGACTTGATATCAGGTCGTATTCAACCAGCTCATCTTACACAGGAGTAAAACATGCAACGCATCTCCATCATCGCCGGACTGTTCGGCCTGGCCATCGTCACAAGCGCGGCTCTCGCCGAGGACGCGAGAGTTCCAAAAGCAGCGCAGGGAGTGTGGGCTGAAAAGGGTAAATGCAGCGGCTCGACGGTGACCATCACCGCCAACACGCTCCAGTACAAGGGCTCTAAGCCAGATGCGGTGTATTTTGCGCCCAAGGAAAGCCCACGTGGCTAAGGCGCGATCCATTATGTGGAGGAGGGGAACGTCGACAATTTCGAGTATGCGAACGACAAGGATCAGATGTTCTACAACCCCGAAGGGTTCGGGATGGGCAAGCCGGTGCTCTACAAGCGCTGCCGTTGAGGTTCGGCGCTAAAGACGGCTTTTGAAGCCACGGGCCTTCCTTTTTTAATTTCTGCCAGGGTGATCGTCTAATCGTTGAAAATAAGACCTTATCGCGTCAAGGGATTTGATGCTTTCCCGTGGTAGTCAGAAAGACGTCCAGTTCAAAACGCTCATTCCTCATAGACCACACCATAGTTTGCTCCTGCTCGCTTGATCTGTGCGAAGCCGAGTTCGCCCAGATGCATGCCGGCGATCACCACCTGCTCGGAACTGACGAGATCAAGCAGCCTCGACCGTGTTGCTGCAGCAAGCTGTGCGTCCTGGTCGAATGCGATCGACACGTCCGGGCGCGGAACCTGAATTTGCGGGAAATGAACGATGTCGCCCCAGACCAGCAGGCTCTTATCACCTGAATCGAGCCGGTAGCCGGTGTGCCCGGCTGTATGTCCCGGCAGCGGCATCGCCGTGATGCCGGGCAGCACCTCGCCGCCGTCGAAGGTACGCAGTCTGTCGCGATAGCCATCGAACGCCTGACGCGCCACGAGGAAGTTGCCACGGGCGCGCTCGGGCGCGCGGCTCAGATTGCCGTCATCCTGCCAGAACGCGACCTCCCGATGGTGGGCGACAAGCTCGGCGTTCGGGAAGACGACTGTTCCTGAAGCGTCCATCAGCCCCCCGACATGATCGGGATGGGCATGCGTCAACAGGATCGCGTCGATCTCCGAAGGCTCGATGCCAGCGAGCAGCAGGTTGGCAGTTAATCGGCCGCCCCACTGTTTGAATCCACCCGCTCCTGCGTCGATCAGGATCGTGCGACCGCTGCCGCGCACAAGGTAGCAGTTGATATGGATCGAGGTGTGATCCTCTATCCCTGCATTTTCCTGCATACGGGAGGCATCGACCGGGTCGATATTCGCGAGAAAATCGAAACTGGCATGGAGATAGCCATCGCTGACTGCGGTGATTGTTAAATCGCCGACCTTTTGTGCGGGAAATCTAGGACTAGACATGGTTCTTCTCCAAGCGTCGGCTCAATTTCGCGCGTGAACGCTCGACGCGTCATAGCCAAAGCAACGAATGCGCGCGGTGAGGCCAGTATTGTGGCTTATGGCGTCGTCCAGTCCCCCCATGAACTGCGCCATGACCGGCGGCGTCCGAAAATGCTCAAGGCGATATTGGATTTCTGCGAAGGCGGGATGCCCCCGGCCATGGCGGACAGCGACATAGACAATATGCACGTTCGCTAATGCAGATCGGAGAATGCCGGTGCAGAGTTCGGTGCATTGCTCCGTGAGGTCTGCGAGGGCTTCGTCCGGCGGCATCCTGTCTGCCGGGATGTAGATCGTGACATTCGGCATTGGGGCCTACCGTGCCTTCGCGGAGGTGGCGTCACTGTCATTCGTCAACTGCGCCGTCATCGGCGCATAGACATGGACGCCTTTCGGCAGATCCTCGATGTCAGGCACATTGCCGCGCTCCACCTTGGCGAGCCAGCGGTGTTCCGGGAACTTCTCCATAGCGACCGCCTGCATCGCATATGGGGTGAGGCCCAGCCGGATCAGAGGTTCGGGGCCTGTTGCGCTCAACGCCAGATATTCGCCCTCACCAATGGCCGGCGCGCGCTCGACGCCGCCATAGAGGTTCCGGTGCCAGTCGGTGATGTGCTGCTGCCAGCGTGCGAAATTGCCGCCGCCCTTCTGGCGGTATTCCTCGCCCGTCAGTATGTCGAGGCCGTCGATCGAGTGTAGGGCGAGATAGACTGGGCAGCCACGGCTCAGCGCCTTGAAACGCTGCGAAGTGTGGAAGCCGCTCACCGAAATCAGAGCTGGCAGCTTGTCCAGGCTGTAAAAGTCGTTCCATTCCGCTTCGCTGCCGGGATCGGCAAAGCTGCATTCCACCGTGTAGATCATTGCATCACCTTTGACCGAAAGCATTGAGCTTTCGGCCTTGTCTTTCGTTGATATTTTCTCATGATAGACTGGTGACATCCGCCCATAAATCGACATTGGATCATGCTTCAGTGATCTAATATCAAGGTGACGATGGATTGATTGCCGAGCCATCCTGTCAGGAACCATCATGCGCCGCAAGATTCCCAGCAATTCCGCACTCATGGCGTTCGAGGCGTCGGCCCGTCATGGCAGCTTCGCGCGCGCGGCCGACGAACTGGCCCTGACCGAAGGGGCGATCAGCCGCCAGATCGGCCGGCTGGAAGCGTTCCTCGGCGTCACGCTGTTCGAGCGTGTCGGCAATCGCGTCCGGCTTCTGCCGAATGGAGAGCGTTATGCCGTTCAGGTCCGCGAGACACTCGACCGGCTGGAGCGCGACAGCCAATATCTGATGGGGCAGCCCCGCGACGGCGCGAGCCTCGACATCGCGATCCTGCCGACATTCGCCACGCGCTGGCTCATCCCGCGTCTGAAGCCGTTCCAGGAGCGGCATCCGAATATCACCCTGCATCTTGCCGAACGGATGGAGCCGTTCGTTCTCACCGGCAGCGGTTTCGACGCTGCCATCCATTTTGAGCATCCTGCCTGGACGGGAATGCGGACGCACCGCCTGCTGCATGAGGTACTGGTTCCGGTCTGCCATCCGGCGCTTCTCCGTGAAGGCAAAGGAGCGGTATCTATGGACGAACTGCCGCGCCTTCATCGACGTCAGAACCCGGATGCCTGGCAGCGCTATGGCCAGGAGACCGGGATCGTGCTGACCAATCCTGCGGTTGGTGCCCGTTACGATCTTCACTCCATGCAAATCGAAGCCGCGCTGGCCGGTCTCGGCGTGGCGCTGGTGCCGCGCCTCTATATCGAAACCGAGTTGGCAGAGGGTCGCTTGGTCGCGCCTTGGCCCGATGGGAAGTCGATCTCCAAGACCTTCTGCCTAATTCTGCCGGCGGCGATCCGGTTGAGTGACGGTCCTATCCAGATGTTTGCCAACTGGCTTCTCAAGGAGGCTCGATCGTCAAATCCAAAACCTTGAAAGCGGCACTTTCGCCCAGCCTACCCCGCCAGATTGCGATGACAGCGTCGTGGGTTCACATCACATCAAGGCGATGGCGAATACGAAAAAAACGGGAAATCCGCGTGCATTGCCTGACCGCTCGTATCGTTTGCTGTCATGCCAACGAATGCGCCGGTGAAGTTGGCGTGTTCACCTTCGCCGCATTCGTCGGACAACGCAGAATGATCGAGAACCGGACCGATTCTCGTCCAGCCGTCCTGCCAGTAGTAGAAGCGTGACGCGGCCCCGCGGACTTCAAGCTTCATGCGGACAGGTCTTTGCGGTGCTGCCACGGATTGCTCGAGCATCAGTTCTGTGTTGCCTTGAGGCCATCCGCCAGGACAGGAGAGTATCTGCAGCGATCGGCCGTGAACCTCATCATGGGTAAGGCAGAGGTAGTGGTATGCGAAGCTGTTATAGTAGGCGACCAGTCCCGCCATCTGATGGTAGCTGGTAGGATTGGCTTCAACTTCGGTTTCAACATCGAATTCGAAGTCTGTCTGACGACGTGCCACAAGTGCCTGTTCGAACGTTGATCCGATGGATTCGCGCCCAGTCAGCCGCAAATGGCCGGGACGGTCTGAAAGCGAAAACAGTCGATCGTGCAGGGGGCTGCGCAACCATTGGAAATCCGGTGGCAGGCTTTGGCTCGCATCAAAGGCATAGCGCTTCGGACTCGCCTCCACTTCGCTCATTGCCGATCCGGCAAGTCCGGGCACTGACGTTTCCGGAACGACCGGATCGCCATGAAGACGCAGCCAGCCATCTTCACCCCAGACACACTTCTGGATGGCGGTCTCCCGCCCGAGGACCGAGCGCCTGATCCCCGCCAATGGCCGGCTGCAAAGATGCACCATATAGGTGTCACCATCAGGCGTATCGACCATGTCACCGTGGCCCGAGCGTTGCAACACGAGGTCCGGGTCAAAACGGCTTGTCACGACATGGATATCTGGATGAAGCTCGTATGGACCCGCAATCTCCCGCGAGCGCGCCATGGTCACCGCATGTCTCATGCCGGTCCCCCCTTCGGCGACGAGGAGGTGATACCATCCACCTCGCCGGTAAAGATGCGGTCCTTCCGCAAGGCCGAGCGAAGATCCCCTGAAAATGTTGGTAAGCGGGCCGACCAGCTTGCGCTGCCTTTCATCATACTCTTGAAGGACGATGCCGCCGAACCGACTCGGGCGTCCACGATAATCCCAATTCAGGTTCACCAGCCACTTGCGGCCATCTTCGTCATGGAAGAGGGAGGGGTCGAAACCAGATGAGTTGAGATAGATGGGCGCCGACCATGGTCCTTCGATCGTTTCCGCGGTGACAAGATAGTTATGGCAGTCCTTGAACGACCCGGACTTGCGTCTGACGATGGTATAGATGAGCCAGAAACGGCCGTCCGCGTGGGTGAGGCACGGAGCCCAGACACCACATGAATCCTGCACCCCGCGCAGGTCGAGCTGGTCGGCTCGATCAAGAGGACGTTTTACCAACTTCCAGGATTGCAGATCGTTCGAGCGGTGTATCTGCACGCCGGGGTACCACTCGAAGGTGGACGTTGCGATGAAGTATTCGTCACCGACCCTGCAAATCGAAGGATCCGGGTTGAAGCCGGGAAGGATCGGGTTCTCAATCATTCATTACCTCCTCGCAAATGTCTCAGGTCTGGAAGGCCTCACGGCAGGAGCCGTGATCTTGGTGAACGGCTATGTCGGCAACGGCGACTGCGGGCGACGTTGCGCATGGTCCTGCCTTGTCGCCACATACCCTCGGCTGCCATCCATCAGTATGCGCGTATAAGAATGCTGCACCGTGTTTTCGAGCAGTTGCTGCCTGGTGGCGATCTCGACAAAACCACCGCTCTGCATGATCGCCACACGGTCGCAGAGATGCGCAACGACCGCAAGATCATGACTGACGAGGATATAGGTGAGTTTTTCACGTTCGCGGAGATCCTTGAGCAGGTTGAGAATTTCGGCCTGAATGGAAACGTCGAGTGCGGAAGTCGGCTCGTCAAGCAGCAGGATCTTTGGTTCGAGAATGAGGGCGCGAGCGATAGCCACGCGCTGCCGCTGGCCACCGGAAAGCTGATGCGGATAACGGTAGCGGAAATTCAGCGGAAGGCCGACATCGGTCAATACTTTTTCGATACGCTCCTGCCGACGGTCCTTGCCGTGGATTTCCAGAGGCTCCAGCAGGGTCCGGCCGATCGTATGGCGGGGATGGATAGAGCCGAACGGGTCCTGAAACACTAGTTGCTGCTTGGCGAGTTGTGCACGAGTGCGCTCCTGGCCGATGGTGTCGCCATCGATCTCTATCGAGCCGGTCCATTGCTTGTTGCGGCCGGCAAGCGCGCCGAGAATGGTGGACTTGCCGCAGCCGCTTTCACCGACAAGGCCGAATGTCTCGCCCTTTTCGACTTCGAAAGAAACGTCCTTGACAACCTTCAGGGCGGTTTCGCCATGTCCGTAGGAAACGGCCAGATGATGTGCTTTGATCATCGTCATGTTCAATTCTCCAGCCATGCCGGGTCGCGACGCAAAACTTCCAGCCTGTCCTTTGGACGATCGAGGCTCGGAAGGGCGTTCAAAAGACCGCGTGTATAAGGATGTTGCGCCTGATCGAGATCGGCGGCTGCTATCGTTTCGACGACACGGCCGGCATACATAATGATAACGCGGTCGCAGAAACTGCGCACCAGATTGAGATCGTGGCTGATGAAGATCAGGCCGATGTTTCGCTCGACCACCAGATCATCGAGGATCGACAGAACCTGCTGGCGAACCGTCACGTCAAGCGCCGAGGTCGGTTCGTCCGCGATGATCAGGGAGGGCTTGGCGATCAGCATCATCGAGATCATGATGCGTTGGCCCATGCCGCCAGACACTTCATGCGGATAAAGATCGAACACACGTTCCGGATCACGAATGTTGACGCGTTCCAGCATGGCAAGCGTGCGGCTGCGTGCCTCCTGTGGTGTGGCGCGTTCGTGCAGGATCACCGTCTCGGAAATCTGCTCGCCCACGGTCATCACCGGGTTCAGCGAATATTTCGGGTCCTGCAGGATCATGGCGATGCGCCGTCCGCGAATGGAGCGCATCTCCTCTTCGCTCGCCGTCAGGAGGTCTATATCCTCGAACTGCATCCGGCTGGCCTTGACGATGGCCTGCGGCGGTTGCAAGCGCATGATGGCGCGGCCGGTCGTGCTTTTGCCAGAGCCGGATTCACCGATGATGCCGATCTTCTCGCGGCCGACGGTAAAGGAGACGTCCCGGACGGCGGTGGTGACGCCAGAGAGCGTGGGAAACTCGACCGACATGTTTTCGACCGTCAGAATGGTATCGGATGTGTTAGCCATTGCGGGGATCCAAGATGTCGCGCAGCCCGTCGCCGAGCAGGTTGAAGGCAAGGCTGACGGTCAGGATCGCAATGCCTGGAACCGTTGTCAGCCACCATGCGTCAAGAAGGTATTGACGGCCGGAAGCAGCCATTGCGCCCCATTCAGCCATTGGCGGCTGTGCGCCAAGCCCAAGGAAACCGAGGCCGGCGGCCGTCAGGATGATGCTCGACATGTTGAGGGTAAGTCGCACGATGATGGATGGCGCGCAGAGCGGTACAATATGGCGCAGCAGTATTCGGCCCACGCCGGCGCCTTGTAGTTCCGCCGCAACGACGAAATCGGCGTGGCGAAAGGTCAGCGTTTCGGCCCGCGCTAGACGCGCGATCGGCGGCCAGACGGTGAGAGCGATGGCTATGACCGCATTTTCGATGCCTGGACCGAGTGCGGCCGAAAAGGCCAATGCAAGGACGAGGCTTGGGAAAGAGAGAAAGATGTCGGTGATGCGCATGAGCACGACATCGATCCATCCGCCGAGATAACCGGCCATTGCGCCGATCACGAAACCGATAGGGGCGACGATGACTGTGACCAGAATGGTAATGTAGAGCGTTGTGCGGGCACCATAAATTAGCCGCGAAAACACGTCGCGTCCGAATTCGTCGGTGCCGAACCAGTGAGTGGCTGACGGTGCCTGTAGCGCCGTCAGGAAGTCCTGCGCAAACGGATCATGCACCGCGATAACCGGCGCCAGTGCGGCAACGATAATCAGCAGAAGGACAACGGCGAACCCGGCGAAGGCCAGCGGATTGGCGACGAGGCTGAGCCAGCCAAGGTAGATGCTGTGCAGACGTGCCTGTCGAGACGATGTGAAGTCCTCGCTGATCAGCCAGTCGTGCAGGTTTGAAAAAGTAGCGGACTTGGCCATTAGCGGGTCCTCGGATCGATGAAGCGATAAACGATGTCGGATAGCAGGTTGATGGCGATCGATATGATGCCGATCAAAAGCACGCTTCCGAGCACTGCGTTCATGTCGGCGAAGAAGAGTGCCGATGTGAGGTAGGAGCCGAGGCCGGGCCAGGCGAAGACTGTTTCGATCAGCACAGTGCCGTCCAGCAGGCCGCAATAGGCAAGCGCAATAACAGTCAGCAGCTGGACCCGGATGTTGCGAAACGCATGCCGCCAGACGATCGGTCTCTGCCCGAGACCTTTGGCGCGAGCTGTCAGAATGTATTCCTGTCGGAGCTGCTCGAGCATGAAGCTGCGCGTCATGCGGCTGAGATAGGCCATCGACGCGTAACCGAGGATGACCGCCGGGGCGATGATGTGATGAAGCGCGCTCCAGAATACGTTCCAGTGACCGCCCAGTGCGGAATCGATCAGGATGAAGTTGGTGCGCGCCTGAACGATGCCTTCGTCATAGAGATAGATACGACCACCCGGCGGAATTGCGCCAAGGTAGGCGTAGAAAACCAGAATGACGATCGTGCCGAGCCAGAAGATCGGTGTTGAATATCCCAGAAGACCAACCACGCGGGCGAGATGATCCACCCATGTGCCTTTGCGCACGGCAGCGATGACACCGAGAGGGATGCCGAGGCCAGCGCCGATGATCGTCGCAAGGGTGGCCAGCTCGATGGTCGCCGGGAAGACACGGGCCAGGTCTTTCGAAACGGCTTGCTTGGTGATGATCGACTGGCCGAAATCGAGGTGAACCACATCATTCAGGTAATTGCCGAACTGCACATAAATCGGCTTGTCGAGGCCCATCTCCTTGTAAACGCGATCATAGGTGGCTTGGTCGGCCTGATCGCCAATGACGGCGATCACGGGATCGGCCGGGACCATGCGGCCCACCGTGAAGGTGATCATCATCAGTCCAAGCAGCGTTGTCAGGATCACGACAAAGGATGTTGCGATCTTGGCCGCAGCTTTCGGAAACGGTGATTTCCTGTTCGGCGGGGCATCGGAAGTTTGGGTAATGCTCATGCCACTGTCCTTGAAGTTTTTTATCGTCACTCGCCCTTGGTTACGGTATCCCAGCGGGTGAGCCAGGTCGGGTGCCCGACATAACCTTTCACCTCGTTGCGGACCGCTTTCGGGTCGGTGCGTTGAAATGATGTGACGAGTGCCGGCGAAGACCGCAGATAGGCTTCGTTGATCCGCGCATAGAGTTCATCGCGCTTTTCCTGATCGGTCTCGTGCGCTGCCGCGGTGACCATGTTCTGGATCTCCTTGGGCACGTCCCACGCGGATCGCCAGGCCACCAGGCCAGCCAGTTTCGCGTCATCTGCATTGTTGGCATTGGTGGCGTAGGATTGCAGGACGGCATGCGGGTCGGGCAAACGCTCGCCTGTTCGCGACGAGAACAGTTCGAACTGACGGGACCGGAATTTTCCGATCTGGTCGCCGATCTGAAGGTTTAGCTTGATGCCGGCCTCGGCGGCATTGTTCTGGAGCGAAACGCCGACTTCGGATTCCGGCGTGCCAGGCTGAGCGAAATAGACTTTCGAGAAACCGTCAGGGTAACCCGCTTCGGCAAGCAACTGCTTTGCCTTCTCGATATCGAGTTTATAAGGCATGTCACTGGATGCGCCGGGAAGCCCATTTGGAATAATGGTCTGCTGCTTGATCCCGTAATATTTCATCACCGAACCGGCGAGGCCGTCATAATCGATTAGGTAGCGAAAGGCCTCGCGCACCTTGGGGTTCGAAAGGATCTCGTCCTTTTGGTTCAGGGCCAGATAATAGAACCCGAAACCCGGCACCTTCTGGACGGTCACCTTGCCATCTCTTTCGAGACCGGAAAGATCTGTCGATGACAGACGTGTGGCAACATCGACATCGCCGGCGTCGATCTGCAACCGTTGGGCCGAGGATTCCGGCACGTGACCCATGTAGACACGTTTCATGGCGGGCGCGCCCTTCCAGTAATCCTTGAACGCATCAGCGATCAGCAACTGATTGGAGCGCCAGGTGACGAGAGAGTAGGGGCCGGACCCCGCGTCGGCCGTCTGCAGATAGTTGCGCGCCCAGTCGCCATCCTTCTCCTTGGCGGCAAGGAATTTGCTATCGACAATCGATGTGGAGTAGCTGGCCAGCGAATAAAGGATAAGGTTCTGGTTCCAGATTTCGGGCGTCTCGAGAACAAGCGTCTGGTCATCTGTTGCCCGGATAAGCTGATCGACATTCTTGGCTGAAAACCCCCATTGACGCAGATCAGTGGATGGCGCCAGACCGAGCTTGACCAGTCGATGCAGCGACCATTCCACGTCCTGTGCCGTGACAGGATTGCCAGAATGGAAGGTGACGCCCTGACGGATCTTGAACGTGAACGTCTTTCCATCGTCGGAGACTGTCCAACTCTCGGCCAGTGATGGCTGCGGGTTCGTGATGTCGTCCGGCGGCAATGAAATCAGCCGGTCATAGAGGTTTGCAACAACCTCGGCGGCCTCCAGCTGGTTAATCTCATGCGGATCAAGGCCCCGCATGGTCGTCATCATGATGGCAATCACCAGCTGATCTTTAGGGGTCGCAGCAGCGACGGGACCCAGCGCCGCAGCCGTTATGGCGCATGTCAGCAATGCGCGATTGAGCGTTTTCATGTCAGCCTCCCAAGGTTCCTCAACCTCGCCAAATCGAAATTTCCATATCGACATGGATATCAAATCTGATATACCAGATTTCATACAAAATGATATTCGTCAACGAATTTCGGAAATTATGATGGAAGCGGATGGGGCGTTGAAGGGTTCGGACAAGCGGGTGGCGGGCTTCGAAAAAATCGGCGCAAGCTTTCAGATGACTGTGCGCGATCACGTCCATCGCACCATGCGCAACGCAATACTGGCCGGTCGCTTCGCAGCGGGACAGAAAATCAATGAACGCAGTTTGGCCGAACAATTCGGCGTCAGCACCACCCCTATCAAAGAAGCGCTGCGCCAGCTGGAAACGGAAGGCCTCGTCGAGGCCTTGCCGCGTCGCGGTGTTGTCATTCGCTTTTCCAGTTCCTGGGCGGAGGAAATGATTTTGGCCCGTGCGGCTTTGGAATCGATGATCGCGCATCTGGCTGCCAAGAGGATAGGCAAAGAGGGCAAAGTGGAATTGTTGGCGACCGCCAACTTGATGAGAGACGCGACCGCGTCGGGTGACGCAGATAGCTTGATCGCGCTGAACGAGACCTTTCACGATCACGTTCACAAAAGCTCGCAGTGCAGCTATCTCGCCAGGCTCATCGAGCGCCAGCAGTTTTATGATGCCAGCATTCGGCGCGTCATCCACCTCGATCCGACCGAGCGCCAGAAGGCGCTGAATGAGCACGTGGCCATAGCCGAGGCGATCGTGAGCGGGGATGCGGACAAGGCGGAGCGGACAATGCGCGACCATGTTGTGCGCTCCGGCGACACATATCTCAGCATTGTATTTGGAAAGCAGGAGGATATCTGACGTGAATGAGAAACTTCATAAAGTGAGAAAAGCGCTCACGGGCATTTCCGGGGTTCCGGTGACGCCTTATGGCGCCGACGGTTCGGTCGATACAGAAAAGCTCAAGGGTCTCATTCGAGAGCTGGCGAGCGCCCGGGTTCACAACCTGATGGCGGCCGGCAATACCGGCGAATTTTTCACGCTGACCATGGATGAAGTGCGAAGCGTGCACGCAGCAACGATCGAGGCTGCGGCCGGCAAGTCGCTGGTCAGCGCCGCCGTCGGTCGCTCGCTGACCGAGGCGAAGGCGTTGGCGAGGGATGCGATTGCCGCAGGCGCCGACGCTATCATGGGACATCACCCGATGGATCCGTTTGCGGGGCCCTCCTATCAGGCCGGCTATTTCCTCGATCTTGCTGATTTCTCGACGGTTCCGGTGATTGCCTATGTGCGCAGTGACAGCCTTTCCGTCGCAGATTTCCGTAAGCTCGCCCTTCATCCCAACATTGCGGGCATCAAGTTCGCCTCATCGAACCTCATGCTTTTGTCGGAGGTCATCCGCTCCACGCAGGATGCGCCGGCCATCTGGGTCTGCGGGCTTGCGGAGGGCTGGGCGCCAGCCTTCTATGCCATGGGAGCGAGAGGGTTTACATCAGGCCTCGTCAATGTCTTCCCGGAACGATCGCACGCAATTCACAAGGCTCTTGAAGGCGGGAATTATCCTGTTGCTCGTAGCTTGATCGATCCGATTGCAGGCTTCGAGGCTCTGCGCACGAAATACAACAACGGTGCCAATGTCACCGTCGTCAAGGAAGCGCTCGGCATGCTCGGCAGCGATGTCGGTCCGGTGCGCCTACCGGGCGTCGTGGCGCTGAACGACGAAGAGCGCACGACGCTTCGCGCGATTGTCGATCGCGTCAAAGCCGAAGCCCTGGCTGCCTGATCGGAGACAACAAGTGCATATCACCGGTATTAAGACATATATGCAGCGCGTGGATGATCGTCCGCGCCTGCTTTTAAAAATTGAGACGAGCGAAGGCATTTCCGGTTGGGGCGAATGCTACAATCATGGCCCTGACTGGGCGCTGCCGCCGCTGCTCGACTATCTGTTTCATCAGATCGAGGGCGAGGATCCGCGCCGCGTCGAATTCCTCGTTCTGAAACTCAACCAGCAATGCCGCTTTCCTCCCGGGGCCCTCGGTCTTGCCGCGATTTCTGCAATCGATCACGCATTGTGGGATATCGCCGGCAAGGCTGCAGGGCTTCCCGTCTATATGCTGCTCGGTGGCAGCGTGCGCGATCGGGTGCGGATCTATTGCGGTGTCTATACCGCGCCGGATCCGGAGCAGGTGCTTGAGCAGTCGCTCAAGCTCAACGAGGACTACGGCTATACGGCCTTCAAGCTTAGCCCATATCGCCGCGATCTCCATTCCGGACGTTGGGGCGAACTGGTGAAGGAAACAGGGGATTGGTTTGGCCGAATTCGCGAGATCACGCCCTCGCATTTCGAATTCGCATTCGATGCGCATGCCAAGATTTTCGAGCCCTATAAGGCGGTGCAACTGGCCGCCGCTATCGCGCCGAGCGATCCGCTCTTTTATGAGGAGCCGATCCGGCCGGAACATATTCCGGCATGGAAGGAGTTGAAGTCGAAGGTCAATGTACCACTCGCCACCGGTGAATCGCTTTACAACCGTTTTGAGTTCCTCAATCTGTTGTCGAACCAAGGTGCAGATATCATTCAGCCGGACATCTGCGTGGTCGGCGGCGTTTCGGAAATGCGTCGAATAGCGACAATTGCAGAGGCACACTACGTGACTGTTGCTCCGCATAACCCGATGGGACCATTGGCGACCGCCGTCAACGTACATTTTTGCGCGGCGCAGCCGAATTTCCAAGTGCTGGAATTCAAGCCGCATGTTCACGCGCCTTGGGCGCTCGATCCCTACATGCCGGTTGACGGCCATATGGAGCTTCGTCCGGATCGGCCTGGCTGGGGCGTCGAGATCGACGAAAAGGAGCTCGAGAAGGATGATTATATCCATTGGGAACGCAAGGTCACGCGCAAGCCGGATGGAGCAACCGCCTATCCATGAAAGGCCAAGAAAAAGGTCATCACAGCGCCGAGAACGGCAACTGAGGTGATCGCTAATCCTGGTTGCGCCTCTTAAACAAACACCCCGATAGCAAATCCATAATAACGCATTCCGCGGCGGCGGCTTCCCCGGCTCTAACACCAGAATATTATTGGGCTTCTAGCATTTGGAGCTGATGTGGTTGCACGGCCTCTATTTGTCTAGGCGACAGTAGAGCCCGTTCCGGCCCTAGCCAGGGTGTCAGTCCCATCAAGGCGACCTTTCGTCTTGCGCTTCCGGAGGCGGAACCTATTCGGGTATACAACGGTCACCTCCAGGCCGGTCCTTAACGAACCTCATGCCACCTGCTTCGAGGGTTCAACAAGAGCCTTACCAAACGACGGCCCCCCGAAGTTTCGTCCTTTGTGTATTCCGCTTCAGGTGGTTCGAGAGAATTGCGCCTTTGCCAGATCAGTCTGCGTTCATTGCTTTCCCAGCAGTTCTCACGACTGCACTGCCGGGGGACGGTAAGACTATAGAAGGCTCTGTTGTGCGATCTCCAGCTCAGATAATGTCGGTCAATGAAACTCGCTCAGACCATACGGTTCTGTAACTCCGAGGACGGAACTCGAATAGCCATCGCGTCTTGCGGTCAGGGACAAGTGATCCTGCGCGCGGCGCACTGGTTGAGCCATGTCGATTACGACCTGCAGAGCCCGGTATGGAGGCCATGGCTTCAAGCGATGTCTGCCCGCAACCGGTTCGTGCGATACGACCCGCGGGGCTGCGGCCTGTCGGACCGGCATGTTTCCGACCTCTCCCTCAAATCTTGGGACGCCGATCTTGAGGCCGTGGCGGCGTCGATCAAGGAGCCGCGCTTCGTACTGCTCGGACTTTCGCAGGGGGGATCTCTTGCGATCGCATACGCGCTCAAACATCCCGAGCGCGTTTCCCATCTCGTGCTTCTTAACGCCTATGGTCAGGGAGGACGTGCCAGAGCTCGGACGGACGCCGCTCGACTGGAAGCGGAAACTCTTGTCAATTTTGTCCGCATCGGCTGGGGACGGGAAAATCCAGCCTTCTGCCGCTTTTTTACCAATCTCTTTATCCCCGACGGCACACCTGAACAGCACAGGTGGTGGGGCGATCTTGAGCGTGAGACGGCCACGCCTGACGTCGCCGCGCAGTTGCTTTGGGAAATGCAGGGGATCGATGTGTTGGACCTTGCAGCCACCCTGCAGGTGCCGACGCTGATTGCTCATAGCCGCGGGGACCTTCGGGTACCATTCGACGAGGGATGCAAGCTCGCCGCCGCCATTCCCGGCGCAAGGTTCGTACCATTGGATAGCAAGAACCATGTGCTTTTGCCAGACGAGCTGGCATGGACCGTGTTTCACGCCGAACTTGCTGCGTTTCTCGGGCAAGACGGATACTTGCAAACCCGCGCGGTTCAAGATGCTCACCTGACCCCGACAGAGGCGGCTCTGCTGGAGCTGGTCGCAGAGGGTCTTGATAATCGCTCCATTGCGGAGCGGCTCGATAAAAGCGTGAAGACCGTACGAAACCAGCTATCGGTGATCTTCAACAAACTGGGCGTACATAGCCGCTCGCAAGCTATTGTTCTCGCGCTTTCCAGGTAGCGTCATTGAAGGCATTTTCGCAGTCATCCCTTGGCAAATGGGACTTATGTCCCCTATCACCGCAGATTTAGCAGCAGACGCGTGACTTTCGCCTCATGCGGGGCGGTGCAATCAGCGCCATTCTCCGACTCAAAGGTGGCAGCCGCCGCCCGATGCTGAGGAGGGCCTTCCATGACAACAATCAACGAAACGATCCTTGATGAACTCGTCGGCCGCGTCATTGGCGACCTCGGTGGAGCGGTAAGCGTGCCGCTGGTTCGGATTGGAGATGCCCTTGGACTGTATAGGACGCTCAAGGCAATCGGCCCCTCGAAGGCGCATGAACTCGCCGACGCGGCAGGATGCGCGCCACGCTACGTGCGTGAGTGGCTGGCGGCACAAGCCGCGTCAGGTTACGTGCATCACGAGCGAGGAGTGTTTTCGCTGACGCCCGAGCAGGCTCTTGTGTTCGCCGAACCAGACAGCCCGGTCAACCTGATCGGCGCTTTCGATACCGCTGCCGCAATGGTCGAAAACCAGCCCAAAGTGCAGTCCGCTTTCAAAACCGGTCGGGGCGTTGCCTGGGGGGATCAGGCAGGCTGCATGTTCTGTGCAGTCGCTCGGCTGTTCCGTCCGGGATATGTCAACGCGCTCGTGCAGGAATGGCTGCCGGCACTTAACGGCGTCACCGACAAGCTGAACGCCGGCGCCACAGTCGCCGATGTTGGATGTGGGCATGGACTGTCGACGATCCTGATGGCTCAGGCCTTTCCCAGTTCTCAGTTTACGGGCTACGATTTTCATACCGGCTCGATTGCCGCGGCTACCGCGCACGCGCAGGCCCATGGGCTCACCAACCTTCACTTCGAGGTCGGCCGCGCCCAAGATTTCGACGGCCGCGATTTCGATCTGATTACCTGCTTCGACTGCCTCCACGACATGGGCGACCCGGAAGCGGCGGCGGCCCATATCCGAAAAGCGCTGAAACCCGGCGGGGCCTGGATGGTGGTCGAGCCGATGGCCGGTGACACGTTGGAAGAAAACACCAATCCAGTCGGACGGCTTTACTACTCCGCATCGACAATGATCTGCGTTCCGACTTCGCTTGCACAAGAGACAGGGCTTGCGCTTGGTGCACAAGCGGGAGAGCGGCGATTAGCCGACGTAATCCGATCCGGCGGTTTTAGTCATATCCGTCGCGCAGCTCAGACGCCGCTTAACATGATCCTGGAGGCGACCTGAGGTTGCGCCGATCCCAGCCTTCAGCCGTTATCGAGCCCTGTTGATCGCAAAGTCACGGGGCAGAAGCTGCGGTCTCCGGTCCAATGATGGCGGACACTTCCGTAATCTTGTTCGCTGGAAAGTCACCCAACTCCGCGTGCCGGCGAATGTCATCAGCACTTGGAGCCTCATGAACGCAATAGATCTTATCACCAGCTACATAGCTCGTGATCCACTTGTACGGTACGTCCAGACCCGAAACGACTTCGTTCGACTTGGCTGAGATTTCGCAAAGATTTTCCGCGGTCAGTTTGTGGGCACCAGGAATATCGCGCTCTATGATGAAAGTAGGCATGTCGGGCTCCTCCCGTTTCAACCTGGATCAGCTGGCTCCTAAAGTGATCGCGAGTCAATTTTATTCTTGTGCAACCGGCGTCAACGGGCTGGGCATCTTACGGTCGATTCTTTCGAGCGAAGATCGATTTCGCCTTGAAAACGGGATTGGCTTATCTGCAATTTGGGGGGTCTTTTGCAGCACCTTGGGCGGCAAAAACCCCCGATCTATCCAACAAGGTGCCTCAGACACGGGTCCGTCGAACCTCAATTCAAAGCAAATTTCATGTGGTGGTCGAGAATACGGTTCTTGGGGAGCCGGACCGTCCTTTGAGCCTTCCGCCAGAGGTGAACTAGGCGTAAAGTTCTTCGCAACAGGACGAGGTTGTCATGACAGGAACAGACAAGGTCTTCGCTGGCGCCATTCCGACCCTCTACCAAAAGCATATGGTGCCGATGCTCTTCGAGCCTTATGCGGAGGAAATGGCGAAACGCACTGCGTCCCTCGATCCGCGGAAGGTACTCGAGATCGCCGCAGGAACTGGTGTGGTGACAAGGGTGCTTGCGACACTGCTTGCACCCTCCGCCCGGATCATCGCGACCGATCTCAATCAGCCGATGCTCGATCTCGCTGCTGGTCTGCAGGGCGCTAGTGAGCAGGTGACATTCAGGCAGGCGGACGCGTTGGCGCTGCCCTTTGAAGATGACAGCTTTGATGTGGTTGTCTGCCAGTTCGGCGTTATGTTTTTTGCTGATAAGTTGGAGAGCTACCGAGAGGTACGCCGGGTGCTGAAGGACGGCGGCGTTTACCTGTTTGCAGTCTGGGACCAGATTTCGGCCAATGCGTTCGTGACCGTTGCCACGCAAGTGCTTACCGAGCGCTACCCAGAAGACCCCCCGCGCTTCATGGAGCGCACGCCACACGGCTATTATGACACGCAGGCGATCATCGCTGCGCTGCTAGAAGCCGGTTTCACAACAGCTGTTGCCGAAACTGTGACGAAGATAGCTCGAGCGACAACCGCAGGCAGCGGAGCGATTGGGTATTGCCAGGGTACTCCGCTAGCCGGCGAAATCTTGGCGCGTGAACCTGGCGGATTGCAGGCGGTAACCGAGGCCATTGAATCAGCGCTCGCCGCTCGTTTCGGACCAGGCCCAATCGAAGGTGGGATAAGCGCCCAGATCATTACTGCCAAGAAGTGACGATGATCGCAAGAAGGTTCCTCTCGGCCGAAATGCCACGTGGATGAGTTTGCCCAAGGCGGTGGGCCCGCGCGATATGAGGGATCTTAATACCGATACATTGAAGGTGAAGGTAAGGATTTTCAGTGGTATCGGTTTTAGTATTGTGGCCGCCGGTTCGATACCCTTCACGGCGGTAGTTCTTTGGTGAGGTCGCGGCCTTTCGGCTCGGCGCCGGTCGCCGCCCCTCCTGGCGCCGGCGCCATGCTGTCAGAGCTTTATTCCGGCCGCCTCGAGCGCACCATCGATGCGTTCATCCACCTCTCGCTTGGTGGCAGCCCAACCGGGTACCGTGTCCAGCAGGCGCTGTTGCCAGCCGACCAGATTGGGAAACTCGTCCAGTGGAATCTTCGTCCGCTCGTTCTGCGAGAACGGGCCGGCAATGTCGAAGTCGGCCAGTGTCAGCCGGTCGCCGACGATGTAACTGTGCTTGGCGAGGTGCGCGTCCAGCACGGCAGCGGCCTCCCGGAGCTTGCGGGCCGCCATCTTCACGATGGTCCCTTCGGAAGGCTGACCCGTGAAGCGCTTGGCAAGCACTTCGTCGAAGGTGAGGGTGGCGAAGACGCGCCACTGCTCGCCGGACCAGAACATCCACTGGAGGATCTCGTACTTCTCGCGTGTCGTCTTGCCAGCCAGATCGCTTCCTGCCTTTTCGGCGAGATAAAGGTTGATCGCGGCGGACTCGTAGAGGACGAAGTCGCCGTCGACCATGACGGGCGACAGGCCGTGCGGGTTCAGTTTCAGGAACTCGGGCGTGTGGCTCTCGCCCTTGAAGAGATCGATGTCCACGATCTCGACGTCGATGTCCATGGCGCCCGCTGCAGCTGTGACGCGGCGCCGACTGCCTGACCCGGGATCACCGTAGATCTTGATAGCCATTGTAAGTACTCCTTCTGTTGGTCGATGAGAGGGGTAATCAGGCGGGGGCGCCTGCACGCAGCCGATCGAGAACGGGGAGCAGGTCGAAGGGATCGGGGCGACGGGTATAGTCGGGGTTGACTTCGGCATAGGCGATCACGCCATCCGTCCCAATCACGTAGCGCGCCGGCATCGGCAGCACCCACGACGGATCGTCGTTGATCTTCGTCAGGCCGTTGCCAAACTGCTTGTAGACCTCGATCAGGTTGTCCGGCAGCGAGAAGCGCAGGCCGAACTTGTCGGCAACGGCCGCGCCGGTGTCGCTGAGGATCGCGAAGCCAAGCTTGTTGTCGCGCTGCGATTTGCGGCTGTTTGCCGGAGTCTGGGGCGAAACCGCAACCAGTTTTGCCCCGCGTGCCTCAATCTCAGACCGAGCGTCTTCCAGAGCCTGGAGATCAAAGTTGCAGTAGGGGCACCAGACGCCGCGATAAAAGGTCACGACCAGCGGACCTTGAGAGAGAAGCGATCGCGAACTTACGGTGTTACCGTCGGCGTCCTGAAGCGTGACCTCCGGCGCCGTGTCTCCTGCCTCCAGCGCATTGTCGGCCTGCCGGCTGTCGATCAGCGACTGGGTCGCACGCTGCATTATTTCCAGCTGAGCCTGGGTGGGCACCAGCGGAAAGCGACCGTTCTCGAAGTCGCTGCGCAAGGCATCGAGTTTGTCCTGGAGCTTCATGTCAATTCTCCGTTTTCGCGGCGAGGGTGCCGTGAGCAGGAAATTAGGTCATCAGCGAAAACGGGTGTATCCATTCAATTCGAAGAACATTTATCTGGAATTCGAATGAGTGATCGCTGGCAGGAGATGACTGTATTCGTTCGCGTGGCAGATACCGGCAGCCTCTCGCGCGCTGCACGGGAATTGAAACTTTCACAGCCTTCGGTGTCGCGCATCATCGGCACGCTGGAAGCGCGCCTGAGAACGACCCTTTTGCTGCGCACCACCCGCAGCATCTCGTTGACGGACGCCGGCGCACTCTACTTGGAGCAGGCGAAACGCCTGCTCGCGGAGATGGAGGAGGCCGAGCAGGCGACCCGAGGCCTGGATTCCCTCCACGGAGTGATCCGTCTTGCGATGCCGCTGATGTATGGCACCCGGGCGGTCATACCGGCCCTGACACCATTCCTGGCCCGGCATCCCGATCTGAAGGTCGAGCTTGTTATGAGCGACACCCGACAGAATCTCATCACCGACGGGGTCGATCTGGCCATTCGGATCAATATCGGGGCCTTGGACAATTCGACTTTCGGCGCTCGCAAGCTGGCGCTGGTTGAGCGACTGGTGATCGCGGCCCCGGCCTACCTATCCGCTCGTGGCGTCCCGGCTACACCGGCCGACCTCACTCAACATGACTGTATCCTTCAGCATGGCTCGTTCGGCGGCGAAAGCTGGCGTTTCACGCACAACCAGACGGTCACTTCCGTCGATATCCAAGCAAGGCTGTGGATCAACTCAGCCGCAGGCGTCCTGGCGGCTGCGGTAGCGGGCCTGGGCATCGCGCTGGGGACGCGGGTGATGGCGGGCGAGGAGCTGCGCGCCGGTCAGCTCACGCAGCTGCTCGAGCCATACCGGCTCGATCCGGCTGAAGTATTCGCTGTCTTCCCGGCAGGTCCTAGGCCCTCAGCAAAAGTTCGGGCGATCGTGGATCATCTAGACGTGTCGCTTGGCGCTATAGGTTAGGCTGGCGGAACGGATAAGGGAAGCGGCGACACAGAACCTCCGCATCTTGATTGCCGATGCAGCGACAACTGAGGATTTGAACGTAATCGGCAAAGCCTGCAGTAACCGAATGCTGGTGACGGGCGCCGCCGGGATTGGTGGAGCGCTTGCTCGTAACCATGCTGCAGCAATTCAGGGCGAACGCAGAAGTGCAGAATTCGTTTGGCCGCAAGGCCGAACGGTGGTTCTTGCCGGCTCCTGCTCGGTTGCGACCCGAGACCAGGTGAACCACGTTATCGGGCTTGGCTATCCAGCAACCAAAATCGATCCGATCGCAATCGCTTCTGGCACACTTGACGTGGCTTCTGTTGCGGAATGGGCAGAGGCGTCGCAGGGTTGGCCACCCGTCATCTACTCCAGTTCCGATCCTGCGGATGTTCTCAAGGCCCAGGAGGTGTTGGGCCGTGACGAGGCCGGGGCATTGGTCGAAGACTTCCTCGGTGAACTGGCAGCCACCTTGCGCACTATTGGTTTCAGCAGATTTATCGTGGCCGGTGGAGAAACGT
>NZ_JBJDRG010000020.1:0-66110 GCF_044987325.1 Rhizobium sp. ZW T2_16
CCCGCCCCGATCTGATCTTGCAAGCGGGATCAGCCGCTCAGATCGGGGCTGGTCGGTGTGCCGTATGGCGATCAGTTGGACATTTCTATTTTGCAAATCGTCGGACATTTCAACCTTGCCGCCACATGGCGACTATATCGGTGGTCGAGATACAAGGGAGGCTAGTCTCTTCTCAACGACCTTTATCTAGCCAATTGACATGTTGCTGCATCAACCGAATGCGATGCAGCCATCCAAATGATGTAAACAACCTGCGTCTGCCGCTGATAGAGGAATGGCGACGGTTACCTGCCGCCTCCTCCGCTCCTCATAATTTATGGACATTGACGACCCGACAAAGGCTCCGTTTGGACGTATTGAGCGTTGCCGGCCCGGTCTCAGCAGGGCGTGCCCGCCTGTCCGGCGCCGGGGTTGGTACTTGTGTTGTTGTTCTGTTCAGACTGCGCAGCGCCCTGAGTGCCGCCCGGAGCACCGCAGTTCGTGTTCGAGCCACACCGATCAGCCCCTCGATTGCCATCGGTGTTGCTGCCGCCCGAATTGTTGCTGCCGGATGAGTTGCTGTCGCTGCTGGTTCCGCTGCTTTTTCCGCCGTTACCGCTATTATTGCCACCACTCGAACTCTGCGCCATTGGCCGATGTTGTAAGGCCAATCGATAGCGCTACTGCCGTGAGAGCTTTCATCATTTTGGTTGTTTCCGCTATCGCGCCCTACCGCAAGCGAACTTCCGGAGAGTAACAATGTTTCCCCGCTCATCTCGATGCGAAGCGAGAACAAGGAACTAATAGCTTTGTCTCTTGTTACCGTTATCTCAGGAGGCCTTTATGCGACCACAAGATGAGCCAAGCCTACAAAACCACACAGAACCAGTAGCAAAGCAGCAGCAGAAAGCGGTTTTCGGACGCTCTGCTTTGACGCTCCTGGCGATTTTAGCAGCTATCGCAGCTTTCGTGTGGATCGGGATTGCAGTTTACGGCATCAGCACCGGCACGTGAAAAGACATCCCTCCGAATTCAGGTATGGGCTCAGTCTAGTAGTAATCGTGCTTAGCATACGATGATCGCGAGTGCCGGATTTTGGATCTTCCTGATCCAAACGACTTGAACTGGTTTTCAGCCCCGTCGAACTCACCCTTGGGCTCGGGGCGATGGGAGTATGAGGATGATCGCCTCCGGGTACCTCCGATATTTGGGGCGTTTTCGATGCGGCGTCTAGCCTCGGCATTGCAATGTTGCTGCATTAGATTGCCCTGTTTGTAATACGCTTGGTACATACCGCTTTGCCAAGATCCAAGCCCCACATGGTGTGTGAGTATTTACCAAACGCTTGGATTTGAGGGGCCTGGTTTAGGACTTCTGTCCGGTCCATTGGGCGAAGACATCGGAACGCAGCGGTGAGGGCCACTCTCTCGTAAATGGAGTTTTTCTAACGCTATCTGCATCGAGGGAATGTCTTGGAAAAAGACGAGTTGCATTACTTTCAGCCAATCAGGCTGATCGTCGATCCCGGCACGAACGATGTCGTCATCAACTGCGTTGAGGATGCTGCTGATGAACTTCTCGGTAATTGGCCCGACAATGATAGCGACCGGTTCTATGCGGGTGACGCGTTCTGAGCCACATTCCCGACTGGTATGGTTATTGCTCCTTGATCGTAAGGCAAGATGAACAGAAAGATTGCGTCTTGAAACAAAACATGCCGCACGACTTCCCACCCGTCAGGTTGAAACTCAAGACGGGAATTGATGACATCATCATCAGTTCCGTCGAAGAAGCGGCCGAGGAGCTGCTTACCGATTGGCCAGGCGATGAAGGGGATCGATTTTATGAAGCAGTAAAGGCTTGCTTCGACTGCCTGCAAGGTCAATTGGGAACTGAAATAGTACGACAAGCATTTGTTCAGGCTGCCGTAGAGGCAGGCATTTCGGTCGAATTGGAAGCCGGCCAGCTTACCAATGGCCTTGAAACTGAGACGAGCCGCGTACCGATGAACCGGTGAAATCGGATCACTGAAAATTCCGGCTTTTCACCTTCATAGTGTCGATATGCAAATCCCTGACTTATCCCGAGCCGGATACTATGCCAAGCCCGAGATTTCCGGTGAAGCCGCCTGGTAAGCTCGGCATAATAACCACCACTGAAAGGTAGGATTCGGCCCTAAACGTCGTGCCGACGTCAAGCTTCAGATCGGACGGTATCGATAAAGGCGCGTAGAGCGGCTCGCATATGTCGCTGATCGGGATAACAAACGTAGAGTCCAGGAAAAGGCGCACTCCATTCATCGAGCAGCTTAACAAGCTGCTTCTGGTGAAACAGTTCGGTGACCGTGTCCTCGATGACGAAACCGATACCGATGCTGTTCAAAACCGCGCCGAGCGCGGCTTCCCTGCTGTCTACGATAAGAGGGCCATCGACAACGACGTCGAACCATGTGCCGTTTTCGAAGAACTCCCAGGCATAGGGTGTTGAACGACCTGGCCAGCGCCAGCGTATGCATCGGTGTTGGAGAAGATCGCGGCGATGCTCCGGTTGCCCGTGGGTCTCAACATATTCCGGTGTAGCTACGGCCACCTGCCTTAGCTCGGGCCCGATTCGGACAGCGATCATGTTCCTTTCGATCACTTCCCCGACGCGCAAAGCCACATCGTAGCCTCCCGCCACCAGGTCAGTCGCCGTGTCGTCCACCGTCAGATCGACAACGACATCCGGGTAACGCTCGCTGAACGCGCCAGGATAGGCTCGATGTATTTGCGGGAGGCTGAACGGATTGCGTGAACGCGAACGGTGCCTGAGATTGATAGGCTCGCCCTGCGGGCCTGCTCGACCGCCGCTTTCAGTTCGAGCGCGGCAGGACTGGCGCGTTCGAAAAGGATGGTGCCCGCTTCGGTCAGGGACACGCTGCGCGTAGTCCTGTGCAAAACTGGGAGCCCACTGTTTCCTCGAAATTGCGGACTGTCTGGCTCAGAGACGATGGCGTAATGCCAAGCACTTCCGCGGCCCTGCTGAAACTCAAATGTTTCGCGACCACCAGGAAGGCCCGCAGTTGGTGCAATTCGTGGCTGGCAAGATGAGCGGTCATGGCTCTGGTTACCATTATGTGGCTGGGTTAACAAGTTTTGTTAGTTTGGATGATATTCTGAAGTTTGTTGAGGTCCGGTACGATTGCCTTCCATAAGGAGCCTGACATGCCGAACACATCCGAACGAAACGAAATTCCACAGAGCTGGAGCCTTTGTGGCAAGGTCGCCATCGTAACCGGCGCAGCCCGTGGTATCGGGCGCGAGACCGTAAAGCTACTGCGGCAGCGCGGCGTAAGTGTCGTCGCTACCGACAAGAACCCCTCGGTGCATGATCTGGCTGGAAGCGAGATCGCCACGCTGGAGGGCGATGTTTCGATGGAGGAGACCGCCGTGCGAACCATTGCTCTGGCAAAGGAGCGGTTCGGCAGCGTGGATACGCTGGCTTCGTCAACATCATCAGAGGATCCGAAAGCGGCCAACCATCGCGCCGGGCCGAAGGCTTCCGAAACGATCCGCGCCTTTAACTCGTCCGGCCAGTGCCGGTGAACCTCACGCCAGGATTCCTGGTCGTGAGAACCACCCATGTACTCTCAATGGAGAAACTCTCGTTGATCGTCCCTGGATAGGCGATCACAGATCAGGGCGGCGAGGACAACGTGGGATCAGAACAGCGGTTACCTTCTATCAGTAAAACATCGCCGAAGCCGTGACCGGTTCAGCTGCCTGAGTTCAATGGCAAGCGCTTCATCCCGCCAACCAATCCACGAGAAACCCATGCCGATGCTTCTCCTGACCCAAGAGGACGTCGAGGTCTTGACGAAAAGCCCCTGGGATGAGGCAAAAACGCTTACCCCGCGACTGCGGGCGCACTCCCAGATCATCCCGTCGCGCGAGCCTGTGCTTCGTCGATCGCTGCGAAAGACGGTGAGCCCCTCGAGCAACCAATGCTATAGTGACCGAAACTGTCCTGAGGAGGCCTTCTAATTATTTGACTCTTTCGGCAATTGTTCTTACTTTGTTCTCTTCGATATTGGGAGGATACGGACATGAGATGGCTCAAACTCGACCCTGTAAAATCGTCGATGTCGGAACGTGATTTCCATCTGGCTGTCCAGCATCACTATCTGGAGCTGTTTCTGCCGCATCTGGAAAGCTTCGACTGGGATATCGCCGCATTCTACCGGAGCCGAGAGGAGCCGCTGGTCTACTACTTTTCGCCGGGCGCCGCTGATCTGCTCCTGAAATTCGGTAAGTACCTTTATGAGACATGTGACCGGCCGGAATCTAAAGCAGTTCAATTGCAGGTCGGGACATCGCTTGCCTACGATACCGCCTGGGTGGAACTGCCCGATGAAACCCGTCCTTATCCGAAGTTTGATCAGGAGCTTGCGGACGCCGAGGCCGATTACTGGGACACCGTCTGGGGACCGGGCGGCGAATGCCGACCGATCGAAGAAGACGAGCATGACGATCACCAGGAGCGTCGAGCGTGATGCCAGTGCTCACCAGCTGCTGAGGGATCGGTGGACCCTATGACCTCCCCCGCCATCCGGAAGATTATTCACGTCGACATGGACGCCTTCTATGCGTCGGTGGAACAGCGAGACGACCCGGACCTTCGCGGTAAGCCGCTGGCGGTGGGCGGTGCTGCCGCACGGGGCGTCGTTGCGGCTGCCAGTTACGAAGCACGGAAATTCGGTGTTTACTCGGCAATGCCCTCGGTTACCGCCGCACGCAAATGCCCTGAGCTGATTTTCGTAAAGCCTCGCTTCGAGGTTTATCGTGCTGTCTCGCAGCAGATCCGGGAAATTTTCGCCGAATACACCCCGCTAATCGAGCCGCTGTCGCTTGACGAAGCCTATCTCGACGTGACCGAAAATCTGAAACAGATGCCGATTGCAACCGAGATCGCGCTGGAGATACGAGCCAAGATCAAAGCAGTGACCGGGCTCAACGCGTCCGCCGGCATTTCCTACAACAAGTTTCTGGCCAAGATGGCGTCTGACCTCAACAAGCCAAACGGCCAGGCTGTCATCACGCCCAAGAATGGTCCCGCCTTTGTCGAGGGGCTTGCCGTCAAGAAATTCCACGGCGTCGGACCGGCTACAGCACAAAAAATGCATAAGCTTGGCATCGAAACTGGCGCGGACTTGAAGGCTCAGTCGTTGCAGTTCCTCACTCAGCAGTTTGGCAAGTCGGGCCCCTATTTCTATGGCATCGCTCGTGGCATCGATGATCGCCGGGTACAGCCGGATCGGATGCGCAAGTCGGTCGGCGCCGAGGACACGTTCAGTCGAGATATCGACGATATCGACCGTGCGACCGGCGAATTGAAGCCGCTTGCAGACAAAGTCTGGACCTATTGCGAGGCCAAACGCATCTCCGGCAAAACGGTAACGGTGAAGATAAAATACTCGGATTTTAACCAGGCCACCAGAAGCCGAACCGGTGCCCTGCCCTTTTCAACCGGCCAAGATCTTCTCGATGCAGCTTCGGAGCTGCTCAAGACGGTCTATCCGTTCAGGCGATCGGTGCGATTACTCGGGGTGACCCTTTCATCGCTCACGGGCGCCCAAGACGATGGCGACAGTGAGGATCAGCCGGAACTGGATTTCAGCATGTAGAGGAATACCTAACTAGCGTTGGATGAACAGCTGCGAGACCCTCGACATCACCCGAATGGGGGATGAACGACTAGAGATCAGAATGCATCCCTAATTCGACATAGCCGGACAGCCGGCTCGCAGTACCGAAAGAGAAGAAGATGAAGACGATCACCGCGGGCTTGGGCATCACTTTCGTCTTAATGACGGCCATGAATGCGCAAGCTCAATGCAAGTTTGAAAAGCCGACCGGTGGCTGCGTCGGCCGAATAGAAATTCTGAAATCAGGTGGGTCGAAGCCAAGCTATAGTGCCGAGCTCAAAGTCACCAGTTCAGCCGGCGCCTGCTCGAAAGTTGAATTTTACGTCAATTCCACGCCCTACACTTCCATCATCCGCAGCAGCGGCGTCGAGAATGAGAGCTTGTCGGGCACATCCCCTATAAAGAAAAGCGACATAAAAGTCAGAAAGTGCACCTCATACGATGAAGGGGACGGCACTAGCTCAAGTGAAGAGGCAGGGTCGCACTTCTTCAACGGCACTTGGGAAGGGCAAGTCGGCATGTTCTTCATGAAAGCCGGGATGACATTGACATTGAACGTTAACGGTAGTGCGGTCAGCGGCGGCTCTCATGCTCACAATGGAACAGGGGACTATCAGATTAGAAACGGACGCGCCTCTGGCAATCGCGTTACGTTCGATTATGCCCAGCCAGCCGATGGCAAGACTGCATCGGTTATCATAACCAAAAACTCCAGTAATTCAATCAATTACGCAGCGTCGGCATCTGGGATGACCGTGTCTGGCACTCTCACACGAAGGTAGACGCCACTCGGCGTCACCAATTTTGGCAAAACAGCGATGTGACGAAAAAGCAATTGCGTCCTAAGTCCCCCGACTTTGTCCCTAACGCCGGCATGATAGGCGCTCGATCTTTTCAGAAGGCAGGCACCGGGTCCAAATCCAGGCCCCAATCTCATCGCGCTGAAAAAGCTCGTAGGGGGTGGGTGTTTGATGAAGCACCGGGCAATACCGCCGCGTCAGGATGGATGGCGGATCAATAAAAAGAACGGCGCGACAATCCAGGTGACAGGACGTAAACGAATACGAAAAAGCCCGCCGCGGGAGGAGGAGCGGCAGGCTTTTCGAAAATAATCGAACAGCGACTGGGAGGAGGAGTGCCGCTGTTCACTCTGGCAACCTCGAAGAAGGGAGCGGGTTACCTGAAACACGAAGCCCTGGGGGAGGAGGTAAGTCGCTTCGTTGGGATTACTTATACAGCATCCAAAACGACGGGTTAGTCACCTTACCGCAGTCCAGCCATGAGAACAACGCATATCTCTAAAGTCGGCTGCCTAATTTCGAGCCGTCACGCACGAAAACGGTCAAAGGCTGTCAGGAACCTGATCGGCGGATCCGCTTCCGGATAGCGGTAGATTTCGGTCCTCAGGTAGTGGAGCTCGCCGTCAAGATCGGTGTGATCCACCTCAATCCACCAGGATTTCGGTCTTCCTTCGCTACCGTCCGACCACCGATAACCGCGAGCTTTGAGGTGATCCTTGAGATCGAATGGGCTGTTTTCGGCAAAGATGCGGACACGGGATTTCTGACTGTTAAGATATAGCTCCGCGAATGGACTGCCAGCATTGGCATCGATCCTCCGATCAAGGACTTCAAGCAGGGCGAAACAATCGTCGACTGCCCTGTGGCCGTCGTGGAAATAACCAGCCTGGCCAATCAGATAACCAAGCTTGGTGCCCTCGAAGCCCCGCGCCGACCAGTCGATCTCCGAGTTCGAACATGCCCAAGCCTTGTCGGAAAATGCCGACGAAAAAGCCTCACAGAACGGCCGGTCGAAACCGGCATTGTGAGCGATGATGAGATCGGCCGGCGCGACCAGCGCGCGCACAGCCCGCATGTCGATCATCTGACCTGAAACCATCTCGTCCGTAATACCGGTCAGCCTAGTGATTTCGGTAGGGATTGGTTTCGCGGGTTGCTGCAAGCCGCCATACACGCCAGTCACGTCACCTATTCCTCCCCGCTCGTCGAAGGTAAAGGCGATCAGACCGATCTCTATGATTTCCTCGCTTCGGTAACTGAGGCCTGTTGTCTCGGTGTCGAGAATGATACCTTTGAGAGGAAAACCAGGCCGGATATTGTCCGTCGTCACGCGCGGCACGAGCTTTTCCAAAATGCGATAGCGTCCGGAGGCTGAAAGATGCGCGACCATGTCGGCCTCCGTCATCTGTCGGCCAGCCGGCAGTTTGCCTCGCTGGCGCAGTGAAGCTTCGGTTTCACCACGAAGATCGTCGGAAAACATATCAAACTGGGTAGGCAAACCTAATCTTCCTAATGCCTGATGCGCGAACTGCTATCATGCGGACGCGCTACAGTCATCAAGACCGAAGAACCACGCCGCCACATTCGCATTGACTCCAGTGAAAATTTCAGCGCCATTTCCGTTTGTCAGGTGCCGCTATTTGACCGAAAGGCCAATGCAATGCGTTCTTTCATTGATTCCGCAAACCGATGACGACCTTGGCCAAGGCGCGTTTTGCCCAGATCGTATTGCCGAGAATTGACGAGGGTTATCGCCTCGCACGATGGCTGACAGGCAGTGCGACCGATGCGGAAGATGTGATGCAAGAGGCCTGCATCAGGGCGTACCGAGCGATTGAGGGCTTCGCCGAAGGTAACGCGAGGGCCTGGTTTCTGACAATTGTTCGTAACGTTGCCTATTCCTGGCTGCAACGTCACCGTCCGGGAAAGCTCGTATTCCTTGAGGATCTTTCACCAGTCGCCCTGCAGGAAATCGAAACTGGCGGTTTGATGAACAGCGCCGTTCCAACCCCAGAAGACCTGCTTCTTGCCAAGCAGCGATCGGCGGAATTACAAAAAGCCGTAGAAACTTTGCCTCTCCATCTCAGAGAGACGCTGGTCTTGCGTGAGTTTCATGGACTAAGTTATCGGGAGATTGCCGTCATCAGCGACATACCTATCGGCACGGTCATGTCGCGTCTTGCCAAGGCAAGGCAGTCGCTTCTGTCGCGTATGAAGGAGACGGAGCAATGACGATCGACAACGAGACGCTCCTGCTGCTCAATGCCTTCCATGACGGCGAACTGTCGCCCGGCGAGACGCTTTCAATGCAGCAACGGCTGGAGCGGGAACCGGAGCTTGCCGAGATCGCACGCAAACTTTCTGGCCTATCATCGGCACTTGTCGATGTCCTTCCAGGGGAACCCGCGCCAGAGCGGCTGCGCGGCACAATCCTAGCTTCCTTGTCTCCGGAACTGACTGTTGGTAATGCGCAGGAAAATTCTGCCGAAGAGCCGGGATTGAAGCAGGTAGACACACCCAACGCACGCTGGGCGATCGCAGCCTCGCTGCTGATTGGGCTTGTTGGAGGTGGTCTCGGTGGAAATTATTTGGCTCGCGTCACAGGCGACACAATGGCTAGATCCACAATCGAGAACGAAATTCTCGCCGCACACCTGAGAGGATTGATCGCTCCCCAACCCTTCGACATCGCCTCATCGGAAGGCCATGTCGTCAAACCTTGGTTCAATGGAAAGACAACCATTGCGCCGACCGCACCGGATTTTTCTGTCGAGGGCTTTCCACTTGTCGGTGGGCGCATTGATATTATCGGCCGCACACCGGTTCCGGTCATGGTTTACAGGCGCCGGCAGCACACGATCAGCGTGACGGTCACAGATTCCACCAGACGGGCAATGTCCGCCCAGGACGTTTTCAACGGAACCAATGTCGTAAACTGGACAGAAGGCGACCTGACCTATTGGGCCGCCTCAGATCTCAATCCCGGTGAATTGACAACCTTCGCCGAACTCTATCGAAAGCGGCTTGCTGGCAAGTCTTAAGAAAATTTCTGACCGGTGCGAATAAAGTCCCGCAAGCTCCGGTTTACTCCACCGTGCAAGGTTGGGGGAAACCATGAGTGGGATGGCATGCCTTATAGCAGGTGCGGGTGCTGGGCTTTCAATCGCAATACCGTTTGGGCCTACAAGTATGATGTGTGTCGAACGGACACTTTGTGAGGGGATACGTACCGGGATCGCGGCGGGGGTCGGTGTCGCGACGGTACATTTCGCATATAGCAGCATTGCACTGCTGGGAGGCCTGGCACTGATGAGCCAGCCTGGAGCCGACAGCCTCCTAAGCTTTGGGGCAGGATTGCTCCTTTTGTATTTTGCCTCTCGGCTCTGGCGCCGGGACCTCGTTTTCGTCGCGCAGGGTAGGACGCCGTCCAGCTTCGGACGCACCTATTGTGGCGCGATCTGCTTTGGATTTCTCAATCCGGTAACTCCCGTACTATGTGCAGCCAGCCTCACCGCGTTTGCCAGCCAGATCGCAGTTCCAGGTGGGCTTTTGCCGATCGGGGTGTTTGTCGGCTCACTAGCGTGGTGGTCATTGCTCGCGCTTGCGGTGTCGATGTTGAGACAGCGACTAAACAACGAGGTACTTTCATTGGCAAACCGTGGAGCTGGCATTCTGCTTATCATACTGGGGCTCTCCATGCTTGCAAAAAGCCTTGAGGGGCTCTCGCAAATTATTACGTGACGATGATCTGTTCGCCAGTTCCTCACCTCCAGGGGGGCGGCAGACAGCGTCTGGGGGATTTGCTTTGCCCCAGGCGCTGTGTGTGGAAGGCCGCGCCTCGTCTCCGCGCGGCCTTCCATATCCGAATTAGATGACCGAGCGTCGTGGGGCTTATTGACCTGTTGGATGAATAGAGAGACGGCACTCAAAGCTTATCGGTCATCTGACTGTCGAGCCTTGAACGTCTACTCTTCGGAAGGGAACAAGCACGATCGTATATCGTCGGCGTGAGCTTCGCGCGAATGCCGATTGTCGACGCTCCGATGGTGGACGGCAGCTATCGGGCGAGGATTTTGACGGTCCTCGAAGGCGATCACGAAAGCACCAGAGCCACATACTGCTACCGCACCGCGCCGTATTGCGATCCAGCAAACCCTGTTCGGAGAAACCGCGTTGGTACGGACATGCGGACGGATCGGTAAGGCAGGTGAAGAGATGACAGAAATGTTTGGCACGGAGAAGGAAGCTATATCCCGTTTTCTCGAACTGGTGCTTCAGAAGAGCAAACGAGGTTATCGCGCGGTGAGAAGGCGTGGAAACACCGTCAGGGGCATCGCTTCGCAGAGCATCGGCACATCACAATCGCCGGGTCGGCTCAAAGGGTTTCCCGTCATTAACAAGGAAACCATCATGACCACGACCAATGAAACGCCGGCAAGATCGCTTCCGAACAGGACCAAAGCGCAGGCGAAGACGATTGTCGAGACCGTCTTCGCGTCCATTACGGCGGCTGCTACTTTGGGCGCGGAAACCTCGATACCAGGGTTCAGCAAGTTTAAAATCAAGGACACGCCGGAGCGCGAGGCCCGCAATCCGGGAACGGGAGCGACCATCAAGGTTCCGGCTGCGCGGAAACTTGCCTTCCAGCCTGCAAAGGCGCTGAAGGACACGCTCAACAAGTGAGCCGACGCTAGGAAACGAGTGCCCCTAAGCCCAATATTGGCGGCTTCTGCCGCCACGCTTATAGCTGATCACGATTTCGACTTAAGTCGCAAATCCTAACGTTTGCGACGAACATGATCGAAATCCTGCAGGACGACGGACGTATCAGCGTCTCCGAACTTGGAAGAAGGGTCGGTCTCTCTCAGCCGGCAACGTCAGAACGTCTGAGGCGGCTTGAGGAAAGGGGTATCATCACCGGCTACAGGGCTGTCATCGATCCGGCCTCCATAGGGCTTGGAATGATGGCGATCATCCGCCTGCACACAACGCATGAATACATCAAAACGTGCCTGAAGCAGTTTTCGCAGATGCCGCAGGTCATTGAGGTTCTCAGACTGACTGGAGAAGACTGTTTCCATCTCAAAGTGATCGTGCCCTCACCAGCCGAGCTGGAAAGCATCGTCGATGCCGTTGCCCGCTATGGTTCGGTTACCACGGCGATCGTTCTACGCAGCGAAGCCCCCAAGCGTATCGGGCGTGAGCTCATAAAGAAGGGTTGAATTCGCAATAGTCCCGATTAAAACGACACTTATTTCCCCGGGTTTTGCGGCAGGGTACGGTATTCTTAGATAGCTGCAATGACCCGCGTTGAGGCAAAGCGGGAGCCGGCCTAGAGGGGCGGCTCTGCGGAAACCATGGCATCGCGTGCAGCCTCTTTCTCAGCAAGCTGGCGCTCAGCGTCAGCAAGCTCTTTGAGAATCCATTCGCGTTCATCTTTGTAGACCGCGTTCGCAACTCGGCGCGCAGTTCTTCGATGAGTTGTTCCAGCAGCATCGTCATCTCCTTGACGTTTGAGAAAGATGACGCCGCGGGGCGTGAGGAAATGGCGGGGTCAAGAATCGCTTCAGCGACCGCCGCAGGCGGCAAGCGGAGGAACCGATTTTCTGGCGGCCTCCTTCAGGGTGGCTCCTGAAAATTGGAGGGGGCCGCGAAGTTCTTGAAGCCGGTACTTCCTCACGGCGCCATTCGTCATTCTGAGCAGACCCCACCTCTCCGTATCGCGACCGGAAGAAGAAAGCGGGCTCGATGCCCGATTTCTTCTTGTACTGAGCGCTGGGTAATCCCCGCAAGTAGTCCGTTGCAAAGATTTCAGCGAGTTAGATGCAATTCTTGATGCGTTAGAAGAGCAGCTTAACATTGCACTTCAACTGGATGGCGACAACCAAGTTGAGGTGCGCCGCCTATTGCCACGTCTTGAAATGCTGGCCGGGCGCATTCTCGTAAATGGCTTCGGCACTGGCATCGAGGTCTCCCCGGCGATGGTGCACGGCGGCCCTTTCCCAGCAACGTCTGACGGCCGGTCTACGTCAGTTGCCACGCTGGCCATTTATCGGTTCTTACCGCTGTTTCGTACCAGAACTTCCCAACCGACATAATGCCCCCTGCGCAGGTAGCCGCTGAGGTCGAGTGCTCTACGGCAATCCGCGCGAGAGGATGCCGTAGAGTACAGGGAGCATCGCCGACGCTGCTGGACTAGCCAAAGCGTTCAAGAGCGCTGTTCCTTGGTGCGGCAATCTTGTCGCAGAAGGCGCGCTAAGCGTTTACGTCAGATGCTCGATCACAGGAAGCGAGCGAAGCCGTCGTCTCGTAGTAGAGAAGATCGCATTGCCCAGCGCGCCCGCCGCCGCCGCGATCCCTGCCTCCCCGACACCACCAGGCTCCTCATCACTTTCGACTTGGTACACCTCGATCTGCGGAACTTCATTTAAGATGGATGAGCTCAGTCATATTTTGCCTCGGCGATCGTTCTACGCAGCGAAGCCCCCAAGCGCATTGGGCGTGAGCTCATAAGAAAGGACTGAATTCGCAAAAATGCCAGCGCCTTCACGAATGACGCCGTTTGCGAGCTCGGTTAGCCTCTCCGTAGAGGTACCGTCACCTCCGCACTATTGGCAGCCGTGCATCGACGCCGGGCGAGGGTCAGCGCCCTCGAGCCAGCGAGCTATCAGGCGACCTTGAGCGTGGTCGGGACGCCACGATGGAGAGAATTTGCTACCGTGCAGATCGACCATGCATGATCAATCAGGGTCTTAGGATCGGAGCCATCCAGTGTCGTGCATCTTACGGAGAGGACGGCGTTGGTGGCGACAAGAGGCGCACCGTCCAGTTCCAGGTGGACCGTCACTGCTATTTCTCCGATCTCGACACCTAGATCATGCGCCACATATCGGAGGTCATTGCAATAGCAACCTCCTACTGCCAGAGCGAGCAGTTGCCCGCCGTTGAAGCCGAGGCCCAATCCACCGGCCTTGCCTTCCGGCCTATCGACCACGATGGTATGGCCACCAGCCCAGCCGACTGCTGCTTCCGTACCCACCACATTACGCAACTCCACAATCGACTGAGCCATTTCCTTCACTCCGTCCGTATGGGGTTCATCGCAGGCTCCTGGCGTAAGCGGACCATGTCAAGCCGGATCATGATTGACTGATGCTGCTGTCGCGAGCTTCCTGTCATATTGAATTTCAGTAGCTTGAAACCGGGCATATTTGCTGGTTACTCTCAGCAATCCTCCGCCAACCTTGTTCATTCAGGCAATGTTCAAAGCAAACGCTGTACAGGTCAGAGTCTCCATCGATGATGGTTCCGGTAGCATTAGACATCATAAAACTCCTTTTTGGACATGTTCCCACATGATGAACGTCTGTGAAAACCTTGCTCGACCCTGGGAGTTCCGGACTATCTGGGCATGTTTGAACGTATGCCGAAGTATTCAATGTCCGATGAGCTCGGAGACTTGAGAATGATGATGGTGCGCCTCTCCAACTAGGGTGACGCGCTTCTCCGAGAGTCCGAGCGAGACATTGGTGTGCTCTTGGGCGGAACTGGCCATCGATCAGCGTGAAATCATTTGACTTTGCTGTATACACGACGCCTTGATCCCCCAATGTGGTTCCAGGGCACTGACGAGACAAGGCCGCGAACAGCGCCTGTACGATAGCAGACGGCGAGCTCCGACCTATTGTGAGCAATCTCCCTTTCACCCATCTATGAGGAAACACTCAAGGATGATTGTCATGGTAAGCCGGCTCAGGAACAAACTGACCGTGCAAGAACGCACGGCGATTTTTGAACACACCAACAAGGTTGCGGCCGATGCGGCTGAAGAGGAACGCCGTTTGCGCGCGGAAAAAACTGAGCGCCTTCGCCGGCTTAGGCTGGAGGGTGGCCGCGACGCTTCGCAGTAGCACGGAACTCGTTAGGCCCTCCTGCATTTCCTGGCAAATTCAAGGAGATCAAGACATGCATCAGATTGTGAAATCGTTGAGCAGTTCTGCAGCAAGCCGTCGTGCCGCCCGACTCGCTAAGGGTTACAACCTAGAAGAGCTCGCAATTGCGACCGGGCTGACGGTTGTGGAGATTGCTGCGGCTGAGGAGGACAATGCCGTGGTGCCCAAGCATCACGTGGAACGGATCGAGCATGCCCTCGGCTAAGCAGTTTGGCGATCAGTAGTAGGATTATGTCGAACGGCAAAGAGAGAAAGAATATCGAAAGCGATCTCGGGAAATCCGCGACCTCCTTTATCGGGCGGTTCAGGACCATATGGCCCAAATGAGTGCTGATGCTAAAGAGCCTACCAAACAAGCCTATGAGCGCCTGTCGTCATTGCTGGATAGCCTAGGTGGCGACTTAAAGCTGCCCTTGGACGATCGGAGCAGACAGCCGGGCGGTTTGCACGAATAGCCTGAGAGCCAGCGCGATGCCTGACAAGATCGGCAAGGTTGCGTGAGAAACGTTGAGCTGTATGGTTCTCTTGAGGTACGGGCAGGTCGAAGGCCCACGGCTTAGGCATCGAGACGGGGAAACCGGCGGTCAAGGAACTTTCGCTGATCGGTCATGTTCGAGGATCTCCACAAACCCGGGAGATGTTCATGAACCGCCGTAAAATGCTGACTGCAATTGCCGCGACGGCCGCTTTGCCCGTCCTCCTTTCTTCCACCGCTACCTTCGCGCAGACGGAAGAGACCACAGGCGAAGCCGAAAAGAAGCACGCCGACGAGACGAAGAAGGTCAGTTCGCTGTCCCTTGCCACAAGCCGCGTCGCTGCCGAAAAGGCGTCAGATCCCATGGTGAAGGAATTCGCGAAGTGGGAGGTCGCCGAGCAGGAGACGATCGGCGATATCCTCAAATCCATGGAGATGGACGGCAAACCCGAAGGCGCTCTCAAGCCGCCCTCTGACAGTGAGGTACAGGCGATGCTCGACGCGGAGGGCAAGGCTTCCCTCCAGAAGCTGAAAGCTACAAGCGGAGCCGCATTCGACAAGGTGTATATCTCCGCACAGCTCGACGGCCACAAGAAGTTGCTGGCGATCCAGGAGGATTACCTGAAAGTCGGTCAGAACCGGGAGCATCTTAACGTGACGAAGCTGGCCCGCGGGCAGATCAAGGAGCATATCGACCATCTTGACATGCTGAGGTCGAAACTGGGTTGATCTTGTTCGGTGACCACGGATGTACTGGCACCGCACGCTCGAGAGGCCGGTCTCATCGCCGGTCTCTCGTTCTTCCGGCAAGGGTGTCCTTGCTGCCAGTAACGCCATTTGCGGAGATCAGGTTTGAGCGATAGCGATGTAAGCTCGTTATGAAAAAACTGTATCCGAGCGGCTCGCAGGGGTGCGGGATGCAGTGTCGAACATGATCCCTCTCGCACATATGGGCAGGCCTGAAGAGGTGGCCGCGGCCGCCTTCTTCCCCGCAAGCGAAGAAAGCAGTTTCACGACGGGTGCAGAGCTCGCTGTCGGCGAAGGCATAGCCCAGGTCTGACGGCAGCCTTACAATGGGCGGCGGACGCACTTAAGCTATACCATGGTCGTAAACCCGACCAGATTCTCGAGAGATGAACTATGCACCGCTTTTGGACAGACAACGCCTGAGTTCAAGCTGATGGCGCTGCACGACCAATTTCCGGCTAATGGATGCGAACCTTCGACCTTAAGACATATCAGCTAAGCGCCTGAAAAAATGGGAATTTGCGCTGCGCGCTGAGCACCGCCCGCACTGTGGCAGTCCGGCGGGTCGCTACGATGAAAAGTATTACGCTTTATCTCTCGGTCGCGAGTTGACCTACAACAGTCAAGCGGAAACGCCATCTCGTTGACGGTAACATTGCGTCCCCGGGCGATGCGGGCGGTAATCTGTAATTGCATCGACACGCCAAAACTGTTCGGTCGCGTCTTTTCCCAAAGTCTAACCAGCCGCTATCGGATCATCAATATCTTGGCTCTGGAAATGGTCGATCAGAAAGCGGGCGGCCGGTCCTGGAGGTGTGTCCGTTCGGTAAACAGCCTGAAGGCGGTAAGGACCGCCCTTGCAGTCAGGAAGATCAAGGTGCACCAAGCGCCCTGTCTCTATATCATCTTTCACCATTGGTTCAGGCATGTTGCCCCAGCCAATGCCTTCCTTGAGCAGCATATGCTTGGCGCCAAGGTCCGCGAGGCGCCAGGTATGGTTCCCGACAACAGCAAACTCGTGGCCCTGAGTGAGAGGCGATCTGTCGGTCAGGACCAATTGGATATGTCCTCGCGCCGCGCCCGGAGGGTGAGATCCGCCAGCTAACGGATGATCCGGTGAAGCGACCGGTATGAGTTTGACGAAACCTACCCCGATGCGCTCCAGGCCCGCGATCTCGACATCGAGCGGGCCACTGATGCCGATCGCTGCTGTACGGTTGAGAACAATCTGCGTGACCGCACCCAAAGCTTCGACATAAAGACGAAGTGATACGCTCGGAAACTCTTTTCGAAAGGCTTTCAAGGCGTCCATGACTCGGGCGGCAGGTAGCATGACATCCAGCGCAAGGTGGACCTCCGGCTCTACGCCGCGAAGCATACTCTTCACCTTGGCTCGAAGATTATCGATGCCGTGGGCAACGCTCTTAGCTTCGGCGAGGACCGTCCGCCCCTCCAGTGTCAGCTGCGGCTTCTTCGTTGAGAGCCGGTCGAAGAGCGTGACACCCAATTGCGTTTCGAGATTGGCAATCGTGTAGCTGATCACAGACGTGGCGCGGTTGAGCTTCCTGGAAGCTGCCGCGAAGCTCCCCGTCTCTACAACGGTAATGAAGACTTTAAGCTGATCCAGCGTCGGCTGGCCTGGGTCTGACATTTCTAATTCCTCGAACGTTTTCGCCGAAATTATCTGAGTTTTCCGAAACGTCTAGGGGGCCTACCTTCATTGCATCGAATTCAACCGCCGGAGCTGACAATGTCCTATTTGTCTAACGCTGACATCGAGCAGGTTATCCTGCCCTCGACCCGTGATCTCGGAGGCTTCTCCGTTCGCCGGGCGCTGCCTGCGGCCATGCGCCAAATGGTCGGGCCATTCATATTCCTCGACAGTTTCGGACCCGTGCGGTTCGGTGCTGGTGAGGGAATTGATACCCGCCCTCACCCACATATCGGCCTTTCAACACTCACTTACCTTCTGGAAGGTGAGCTGCTGCATCGTGACAGCGAAAGCTACGTGCAGTCGATCAGCCCCGGGGAAGTCAATCTGATGGTCGCCGGTTCCGGCATTGTCCACTCGGAGAGGACGCCGGACCATATTCGCAAGGACGGGGGAAAACTCACGGGCCTGCAGAGCTGGATCGCTCTTCCCAAACAATCGGAAGAGACTGCACCACTCTTTCAGCACCTCGGCGCCCATGAACTGCCGACGATCAATGGTGAGGGCATCGATATGAAGCTTCTCGCCGGCACGCTGCACGGACGGCGCTCACCTGCCAGCACCTTCTCTGACCTCTTTTCTGCAGAAATCCAGCTTCAGGCTGGAGCACGCTACAGGATCGACGGTGAGCATATCGAGCGAGCGATCTTCGTCGTCAGCGGTACGATCGAGATCATCGGGCAGGACGGAACCTACGGCCCGGATCGTCTTATCGTGTTCAAGCCCGGCGCGGAGATCGTGGTGAAGGCGAACGAGCCAGCCCGGTTTCTCGCATTCGGAGGCGAGCCGCTTCCTGAAAAGCGGTTCATCCGCTGGAATTTCGTGGCCACGGATCAACAGCGCATTCGCCATGCTGCCGACCAGTGGCGCGAACGACAATTCCCCGGCGTGCCGGGCGACGACGAGTTTATTCCCCTCCCCGACAACTTCAACTGAAACCCCATCTAATCAAGGAGCAATACAATGACTACCTATGCAATCATCGGTTCTGGTGCGATCGGCTCTGCACTTGCTGAACGCTTCCATGCTGCAGGCGTTGACGCCGTTATCGCCAACACACGCGGTCCGGCGTCGCTTCAGCCTGTCACGGACAAGTTTGGCGCTAAAGTGAAAGCGGTCGAGCTCGATCAGGCTCTTAACTCGGACGTCGTCATCCTGGCCGTGCCTTACGACGCCGTGCCGGAAGTCGCCAGCAGAAAGACTGCGTGGGATGGCCGCACGATCGTCGATGCGACAAATGCTATCGACTTTCCTGCTTTCAAACCGCGTGACCTTGGTGGCCGGCTGTCTTCGGAAATTGTCTCCGATCTCTTCCCTGGCGCTCAGCTCGTGAAAGCGTTCAACACCCTCCCGGCCGCTGTCCTGGCTGCCGATCCGGTGAAAGCGAGCGGAAGGCGCGTTCTCTTCCTATCAGGTAACTTTCCAGAGGCCAGTAAGAAGGTAGCGGACCTGATCGCTCGTTTGGGCTATGCGCCGTCCGACCTTGGCAGTTTCAAAGCCTCCGGTTCACTTCAGCATTTCGGCCAGGCGCTGGTCGCGCTCAACTTGCTGAAAGACTGAACACTCCTCAGGGAAGGCAAAACTGATTTCGACAACGGAATCGCTCGATAAAATCGAACGTAATGGACAAAATTATGCAGCTTTTATCGAATGATGAAAAAGCAGATGTTGCCTCCATCGAATTCACCCACTCCAACGGAGCAAAGCAAAATGACCAAGGTTCTCGTTCTATACTACTCGTCCTACGGCCACATCGAGACAATGGCAGGCTCAATCGCTGAAGGCGCAAGAAGCGCCGGCGCCGACGTTACGATCAAACGTGTCCCGGAAACTGTCCCACTCGAAATTGCCGAAAAGGCTCATTTCAAGATCAGCCAGGACGCCCCGATTGCGACAGTCGCGGAACTAGCGGATTATGACGCGATCATCGTCGGTACCGGCACACGTTTCGGGCGGATGTCGTCGCAGATGGCGGCCTTCCTCGACCAGGCCGGTGGCCTGTGGGCACGGGGTGCTCTCAACGGCAAGGTGGGCGCTGCGTTCGCATCGACCGGCACCCAGCACGGCGGCCAGGAAACCACCCTTTTCTCGATCATCACCAACCTCATGCACTTTGGCATGATCATTGTCGGCCTGCCCTATAGCCATCAGGGCCAGATGAGCAGTGAAGAAATTGTTGGTGGCGCTCCTTACGGGGCAACGACAGTTGCCGGTGGCGACGGGTCGCGCCAGCCTTCGCAGATCGATCTCGCCGGTGCCTTCCATCAGGGCGAAATCGTCGCCCGCACAGCCGCAGCACTCGTCGCTGCCCGCAACTAAACCCGCCTAACTCACTCTTAAAACTCAGCTCCAACCAGACCAGCCGACTGCGATCGGCTGGCAAGGAGAAGTCATGTTCTCGCTTTTCTCAAACAGGGTCGTCGCGGTCACCGGTGCAGGCTCTGGGATCGGTCGAGCGATAGCACTTGGGCTCGCTCGCGACGGCGCGACAGTGCATCTGGCTGATCGCGATGCCGAGGGTCTCACCCAAACGGCAGAGCTCATCCGCGCCGAAGATGGCCGGGCATTCACAACCGAGCTCGATGTCGCGAGCGAACTTCAGGTCGTCGGATGGATTGAACAGATCGATGCCGCATCCGGTCGGCTCGACGCGGCCTTCAACAATGCCGGGATAACCGGCCCTGCAAAACGTATTGAAGATTATCCGTTGGAAGACTTTCAGCGGGTCATCGCAGTCAATCTCCAGAGTGTCTTTCTCGGGATGAAGTACCAGATCCCTCTGATCAGGCGCAGTGGCGGTGGTTCGGTCGTGAACACGGCTTCGGTTGCGGCTTTGACCGGACCCGGAGGCATGAGTGCCTACGCAGCTTCCAAGCACGGCGTGCATGGGCTGACCCGGGTTGCCGCAATGGAGAATGCAGCGCACGGCATCCGCGTCAACGCGATTGCGCCCGGCTGGACGGAAACGCCCATGGTCGCTGCGAACAGCCACCAGAACCCGGCGTTTGCGGCACTCGCTCAGAACGCCATTCCTGCCAAACGCGGCGGCAAGCCGGAGGAAATCGCGGCCGCAGCAATCTGGCTTGCCTCCGACGCTGCCTCCTATGTCACCGGACACATGTTGACCGTCGACGGCGGCATGACGATCGGTGGTTTTGAACTCTGACACCGAACCTTAAAAGGGAAAATCCCATGTCAGACCAATCTGAAGCATTGAAAGCAGTCGTCCGCCGCAACACACTCGAAGTGCAGTCTGGCGGCAACTTCGAGCTTTTTGACGAGCTTTTCGCCGACGACTTTTTGGACCACACGCCGCAGCCGGGCGGGACGCCAGACAAGGAAGGAGCGCGTCGCCTTTATCACGCGCTGCGAGAAGCCTTCCCGGACTTCCACGCCGAGATCCACTGGCAAGCGGTCGATGGCGATATCGTCACCACCTTCAAGACTTATCACGGCACACATAAGGGCGTCGTCCTTGGGATCGCGCCAACGGGCCGCCAGATCAAGTTCGAAACTGTCGATGCCATGCGCATTCGCAACGACCAGATCGTAGAACACTGGGGTGTCGCCAACCTCTATTATCTTCTGCAGCAACTCGACGCCCTGCCCTCCTCGGCCCCCAAAGTGCCGGAACATTAAGGATCACCACAATGAGCAACAGTAACATTCTCGACGGCAAGGTCGTGATTGTAACCGGCGCATCGAGCGGCATTGGGCGTGCAATCGCCATCCGGGCTGCCGAACATGGCGCCAAAGCAGTTATCGTCTCGGACGTGGTGGAAGCACCGCGCGAAGGCGGTGAACCAACTGCCTCCGAGATCAGAAAACTGGGGGCCAAATCCGTTTTCGTGAAAGCAGACGTCAGCCGCAAGGCTGACAACGACGCCCTCGTTGCGGCGGCAGAAGAATTCGGCGGCGTCGATGTCATGGTCGCAAATGCAGGCATTACGCTGAAGACAGACGGGGCGGAGGTTCCGGAAGACGATTACCGCCGCCTGATGTCTGTCAATCTCGATGGCCCGCTGTTTGGCGCGCAGGCAGCTGCGCGTCAGATGAAAGCACTCAACAAGCAGGGCAGCATTGTCCTCATGGCAAGCATGGGCGGGATCTCTGGCGCCGGCATCACCGTCGCCTACTCGACCAGCAAGGGCGGCGTTGTGCTGATGGCCAAATCACTGGCCGACGCTCTTGGCCCCGACGGTATCCGCGTCAATGCAGTCGCACCCGGCACCATCGACACCGAGCTTCTTCGCACGAGCCCCGGTATCGCCCAGGCCTCCGAGGGCTTTCGCCAGAGGACGCCGCTTCGCCGGCTTGGCAAACCGGCGGAAGTCGGAGATGCTGTGGCCTTCCTTGGCTCTGATCTGTCGAGCTATGTGTCGGGCACCGCGCTCCTGGTGGATGGAGGGCTGCTCTCCGTCATCTGATTTCTCGACCCTCCAGTCGGACCCGCGCCCTCAAAAGCGCGGGTTTTTCTTTGCCTCCATCGTTCGATTTTTTCGACGATAATCTGCGATATTATCCAGCTTTTTCGTTCGCTCGGATGGTGGCAATTTCTCCTCACGACGCAGCCACGGTGGCTACGCCCCACAACTCAAGGAGATATGTCAATGTCTTATTCCGAAGTAATCGCTCAGCGCGCTGAAACCCTTTCCAAGTCTGCCCTAGTTCACGGTGTAACACCCCTTGTTGGCCGTGTCCTTTTGGCGGCAATCTTCCTTCTGTCCGGTATCAGTAAGATCTCTGATCCAGCTGGAACGATCGGCTATATCAATATGGTCGGCCTGCCATTCCCGCCCCTGTCCTACGGCGCAGCCGTTGTGACCGAAATCCTGGGCAGCATCGCCTTGATCCTCGGCTTCCAAACCCGCATCGTCGCCCTGATCCTTGCCCTATTCAGCGTTGCCACGGCGCTAACGTTCCACAACAACCTCAGCGACCTCAACCAGTTCATCCACTTCTTCAAGAACATCGCAATGGCCGGCGGCCTGCTGCAGGTCGTCGCGTTCGGCGCGGGCAGTTACAGCCTCGACGCCCGCCGCTGAATGAAGCAGCCGATCAAAGGAAAAAGCCCGGACCATCGTCCGGGCTTCTCGCACTTTTACTTACCCCATTCCGGACCGCCGTCGGTGCAGGTCTGACCCCCATCGACAGGCAAGACAATTCCGGTTATCCAGGCAGCTTCATCACTGGCAAGAAAAGCAACCGCCGAGGCAATCTCTTCAGGTTGGCCTGCCCGCCTCAACGGAATTCGATCCCAGGCTTTCTCCAGTAGCCCATCATCGTCCATGATGGCATCCACCATTCCCGTAACAGTAAGTCCCGGTGCCACTGTTGGCTCTGACGCCGAACTTGCCCAGGTCACAGGCTGCTGAGCGCGTCAGGTTTGCCACGCCACCCTTTGCAGCATTATAGGCCGCATGGCTCCAGCCACCACCAAGGGATGACACGGAGCCGATGTTGACGATCGAACCCTTGGTCTCCTTAAGATGCGGAACCGCTGCACGGCTCATGTAGAAGACACCGGAGAGGTCCGAGGCAATGCACTCGTCCCAATCCTGATCGCTGCTCTCCTCAATGGTGCCGACAAGATTCATGCCGGCTGCATTGACGACAGTGTCGATGCGGCCGAAGCGCTCCACGGTCGCGGCAACAAGGGCGTCGCAGTCCGGCCGTGAAGAAACATTGGCGACAAAGGTGCCGCTGCGCTCAGTCGGCATCTTACAGGCAGCTTCCGATAATCGCTTCTCGGTTCTGCCGGAGATCATCACGGACGCTCCTTCCTCAAGAAGCCGGTTGGCAATAGCGGCGCCGATACCGGAACCACGCCGGTCACAATTGCTACTCTTCCTTCAAATCGCTTTGACATGACACACTCCTTCAATCTCCGTGCCGATGGCCGCGGTAGTTTTGGTTTCGTGTTGGTTTTTGACTTGATTGGTTCAGGTTGCCGGGAAGTCGGCTGAACGAGACAAGGCCTCCCAGGCAACAACGTTTGCCTTCAGGTCTTCCGCCTTCTTCAGGGCAGCGTCCGCGGCGTCATTGCCGAGCGGAAGGTGGTGCGGAGGCTGCTCAGCCAGCACGGCTTCCCGGATGGCCTTCGCCGCACGTGCCGGGTCGCCAGCTTGCTCTCCCACCGATGCGTGGTAAGCGCGACGTGCCTCGCCCGCTGTCGCCTCGTAATCCTCAATGGACGCAGAGACCTCGTTCGACGAGCCTGCCCATTCCGTCCGGAAGGCGCTGGGCTCGACGGTCATGACATTGATCCCGAGAGGGGCGACTTCTTTCCGAAGCGTATCCGACAGGCCTTCCACGGCAAATTTCGTGGCGCAGTAGTAGCCCACGCCTGTGTAGCCGACCAGGCCGCCGATTGATGTCAGATTGACGATCGTACCACTGCGGCGGGCTCGCATATGCGGAAGCACCGAATGGATCGTGTTGGCGACACCAAAGAAATTGACATCAAACAGGCGACGGGCGTCGGCGTCGGCGGTTTCTTCAATAGCACCGAAGAAACCGATCCCGGCGTTGTTGATCAGAACGTCGATGCGTCCGAAGTGCGCTTCTGCAGCGTCAACAACCTTTTGGCACTGATCCCGATCGATGACGTCGAGCGGGAGGATCAGGGCATCGCCCTTCTGCTCAAGATCCGCGATCTTGTCGGTTTTGCGGGCGGTGACGACAACCTGTTCACCCGCCTCAAGCAAGTGTTCCGCGATGTAGCGACCGAAGCCCGTAGAGCATCCGGTGACGAGCCAGACTTTAGGGTTTTGCGTGCTCATTTCATATACTCCTTTCTGTTTCAGGCCTGCGGGGACCGTTGCTGGTAGCCGCAGATTTCCACGTCTTCGACGCACAGGTCCGGGACCTTCGCCATGAAGGCTTCGACGTAAGGTGTGCTCATATGCAGTTTGAAGTCGGAGGCGTGCCGCCAGTCTTCGAGCACCATCCACACGTCGGGAACGCCATTGGACTGGTGAATCTCGTAACGGAGGCAGCCTTCCTCGTTTCGGGACGGAGCGACGAGCTGAAGCAGTTCGTCACCCAGATCTCCTGAGCGGCCCGGCTTTGCGGTGAAGTAGGCCACATTGGTGAGTTCAGCCATTTCAGGTCTCCTTCTCGGTTAGGGCAACACCCGCATAGTGACGGCATGCCTGGAAAAGATCTGCCGCGTCTTTGCGGGAGCTGTCGTGACCTTGCTCTTTTCAGACTCCGTTGATTGCTATGATGCGCGATGCGGCGGCAGCCTGCCGCTGTGCGGCCAGAGGTGGATATTCCGGCGATGCGAAGAGCTCACTGATCGCTTGCTTGTCAGGAAACTCGATGATGAGCATGTTGGTGGCCGTCCAGCCTTCCAGTTCCAGAGGGGCTTCATCGATGGCGATGAGCTTGCCGCCGGCTTTGGCGACGAGCGGCAAGGCCTTCGACCGGTAGTCTTCGATCGCCTTCATGTCGTGGATGTCGAGATCAACGATGAGATAAGCAGACATAGTTTTCTTCCTTTCTAAATGGGTTGCTGGTGCATTTTGGGCCCGGCGCCTCTCAGGGGAGATGGCGCCATTTGACCATCCGATCTCGAAGGTCGAGTGTGCCGCCATCGACGGTGAACGTGCCGTCACCGCGGTGATGCATCATTCGACGCTCTTTTCGGTTCTCGTTGATCCAGATCCTCGTCGCCTCAAGGATGAAGAGGTTGTAAGGATCCGAGAGCCTGGTATCGACGACCCGGCATTCTATGTTGGCCAGGCAGTCTGAGAGGAGCGGGGCTGATCCATCCTTGGCAGGTCGCGTTTTGAGACCATACCTCTGGAATTTATCCACCCTGTCGCCCGAGCAGTTCCCGACGTCGACAACGGTCTCGGCGAGATCAAGACCGGGCACAGCGATGACACATTCTCCGGTTTTCCGGAGAGCTTGATAGCTGTGATCCCAGGGCCCGATCACACAACCGATCAGCGGCGGGTCGTGTTGGATCATCATATGGAAGCCCATCGTCATCACGTTGGGCTTGCCGTTGTCACTGGTCGAGACCATGACGATCGGGCCAGGTTCCAGGACGCGATATGCTTGAGATGCGGGTAATTCCTTCATGACAATCTCCCTTGAGAGGTCCCTGCGACAAAGCAGGGACCCTTCAGGGCCGGTCCGTTACCAACCCTGTTCTACTGGCAGAACGAACAGCTCGGCGACGTCCACATGGGCCGGGGCCTGGGCTGCGAAGACGATGGTGTCGCCGATATCCTCGCCCTGGAGGAAGGTCATCTGACCGGCCAGCTCATCCATCTGCTTGCGGTAGCCCGGATCTGTGATGTGGTCATAGAGCTCGGTGGCAACCGCGCCAGGCTGGATGCAGGTCACGCGAATGCCATGCTTCTGACCGACTTCCATACGCAGGCCATCAGAGAAAGCCGTGACCGCATGTTTCGTGGCGCAGTAGACCGACAGGCCCTTGAACACCTTGCGACCGGCGATAGACGACATGTTGAACACGTGGCCGGAATGCTGCTTGATCATCTGGGGCAAAACGGCGGCCGTCGTGTTGAGCAGGCCCTTCACGTTCACGTCCACCATCCGCTGCCACTCGTCGACCTTGAACTGGTCGATATCGGAAAGCGGCATCAGGCCGGCATTGTTGACGAGGATGTCGATCGAACCGTATGCGTCGATAAGCTTTTTGACACCCGCATCGACCGAGGTCGTGTCAACCACGTCCATCTCGATCACAAGGGCTTCTCCGCCCTTGGCTTCGATCTGTTTCTTGAGATCTTCGAGCTTGTCGGTGCGCCGTGCAGCGATACCAACTTTTGCACCGGCTTCAGCAAGCTTTGCAGCGGTCGCAGCGCCAATGCCACTCGATGCGCCGGTGACCAATGCGATCTTTCCGTTGAGGTTGGTCATTGTCTTCACTCCTTGTCTCAAAGCCCACCACCGCGGTGGGCGTTTCGTTTTGACAAGGAGGAATTTAAGCCGATCGTCGGCATCCTTCTCTCGGGACCTTGCTCGACCTGTTGCGATCTTGCTCGAAATCGCGACGGGTCAAAAACTAACCTCGCCGGTAGTGGCTCGGCGGCAGGCCGGTTTCGCGACGGAAGACCTGGGCGAAGTGACTTGGGCTCGAATAGCCGACGGACATGCCAATCTCGATGATGCTGGTATCCGTCTCCTGCAGAAGAAGCTGTGCCCGGGCAACGCGCTGGCGAATGAAGTAGCGCGAGGGCGAGAGCCCGGTCGCCTTCTTGAACAAACGACTAAAATGAAATTCGCTCATGCCGACCGTCTCAGCCAACTGGGCGAGATTGAACGGCTCGGCTAGATGTTCCTCCAGGTGGGCCAAGGCCCGACGGAGCTTAAAGCCGGGGAGCGCATTCTGCCGATCGTCGGGAGCTTCACTGGCGGCGTAATTCCGGATGAGATGCACGGCAAGGGTCTGGGCGAGGCCCTGAATGAACAGCTGGCTTCCCTTCCCCTCAGACGTGAGCTCTTGGTGGATCACGGAAAGAAGGAGCGACAGCTGCGTGTCCTTGCCCCCGGAAATGTCGCGAAGTGCAGGAGGGGCGGCGCAGCCCAGCACGTCGTAGGCGACGCGCTCGAACAGCGGAACGGAGAGATAAAGATGCATAACCTGGAAAGGCGCGTCGCCGATAGCGCGCCAGCGCATCTCATATGGGGTGGGAGAGCGGGTCAGGAAAAAATCGCCAACTGTGACCGTATTAGCGACCCATTCCCCGTCAAGGTCACGCTCCTCAACCACCGCTTCGCCTGACATCACCCAGACGATCAGGGGCTCAGCGACTGCGGGAACAAGAAATGGCTCCTGCTTGTTCAGGCGGGAATAGACCTGCACGAACATGTCATTCCACGCCGGACTATCGCCACTGACAAGCGTGCGACCGGCTATATATTGTTCAAGCCCGAGCGGGGACGTCCGCTCGGGCCTTGCAATAGCCTCCTCCAGTTCAGGCACGAGTACCGCTGGATAAATGGGCTTCCCGGTAACGGCCGGGATCGGCGGCAAATCGATTTGACGGGATGGTTCGATGGTTTCCAATGCGGACCCTCTCTTAAAACGAGCAGCTGCGAAGGTTGCCTAAGGGCTCAATGGAACCTGTCCTGGTTCACATCTCCGCCCACAACCACCATTAATGATGCGATGCAGCATTTGGTTTCGTCCGATAGGAAGATAAAACCGGTCTCATCCGACTCTTTGAGACAAATGAAGTCCACATCGACGTCGCAAGTGAGTATCTCGGGCTTCGTGGCACTATTCGGAAAGCCTCCAAGAGCATCTTTTTCAAGGAGCGAACGCAAGGCTGCTCCCTCTCCCGGCAGTGCTCGATGAATGTAACTGCTGCTGTATCGCCACACATGGTCTACTCCATTGAAAAAAGATCGAGCTCGCCGGCAGGGTCTGCCGGCGATATCATGACCTGACTACCGCCTGCGATAGAGAACCATGCCGGCGTGGTACAGGACGCCATCAACAAAGTCGCCGTTGGCAGTAAAGCCGGTATCGTCCCAGTACTCGATGTGGTCTCTCGACACCTCGTATCGTCCTTGATAGGCACTTTCGCGTCGGCCACGCGCCTCGTCGTAGCGGCCGTTCGGGAGCAATTGGTGCCGTATGCGGCCGTCTGCGGTCTCCCACATGCCGACATAGGGGTGTGAAGGCGTTGCGGCGGTCATTGGGCCACCTCCGTCTTGCCTAGGAAAGACTGAATGGTCTCGGGCTCGACGACCCAAGCGTAGTTCAGTTCATGGCGGATTTTCCATTTGCCAGCGGTACATTCCCAGCCCAACTGCGAGCGGCCATCGAAAGCGATCACCTTGCCGTCAAGGCGATCGATGCGGCCAACGAAGCCAAGTGTCGTCGAAGCGACTGTCTCGCCGACGATCGCGTCATGACCTCCAGTCAATCCGTGGCGGACAGATCGAGCGGCGTTCTGCAACGCCTCCCAGTTGGCGCCGTAGCGAGCCGAGTTATCAAAGAGCTGTGTGCTGCCGGGCGCAAAATTGTCGTAGAAAACACCTTTCGTATTTTCCAGATCGTAATACGTGTTCAGCTTTTCTGCGAACACGAATTTGCCATCGCCTTCATGTCGCTCCCAACCCTTCATGATCCAGTCCGCATGAAGTGCGAGAGGAGCCTCGGAGCCTTCCCGAGGGCACGCGCTATCTTGTGCAGCGACAGGTCCGGCGCAGAACCCAAGAGCCAAAGCTGCTGCTGCGAGTCTGATCTTGATATGTGTCATGAGAATATCTCCTTCGATGATCGGTTGTTCATGCCTGCCCTGCCGCGATGGCGACCGTTGGCCACGGACAATAGGTAGACAAATTCGATTGTCGTCTGTATCCCCTTTCCGCTAACGAGATTGGTTAGCGAGATACGACAATGAATATCGATCTTAACTTGGTGCCTATGTTTCTGGCCGTCGCCGAAGAAGGAAATTTTAGGTCCGCGGCCGACCGGTTGGGTGTTACTCGCTCCGCCGTGAGCCAAGCGATCAGACGTCTCGAGGATATCTGCGGCATCGCGCTCGTCAGCCGCACGACCCGTAGCGTGCGGCTCACCGAAGCGGGCAACCGCTTCCGCGAAACCCTGTCCCAACCAATGGCAGAGGTCAGATCTGCGTTCGAGAATGTAGCGGGCGACGCAAGGCCGAGCGGGTTGCTGCGGATCGCGGTGACATCGATTGCCGAACAGTTTTTGTCCGGCCCACTGATCGCGTCCTTCGCTGAAGCCCATCCCGGCATAACGATCGACGTCACGGTGACGGACGACGTCTTTGACATCGTAGACGCCGGCTTCGATGCGGGCGTCCGGCTGGGTGATGTGATCGAGCAGGATATGGTCGCGGTTCCACTGACCAAAGAAGAGAGAGAAGTGGTCGTCGCGACACCGCGATATTTCGAAGTCCACGGAGCGCCCCGGCATCCTCGGGAGCTGGTGCGTCATCGTTGTATCGGTTGGCGTCCCTCTCCAAGTGCTGCGCCTTACCGATGGGAGTTCGAGGAAGATGGAATTCCTATCGACGTTGCCGTTGAGCCGCAAATCACCACCAACGATCTGTATCTGATGGTCCGGACCGCACTCGCTGGTGGCGGTATTACATTTGCGTTGGAGGAGACCTTTCGCTCATACATCGATCGCGGCGAGTTGATCACGGTGTTGGACGACTATCTGCCGCCCTTTCCAGGGTTTTTCCTATATTTCCCCAATCGCCGGAATATGGCGCCCAAGCTGCGCGCGCTCATCGAGCATGTTCGTGCCTACCGAGTGGCCCAACTATAGCCGTCAGCGGCTGGAGTTGGATCAGTTTCGCCGTTTTCCAATCGCTACATCCTGCAATTCGATGAAACTCAGCCTCATGTGTAAATTCGATATCGATCGAAAGCCGGATAGCAGTCCGCGCGGGCAATGCTGACGAATAACATGAGAAGCAGCGCGGGCGTGCCCGCTCTTGGAAGGACCCGAAGTAATGGCGCACATTATGTGGGAGACAGTCTTCCCGGAAGTGTTGAAATTGCGACGTTTTCTATCGATATCCCTCATTTATTTCAGTTGGTCATCCCGATTTTGACCTGCGGCTCTGTGGAGCTAGAGAGATTTTGAAAATGGCAGCGTCTATCACTTGTCCTGCATGACCATCCTCTTTGCGATGTCGGGATCCCGATGCGTCGCGCCAGATCGGCACAAAACGGGTTCCACGCTTCGTCCCTATTAACTGCCCTCCGCACACATTCTATGATCACATATCGCAATATTAGCGCTTTCTGCCTAAGCGCATCTTTAATAAACCGGCGGAGGGGAAACTATGCCGGTAACCGGCGAAGTTGCAAAGTCATCGATAGGCCCCAGGTCCCATTCGGAGAACCAATGGACGCATCAGCGCCGCAGGTGTAGATGGGCCCAACACACGCAAACGATGTTTCGTTTGCCAGTTCCCCATGGAATGAGCAAGGATCGAGACTTCCTTCACCTGCGCGTCCTTGGCGAGATATTGGAAGAGCAACTCCAAGGCATTGCGCGTGTAGTTGGTACTCTCCCGATCGTAGCCATACGCGAGCAAACTTCCCCGGGACGGCCATGTGACCAGCACCGGCGCGCTTGCTACGCCAGAATCGTGAACGATCTGGGCAAAGCGATAGACCGAGTCTTCGAACCGATTGTTGAAGCCGTGAATGAAGACCAGCACACTACCGTCCCGGCTCCTCTTGACGGAAGCACTCAGCCATTTTCTGGCATCATCTCGGCTGATTTCCTCCGCCTTCAAAGTCGCAAAGTCCGTGGCTGGATTGGATGGGAGTCTTTTCGGCCATGCCACCTCACCAACTTTGCGCACATTTGCCGGTGGGATGGAGACGGTGATTTCGGCAAAGGCCGCGTCCCTGGCTCGTTCACCGGTAAACATTTTGCCGTTGATCATCGAGCGACTGCGTGTGGTGGTGACTAGCATGTCAACCTTGGTGGATGTGGGGACGCTGTCGGCAACGGGAATGAGAACGGTCGCCGTTCTGATCCTGATTGCCGGTGCCTTTGACTCATCGTATTCACTAGTACCGAAAAGATATCCAAACACATGAAACCGCGAGCATGGTCGTTTCCGAGGTCGTCTTCGGGATCTTGCTAACTGCTGTCGCAATTCAGCTGATTGTCAATGGGCTGGGCGTCTAGGGATTATAGCACCCGTGGCTGATCATTGCCCCAGAAGGACGTCAGTTTTTCCAGAGGGCTGGCCAAGCGGAACATGACTGATCGACAAAAAAATACTATCGCCTACGCGGCACTTATGGTGCTCCAGTCTCTGGCAGTGGCATATCTACTCTGGGTGATCTTTCCGATCTTCTACGCCGTCGTCACCCATCTCGGCGAACGCCAACAAGTGCCATCGTCTACGTTCATTGCGATTCTCATAACGGCTTTGGTTCAGCAGGCGAGCTACTGGGCGAGAATGCGTTGGGTCGAGGTCCGTGCCCCGTTCCGCTCTATCCTCGTATCTCATCTGTTTTCCTTCGCCGCGCGCATGGCCTTCCTGTTCGGTGGTGTCCTGTTCTCAACCATCTTTTTTCGGCACTTGCCGGAAATCAACGCGCTGCCCCACTCGGTCAAGCGGTGCTGCTTGGCACGCTGGTCTTGTTGGTGCTGTTCGGGTTCTTTTGCTACTCCGTCGAACTTGAGCGCCTCGCTAAGACCCTCGAGGTTCCGCCTCAAACCTGATCGCGTGTCCTACTATTTGAAAGATCGGCATGTGTGATCCTGGCACCTTATCGCCATCGAAATTGCGATCGGCGACTAAGCAAAGTAGGGCTTGCGTTATTTCGCTTGGAACGATGAGAAGAGCCCTTCAAAGAACGAATCTCGCCTGATCGAGTCTCCGCGCCTGTCCCTTCGGTTACCGATATTCGCGGATTTCCACCCAATGGTTGAGATGTTCTCGGAAGAGCCGGTGTCGCGCCACCTGGGGAAGCTTAACCGCAGTGAAATATGGACTCGGCTCTTACGCGACGCCGGGCACCGGCAGTTGATGGATTTTGGCCAATTTTCCATTATTGAAAGGGCGCAAAACACTTACATCGGAAAGGTCGGGTTTGCTGTGTTCGAACGCCCGCTGGGCCGGGCGGACACAAATATCGAAATGTCTTGGACTCTTCGGAGCCAGTTCCATAGGCTCGGGTATGCGAAGCGTGCCGGCAGCATAAGGAACTGATGTTCTGTGCACCGGACCATCGCTATGATCGGGCAGTACCCGGTAGTTTCCGGCTGGTGCCGACGGCCGATATGCGGAAGAAACTCGCGACCGAGTACGGGAGAATGTCGGCGATGATCTTTGCGATGCCGCCTGATTTCGAGGCCATCATGAAAAGCATCTCGCCTGGGTCTTCCGTTCAGACGTCCGGTGCGGCTGGAGATCACCTTTTCGTCGCTCAACAGCGAAAAAAGGGCAAGGACAGCAGCTCGATCCCGGGTTCTCATCAGCCAGTCCCAAGACGAAAAAGCCTGCCGCGGGAGGAGGTGCGGCAGGCTTTCGAAAAGAACCGAACAACGGCTGGGAGGAGGAGTGCCGCAGTTCTGACAGACGCCCCTTGGGAGGAGGAGTGGGCCGTCTGAAATCGAAGCTCTGCGGGAGGAGATGCATTGCTTCGATGAGAAACACAATCCCAATTTTCGCTGCACACGAAATAGACTTTGCTGCAGTGCAGCTATGCGCAGAATGCAGCGCCTGATTTCGAGGGAGGACAATGGTGACATAATTGTGCGACCATTGTAATCCAGAACTAATCCAGCGAACACGGCAATTAACCACATTGCCGTGAAACCGTAATTCCGCCTATTGAGGCGACATCGGCAGATGCTACTTCAATCGGCTCAGCAGTTCCTGGGCCACAGCCGGGGCTGATGCGGGATTCTGGCCGGTGATCAGCTCGCGATCCGTTACGACATGCGCGGAGAAAGCTGCATCAGCCTGACTAAATTGACCGCCCGCCTGTGTGAGCGCATCCTGCGGATAGAATTTCATCTCGCCGCCACCCAGCAGTCCCTTGGCCATTTCCTCTTCCTGGTTGCTGAAGACCGTGAACTTGTAGCCGGCATAGATCCAGCCAGTTTGCGCCTTTGCGGTTCCCGCCGTCTCGAACTTTGTCACGAACTCTTGTGCGTCCGGCAGCGTAGACAGCAGTGCGATGGGACCATGGCAGGCGAGCGCCGTCGTCTTGCCATTCTCATGGAACCAGATGAGCAGCTTGCCGAGTTCGGAACTCACCAGAAGATCCTGCATCGGTGCGTGACCGCCGGGCACGTAGACCGCGTCGAAATGGTCGTAGCCGATCTGCTCGACCCGCGCGAGGCTGATGACCGGCGACTTGTCCCTCGACATCAGGCCCAGTTCCGACAGCTGCGCTTCGCTGGCTTTCATCGCCGCTTCGTCACCGCCGAAATACATCTTGTCGATGGATGTCCGGTCGACGGAAGGCGCCATACCTTTGGGTGTGGCGAAGGTGACCTCATGGCCTGCGTCGAGCAAGGCCTTCACCGGCTGCATCAATTCATTGAGGTAGAATCCGGTTTTGAATACCTTGCCGTCCTTCAGATCGAGACGATCGTAATCGGACAGCACGATCAGGACGTTTCCGGCATGGGCGCTTAAGGTGCTGGCGCCGAGCGCAAGAGCGACGGCGAGGCTGCGCAGAAGTTTCATGGGTCTAGCTCCGAAAGTTAGAAATATGGTGGGGAAGGGAAAGGCGGTTGCTTCTCAGCCAGCGACCTTGGTGAGCCGGTGCAGCGCAAAGTCGGCGAAATAGTCGCCAACGCCGCTCGCCTGAAAGCGCTGCAGGACGGCGCCCTGCATATGGGCGCGCCATTGGTCTTCACTTTGCCAGGTTTCGACAAAGATGCGCACGCGTCCATCATCGAGCGACTGGTGCAACTCGTACCGGAGGCAGCCGTCTTCGGCCAGCGTCTCGGCGACCAGCTTTTCCTGGGCAGCGCCAAGCGCCGCCTCCTTGCCGGGCTTGGCGGTGGTGATGGCGATGATGGTCAGAGGCGTGTTTGACATGGGTAGTGCCTTTCTCAGGCGATGGTGTTGACGAGACCGCCTTCGGCACGAAGGGCTGCACCGTTCGTGGCCGATGAACGGGGGCTGGCGAGATAGGCAACGAGGTTTGCCACCTCTTCCGCCTCCACCATGCGCTGGAGGATCGAAGCCGCGCGGGCGGTGGCGAAGAATTCGGCCTCGATCTCTTTGATCGGTGCGGAAGGATCGCTTGCCTGGCTGCGCAGGAAGGCTTCGATGCCTTCCGAGCGGGTCGGTCCCGGAAGCACGGAATTGACCGTGACATTGGTGCCGCGGGTCAGTTGCGCCAATCCGCGCGAGATCGACAGCTGAGCCGTCTTGCTCGTTGCGTAGTGGATCATGTCCTCAGGGATGGCGAGACCCGACTCACTGGAAATGAAGATGATCCGGCCCCAATTGCGCTCCAGCATGCCGGGCAGATAGGTGCGCGACAGGCGCACGCCGCTCATGACATTGACGTCGAACAGATGGCTCCAGTCGGCGTCGGTGATGTCGCCGAAGGCCTTGCTCTCGTAGATGCCGATATTGTTGACGAGGATATCGACCAACGGTTCGGCCTTGGCGATGATCGCGGCACCCTCGGCGCTGGCCGCGTCTGCCAGAATGCCTGTGATCTCAGATCCGCCGGAAGTTTTGACGGCAGCGATCGCGCTGTCGAGCTTGACGCGGTCGCGGCCCGTGATGACAACCCTCGCGCCTTCGATGGCGAGAGAGCGGGCGATTTCGAGGCCGATGCCGGCGGTGGCGCCGGTTACAAGGGCGGTCTTTCCGTTGATTTGCAGATCCATGACGTGTCTCCAGATTGTTGCTGGAGACAATTTATGATTTAAGCCTCGGAGATACTATTGCCTGTAAAAGACGTGCACCTGTGAATGAGGATCATCAATGCCGCGCATTCTGATGGAACGTTCCGGCGAAATGGAGGTGTTTGCCCGCGTTGTTCAGGATGGGGGATTCTCCGCCGCCGCCCGTAACCTGGACATCACACCATCAGCGGTTAGCAAGTTGATCGCCCGTCTGGAAACAAGGCTCGGCACGCGCCTGCTGGTGCGAACGACCCGCGCTCTGACGCTGACCGAGGAAGGCGAAGCCTATCACCATGCGGCGCTTCGGATTCTGCAGGAACTGAACGATGCGGATCAGGAGGCAACGGGCGGTGCGGTCCGTGGACGGCTGAGGATCAATACCACAATACCGTTCGGAACGATGTTCGTCGCACCGGCCATTCCGGAGTTCATCGCCCGCAATCCCGACCTGATCGTCGACCTCTCCTTCACCGACGGGATTGTCGACCTGGTAGCGGAAAAGACCGACGTCGCTATCCGCATGGGAAACCTGCCGGACAGCGGCCTGATCGCCCGCAAGCTCGGACAGAGCCGGCGCGTGGTCTGTGCTTCACCTGACTATCTGGCGCGCCGACGTTCGCCGGAAACGCCTATGGACCTCGCGCAGCACGACTGCCTGACCTTCAATTTTCGGCGAGCAAGACCGTCCTGGCCGTTTCGTGACCGCGACCGGGACATCGCACAACCAGTCAAAGGCAGCATCGTCGTCAACAACGGCGAGACGATGAAGCAAATGGCGTTGGCCGGCGCTGGCATTGCCCGCGTCGGCCTGTTTCATGTGGCCGACGACATCGCCGCTGGGCGTTTGATTCCACTGCTCGAAGACTTCAATCCACGCGATCTTGAACTGGTGCATGCCGTCTATGTCGGTGGTGGTCCCCTGCCCCACCGCGTCCGTGCCTTCATCGACCATATGGTCGTGACACTGGGTGATTCACCGCTGCTGAAAGGGACGCCCTGACCCGGAGAAAAATAAGGAAATGCGCACTTCAAGATGCTTGATGCTTCGCCTTTCTTATCCGATCAATCGCGATATTCCGGCGCTTGCCGGTCCAGCACCCGACGGATGCTTTCCAGATGCATTCTGGCACTTTCCGGGTCCCCTTCGCGCATCTGCCGCGCCGCATCAGCCGCGACAGCGGGCACGACCGGCAGAAGTTTGCGGCCTGAACCCATTGCCTTCAACTGAACTTCGGCAGCACGTTCGAGATAGTAGAGATCATCCCAGGCTTCGGCGATGTTCGGCGCGCAGACCATCACGCCATGGTTTTTCATGAACAGGATATCCTTGTCTCCAAGGACGGCGGCGATCCTGTCGCCTTCGCTTTCGTCCAGAGCAAGGCCATTATAGTTCTCGTCAACCGCCACACGGCCGTAGAACTTGAGCGCCGTCTGGCCTGCCCAGACCAATGGCTCACCCTCGACCATGCTGAGCGCGGTCGCATTCGGCATATGGGTGTGAAACGCAGCACCGACCCGCGGCGCCATCTTGTGCAACCGCGCATGGATATAGAACGCGGTTGCCTCCGGTACGCCATCCCCGGCAACCACATTGCCTTCGAAATCGCAGATCAGCAATGACGAGGCAGTCGCCTCCTGAAACGCCCAACCCAGGCGGTTGACGATGAAGAGGTCGGGATGACCGGGCACAACAGCCGAGAAGTGGTTACAGATCCCCTCTTCAAGGCCGAGCCGCGCTGCCATGCGAAGGCAAGCGGCGAGGTCGCCCCGTGCTTGCCAAATCTCTTCGGTGTCCAGCAAACGATTGTGCCGTAGTGCAGGATTTGTCTTCGAAACATTCAGCTCATGCGCCATGTTAGTCTCCTATCGTTCCATCCAGCCCGCTGCGGCAAGGATGGCAGGCACCTTGTCGAGCGTCGGGACGATTTCGTCCGGGCGGTAATCTTCCAGGGGTTTGCGGCCGGTGCCACGATCGACCCAAACGGTACGAAAGCCAAGCTCGCGCGCCGCTGCAAGATCCAGATGCGGACTGGCGCAAATATGCACCAGATCCTCCATGCTGGTGCCGAGGCTTTTCCAGGCATGATGGAAGATCTGGCTGCATGGCTTGTAGGCACCGGCCTGTTCCGCAGTGATGACGCGGTCGATGTGGCCACCAAGTTGGGCCACGTTTCCAGCAATGATGGCATCATCAGTATTGGAGATGATCGCCAGGCGGAAACCTGCATCTTTTAACTTTCCAAGGGTTGCCACAATCTCCGGAAACGGCGGCATCTTGCCGATCGACGAGGTCAGGATATTGGCATCCGCTACCTCAAACGGAAGGCCGAATTCGGCCATCGCCCGTTCCAGGGCAAGGGCGCAGACCTCGGCAAACGTGCGGTGAGGACGCCCCTCCTCCAGCGAATGTTCATGGTGATCGTAGATCGAGATAAATGCCTTCTGATCGATATCGCCACCTTTTGCGGACAGTATTCTGCCCATTGCAGCAAGCAGCCCTTCGTCCCATTGAATCAGGGTTCCATAGCAATCAAAGGTCAGCCAGGTCGGCTTGGGTCCAGTCAGGGTCATACGTTTTCTCCTTGATTTTCCCGAGATTGACAAAACCTGCGTGGATTACGAAATTAAATCTCATCATCATCTTCATTGGGAAATCAAATGAGCTTCGGGTTCGATCTGGATCTTCTGAAAACCTTTGCTGCCGTCGTCGATTGCAGCGGCTTCACCAAGGCGGCCGAACGGGTGCGCTTGACGCAGTCGACGGTGAGCCAGCAGATCAAGAAGCTGGAGGTCAATTTAGGCACCTCACTGCTGCGACGGGACAAATCGACCGGAACTGTTGAAACTACGGAAGCCGGCGAGTTACTGCTGAGCTATGCGCGCAGAATACTCGCCATCGCAGATGAGGCCGCCGAGGTCATGCGAAGACCTCTGGCGCCGCGGTCCGTTCGCCTCGGCGTTCCGGAAGATTTTGCCGGGCGGCGCCTCATCGATCTGCTGTCGGGATTTTCAATCGCATCGCCTCACATAAGGCTCGACACGGTTAGTGGCTGGAGCACTGAGCTCCGGCGCCTGCTGGATGCGGGCGAAATTGACCTCGCGCTGATCAAGCGCGAGCCTGGAGATGGGGCCTGTCTCGCGAGTTGGAAAGAAGAGTTGGTCTGGGTGGAGAGCGCCACCCGTTCGGTCGAGACGGACCCGGTTCCACTCGCGGTGTTTCCCGTCGGCTGCATATACCGGGATCGCGCCATCCGCGCGATCGAGCGCAGCGGTCGTCGCTGGCGGATCGCCTATACCAGCCAGGGACTGATGGGTGTGCAGGCGGCGGTTGCCTCCGGCCTCGGAATCAGTCTGCTACCTTCCGACGCGGTGCTAACCGAACACCGGCAACTTGGGCCATCTGACGGCTTCGACGATCAGCCAGCGTCCGAGATTGCATTGGTAAAAGGACGGACAAGTCTGTCCAATGAAGCAAAGTTTGTCGGCAGCTTCCTAACGGATATTCTGGAGCCGTAATGTCCTGGATAAAGATGTGCGGGTGACCGGCGCGGATAGATCACGGAACAGTTACCGATCCCAACGGTTAAGCCTCCTCATTCAACTGGAGGAAGATCATGACCGAAGAACGCCGACGCCCGAACCCACCCTATCCGGAACAGCAGCAAGAGCCGCCGGGCAAAACCGCTTCAATGAAACCCGTCCCGGATCACGGCGAGAAATCCTATCGCGGCAATGGAAGACTTGAGGGCAAGGTGGCGCTGATCACCGGCGCCGATTCCGGGATTGGCAAGGCCGTCGCCATTGCTTTCGCGCGTGAAGGCGCCGATGTCCTGATCTCCTATCTCAACGAAGACGACGATGCGGCCGACACCGCCAAATGGGTCGAGGACGCCGGCCGTAAGGCGCTTGTCATCGCCGGGGACATCACATCGGAAGACCATTGCCAGGAGCTCGTCGCGCGCGCGGTCGATGAGCTCGGCGGGATCGACATCCTGGTCAACAACGCTGCTTTTCAGCGCACCTACGGTGATATCGCCGATATATCTGCTGATGAGTGGGACACGACCTTCCGAACGAATATCTATGCGCCGTTCTTTCTAGCTAAGGCCGCCGCTTCGCATATGAAACCTGGAAGTGCGATCATCAACACGACCTCCATCCAGTCGCGACAGCCATCGCCGCAGCTTCTGGCATACGCATCCACCAAGGGCGCCGTTTCCAACTTCACGGCCGGCCTTGCCGAAATGCTCGCTGAAAAAGGCATCCGCGTAAATGCCGTCGCTCCTGGCCCAATCTGGACGCCCCTTATTCCGTCAACCATGCCAGCTGAAAAAGCCGCCAAGTTCGGGCAACAGACCTTGATCGGCCGCGCCGGCCAACCCGCCGAACTGGCTGGCGCCTATGTCCTCCTAGCTTCCGAGCTTGGGAGCTATATGACCGGCGCCGTCATTCCGGTCACCGGCGGCGAGATCATGATTTAATACTTCAGACTCCGAGGCCGGGCGGAAACATGTTTCCTCCGGCCCGGGTGGTTCTTTGCATAGGCAGCATTTCACCGATGCCAAAAAAATCCCAGCTCTCCAGATGGCGTCAAATACGCGTGCACAAACTGAATGGAAGACGCCATGCCGCGAGCTATCCATTCGGGCCGGGTGACAACTTTGACGCAGCCGTCCGCTTTGTCCCGAAAAGTCTTGTATGCCTCCGGTCCCTCTTCGAGGCCTATGCGGTGGGTGATGAGGAAAGACGGATCGATTTTGCCCTCCACAATCAGGTTCAACAGCGGCTCGAGATACCGTTGCACATGGGTCTGGCCTGTCTTCAGCGTTAGACCTTTGCCCACGACGGCTCCAAGAGGTACTGAAACTGCTGGACCCACGAATACACCGGGGACCGAAACCGTCCCGCCAGGCCGGCAGGCGAGGATCGCTTGGCTGAGGGCGTAAGGCCGTTCGGTTTGACGTCAGCTTTGTCTGGAGGGTCTCCATCACGCCACCCGCCTCATGGCTTTCCATCCCGACTGCCTCACGGCATCCGGTCCAAGCCCATTGGTGATCACGAGAATACGCTCCTGCAAATCTTCAGCGGTATAATCGAGCGTTTCCGCACCGGAGGCTCGGGCAAGGGCTAGTCGTTCCGGCACGGTGTCAATGGCAATGACCCGTTCAGCGCCAAGCAGAAAAGCCGATCTGATTGCAAACAGGCCGACCGGCCCGCAGCCGAATACGGCAACCGTCTGCCCTTGCTTGATGTCGCAGTTTTCGGCGGCCATGTAGCCGGTTGGAAAAATGTCGGAGAGGAACAGGACCTGTCGTCGATCAGGCCGTTAGGACAACAATCGGGCCAACATCGGCATAAGTAACGCGAAGATAATGCGCTTGTCCGCCCCGGAAGCGGCCGTACATTTTCGGAATAACCGAACAGCCCAGCCGTTGGATAACCGATTTGCTTGGCCTGCATCGCGCCGGATGGATTCGAACGCTCGCAAAGCGAAAACTGACCCCATTTACACTGCCGACATTCTCCACAGGCAATGGTGAAGGGCACAACCACACCTTCACCGACCTTGAGCCTGGAAGCCTCCCCGGCCGACCTCGACCACCTCACCCATGGGTCGTGGCCCATCACGTCCCCCGCATGCATCCCGGGGACGAAACCGCCGTAGAGGTGAAGATCCGACCCGCAGATCGCGCAGCTGGTCACCTTGATGATCGCGTCGCGATCGTCTTGGGTGACCGGATCGTCTACCGCTTCGCAGCGTATGTCGCCGCTGCCATGCCAAGTAAGACCTTTCATCTGCGGTCTCTCCCAATTTGCGGTCGGTCGTAGCCCTGATCTCGTCAGAGCAATCATCCGCCGTCAGCCCGTCAGGAACTCGCGGCATGGTCAACTGTTCCAGCTCTGTTGCTCAGACGCTTCCCGCATTCAGCCGCACAGGAAATGTGGGAGCGCACAGTCTGACCGGAAGTCACACCTGATATCGAGTTCGACGTTGCATCGAGGCTTCTGCCTCGTGCCGCTCCCACTTATGAACACCTCCAAGGATCCCTGAGGCAGCCACCTCATTTGTCTTGAACGGATCCGGGTCCGCGAGACGTTCACAACGGCCACACTGAGACGGGAGAGCTCAGCTGAGTTCTCTTTCGTCTTACAAGCTCGTAGGCAAAACATATTATCGGCCATGCGCCAATATCTTCAGTGACACAATGAACCAACATCAGCCGCTATCCAAATGCTCAGAGCTCTCCGGCCGTTACACTGAAGGCGGCATCACCGTCGTTGTGGAAATCTTCCGCCCTTCAGGCAGTGATGATTGGCGGATGGAGGTAACCAGCCTAGAAGACCAGATCACCGAATGGAATGAATCTTTCGCTTCTGCCCATGAGGCATGGGAAGAGTTCATCTATGTCGTCAGTACGGAAGGTCTCTCGGTCTTCCTCTAGACGCTCTCAACACCACCGGAGATGTAGGTTGGCGACCGACAGCGACAGACGGCGAACGATTTTTGATCGAGTGCGCACCAAGGCACTATTGCGGGGAATGCCTATCGACAGTGACCCCGAATTTCTGGCCTTAGTCGATCTTTGGATCAGCGGCGAGTACGAGATGTCAGAGCTCAGGTCTCGATACAACGACCTTACAGCCCGCCGAGCACAGCGATCAAGGTCTGGCCCTCCCGCACCGGAACCGACGCCCAATCAAGCGGATGCGTTTGGAGGTGTGGGCGAAGATGCTGATCCACGTCAACGCATCGCCCCGGAAGCCGACTGAAATCTGACGACATCCTTGCCGGCCGCCTTCGCATCGTAAAGAAGCGCATCGGCCTCCCTAAGAAGCTCGGAAATGTCACGCTTTTCACCCGCCCAAATTCCCCCAATGCTCGCGCGGACATCGGCGATTTCATCGGAAATCGCAATAGGCTCCCTCATCCGCGCGAGAATTCGCTCCGCCGCCGCCTCTCCTACGGAACGATCGCCCGCGACGACCACGACAAATTCATCCCCACCTGTCCGTGCCACGAGATCATGGTCCCTGACGGCTGAGGTCAAGCGCGCAGCTGCAGTCTGCAGGACGATATCTCCCATCGCATGACCATGAGCATCGTTCACCTCCTTGAACCCATCGAGGTCGAGCGCAAGGACAGCGAAGCCTTCGGCAGACTGCAAAGCCGCGAACTCGATCGACAGCCCACGACGGTTCAGCAGCCCAGTCAACGCGTCCGTGCGCGCCGTCTCCTCCAGCATCTCGATCCGGCGTCGATCTTCGGTAAAGTCGATTGCCATTCCGACGATCTTGACCGGACGCCCGTCGCTATCACGCAACAGCCGCCGATCACAACGCATCCAACGTTCGCCATGAACGGTGTCGAGACGATACTCGGCAACATTCTGATCGAGCTTTCCGGCAATTAGCGGCGTCAGATCGGCCTGGGCGCCGTCGTTCACGTTGACTCTGTTGACGTAGCGCTCAAGGTCGAGCCGCGCAGCAGTGGGCCCACCGATGAATTGAGCCAGTCGATCCGAGGTCTCGAATTTGCCTGTGAGGATATCCATTTGCCAGAAGCCGCCACGGACGGCTTCAAGCGCGAGCTCAAGCTGCGCTGCGCGCTCGGCGAGCTGACGCTCATGGTCCTTGTGTCGGGTGATATCCTCGATCTGCGAAATGAAGCGTACGACACGCCCTTCAGCATCGCGCATCGCGGCCACGTGGATCAGGACGTGGACAATCTCTCCGAAAGGCCGCAGGTAACGCTTCTCGATCGTGTAGCCGTCCCGCCTTCCTTGCAGGACCTGCTTAAATAGGATCAGATCTGCCTCGATATCCTCTGGATGGGTAAAGTCCCTGAAATGCGTCCCGAGCACCTTCTCTAAAGGCAGTGACAGAAGCTTGGCGAAAGCGGCATTGCCGCGAATGATGCGTCCCTCCAGATCGACCAGGGCGATCCCTATGGGGGCGTTCTCGAAGGCAAAGTCGAACAGCGCCAGGCGGGTTTCGGGATCGTCGGCCGTATAGGGTTCCGCTACCATCTTTCCTCCAAAGACAAGAGCTCCAAGCCGATAGGTGTGTTTTAGAGGATGATAATCAAGGTGCCGACCCGCTAAGGCGCGATGTGACATGCCGCAGTTGAAGCGGCTCCTTGATGTCAAAGACCCTCGAAATTATCTCTCCGAGTTAAGCACTGACACATTCAAGAAAGCAGATACGGGCCGGCATCCACAAACGGTGAAATCAGGGAGGAAGACATGGATGGAAGAAGCCGGGATCTTTCCGAAAGCGACATGCGGATATTGCGAACGCTACTTGGCCGCTACGCGGCACGTTACCATCTCACTGGCCCCGAAAAAGACGACTTGATCGAGCGAACGTTCCGGGCCTTGGCGAGCAATCCGGACATATTTTTCGAAATCCCTGTCGAGAAAGCCGCCGCGGAGACAATGCACCGGATCTATACCGACGATTAGATTTGAGGCGAATTGCATGGCGAGAAGTGGGGCTGGCTCAGGATGTTGATTGGTCGCGAACGTCACCTAATGGGGGCGGGAGACGCAGCAGTATTCGGCTGCAAGTTCGCTGGCCACTGAGCCGGCCGGCGATCAAGCCCCTCCTGATAAGATTAACCTAAGAGAGCTCTTGAACGATATAGCACTTTCGACCCAGTCATTCAAATGACAGTCATTCCAGATCTTCAACAGCGACCCCGGCTCTGAAGGCCGTGCGTGAACGAAATATCACCGCGCACGATAGACTATCGGCGCGGCGCCTTCGGTTCAGCCGTCACCTGTCACGGAGTGTGGCCTCAACCTCCGTGCCCACATATGCCTAACCGCAATAGATCAATCGAAGTCTTCGATCTTGGCCCGATCTCCCGGTCCCTAATGCCGCCAGCTTTTCTAGTTGCAGCGATGGAGGTCAAAATAATACCTCGCTGTTAACCATTACTTGACATGTAAAACGATCGCTTTACATCAACGTCATGAAAAAGCAGCAAGCGATTATAGGAGGCGCGGAGCGAGCGTTCGAAGCCGAAGGGTTTCGAGGAATTGGGGTCGACAAAATCCTCGCCCAATCGGGAGCATCGACACGAACCCTTTATAAGCATTTCGGGTCTCGGGATGGTCTCGTGGTTGAGGTCCTAAAGCAAAGGCATCTCGCCTTCATGGCATTGTTGAGGGAGGCGGATCCTTCCGACCCTGTAGGGCAGCTTTTCGATATCCAGCGTAGGTGGACTGATGATCATATTAATTCCGGCTGTATGTTTTTGCGCGCCCACGGCGAATACGCCGCCGTAAACGCGGAGATCACCGCCGTCGTCCACGATCATAAACAACAATTTGAAACTGAAATCGGACGGCGTGTGGAGATAGCACTCGGTAGTCCTGACGCGGATCTAGCAATGCAGATCTCGCTTTTGTTTGAAGGCGCGACGGCGTTGTTAAGCTTGAGAGGACCAATCACTCTTGAGACCGCGAAAGAGGCAGCGGCGCTTTTGGTACGAGCACGTCTGGAGCATAGGCCATGATCGGACGCGCAAACATGGTGGCTGCGGCCTTCGCCCTCACAGCCCTCACCTACGGGTTGACGAGGTTTGCGTATGGCCTTCTGCTGCCTTCGATCCGGGCTGACCTTGACTTGAGTGCAATAGCAGGTGGCTGGATCGGCGGGTTGGCCTTTGCATCGTATTGCCTCGGGGTTGTTTTGGCGTTCACCTTAGTCGACCGGTTCGGCGAGCGATACATCACCGTATTGGCAGGCTCGTGCGCGACTGTCGCAATGGCAATAATCGCCGTGTCGTGGTCAGTTTGGAGCCTAGGCTTCGCCATGGCACTTGGGGGCCTTAGCACCGGATTGACGTCACCTCCGCTCGCATCAGCGGTGGCAATAACTCTTTCTCATCCTGATCAGCACAAGGCCAATGGCCTCATCAATTCGGGGACTGCAGTAGGGATAGTAATTTCAGGCGCAGCGGCGCTCGCATTTTATGGTAGCTGGCGCGCGCTTTATGCGGCGTTTGCTGGTCTCGGATTAATAATAACTTTCTGGCTTTCCTGGACGATCCCGCCTCGAAACAGCAAAAACGTCGCAGAAAAATTGCATTGGGGTGACGCTCAGGTTCCGGGCGCACACAATCTCACGGCTGGCTCGTTCATCGTCGGCTTTGCTAGCACCGCAGTATGGACATTCGGCGCAAACGTAATGCAGGATGAAGTGGACTTCTCCAGGTATCAAATCGCTTTAAGCTGGATTGTACTCGGAGTGGTCGGCATAGGAGGATCATCAACGGGGTCACTTGTGCAGCATCTCGGACTTCCTTTTGTTTACCGCCTTGCGGTCGCAGTGATGGGTTTAGCCATCGCGATCCTTGCAGCAGCGATTGGTTACTCCCCCCTCGCCTTCATCGCTCTCGGTTTGTTCGGCTTAGGCTACATCGTCGCAACGGGTGCCCTTCTCATCTGGGGTGTATCGATCTACAGCAGACACCCTGCACTAGGGCTGAGTGTGCCGTTTCTCATTGTTGCTATCGGTCAAACCGTTGGAGCGCCGATCTTCGGGCTGCTATGGGATGTCGGTGGAAGCGTCTCGGCTCTCGCAATCTTCGCTATGGTCATGGCAGCTGCCGCAAGCTTCACCGCTGCAAAGAACGCACCTTCTGAAGAAAGTCACCAATCAGACCGAATTGGTGGCGCGGTCAGTGATAAGTCCTGAGGGACTATGCTGGTGAGAGGTGCGTGATGAGGACCAACTCCATCTAACCAACATTCTAAGCGACATGGCCAGAAGAGGTCGACGAGAGGAGCGCCCCGATCCTTCTTGCATCACGAAAAGCCAATCGGCGTCTGCGCCGCCCATGCTGGCAATCGGGGCGGAGCAGCCACCTCCTGCGCTTCGGCACTGACGAAATCTTTTCGCGCTCTTGATGGGAGGTGGACCGCCGTCACCCAGGACAGGCGAAGCTAAGGCCATTTCCGCCTCTTTCGAGAGCCGACATGCACCGGCGCCGAACCGAGGGCATCATAAGCAATAACTGCAATGGTCACGTTGTTTACTCCGGCAAGGCGCTCATTGCAGCGCTATCCGCTCACCACGTTGAAAATTGACCGGGGATTTATTCAGCACATTCTGGATAAGCCTCGTGACGCCGCGATCGCAAAAGCGTTGATCGGTCTGGGTTGCGACCTAGGCCTTGAGACGGTCGCGGAAGGCATCGAAACGAGTGCTCAGGAAGATGCTCTACTTGCACTCGGATGCCGGACAGCCCAAGGCTACCTTTACGGCCGGCCCATGCTCTACGCTGCCGTCCTTAAGTTTATCGAAAAAAACTGTCTTCCCCTATCTTCGATGGCTGGTTGAGGGCTCGCTCCGCAGTTTTTTTGCGTAATGAAGGATCTGAGATGGACGAGCGGGATGTGACATGAAGTGGCTGAGGCGACCTGCAGATCTTCGCGCGACGCGTTGCCTGATGTAGCGAGGACTATGGCATGCGCGCAAACCCTATCTCACCGGGCACGATCGCCGAGACGGGCCAAATTATAGATCTGAACCGCAAGACCCAATACAAAAATGGCCGCTATGGTCCCGACGGCACCCTTTAACACAACCGAATTTGGGTCCGCGACAAACGGATGACCGTCGGGCACGCGTCTCAAGGTCTCGGAAACAGATGGGACCATCAGCAAGAAGACAGTCAGGCTCAAGAGTATCGTCTCGATATAATTCCGAAGGCGCCCCAGAAAGACGAGCTTGTTGGCTGCGTAGCCACCAAGCAGACACAGCAAGGTAACAAGCGCGATCGCAGGGCTGACAGGTGCCTTAGCCACGAGGAAAATTGTCAAGCTGCCGACCAGCATGCATACGAAATAGATGTATCCTGGCACGCTGTCCGGCTTGATACGTCCAAATCGAAAAATCATGTAGGCGGCTGCGGGTATTGCAGGAAGGCTTCCTAACGTGTGAAGCCAGCCGAGCGGTGTTATTCCGAACATATTCATTCCTTCTCTGCGTAAGCTGGATTCAAAGACCAGGGAATATTTGATGGTTAGGAAGCGTCTCCGTCGTGGGTAAACGCTCCCGGCGACCCGGGCGAAAACGCCAAGCGATCAGGAAAACCCCACCACAGAGTGGGGAATGTAGTTGACCTCAAGGGTTTGTATTTCTGCAGCGGTGAGCCTGAAGCCCAGCGCAGCGGCAGCGTCATCCAGGTGATGCAATTTGGTCGCCCCGATTATGGGCGCCGAGATTTCGGATTTCGATAGGAGCCATGCGAGTGCAATCTGTGCCCGTGGTACCTCCCTCTTCTGCGCGATCTTTGCTACCGCCTCGACCACGCGTCGGTCGGCGTCCGCTGTCGTGCGAGTGTAAAGGCCGTTACCCAACTCATCGGTTTGGGAGCGCTCGCTTTGCTCCCTCCAGTCGCGGGTCAGGCGGCCGCGCGCAAGCGGGCTCCAAGGAATGACGCCGATACCCTCCGATTTGCAGAGCGGAAGCATTTCCCTTTCTTCCTCGCGGTAAAGCAGATTCAGGTGGTTCTGCATTGAGACGAACTTTGTCCATCCGTTCGCCTGGGAGACAGAAAGCATTTTGGAGAATTGCCACGCGTACATGGAGGAAGCGCCGATGTAACGGGCTTTGCCTGCCTTGACGACGTCATGCAGGGCTTCCAGGGTTTCCTCGATCGGGGTTTGATGGTCGAACCGATGGATTTGGTAAAGGTCGACATAGTCGGTGCCCAGCCGCTTCAGGCTTGCGTCGATCTCCGAAAAAATTGCTTTTCGGGAGAGGCCGGCGCCATTTGGTCCAGGCTTCATTCGGCCGTTGACCTTGGTGGCGATGACGACGTCGTCTCTGGCTACGTAGTCTCTGATCGCACGGCCGAGAATTTCCTCGCTCGTCCCGTCCGAGTAGACATTGGCGGTATCGAAGAAGTTGATCCCGAGTTCGATCGCCCTGCGGATAAATGGCCGGCTCTGCTCTTCTGGCAACGTCCAGGCGTGGCTGCCGCGATCGGGCTCCCCGTAGCTCATGCATCCAAGGCCGAGGCGCGAAACCTCAAGGCCGGTATTTCCAAGGCGCGTATAGTTCATGTCTATCTCCAATTTCGCTATGAGACGAACTTCACAGGCGACAGGTCTCGCGTCGCCTGACGCTCAGGCGCTTATGCCGCCGTCAACAAGAATGCCCGAGCCGGTGATATAGCCTGCGCCCGGCCCAGCGAGGAAAGCCACGACCTCTGCGACCTCTCTGGTCCGACCGTAGCGGGCAATCGACAGGCTTGGCAGGATAGCAGGTGCCAGTGCGCCATCGGCAGGGTTCATGTCGGTGTCAATTGGGCCCGGCCTAACCAGATTGACGGTTATTTCCCGCGGCCCCAGTTCGCGAGCGAGACCGCGCGTAAAGCTCTCAAGTGCCGATTTGGTCGCTGCATAGACCGCGATCCCCGCAAACGGGACAGCCAGGCCCGCGTTACTGCCGGTACTGATGATGCGTCCACCATTTGGGATGTGTTTGAGCGCCGCCTGTGTCGTCAAAAAGACGCCGCGCACATTGACGTCCAGCTGCCGTTGGATCTCTTCGAACGGTTGTGTGGCAAAATCACCAGCGAACAGGACGCCGGCATTGTTAACCAGGATGTCGAGGCCGCCGAGTTCTGTGACAGTCCGGTCGATAGTGGCGGTCGCGGTATCGGGCCTGGCCGCGTCGGCCTGGATGGCAACCGCTTTGCGACCTAGAGCCCGGATCTCTTCGGCGAGAGCTTGCGCTTTTTCGGCCGACTTCTCGTAGGTAATCGCAACGTGAGCGCCGTCTTCCGCCAGCTTCAGCGCGATGGCAGCACCGATGCTGCGTGCCGCACCGGTCACAAGCGCTCGTTTGCCGGCAAGAGGAAGGTTGGGGGTGATGTCCATGGGAGGTTACCTTGATGTGTTATGGTTCAATTTGTGAGGAAATGATTGTGCGGTAGTGGCAGCTGAGCCGTCGGAAACGTTCGCTCCCTCAACGACAAAGCGGGTGATCAAACCGCCAAGGCTCGCGCTCATCGGACGACCTCTTTCTTCGGTCCAAGCCCTGCAGAGAGCCAGCCTGCGACGAGTAGACAAAGACCGATCGCCACTGCTGCAATGCTGTAGGCATGACCAATGGATCGCTCATCGGTTGATGAGCCCAGGGTCGAAAAGAACAATCCGCCGATTAGGGCTGTGGCTAAAGCGCCCCCAATCTGAAGCATCGAATTGACTAGGCCGGAAGCCAGACCAGACTGCGTCGGGTCCACCCGCTGGACGACTGCTCTTACGAGATTTGGAAGCGCAATTCCTTGTCCGGCACCAACGATGAACAATGCAACGAAGAGGAACTCCGGCGCCCCAAACGAAATGAGAGCTGCTGTGCCAAATAATCCGGCGGCTTCCAGAGACATGCCCGCGGCGGTGGAGTACCTGCCGAAAATGCGAAAGACGTGGCCACTTACGAATGGCCCCAGAACGAAGCCGACAGCGGCAGGAAGGATTGCAACCCCTGCCTCGAAAGGGGTGCGACCAAGGCCGCCTTGTTGATAGACAGAAAATGTCAGCCAGAAGGCCGCGAAGGCATAGAAGAAAAATGCTGAGAGCAGCCCACGCTTCAGTCCCGGCACCTGAAGCAGGCGCGGAGCGATAATGGGATCTCTTCCAGCCGCCTCTACCCTCCTCTCGTGATGCCAGAACAGGAAAATAAGCGGAAGGGAGGCGGCAAGCATCAGGATTGCCGAGGTGGGCCAGCCATGCTCGCGGCCCTCGATGAGCGGCCAGATCAGCGCACAGAGCGCGAGTGCAATCAGCACTGCTCCGCCAAGATCCAGTTTGCTTGCGTGCTCTGCTCGTGTCTCTCGCAACATCATCATCGCCGACGGTGCGGCGATGGCGATCACCGGAAGGTTGATAAGGAAAATGGCCCTCCATCCCAACCCAAAAATATCGAGCGCAATGAGAGCCCCACCAAGAAACAGTCCGGCCATCGATGCGACACCGAATGTCAGCGCGTAAAAACTGAGAGCCCGTGATTTCTCTTGCTCTGGAAAAATTGCATTGATGGATGCCAAAGCCTGCGGCGCCATGATCGCCGCGGCAAATCCCTGAAGGATCCGACCGACAACAAGCACCGATGGAGACCAGGCAAAACCGCATAAGGCGGAGGCGGCCGCGAAAGCGACCATTCCTACCAGAAAGACATTCCGGCGACCGTAGAGGTCGCCTAGCCTGCCACCCGTGATCAGCATCACGGCATAGGTTGTGGCATAGCCCGAGATAATCAGTTGCATTGTCGATGCGCTGGCATGGAAATCCTGACGGATCGAAGGCAGCGCAACATTGACGATGAAGAAGTCGAGCGGTGGCAGGAAAGCTCCAGTTAAAAGGATGACGAACGCCGTCCATCTGCGCGGATCAGGGGGGAGCTCAAGATTACGGACACGTTCCACAAGTCTCTCCATGTCGAATGCAGACCGATCAGTCGGACCTTACAAATTCGCTATTTTGGAACCTTTTGGTTCCTAATAAAAGTCAGCCAAGCGGTCTCAGCGCGAAGTCGACCATCGCTTTAGTGGTGTCGCGATCCGCGCCGGCTTTTCCCAACACTCTCATTCCTTGGATTTGACACACGAGGAACCTTGCGAGTGTCCGCTCGTCCAGTTCAGCACTGATCTCGCCCAGCGCTTGACCTCTTATGATGGCGGCCGCATAGAGATCTTGCAGTCGCCGAAACAGCCGAGCGATCCGAGCGGAAACCTCTTCATCCGCCGGAAGCATTTCCACAGCCGACAACACGACAAAGCAGCCTCGCAGCCCCTCCTTGCCGGAGGATTCTTCGACCTGCCGCGAGAATGCATCCTTTATTGCTGCTTTAGGAGACGGGTTGGAATGTAGGATTTCGCCAACCTTGCGAATGGCTTCGTCGATGTAAAGGTCAAGGGCGCGCAGATAGATGCCCCGTTTGTCCACGAAAGCCTTGTAGAAGCTCCCTCGTGATAGCTCCATGCCTTCGAGCAGGTCGGGCAACGAAGCATCGTGATAACCTCGATCCCAGAACACGCTCATTGCCTTGCGAACTGCGTCATCGAGTTCGAATTCGCGAGGGCGTCCGATGGACGGGGATGTTTCAGTGCTTTTCACCATGAGAACCATATGGAACCATTCAGTTCCTATTGCAAGTGATTTTTCTCGGCGCTACCTAGAGAATCTGATTTCAAGGCGCCGCTCATCTATAACGGGGCGCCACTCTCTAATAGGAAGCGCAGAACAATGGATCGCGAAATCATCATACCGGAGGAAATGCGTGAGATCGTTGCAAGAGCGGGATATGCGCCGGCGGTTAAGGTCGGCGATACGATCTACGTCGTCGGGCAAGTCGGCCGCACCATAGACCTTCAGGTGATTGAGGACCCGCATGATCAGTTTCGCGCCATGTGGGAAAATCTCCGTATCGTTCTTGAGGCCGCAAACTGCACCTTCAATGACGTTGTGGAGATGACGAGCTATCACGTGGAGATGTCAAAGCACATGGATATCTTCCGGACGGCAAAGAACGAAGTCTTCCCTAAAGGGACATACGCGTGGACCCGCATTGGCGTATCCGAACTCGCCCATCCAGGCTTGCTTGCGGAGGTGAAATGCGTCGCAGTGAAGCGGTAGCAGATCCAGCCACACCTCTCTCAAGAAGAGGTGGGCGCTCGTCTGCGCCTAAGAGCGGTACCGGCATTAAAAGGCGGTCTCATTCATCTTGAACGGGTACGAACTTGCGACATACGAATGGAAACGTGCATTATCTCAGAAGCTTAGGCTCATCGATCTTCTTAGATCCCTGATCCGATTGCATTTTCCTATGCAGACTGTTTGCTGACTGCCTCAACGAGGATTTGATCAGCGAATATGGTCCCGATCCCACAGTTTCCAACATGGGAGGCGTTCAACGTCTGGCTGGAAGAGCAATGCCGCAAGCGCCAGGGCGACAGGCTACGCGGCGAGAGCGGGACGATCGGGGAGCGGCTACAACGGGATCTGGCGGCTGCCATGCGCATGTTACCGGCATCGCCTTTCGATGCGTGCGACCAGGCCGGCGTCAAGGTAACAGCCCAGTCGCTCGTTCGCTACAAGACAAACGACTATTCCGTGCCGGTCGCCTACGGCCAACAGGATGTCTGGGTCCGGGGTTATGTCGACGAAGTGGTGATTGGCTGCCGTGGCGAGATCATCGCCCGCCATCCCCGGAGCTGGGAACGGGAAGACGTCATCTTCGATCCTGTGCATTACCTGCCGCTGATCGAGCAAAAGATCAATTCGCTGGATCAGGCAGCGCCTCTCCAGGGGTGGGACTTGCCAGAGGAATTCGCCACGCTGCGCCGGCTGATGGAAGGCCGCATGGCAAAGCATGGCCGACGTGAGTACGTGCAGGCTCTCCGTCTTCTGGAGAGTTTCGACCTGGCGGACCTGCATGCGGCGGTGAAGCAGGCCCTGCAGCTCGGAGCTATCGGCTTCGACGCCGTCAAGCACCTGATCCTATGCCGGGTGGAGCGCCGGCCGCCTCGACTGGACCTGTCTAACTATCCCTACCTGCCGAAGGCGACGGTCGAGACGACATCGGCGAAGGCGTACATGCGCCTCCTGTCATCGGATGCGGGAGAAGCGGCATGGGTACCGAAGCATCAGAGATCCTGCTTGCCCATTATCTCAAGACGCTGGAGCTGCCGACCTTCCAACGCGAGTACCAGAAGCTGGCCCGGCTATGCGCCACAGAGGGTGCCGATCATGTCGGATACCTGTTCCGGCTTTCCGAAAGGGAGATGATCGAACGGGATCGCCGCAAGGTCGAGCGCCGCATCAAGGCGGCCAAATTCCCCGTCGTCAAAAGCCTGGACAGCTTCGACTTCGCCGCCATCCCCAAGCTCAACAAGATGCAGGTGCTGGAACTGGCCCGATGTGAGTGGATCGAGCGACGCGAGAACGTCATCGCTCTCGGGCCAAGTGGCACGGGCAAGACGCATGTCGCACTCGGTCTCGGCTTGGCCGCATGCCAGAAGGGCATGTCCGTCGGCTTCACCACGGCCGCCGCCCTGGTCAGCGAGATGATGGAGGCACGTGATGAGCGGCGTCTTCTTCGCTTCCAGAAGCAAATGGCTGCATACCAGCTTCTCATCATCGATGAGCTGGGCTTCATGCCGCTGTCGAAGACCGGCGCGGAGTTGCTGTTCGAGCTAATCTCGCAACGATACGAACGCGGAGCCACCCTGATCACCAGCAATCTACCGTTTGACGAATGGACGGAAACCTTGGGTTCCGAACGTTTGACGGGCGCACTGCTCGATCGCATCACCCACCACGTCAACATCCTCGAAATGAACTGCGACAGCTATCGTCTCGCCCAAAGCCGCGCCAGAAAGGCCGGCTAAACCCTCCTTGAAAATCGCCACGTACGCATGAGACCCCCGCTCGGGCTACGCCCTCACGGAGGTCTCATGCGCGCGCCGATAGTGGCCTGGTTTTACTCCGCCGCCTGGCGTTAATTTGCTCCGGCGTTGACACGCAGTCATAGATGCGTCGTACCTGCATCGCTCAGCCAACTCATTGGGCACCCCATGCCAATGCTCACTGCACAATCAGCAATTATGCCAGGTAAAGGGGATTGTCGTTGCTGCCTACGAATTGTGACGAAGGGGCGCCTGACGAGGCGCCCTCTGCAGGAAGAGAAAGATATTACTGCTCCGGAAGCGGCATAAATACGGCTTTCAGAAATCGCCGTAGTACTTCAAACGCAAGCTCTGGCATACTCGTTAAGGGCGAGTTTTACGTATCCGAGCTTGATTGATGCGGCGTTGGGCTCAACCTCGCCCGACCTGACAGCTGGGACAAGTGGCGCAAGATATTGACTTATAAGCGTCTCGGAAATGATCTGATTTTCCAGGCGAAGCATCAACTCAGTGACTGCGTTTTGCGCTTTGGGATGTGCCCAATAATATCGAATTCGATCCGAATAGCTGAAGTGACGTTGCAGTTTCTGCTCAAGCTTGTCGCCAGAGTAATAATTCGCCCAATAGCCCTCTTCTTCTACCATGAGCATCTCCATCGCATCCTTTAGCTTTGGTGTCCCCCCATCAAGTTCCGCAGCGATCAGATCGAGCCCATAAAGCGCTTCCCTCAATGCGAAGGTTAGCCCCGGCCCCACCTTTAGGATTGAAAAACCATCAGTTACGAGAGCCGAAAGTGCGTCCACTGTCTGATAGTCTGTGGAATGCGCTTCGAAGACCACGTTCGGCATTTGCGTCAATGACTTCGAAAGCTCCTGGGAAAGCTCTGGCCTGTAGGCCACAACATTGGCGCTGCCAAACTCGACGCCCGGCTGGACGACGAGACCAATGACTCGATCGAAGGCGGCACCAACTCCTTGATCCTGAAATGCCTTGCGGTGAATTTCGTAAGTTTTGAGTGCGGCCGACGCATCAGTGACGTCAAGACTATCAACGACGTGCGAAGCTCCTCCGGGGACAGGTACCTCCGTGCCGATAATGTATACTGGCGGCGTCTCACAATTGTTTTCTGCAACCTTTGCCAATTGCGCAGCGCGGAGAGCCACAAGCTCGTCATCAAGGGCAACGGCCTCACCCTGGCAACCCATAGAGCAGTCCAGATGCAATTTTGTAAAACCGGCGGAGGCATAATCTGCGATCATCACCAGCGCCTTCTGCATGGCGCTGGCTGCGGGCAGATGCTTCCAAGGATTCGGGCCAAGATGGTCTCCACCCAGAATGAGCATATCCTTATTGAATCCGACGCTATCCGCTATCTTCTCTACGAAACCCCGGAAATCCGCAGGCGTCATCCCTGTATATCCGCCGTCCTGGTTTACCTGGTTGCAGGTGGCTTCGATGAGAACTTCGCGGCCGCTTTGGCAACCTAGCTCCAATGCAGCCCGGATGACGTCCGGGTGCGCAGAGCACACCGAGGTTATTCCGTATTTCTCACCGCGATCGTGTCTTGAACGTAGCGATGTCAGAGCAGAGGATGCCATGGTTTTTCTTTCGAATTATTATGAAGTTCGGGAGAACGCAGCAGAGCTGTTTGGCAGCGTCGCGTCTCGAAAGCCTGCTTTGCGCGAGTGGATAAAAAAGAGAGAGCCTACGGGACATCCACCAGCAACGCGTCGCGATGCTCGCTTAGAAGAGTAGCCAGATAATCGACTATGGCGTCGCCTTGTTGAGCAAGAAATTGGTCAACCGATCGCGAATCGAGGGGTATGGCGAGCAAGGTATCGAATTCGGGCTCTTCACCATGTGCAAGCTGTCCCTCCCGATGTGATCGAAAAAGTGATTGCGCCTGGCTGGCATCACCATCGAATAGAACAAGATAAATTAGGCCAACGGTTTCGAGCCTGCCGCCCGTCTTGATGCAGAGGGGTTTAAACAGCGGTTGATATTCCAGAAACCCGGCACCAAGCTCTTCAGCGAGCTCTCGGCGGCAGCATTCGCCCGGGTTCAATGTTCCATCGACCGTGAGTTCGACCCCGCCGCCTGCGCATTGTATCTGACCCGGCGACGACGTATGAGAGGCCATTCGCCCGGCAAGGAGATGGTTGTCACGAGTGATCACGACAGCCGCGGAGAAAACCGCGCGGCAGGCGAACTCGCGTTCTGCATCGGACATTGCGTACAGATAGTGCGCGTAATCGGTAGCGGAGACCTCGATTTCAGGGGGCGCCTGATCAATAGTCAGGTGGGATGCGACAAGGACGGGGCCGTTGAAAAACTTCCCTTCAGCGTTGATCTGAGCCCAATGGGCGTCCACTTCACGGCGATAGTCTTCCGGCAAGAACAGATGCCGTTTGGTTTGAGTGAGGCTGGCCGGCTGATTGCAGAACGTTATCTTCGGCATATTAATCAGGTCCTTGAGAGCTGAGTGGCGGCTGCTTCATCGAGGAACCAGTGTATTCGGGCATGTTGCTGCAGCAGCGAGGCAGGACATGCGGTGCTCGGTGCACCCTCAAGGCTTTCTCGCACCGCATCTGCCTTGGCAGGGCCAGTAGCAAGCATGATGATCTCGCGGGCCTCGAGAATGTCGGCAACACCCATTGTGATGGCTTTGGATGGCACCTGTGCCAACTGCAGAAGTGTGGGTTTGTTGGCTGACAATGTTTCAGCTGAAAGCTCGACCACTCTCAGACGGCTGTCCCGGGCGGATGCCGGCTCGTTGAACCCGATGTGACCGTTGGTTCCCAGACCGAGAAGCTGAACATCCACGCCACTGCAGGCTTTCAGTTGCGAGGCATATCGTGCAGCCTCCAGATGTCCGTTCTCGGCATCGCCCGTAATCAGGTTTATATTGCGAGGGTCAAAATCGGCGCCGCCGAAGAGTTCGCGCCACATGAAGGCGGCAAAAGAGTCGGGATGATCGCCACGAAGCCCGCAATATTCATCGAGGTTGAAGGTTCTGACCTTGCTGAATGATACGGTTCCAGCCTCGAAGGCTTCGATCAGTTTCGCATAGACCCTCCGCGGCGTCTGTCCCGTGGCCAGCCCAAGCACGCTGTCGGGCTTCGATCTCACCTGCGAGAGAAGATGAGAGGCAACCGCATCGGCAGCATCTTCTGCTGTCGGAAGGATGGTCAGAGTCTGGAAGTTTTTCGTGGTTGCAACATTTGTCCGAATTGCCATGCCCTGTTCACATCCTGCATAAAAACTAGATCTGTTTGCGAATTCATCGGTTGCTAAAGCGATTGACGCGTAAGGCCATTATCCAGAGCCAATATTTCTGCAGTCGGCATCCCCGGTCGAAGGCTCGGACGGTCGAGACGCATGGCATCGAGAGGGATCATCGCCGCCATCCTATAGGCTTCCTCGAGAGAAAGGCCGACATGCTTCACGGCGTTGGCGAGGCAGGTCGCCAGATCGACGTGAGCACCCGCGAGAGAGCCTGCACGATTGATCAGGGCGCCGTTGCGGACACTGATCGTTTCACCATAAAGCTCGAAATGATCCGGCCCACCGATCGTTGCCATTGCATCCGAGACCATGAACATGCGCCCCGAGATCGGCCGTGCGCGGCAGGCAAGCGCCACCATCGACCATTCTACATGGTGGCCGTCGACGATTATCCCGGCGAACGCTTCTGAGTTGATCGCGGCACCAAGTATCCCGGGTTCTCGAGATTCCATCGGTGGCATCGCGTTATATAGATGGGTGAAGCACGAAACACCCGCATCAAGCCCCTCGCGCGTCTGCGCTGCCGTCGCAGCCGTATGTCCGGCGGACACGATGACACCCATGTCGACGACGCGTCGGATCGTATCGTTCGGCACGATTTCGGGTGCAAGCGTCAGCATGACCGGAACACCGGCTGCTCTCAGCTCCACCAGGACCTGCAGCGTCTCATCCTCCATCGGCCGGATGAACGCCGGGTTGTGTGTCCCCTTGCGCAGAATATTGAGATGCGGCCCTTCGATATGGAGGCCAAGAAAACCATTCATTCCCCAGGCTTCACGTGCCGCAGCAGCCGTCTTCTGCATACGTGCGGTTTCGCAGGTGATCAGCGTCGGCATCACCCAGCCAGTGCCAAGCTGACGCTGGGTCTTGACGATATGCTCGATCGTTTCTGCGCTCGGCTCCGAATTCAGCATCACGCCGCCGCTGCCATTGACCTGGAGATCGGTCAGCGCCGGTGCCAGTAGATGAACCAGCCGGTCAGGCGTCTCTCCGCTCTGCAACGGACGAATTACAACCAGCGCGCCCCCCTCGATTTCGGCCACAAGCCCCGTGTTCAATTCTTCCGCCTGCCAGACGAAATCCGCCGCTATGAGCTGGCGCATCACAAATCTCCTGTCGAACTAATTTCCTATACGGGCGGCCATGATAGCCGCCCCGCGAGCGCCGGAACTGTCGCCGTTGACTGCCACCCGGATCACCGGCAGGCGCATCTCGCCGAGACGGATGGACTTGAACGGCGTTTCGACGAGGCTGATCACGTCGGGGATACTCGAAAGTCCACCGCCCAGAACTATGCAGTCGGGATCGTGAGCGAGTTGAATGAGCAGAAGCAACTCGGCCACGACCTCAGCCCACTCAGACAGGATCGTGGAGCCTTCGGCATGTCCAGCCACGGCCTCGGCCACAATTTCCTCTGCCTTGACCGGGTACCCCTTGCGAAAACGGCCGAGGGCAGCAAGGCCGTTGCCCGAGGCGTAAGCTTCAAAGCAACCAATCTTGCCGCAACCGCAGGAAAAGAGCGGCAACCCACGCGCCTGTATCAGTCTCGCAGGCACGCCGAGGTGGCCGATTTCCAGCGCCGATCCGTTGCGCCGGCGGGTGAGAGCGCCGCTTGATGTCAGGCCAGCGCCAACACCGGTTCCCATGATCAATCCGATAACGGCATCAAACCCGTCGCCAGCGCCACCATTGGCTTCGGAAAGTGCGAAGGCCTGACAATCGTTCATCATCGGCAACTCGCGGCCGATTGCCCTGGATAGAAGTGCAGGAATGTCATGGCCGCTTGCCGGCAGGTTCGACGTAAATGCCCGTCTGGTCTCGGCATCGATCAGTCCCGGGATTGCAATGCCGATCGGCAAGGTGCCGCCTTGTCCGGAAAGTGTCTCCAGCCATTGAACCTGTTGGGCAAGCGCATCGATGAAGCCGGAGAGCGTTTCCTTCGGCGTCGAAATTCGACGCAGCTCGACTGTCTCGAACTCCTCGTTGAACAGCCGCGCCTCGATTTTCGTGCCGCCGACATCGATGCCGCCGTAGGTCATGCTTGCACCGGGTAAAGCGTAACACCCGATACGACGCGCGATAGATTGCCCTTACCGGCGAACGGATTGTCGATGTTGAGCGCAAGCTCGGCAGACCAGAAGACGGCCCAGAGCTGGGCGGCGAGGACGTAAAGCGGCGCTTCCCAGCATGCGTCTCCCAGCGCGCGCAGATCGACGTCGCATCCCTCTCCACCGAATGTCAGAACCGTGGCCTCGGGATATTGCGCTTTGATCTCGCGTGCGACGTCCCAGTCATAGAGCGAGGTGTGCTGGTCGGGATGGATCATGACGACCACGAGGTCCTGACCGGTGATGACTGCCTTCGGTCCGTGCCGAAAACCGAGCGTGCTATCCCACGAGGTCATCGTCTGGCCGGCGGTCAGTTCCAGAACCTTCAGCGCCGACTCGCGAGCAACACCTTTCAGGGCGCCGGAGCCAAGGAAGATGATCCGATCCGGGCGTGCAGGTGTCATTTGCTGCAGCATCGGCAGCAGATGGCCGGCTTTCTCGGCCAGCGTCGAAAGCTGTTTGGCTGCATCGACAGTGCCGTCCATGCAAGCCAGCGCCGACAGCAACATCGTCGTAAAGCTCGATGTCATTGCGAAGCCGCTGTCATGTGTGGCTTCGGGCAGCGCGATAACCTTCTGTTCGCCGGTTCCGGCCGGTGGGCGGGTGGCAAGAGCACCGTTCGGGTTGCAGGTGATATTCAGCCTGTGAACCTTCGGGAACTGACGATCTAGAAGGTCGAGGGTGCCGACGCTTTCGGAACTATCGCCCGAACGACCGAACTGCACGACGAGAAGCTGCGGATCGTCTCTAAGGCAGTCGTGAGGGCATGCGACGATGTCCGTCGTAGGAATGGCGCGGACGCGGAGGGAATTTGCCCTGGGAAAGCTCAATGCGTCACCGATGAAGGCGGAGGTACCTGCTCCAGCGAAAATGATCTCGGTGATCTGTTTTTCCTGGATCCAGCAGCGGATTTCCTTGGCTTTGATGGCAAGTTCAGGACCCCACTCCGCCCAGATTTTCGGCTGTGCAAAAATCTCGCTCCAGGTTGCACTCTCTTCTGGCCGCATGACCGATTTCCTTGTTAGCTTCTGTTTTGGGGATGGCGGTTGTTCGAGGCGAAAAACGCCATCAAGATATTTGTCAGGCATTTGTCGCGCGTGGTGGGATGGCGCAAACGATCGTCCGATCGTCGCAGCTTTCGAACGATGTCGAGCCCTTCACTGCCGGAAATGCCCCAGTCTTGTGAAAATCGACAGCTTCGACCCGCTCGAATTCCCGTTCCCAGTCGCTGGCATGAATGCCATCCGCCGGAATTGACACATAACCGTCGGAAAAGATTTCGATGCTCTCGACCTCGGCCTTCGGCAGCAGGATGTCGGTGACGCCATCCGTTATGATGTCCTTGCCGTTGATCGAGGCATAGCCCATGTCACATACGCTGTTCGCATAATGGAACTGAGTGCGAATTCCACCTTTCAGAAATTTAGCCGCAACATCATGGGGCGTTTTGGCTGCAGCGACGGCCGCAGCAATAGCGCTCGCCACGTCTTCCGCCGTCAGACGTCCGGTTTCCACGGCAGCATCGAGACCATCGAAAATAACCTTGCGGGTCGCCATTTCCGCCTCGTCTGCATCTCCCATTTTCGCCGACAGAATACCATGGACCGCTATGCGGGCTGCGGTACTGACGGTATCGATGAGCTTGTGGTGCTGATAGACGGTCTTGCCGTTAATGCGGATGCCGGTATCACCAAGCGCCAGAAGGCGGTAGTGATCGGCCGTCGTTACAACGATCGCTGCGGTGGTCGATGGCGGGTGGGCGATGTTGCGTTCAACTGCTGCATTCCGGACACTGTCGCTCAGCGACTGAAAAATCTCGTGGCTGCTTGCCGTTTGCAGTTGGCCTGAGAGCGCCAATTGCGCCGTGCATTGTGCAGCGCTGCGCGCGGCGATCCGGCCGGAGCTTTCTCCGTCATAAAAGGCCCCGGTTGGATCCGTCGCGCCATCAAAGACCGCCAGAACGCTATCTGGTTCGATCAGGATGACGTCGTCTCCCGGCTTTGTGGCCGTCTTGTACTTGGAGCGTGAAAAGGCTTCGATATTCATAAAAACTGTATTCCTTTGAGCGACAGTCCTCCCATCCGGCACCAGATGGTGCCGGTCGGGAACGTCAGCGACGTGGCGCGATCAGACGAAGGCGGATTCCTTGCGGTCCGAAAAGCGGAACACGGTGAACACACACAACCCGGTCGACAGAAGCAGGAGGGTGGAGAGAGCGGCGGCTGTGCCGAACTCGCCATCGATGACCTGCACATAGATAAGGACCGGCATGGTGATCGTCCGCGACGTATAGAGAATGAGCGTCGAGGAGAGTTCGTTGATCGCGGTAATGAAGCTCATCAGCGAGCCGATGATCAGGCCGGGCATCATCAACGGCACCGTGACCGATGCAAACGTCTTGGCCGGAGAGGCACCAAGATTGATGGCAGCCTCCTCGATCGACGGTTTGATCTGCCGAAGGATCGATGTCGTCGATCGCACGCCATAAGGCAGGCGGCGGATGAACACGAGAAGGATGATGATCAGCGCCGTACCGGTCATGTCGAAGGGTGGGTGCTGGAAGGTCGCAACATAACCGATCGCCATGACGACGCCGGGGATGAGATACGGCACCATCAAAAGCAGATCGAGCGAACCGGAAACGAAGTTGTCACGACGGACGACGATGAAGGACAACAGACCTGAAACGACAGCGATCAAAGCGACGGCAGCAAGGGCAAAAACAAAGCTGTTGTAGATCGCCTGCGGTGAATCCCTGAGGATCCGCTCGTAGCTTCCCAGGCCGAAATTACCGGTGAAGACCGGGCCGCTGGTTTCAAGGAATGACGTGTAGACGACGGTGAAGGCTGGAAGCATGGCAATGAAGACGACGAGATAGCAAAAGCCGTGCACCAGGATCGACTTTAGAGGCGACATGGCCTTCTTGCCCGGACGATTGGTCAAGGCGCTGGCGTAACGACGCTTTGAAAGAATACGACGCTGCAGGAGGAGCGCAATCATCGAGATCGCGATCATCAGCATGGAGACGGTCACCGCCATGGTTGGCGTACCACCCATTTCCGACGTGTACTGCGTGTAGGCGATTGTTGCCAATGTACGCACACCCCGACCCAGAATGGCCGGCGTTCCGAAATCGGCAATCGACAGGACGAAGCAGATGATGGCTCCGGTGCTGACCGCCGGAAAGATCAGCGGAAGAGTTACCTTGTAAAATCGCTGGAAAGCGGTGCAGCCCAGGTTCTCGGCTGCGTCCTCATAGGACTTGTTGATCGTGTTCAGCGCATTCTCCGTCATCAGGTAAATATAAGGGAAGAATTTCAGGCTGAAGACCATCACGATGCCCGGAACGCCATAGATGGTCGGAGCCGGAATTCCTATTGAAGAAAGGATGTTGGTGACGGCACCATTGGAGCCGAACAGCATGATCCAGGCATAGGCGCCGATGAACGGCGGAGCGCAGAGCACCAGAACTGCGAATGTGGCAATGACCGCACGGCCGCGTATGCGATAGCGGGATGTGCAGAACGCCAGCGGAATGCCGAGAAGGCAGGCGCCGAGCATGCCCAGAAGTCCGATGACGATCGTGTTCCAGAGTGCTGCCGTGTAGAAGCGGCGCGTCAAAACCTGCACGTAGTTTGAAAGGCCAAAATTACCTGTCGTCGCATCGAAGAAGCTGATCGCAAGGACATTTGCGATTGGAAGCAGAAGCAGGACTGCCAGAAGCAAGACAGCAAGTGCCGTGATAACGGTCCAGAATCCCGGGCGCTTGAGACGACCTGTGAAGAAACTCGGGGTTGCGATAGCTGCAGTCATCAGAACAACCTCGCTCCCGTGACGCCGTCTTCGAACAGCTGCACTTTCCTGGCAGGGAAGGCAAATACAGCTTCGTCGTTCGGATGAAGCGCGATGATGTCGGAGGTGGGCTTGGTGACAGCTTCGATCTCCTCACCCGACGCAAGGGTGCCGGCAACTGCCATCTCGCGACCCGTAAAGCTGACCTGGCGGATCTTGACCGGCAATCGAACCATATCGTCCTCATCATTGGCGGGATTGACGACGATATATTCAGGGCGAACGGCGGCAACGATCTTTCCACCGGCTTGAACCGAAGACAGTTGTGGCAGTGCTACCGATGTCTCGGCAATTGCCGCCTGCGTACCATCGATGGAGAGAGCCAGAAAATTGTTTGCGCCGACGAAGGACGCCACGAAACTATTGGCGGGGCTGTTATAGACATCCCAAGGCGCGGCGGCCTGCTGAATGACGCCGCCATACATGACGCAAACGATATCTGACATGGCCAGGGCCTCTTCCTGGTCGTGTGTCACGTAGATGGTCGTGATATTCATAGACTGCTGGATCGCGCGCAATTCGCGACGCAGATCGACACGCAGCTTCGCATCGAGATTGGAAAGCGGCTCATCCATCAGCAGAACCTGCGGATTGATGACGAGTGCACGCGCAAGGCCGACACGCTGCTGCTGACCGCCCGACAGTTCATGCGGCATGCGTGCTGCGTATGGCTTCAACTGGACGATATCGAGAATATCGGCAACCCGGCTCGCAATCTCCGATCTTGCCACTTTGCGCTGCTTCAGACCGAAGGCAATGTTATCGGCAACGCTGATATGCGGGAAGACTGCATAGTCCTGAAACACCATGCCGACGTCACGCTTGTGGGCCGGAACGTTTTCAATCTGCTGCTTTGCGATTGCGATGATGCCGCTATCCTGCTGATGAAAACCGGCAATCGTGCGAAGAAGCGTTGTCTTGCCGCAGCCGCTCGGCCCAAGCAGGGTGAAGAACGAGCCCGACGGAATTGTTATGTTGATATCCGACAGTGCGACAGTGGCGCCGTAACTCTTGCGGATGCTGGTGATTTCGACTGCGGACATAAAGGATCCCCGTGGACCGACAGGATTTAATCCTGCGGACAAACGAACTTAATTCTGGAAAAGGGTTTCAGGGCATGGCCACGAGGCCATACCCTGACGACTATTACTGGATGTCGAGCATCACGTCGTTCCACGCCTTCATGACGCGGTCACGGTTGTCTGCAGCCCATTTGAAATCATAATTTGCGTCTGGAACGTCAGACAGCGGGAGCAGAACCGAATTGGCATCAACGTCGCCACGGATAGGGCGGCGACCGTGCTTGGCAACGACTTCCTGGCCTTCCTTGGAGACGATGAAGTCAATAAAGGCCTTGCCATTCTCGACATTCGGCGCGCCCTTGATCAAGGCCATGCCGTCAGGTGCGATAGCAGTGCCCTCTTTCGGATAAACGATATCGACCGGGGCCTGTCCGAGCTTGTAGCGAAGCGCTGCGTCCTCAAGCGTGATGCCGATTGCCTGCTCACCGTCATTGACGAAGCGTGGCACAGCGCCCGATGATGTCGAGAATACGGTATTGGCGAGAATGCCCTTGTAGATTTCCCAAGCCTTGTCTTCCGGCTTGAAAAGCTGGAGCACGGTCGACAGCTGGATGTAGGCAGAGCCCGACTGGTCAGCACGGGCGGAAGAGATCATACCCTTGTATTCCGGCTTCGTCAGGTCTTCCCAGGAGGTGGGAGCAGGCGCGCCCTTCAATGCGTCGCGATTGACGATAAACGCCGTCACAACCGCCGTGAACGGAATCCAGTTTTTGCTCGGCGACAGCGATGGAGTAATTGCTGACGCTTCCTTCGGCTCGTAAGGCTGGAAAAGAGCAGCAGAGAAGTCGATCACGGTACCGTCGACACTCCAGATAACATCGCCTGCCGGTTTACCACTCTCCGCTTTGATGCGGTTCATAAGCTCGCCCGAGCCTGCCTTGACCAACTCGACTTTGGTGCCGGTCTTCTTCTCGAATGCCGGCAACAGTTCATCCATCATCTGCTGGGGTGCAGCTGAATAGACAACGACGGTGCCCTCTGCGTGAGCGACGGTCAGCGACGTGAGCATCGCAGCGCCAGCGGCAAGCGATGTCAGAAAAGTACGAAAATAGCCCAAAATGGCCTCCAGATTTTTAGTTCCCGTTGGCGTCATGCGCGAAGTTATTTTTGTTTTTCGCTGAGCGTTCAGATCACGCGCATCCGTCGACATTTAATTTTCGTTACGTAACTAAATAAGTCAAGCGCGTTTTCATGAAACCGTCATAAATGTCTTAAAGCACTGAATCGGTGTGACTTTAATCCATATTCTGCTGTGAATAGCCGTGGCATTGTACGCCTCGACAAACAAATCTGATGTCACTTGGCCCGATCTGGGATAAGCCTCCAACAGAGGTCGAATAGGGGACACGGTTGATCAATCTCGGCTACAACGAACGTCGGCTCATAGAGATGCTGCGAGGCCGTGGAAGCATGTCTCGCACAGAACTTTCACGCGAGATGGATGTATCTGCGCCGACATTGACCCGCTTGACATCGAGCCTGCTCGAAGCAGGCCTGATACGCGAAGCCGAAACAAGTCGGCATGGCGGAGGGAGAGGCAAGCCTTCCACGGATTTGGAGTTAGACGCTGACGGGCTGTTCACCATTGGCGTCTATTTTAACCCAGACGACCTAAGGATTTGTGTCGCCGATTTGAATGGGCAGATAAGGGCGGAGATCCGCCAGGATCTGGACGACCATAGTTTCAGAAACATCATGAGCATTGCCGAGCCAGGCGCAAAAGAGGTCATCCGCAAGGCAAAAATCGATGCAAAACGAATTCTCGGATGCGGGCTTTCATTTCCGGGACATTTCTCTCGCCATCCCGGACATGTGTTTCAGATACCGCAATTTGCCGGCTGGCATGACGTGGATGTCGACAAGGATTTTCAGCCGTTCTTCGATTACCCGGTGCACCATGAGAACGATGGCAAGGCGGTGATTTTATCCGAACTCTATTACGGCGTCGGGCGTAACCTTGCGAACTTCGCCATGGTTTGGCTGACCTACGGGATCGGTGGTGGCGTAGTCGTACAGCGACATTTGTATCGGGGAAGCAACCGCAATGCCGGAGAATTTGGCGGGTTGTTTCCAAAATCCAGTAGCCGACCTTCCGGGCAGGACCTTTGTCAGATGCTTGCGATGAATGGTACGACGATACGACGGCTCAGCGACATTACCGAAGATTATGCCGACCATCCTCGAGTCCTGGAGTGGCTGGACCGTGCAACCGATCAATTGAGGAGCCTGGCTCTTACCGTTGCAAGGACACTCGATCCATCGGCCATCGTTTTCGGGGGATCGCTTCCCGACTGGCTGCTCGGCCGAATTGTTGAGCGATTGGGATCGCTTGAAACTTTGGGAGAAGACTTCTTTGTCGAGCCGCCGGAAATCCGCAAATCGGATCTGAGCGAAGTCCCTCATTTAGGTGCAGCGACCATCCCACTTTATCGAGCGACAACGCCTAGCTACTACTCTGGCAGAGCTCTGAAGGGCTGGGCGTGATTCATAGTTTCGTCTTGCTAAGGTCTTGAACATGGGGTAATCGCGGGACGGTTTGCCCAAAGGCATTGCCTCAGCAATATCTGACATGGGTGGTTGCCCCCGGTAAGATGGAAATACGGGCTCACGTTTGGAACCGGGCCCAGCATCAAAT
>NZ_JBJDRG010000021.1:0-61165 GCF_044987325.1 Rhizobium sp. ZW T2_16
CTTCTAAACAGACCGTCCCTAAACCATAAAGCTCAAGAACCGTCCGCGAAAACCCGCCGACCACGTTTCTCTTTCTTCTCATATTCAATTGTCAAATAACCGACGATCCAAAACCCGAAAGCCTAAATCGTCACAAAAAACAGAGCCAAACCGTAACCCGGTCCTAATCAGTATTTGCTGATTATTGGATGTTTCCAAAGCGACAATCAGCTTGCTTGCCGATGCCCCGCTTCAGTGGTGCGGCTTATAAGGGCGAGGCCGCGGCGCCGTCAATGGGGAAAAGTGCGAATGTTGAGAATAAATTTATAAGAGATTGATTTGAAAAGATAATGTCCGTTCCGCCGTGTGAGGGTGATAATTTCGGCCATTTGCAAGCGCCATTCCAGGCACTTGGTCTATGCGAATGCAGTCGAAACTTTTGTATGAAAGGAAGCCCGTTTTCAGTCTTCCCTAAGCCGCGTTGAATTCGCATGAATGTCGACCACGCGATGGCTGGAATGGCAGGGCTCGAACCTGCGACCGGGCGATTAACAGTCGCCTGCTCTACCAACTGAGCTACATTCCAATGCACTTTCCTGACGCAAATGCTCGTGCCTCAGTGTTGGGACGCGCTGTCTACATGCACATCGTTTGACAATCAAGCGTCGATTTTCCCCTCGGCGTGTAGGTGTGACCATATGGGTGGAGTTGGAGGTAACGTCTGAGTTCGGGGAGAAGCACACTAGCCTGAGGCTTCGCGACGACGCGATCCCTCTCAATTGCGCAGGCAGCCGGCCAACAGTTAAAAACTCAGCGGAAGGTTCATATGAGATGCTGTCCCTCATCACATGCTGCAGCGCACGATCCAGTCTGGACAAACCCCTAGGTCCATTCTATAGGGCCATCTGTCACCACTTAGATGGTGACGCGGGTGATTAGCTCAGTTGGTAGAGCAGCTGACTCTTAATCAGCGGGTCGTAGGTTCGAGCCCTACATCACCCACCAGTCTTATTCTTTTCATCGACGTTTCAATGTTTCACGTTCTGACCGCCACGGAAACTCCAGTTCCCTGCGAACCAACCTTTGGGATCAGAGCACGAAGAGCAAAGACCTTGCGAAAGCCCGGGGGGACACTTGGGTCTCGGGTCACTTGTTACGCTCTTGATGGGACTAGAACCTCCAGCCCTCTAAAACTACATGGACATTACACCTCGTAGGACGAAAGAATACGCTTCAAGGCCGTAACGGCGCCTGGCTGGCCGTCGTCCGAATAAACGCCCAACAACACAACATCCCGGATGCCGCGTCGGACTATATCCTCCAGCACCGCAAGAAATGCAGCATGGCTCTCGTTGAACACCCGCGTGGATGCTATCGTGTCTTCGAAGGTGCGAAGGGCAATGTCGCCACTACCCTCCTCTATCCATCCATAGCCGCCGTAGAGATCATGGAGATGAACATCGGCAACGACTCCAATCTGCATCAGGCGGCAACTCCATTCATGTCACCGCGGGCAGCATCGAACAGGTCGGGACGGTCGAGATTGATGTAATCGACGCCGGCGGAAGCGATCTCGCGGTGAACAGCAATGTCATCGCCCCCGTAATAGACCATGATGTCCAGACCGGCCTTGCGGCTTGCCTCGATGATGGCAGGGCGGCGCATTTGCTCGGGTGTGATCTCGATGATCAATGCATGATGCGCTGCACCGACCAGAGAGGGAGACTTGGCGATGTTGAGCGTCATAATCTTTATTAATTCCGGTGCAATGATTTGCAGGTCGCGGCGCATTTCCTCGGAGAAGGAGAAATAGAATGTGTCGCGCACCATGCCGAGATCGCGCACCAGTGCCACGACCTGGCCGGGTCGCAATATTTCAGTTCGATATAGACACCGGCGCCACCGCGCAGATGCTCGAGATAGACATCGAGCCGCGGAAGTTGGCACCCTTGAATTGGTCATCAAACCAGCTGCCTGCATCGAGCGTGTCGATTTCGCCTGATAGATATGGCCGACCGGACTTTTGGCGTTGGTGGTGCGGTCCAGCGCTTCGTCATAGATGACATAGAGGACACCATCGGCGCTTTCGCGCACGTCGAGTTCAATATAATCGGCCCCTTGCTCCAACGCGAGATTGGCCGCAGCAAAGGTGTTTTCAGGCGCAAACTTATTTGCGCCTCGATGCGATACGATTTTGCTCACTGAAGATTCCTCTCAGTTTGCGGGTTCGAGCACGCGGGCGCGACCTGCGGCATGGTGTAAAAAATCGGCATTGAGATCGGCGATGCGATTGCCGGACGCATCGAACACGAGCGTCAGTTCGGACTTGGCTGTAATGCCCACCTTGGTGTCCGGCGCATGCCGAACCGCTTCACCATATTCAAGCGCGTGGATAATGCCTGCTGGCGTGTCGATCGTGTAAAAGACTTCACTGCCCATCGGCTCGACAGTGACTATCTCTCCATGAAATAGCGCTATCTCAGCCGACGTTAGCGTGATGTCTTCCGGGCGAAGACCGAAGGTTACGGCGCCGGAGCATTGCGCGTTGAGATCAAACGAGGCATTGGCGACCTGAAGGCGACGGCCATCAGCATTGCCCTTCAGGAGGTTCATCGGCGGTGTGCCGATAAAGCCTGCCACGAACAGGTTGTTGGAACGGCGATACAGATCGTCCGGCGTGCCGATTTGGGCATTCTCGCCATTGTTCATGCAGATGATCCGATCCGCCATGGTGATCGCCTCGATCTGGTCGTGGGTAACGATCAGCGTGGTGAAACCGAGGCGTCTGGATGCTTTTCAACTCCGCCCACATGGTGATGCGCAGCGTGGCATCGAGGTTAGAGAGCGGTTCATCGAGCAGAAGAATGTTCGGCTCCTTCACCAGCGCGCGGGCAAGAGCTACGCGCTGCTGCTGGCCGCCGGAAAGACGCCGGCAAGCATAAAAAAATTTCCCACAGTGGTTGCTGACAGTATGCGCGCTTTTAAGCCCGGCGGCAGTCTTCGCTTCAGGGGCCTACGCCATGAATTTGGCAGTCCCATCACTACTCCCGATCTGGTATTTCCAGGAAAGTTAAACCGACGGCAACGAGATACGCAAACCCAGAGCGGAAGCGAACGTGAGCGCGGCATGCGCGAGCACCTTGCTCACAGCATCAAGCTGCTGGTTGCTATGGGAAACTCTCAGAAACAGTATGCCATCCTGCAGAGATCTGCCCGAAATTAGGTGCGTCGCATGGGCCAAATATGGTGTGAAAGGTGTCTTCACCAAACAAACAAGAAAACATAGCGAGCCTCACCGAGATCCGTGCGCTACTGACTTTCCGATGGTAAGGACATGACCCCGTGTATAACGGCTCCGAATTCAAGCATAAGAAATTCTGCCCTACCGGCGCCAGATCGCAAACCGGCAGGAGGACCTCCGCAACCTCGACTATCGAACTCTTGCTCCCGCCCAAATTGCCACCCCTTGAGCCATACGGCAAACCCGTGCCGTATGGCGTTCCGTCAACGGGTACATCCTGCAGGCAAGAGTCAGGCCGGGAGCGCTCCGGATTTTTTCGCCACCCATGTCGCGACATAATCCATCAGGCCGGGCGAAAGGCAGTCATAGGGCTCTAGTCCCAGCTCCTTGAGCCGGGCCCTGACACCGTCCATACGCTCCGGATTGACTCCGGATTCGATGATCGATGATACGAAAGCAGCAAACCCCGGAGGTGCCCAACCGTTTTCCTGGAACCGCTCCGGATGGATGAAATCCAGTCCCTTGAATGCGTGGTCCCGCTCGACCGGACCATACATATGAACACCGCATTGTTTGCAGGCATGTCTCTGGATGAGCGCGCTGGGATCAACCACCGCGAGCTTGTCGCCGTTTTCAAGCACCGTCACCTTATTGTGAGGCACAACGGCGACGATCGAAAAGTCGGCGCCCTTCGGCTTCCAGCATTTGGTGCAACCGCACGCGTGGTTATGTGCCACCTGCCCTTCGATCTTCACCTTCACCGGTCTGTCGGTGCACTCGCACACCAATGTGCCGCCGGAAAAGCCGGCGCCGGCGGGTTTCACGCCGCCATCCACCGCGGGATGGATGCGAACTTGAACTGCACTGTCCATTGCAAGTCTCCTCCTCTGTTTAAAATCCTGTGCCGGTTACCGGCGTCTGCCCGAAGTCTCTTCGTCTTGTGGCAAAGAACCGCTCAATAGATGACCACGCCGCGGATGCTTTCGCCCTTATGCATCAGCTCGAAGCCCTTGTTGATGTCTTCGAGCGGCATTGTGTGAGTGATCATCGGGTCGATCTGAATCTTTCCCTCCATGTACCAGTCGACGATCTTCGGCACGTCGGTGCGGCCGCGTGCGCCGCCGAAGGCAGTACCCATCCAGTTGCGGCCGGTGACCAGCTGGAACGGGCGCGTCGAGATCTCCTGGCCGGCGCCGGCAACGCCGATGATCACCGACTTGCCCCAGCCGCGATGCGACGATTCCAGCGCCTGGCGCATCACCTTCGTGTTGCCGGTGCAGTCGAACGTGTAGTCGGCACCGCCGATCAGGTCGCCATGACGCTTGGTCATGTTGACCAGATAAGGAACGATATCCTCACCGACTTCCTTCGGATTGACGAAGTGGGTCATGCCGAACTTCTCGCCCCATTCCTTGCGGTCGGGGTTGATGTCGACGCCGATGATCATGTCGGCGCCGGCAAGGCGCAGGCCCTGCAATACGTTCAGGCCAATGCCGCCGAGGCCGAAGACGATCGCGGTGGAGCCGATCTCGACCTTTGCCGTGTTGATGACGGCACCAATGCCGGTGGTCACGCCGCAGCCGATATAGCAGACCTTGTCGAAAGGTGCGTCGGGATTGATCTTGGCAAGCGCGATCTCCGGCAGAACGGTGAAGTTCGCGAAGGTCGAGCAGCCCATATAGTGGTGGATCTTGTCCTTGCCGATCGAGAAGCGCGAGGTGCCGTCCGGCATCACGCCCTGGCCCTGGGTGGAGCGGATCGAGGTGCAGAGATTGGTCTTGCGCGAGGTGCAGGAATAGCACTCGCGGCATTCCGGCGTGTAGAGCGGAATGACGTGATCGCCCTTCTTCAACGAAGTGACGCCGGGGCCGACATCGACGACGATGCCGGCGCCTTCATGGCCGAGAATGGCCGGAAACAGGCCTTCCGGGTCCGCGCCCGAGAGGGTGAAATCGTCGGTGTGGCAGATCCCGGTGGCCTTGATCTCGACCAGCACTTCGCCGGCCTTCGGGCCGTCGAGCTGAACCGTCATCACTTCCAGCGGTTTACCTGCCTGAACGGCAACAGCGGCGCGGACATCCATCTTTCCCTCACTCCCCTTTGACTGTCCCTGGAACAGGCCGTTTTTCCCGGCCTCAAGCCTGCTCATGGCTTCACTGGGTAATCCTCTGATCCCGTTCGTCGAGCAGCGGCACGCCATAATCCAGCAGCAGCTTGTCGATTTTTGCCTGGTTTTCCTTGATGAACGTATTGAGTGTGCGCTTCCAGCTCTGGTCGGAGGGGCGAACTCCCATGGTGATCCGGTAGATCATGCGCTGGCCGCCCTTTTCATGGATAAGCGGCACGAGTGTCATCTGGGCACCGGATCGAGAGGCATAATAACCGGCCATCGGCCCCCAAAGGACTGCGGCGTCGATTGCCCCTGACTGCATGTCACGCATCGCCAGCTCTGCCATGGAGGGCATGGCACGCGTATCGACCATCAGCGGATAGACCTTTGCCTTCCCCATCAGCTTAGCCTTGGCCATGTTAGCCGTCGGCGGCGTACCCTCGACAACCCCGATGCGCTTGTCTTTAAGCTTCGGGTCGGCGAGCGTTTCGACCCCCGACAGATCGCCGCCCTTCCGATAGACCAGCACATAGGACGAGCGGTAATAGGCATTGGTGTTCTGCACCAACTCATCACCCTGTGCGTATCCCATGATGACATCGCAACGGTTGGCCCCGAGCGTGTTGCGTACGAAACCATTGATCGAGGGAAACCACGTATACGCGACCGATTTTCGTCCCGTCCCCTCTGCAACAATCTGTGCCAACTTGTCCTCGAAACCCTCGCCGCTTTGATCGGAAAAGGGCATGTTGGACGGATCGGCACAGACGCGCAGAACATCCGGATCGACAAGTTCTCCCGCCGCGCCAAGACCAGCCCCTTGAGCAAGAACCTGATGTGTCATGACACTCATCACTGCTGCGAAAATCGCCATCATCCATCCGCCGTGAGCGAGATTCCGCACTACCGGAAAGATGCCGGGCAGGACACCATGCTTCATCTCAGCCTCCCATACAGGAGGTTTCGTAGTCTTTCGCCCCTTGTGGTTTATCGGCCTTTTTCGGCGGACGACCGCGGGGGGCTGCACCGACCGCACGCGCCCGCAGATAGACGTAGATGTCGTCGAGATAACAGTAGACATTCTTGTTATCGCCAAAAGCCGGCATGACGTTCTCCTTGCCGCCACCGACATTTTTGCGCCCTTCCGCCACGATCGACAGGAAACTCGCATAATCCAGCCGCTTTAAGCTGTCTGCCAAGGCCGGAGCATAACTGGACCCGACGCCGTCTGGCCCATGACAGACATGACAGTCGGAATGATATCGGCGGTAGCCGCTGAACGTATACCAATCGACCGTACCGTCCGCCTGAATCTTGAAGGTTGGATTTCCGTCCTTGTCGAGAAACTTGCCATCCTCCTCGGTCACCGCCGCCGCCTTTTCCTTGTCATCATCGGCGAAGGTCATTCCGGGTGTTAGAAACGACAATGTCACGATGCCAAATGCGATAGCTGCATTGCAAAAAGCCATTGATGAACCTCACATGTGAAACATTTCGGGAGCGATGAAAAAGCCCCGCCTTAAAGCTTCCAACCAAGTGAAGAAGCCTGCCCGCACAGTCATTTCGGATAATCATTCGATGCCCAGAGGGAACCTTGAGGGCCGCGCCACGCGAGCGCGACCCTTCGACGGAGGATTATTTCCGTGGTCAGTTGTCCGGGAGGCCGAATACTGTCAGCTGGCCGCCAAGCGTGGTGTAGTCGGCAAGCGCCGCATAACCGCCGACAGCACCGAGACCCGCCGTTCCGACGACGGCAGCCTCATCCTGTCCGCCGCGCCCCTGATCCACTGCACCATGCCATGCCGCAGCGTTTTCAGGAGACAGAAGACCACCGGCAAGACCGATGCCGGCCCAGCCGCCAACGCCCGAAAGCACGGCGATATACTGTTTTCCGCCATGTTCGAACGTGTTGATATTGCCGATAATGCCGGAAGGCGTCTTGAACCTGTAAAGTTCCTTGCCCTTCAGATCGACAGCCTTGATATAGCCTTCCAGCGTGCCGTAGAAGACCACGTCTCCGGCGGTTGCCAGCGCCCCGGACCAGACGGAGAACTGTTCGGGTATAGACCAAACGATCTCACCCTTGGCGGCATCCCAGGCAATGAAATTGCCCATGCCGCCATGGCTTTCCGGCGCCGGATACATCGATACGGTCGCTCCGACATAAGGCTGGCCGGCCGTATAGCTCACCTTGTAAGGCTCGTAATCCATGCAGACATGGTTGGTCGGCACGTAGAACAGCCCTGTTTTCGGTGAATAGGTCGCCGGCTGCTGATCTTTCGACCCGAGTGCTGCGGGACAAATGCCGGTAGCGTTGACGTCCTCACCATTCTGCTGCGTCGAATATTTCGCGACCACCTGTGGCCGGCCATATTGCTCGCTCTTCGGATCCATCACGACTTCCGTCGCCCAGTTGACCTTCGGATCGTATTTCTTGGCCACCAGCAACTCGCCGCTCACCCGATCCAGCGTATAGCCGAAGCCGTTTCGGTCGAGATGCACCAGAACGTCATGTTTCTTGCCCTTGACCTCCATGCCGTCGACGAGAATGTTCTCGTTGACGCCGTCATAATCCCACTCGTCATGCGGGGTCATCTGATAGAGCCATTTGGCTTTGCCCGTATCGGCATCGCGCGCCATCAAGGTCATCGACCAGCGATTGTCGCCAGGCCTTTGAACCGGGTTCCAGGTCGAGGGATTGCCGGTGCCGTAATAGATGAGGTTGGACTTCGCATCGTAGGAGAACCAGCCCCAGGTCGTACCGCCGCCGGTCTTCCACTGATCGCCTTCCCAGGTATTGATGCCGGAATCCTTACCGACCGGCTTGCCCAGATGGGTCGTTTTTTCCGGGTCGATCAGCGTTTCGGCATCAGGCCCGGTCGAATAGGCTTTCCACGCGAGCGAACCGTCCTTCAGGTTATAGGCCGCAGTCCAGCCGCGAACGCCGAATTCGGCGCCGGAAATGCCGATCAGCACCTTGTCCTTGACCACAAGCGGCGCAGCCGTGCCGGATTCGCCCTTGCCGCCATCGATCTGATCGCCATTCTTCACCGACCACACGACCTTGCCGGTCTTGGCATCGAGCGCCACAACCGTCGTATCGGCCTGGTTCAGAATGATCTTGCCGTCACCATAGGCGACCCCGCGGTTGACGGTGTCGCAGCACATGATGCCGATGACGTTCGGGTCCTGCTTGGGTTCGTATTTCCAGAGGATCTTGCCGTCATTCTTCAGGTCCAGCGCATAGACGATATTCGGGAATGGCGTGTGAATATACATCACGTCGCCGATGACCAGCGGTCCACCCTCATGGCCTCTGAGGACGCCGGTGGAAAAGGTCCATTTCACCTGTAGGTTCTTGACGTTGCCCGCAGTGATCTCCTTGAGTTCCGAATAACGATGGTTGCCATAGTTGCCGGTCGGCATCGCCCAGTTTTTCGGGTCTTTGGCAAGCTTGGTCAGGTCGTCGTTGGCGAAAGCCGCCCCGGAAAACCCCGTGGCCAGAACGCCCGCGGTCGCCAGTGGTAGAAATAGATTTCGTGCAATGTTGGAATTGACAGGTATCCGCATGTGAAATCCTCCCGATGCTTATTATCCACGCACGGCTCGTCGTCGCGAACCGTCGCATGCTCCAGCGCAGCCAAGTGATTTTCTCAATGTGCGGGAAACGTTTCCGTCAGCGTGTCACGGCAAAAGGATGGGCCAAGGGCACCTTTACTGCCCACCCGATAGGCCTGCGGATCTTGCCTCTCCCAAAAACAAGACCTTGAAGCCGGAAACCGTTTAAAAGATAGGGTATTACATTAATCGCGGCAAGTGTATTATTTGCGCTGACTTGATCTATAATTGAATTTGCTGCTCTGCGACATATTTTACTGCAAATGCTCAGGAGTATTACTTAGATAAAACAAATGATAATTTGAAGATGATTGCGGAATTATCTTTGAGCATTGGGAGTACAACGCCATGAACAAGGAAGGTTTTTGATGTTTATCAGAATTTTTCAGCTCTCAATCTTCTTCGTTGCACTCTGCTTCACCACAATCTCCCTGGCGCGGGACGATTACCCGACGGTTGCAATAGTCGATTATGTCCACGGTTGCATGAAAGCGAACGGCGAAACGCGAAACGCACTCCAAAGTTGTTCTTGCTCAATCGATGTCATCTCGTCGATCGTACCCTATGAGCGTTACGAGGCGGCCGAGACTTTTATGAGCCTGGGCCTGCAGACGGGCGAGCGAGGTGTACTTTTCCGACAGGGAGCTGTGGCGAAATCGGCCGTTTCCGAGCTGCGACGCGCTCAGGCGGAGGCGGACGTTCGCTGTTTCTGACCGTGTTGACAATTCGCTAGCGGCTGGAAAATCAGACCTTGCGACCCTTATCCGGAAAGGCGCATTTCCAGCGTACAATTCTTACCGCAGGGTGCTGTCCCGACCATTTCGCGATTTCCGCCGGCGCCAGGATCATGCATTGGAACAGCGAACCGCGGCTCTCGAAAAGCAGATGCTCATTGCGGCAATCGCTGAGATTGGCCAACAGACACACCGTCAGGACAAGATCGACTATGTTCATCGCAAGCCCCTCTCCTGCATCATGTGGACCGCGATTTTGTCGGCCTGCAGGGGCCGTCAGCAGGCTACAGAATACGCTTACCCGAAAAAGCCGTCAATCAGACATGCCGAACGTACGAAATCTCTAATGCAACCTTATTTTGCATACGACCTGATTTCGGGATGTTGACTTAGCGTTATGACTAACTACCCTTGCGTGTGCAGGCGTGGTGTCGAACCAAGTTACCCGTCACCGCTCATGCTTTTGGGAGGAACTCTATGCGTGCCATCTGTTATATTGGCGCCATCGGCCTTGTGTTGCCGATGGCGGGCTATGCCTTTGGCCAGGATGCGGCTGCGGGTGAAAAGGTATTTGCGAAATGCAAGGCCTGTCATGTCTCCGATACCGATCAGAACAAGATAGGCCCTTCTCTGAAAGGGCTGCTCGGACGAACGGCAGGATCCCATGAGGGCTTCAAATATTCGGCGGCCATGAGCGATGCCGGCAAGGGCGGCATGGTGTGGGATGAAGCGACACTCACCACCTATCTTCATGACCCTAAAGGCGTCGTCAAAGGCACCAAGATGGCGTTCGTCGGGCTGAAGGCGGACAAGGACGTGGCCGATGTCATCGCATATCTGAAGCAATTTTCGCCGTGACATCTGGTGTTGGCGGCCCGACCCGCTTCACTGAGCGAGCGAGGCCTCGGCAAGCGTTTTGACCAGCGCATACAGCCGCTGCTCTATCAACGTCGGCACCTCGCAGACATAAGTGAGCGACTGGACGCGTTCCTGGAAGATGCGCGTCTGGAACATCAACTGGTCGCTGCGCAGCGTCACCTGGTTCTGGTCCACATCCGGCTTTGCCCGCATGGCATCAAGCGCAGAGCCTTCCCGACGAAGGCTGGCCGCCAAATCACGCTGGCGTTGCGCATAACGGGCGATGCCGGAGATGACATGGCTGCGCTCGCCATTCATCTTGTCGAACAGCCCCTGTATCAGCATGGCAATATGTTGTGGCCGCTCGTCTGTCGGCAGCATGTTGCGATAGGCTTTGATCTTCTCCTGCGCTTCCGGCAGCGGAAGGCGCCGTGCAGCGAGATCATCCACCAGTTCCGACACCACCTCGTCCTTCGACCAGTCTGCGGCCTGTGGCGGCAGCTCTGGGCCGGTCCAGATCTGGCCGATTGACAGTTCGGGCACCTTGCGCTGGATGCAGGGCCAGTCCGGATCGTCTCCTTGAGCGGAGAAAGCCGGCGATGACAATGCTGCATACCCCAAGGTCACAGCAGCGATCGGAACACGTATGATCGGCAGCATCAGCCATTACCTCCTGTATCCCTTTTGCGGCTCAACAGTCCTTTGGCAGGATCATAGGCGAGGATGGCGCCGCCGAGAAAAAGCACCGTGAAACCGCAGACGACCGCGAGCGACGTCCAGTCGATCCGGCCGTAAAGCGCGAAGCGGATCAGTTCCACCGCATAGGTAAAAGGGTTCGCCTGGCAGATATGGAAGAGAGGTGGGCTGGATTCCTGAATTCGCCAGAGCGGATAGAGCGCCGAGGATGCAAAATACATCGGAAAGATCACGAAATTCATGATGCCCGCAAAGTTTTCCAGCTGGCGGATCATCGAGGATAGCAGCATGCCGAGCGAACACAGCATCATACCGGCCAGAACCAATGCCGGCAGAACCAGCAGGTAACCGATCACCGGCGGCTTGACGCTCCAGAACCAGGCGATGGCGAGAAACACATAGACCTGCAACACCGAGACGGCGACACCAGCGAGAAGTTTCGAGACCAGCAGAAACCAGCGCGGAAACGGGCTGACGAGCAGGGTGCGCATGTTGCCCATCTCGCGATCATAGACCATGGAAAGCGACGACTGCATGCCGGAAAACAACAGGATCATGCCGCAGAGCCCCGGCGTGATATAGACCTCATAGAGAACATAGGTTTTGTAAGGCGGGATGATCGATACCCCCAGAACCTGGCGAAAGCCGGCGGCAAAGACGAACAGCCACAGAAGCGGCCGCACCAGCGAGGAGACGAAACGTTCGCGCTGATTGAGGAAACGCAGGCCCTCGCGAAGCATGATGCCGGTGAGGCAGGCGGCGTATTGAGCGAAGCCAAAGCCGCGTGATGAGCCGCCGGAAAAGGTGTCGGTTTGGGCCGGAATGCTCATCGCACCACTCCGACCAACGGAGCCATCGCTTCAACCTCGCCGTTTGCGGCAAGGTCGCTCTTCCCCTCAATCGCCGCTGCGGTAACCACGCTCAACCCGGAACGCGAAGCTCCACTCGTCAAACCCGCGAAAGCACCGCCGATATCCCTCGCCCCCGACTGACGCACCACATCCGCAACCGCCCCCGCCACCAGCACGCGTCCCTTGTCGAGGATCACCACATCGTCGGCCCGATCAACCTCGTCGATCAGATGCGTTGCCCAAAATACGCTCAAACCGGTCTGCTTCACCAGCACCCGGATTGCCGCCAGGATGTCGGAGCGCGATCGGATATCCAGGCCAACCGTCGCCTCGTCAAGCAGGAGCAGGGATGGCCGATGCAACAGCGCACGCACGATTTCCACACGCCGCATCTGTCCGCCGGAAAGGTTGCGTGCTTTGTCATGCAGCCGGTCAGCCATGTCGACCTGCGCCAGAAGCTCCCTGATCCGCACCATTGCATCCCGCCTGCCGATGCCATGCAGCGCCGCGTGATAGGCGAGGTTCTGGCCGACGGAGAGGTCGAGATCGAGCGTGCGCGCCTGAAAGACGATGCCAAGCCGGCGCAGGGCTTCGCCCGGTTCGCGCCTGATATCCCGGCCAAATACGCGGATCGATCCGTGACGGGTGTCGTAAAGGTGGCTGACCAGCGAAAACAACGTTGTCTTGCCGGCACCATTCAGACCCAGCAGAACGGTAAAGCTACCTGCGGGAAGGGAGAAGGAGACGGCATCGAGCGCTTTCTTCTGCCCATAGGAATGGCTGACCATGGCAACCTCCAGCGCCATGGCTTGTGCTAGGCCGCCCTCGTCTTTGATACCGTGCATCATGTTTCCTCCCACGCTCGCTGCTGCGCCGGCCTGACGCCACACAAACTCATTTTCCTATTTGATAGTAATCGTCCCCTTCATTCCCTTGTCGGCGAGATCCGGCACTGACCATGTGTAACTGCCGGGACGAACAGCGGTGAATTGCACCTGCATCGTGCCTTCGCTGTCGAATTCGAGCCACGCCGGCGCGCCGTTCATATGGACCTCTAGATCGTTGATGACGATCTGGTTCATCCAGACATTGCGGAACAGGTCGGTGACGAATTTGTACTCAAGGCCCGCCGCAGAAGTGATCTTCCAGCGATAGCCCTGCCCCGCCACCAGCTCGAAATCCTTGCGGTTGACGGCAAAACTGTCCTTTGCCGAGCCGAGGATCAGTTCCGGAACATCCTTGCTCGCCCGCGTCACCTTTTCCGTCGAAGCCGCCTTGGCAGTCGTCTTGGCAGTCGTCTTGTCGTCGTCATCATCATCCTTGTCCTGCGCAAAGCCGACGCCCACAGACAGAAACACAGCCGCCAAGGCGACCAACCCCAATGTCCGATAATCCAGCATACTTTCCTCCTCCCGTTATCCCGATTTCCTAATTTGGCGAAACCACCACGCCCCACGGCATCGCTCCCACCGTCACCGATTGCACCGGTTCGTCGCTCGCCACGTCGATGAAAGTAATGTCGTTGGAAACGCCATTGGTGCTGATGATCGTCTTCTGGTCCGGTGTGAAAGCGAGCTGCCACACGCGCTGGCCGACCAGCACATATTTCTTCACCTTGTAGGTGGCCGTATCGACCACCGCGACGCGGTTGGCCGGTCCCAGCGCCACATAGGCTTTCTTGCCATCGGCGGTGATGCGCACGCCGACCGGCTGGATCGCTTCGGAGCGCAGGCCGGCGATCTCGAAAGTGATCTTCTGCTTCACTTCCCGGCTGGCATTGTCGATGACCGAAACCGTACCGCCGATCTCCGCACTCACCCACACTTCCGATCCGTCCGGTTTGAATTCGGCGAAACGCGGCCGCGCATCCACCAGCACGTTATGGGTGATCTCATGGCTGTCGGTATCGATGAAATGCGCCATGTTCGTCGTCTCCGACGTGTTGACCATGGTCTTGCCGTCGGGACTGATGCCCATGCCCTCCGGCTCCACGCCGACGGGGATTTCCGCCAGCACATTGCGGCTTTCGATGTCGATGACGGTGACCAGATTGTCGTCCTCGTTAGCGACATAAAGCGTTTTGCCATCCGGCGAGAGAACGAACAGTTCCGGGTCCGGCCCGGAGGGAAGCGTGTCGACGATCTGGAGCGTCTCGGTATCGATCACCTCGATCGTGTCGTCATCGCTGGCGCAGAGATAGATGAACCTGCCGTCGTGCGAGATGGTGATGCCGCGCGGCCGCTGCCCGACGGGAAGTGTTTTCACCACAGTCCCGGTTGCCGTGTCGACAACGGTCACCGTATTGTCCTTCTCGTTCGACACATAGGCCATGAAGGCTTCGGCCGGCTGTGCGCCCATCAGTCCGCCGCATAGCAGCGAAGCAAACGTAATGGCGACTGAAGTCGGTCTTTTCTGCATATCAGCCCCTCCCAAGGCTCCTCTGTTGTCACCTCATTTCAGCACGCACCTCGTCTCCGGCTTATCGACGCCCAATGTATCGAGTTCGGAGAACTGATGCAGAAATCCCTCCTGCGGTGAGGTCGACACCACCGATCGTCCATCGCCGAGGAAGATTGGCTGCCTCAACTGCCAATTCCAGCGCCGAAAGGTCAGCTTCTGCCCCTTGAAGGCTGCAATGGAGAATTCGTCGGAACGGATAAAACCGACGATCTCGGCCGGATCGGCACTGCGCGTACGCGTTGCCGCCTCGCCGACGATGCGTGCTGCCGTCCAAGCAGACATATCCTTCGATAGCATCCGCCGTCCCGTGGCCTTGAGAAAACGATTCTGGATTTGTGTGCCGCCCCATTGCTCGCTGGCCGGATGCCAGGCGGAAGGCATCAGCCCTGCGGTGCCGGCCACCGGTCGTGGCTGCCAGGTGCGAAACGGCACATAGGTGCCGAAAACCTCGCTTTCATCGGCGACCAGCAGAACATCATGCTCGGCCAGCCCCTGCGTAAACACCGGCATTTGCCGCTGGATCTGCACCACGCCGCTATCGGTTCGTCGCGCCGTACCGGTATCGGCAAATTCTTTTTCCGCGACAATCTCCGCGCCGAACCGCTCGGCCGCCCGGCGCAAAGCGTCGACAAACAGCCGGTCACCTTCATGCGAACCATAAATCAGCGCCCAGCGCCGCCATTGTTTCCAGATCAGGTATTGCGCCAGTCCGTCTGCCAGCATGCTGCGCGTCGGTGCCGTATGAAAGACGTTTGCGCGGCAATCCTCTTCCCGCAACCGGTCGTCCGTGGCGCCGACATTGAAGACGATTATTCCTTTGGCCTGGGCTGCATCCGCCAGCGCCAGAAGCTGCCCTGCGGAAAGATCTGCAAGAATTGTCGAGATCCCCTTGCCCACCATCGCGTCGAAAACGGCAAGCACGTCTGAATCCGGCTTCACCTCGACCACATCGAGCGAGAATTTCTGTCCCAGAAAACGACCTGTCGTGTTGTTGTCGGATATGGCGACGCTCGCGCCCGCCACCCCTTCGTCGCGCGGTGGTACATCGAGAACTGACAGCGCCAGTTGCGGCGCATAGGCGCGAATGTAGCCGAGCCTGACTTTGTATACCTCAGGTTCAGGCAGCACCTGACCTGCTGTTCCGGGTTTGGATGAAGCTTGTGCGCGAACCTCTGCGAGAGGCAAAACCGCAAGAAAAATTGAAATGAGTAAAAAGACGAAAACAGCCACCACACATCCTATATGCTCGCAAAAGAACACACATCTCCGATACTGTTCGGATCTGCCATGGATTATCGGTGCCTTGGTCAGATTAGCGCAGACGCATCGGATTACAACCTGTAAATGTGAAGCTGTCTCTAAACTTCGCATTCATCTACAGTTGTACATCGCAGGATTGCGCGTATGATGATCTTGGCCGAAGAGGCCCTTTATGAGGAGGAGAAACTTATGAAGAAGATCTGGAAGAAACCGACGATGTGCACCGTCCCCGTCGGAATGGAAATGTCACGATACTTTCCCGCACAACTTCCGTCGAAAAAATAAGCAGTTAAAGCAGCCTCATCCGGAGCCCGGATGGGGCGTCTTTCAGATATGATATTGAGCCGTGGCGAGATTTCGTCAGGGGAAGGGTTTCATGTACCTGAAGGTTGTGGGGTCCGCCGCCGGAGGTGGCTTCCCCCAGTGGAACTGTAATTTTCATTTGAGCCGCGATGCCCGAAAAGGCGTGGAAAACATCCGCCCCAGAACCCAATCGAGTCTTGCCGCTAGCGCCGACGAAGCGCGGTGGGTGCTGTTCAACGCGTCGCCGGATATCCGACAGCAGATTGCAGCGACGCCGGAACTGCAGCCGGCCGAAAACGCCCCACCGCGTTCCACCCCAATCTCCGCCGTGGTGCTGACGAATGCGGATGTCGATCATATTGCCGGTCTGCTCAACCTGCGGGAGCGGGAGCGGTTCGTCATCTATGCCACGGCACGCGTTCTTGCGGTGCTGGAGCAGAATGCGATCTTCAACGTGGTCGATCCGGCCTTGGTCGAGCGTCGTGAACTGAAGTTGCATGAAATCTCTCCCATTCTGGACTGGCAGAACAGGCCAACCGGCATTTCGGTGGAAGCATTCGCGGTGCCCGGCAAGATTGCCCTTTTTCTGGAAGATCAGGCCAAGGCCGAACAAGGTTTCGGGACCGAAGAGGGCGATACGATCGGCCTGAAGATCACGTCTGGAAACGCCGTGTCGGCCGTCTTTTACATTCCTAGCTGCGCCCGTATCGACGGCGACCTCAGACAGCGCCTGGATCAGGCCTCATGCCTTCTCTTCGATGGAACAGTTTACACCGATGACGAGATGCTGACCTCCGGGGTCGGCTCGAAAACCGGACAACGCATGGGCCACCTGCATATTTCCGGCGATGACGGCTCGATGCATGCTCTGTCCGATCTTGCGATCGGACGGCGGATCTATGTGCATATCAACAACACCAATCCCATCCTGGACAATCGTTCGCCCGAAGCGGCGGCAGTGCACAAAGGCGGCTGGGAAATTGGATACGACGGAATGGAGATCCGCCTGTGAACGAGTTCGCCGATGCCGCACACAATGGACTGACAGCGGATGAACTTGAGGGCATCCTGCGCGAAATCGGCCTTTCCCGTTATCACAACCGCCACCCGCTGCATCACAAGATGACCTCGGGCCAGCTTTCGAAGGGGCAGTTACGGGCCTGGGCGCTAAACCGCTATTGTTATCAGGCTGTTATCCCCCGCAAGGACGCGATGATCCTGTCGCATGCGGAAGATCCCGCGTTTCGGGCCGAATGGCGAAAGCGGATAGAGGATCACGACGGCAGTGACGGCTGGAATGGCGGCATTGCCCGATGGCTCAAACTTGCAACTGGGCTCGGACTTGATCGGGATTTTGTGGCGAGCCAGCAGGGCGCACTGCCGGCCACCCGCTTCGCCGTCGGCGCATATCTGTCCTTCTGTACCGATAAAAGCCTACTGGAGGCGGTGGCGTCTTCCCTGACCGAGCTTTTTTCACCCGTCATCATCGGCGAGCGGGTTCCCGCCATGCTCGCGAAGTATGATTACGTCACCGAGGATATTCTCGAATATTTCAAGCCGAGGCCGGTGCAGGCTTCGCGTGATGCCGATTATGCGCTCGCCTATGTGCGACAACATGCTCATACGCCCGAAAAACAGCAGGCGGTGATCAATGCGCTCGTCTTCAAATGCGATCTACTCTGGGCCATGCTCGACGCATTGGAACAGGCTTACGGCGATCACGGCCACATTCCGCCGGGCGCCTTTGATCCGAAACAGCCATGATGAGACCGCAAAGGCAGCGCATCGTACTTTCTTCCGGGTCGACACCGACGCTGAAGCCGCATGTGCGGCTGCAATATGACACGGTACGGCAGGCTTGGGCTTTGCTGTCGCCGGAAAAGGTGTTCTGGCCGGATGAGGTGAGCCTCGATATTCTCAACCTCTGTGACGGCACGCATTCGGTGACCCAGATCCTGGAGGAACTGTCGATGCAATATGACGCATCCATCGAAGACATAACTTCCGACGTCCAAACCTTTCTGCAGGACTGGTCGGACCGTTCGCTGGTGACGTTATGACCGAAGCGGTTCTTCCCCCGATCGGCATGCTGGCCGAGTTGACGCATCGATGTCCGCTTCAATGCGCCTATTGTTCGAACCCGCTCGAACTTCTGAAGGCAAACCGTGAAATGGCAACGGAAGACTGGCTGTCCCTGTTCGACCAGGCTACCGATCTCGGCGTGCTCCAGATCCATCTGTCAGGAGGTGAACCGACCCTACGGCCGGATCTCGAAACTCTGGTCCGCCGCCTGAGCGATCGCGGCGTCTATACAAACCTGATCACCGCCGGCGTCGGTATTCGTGAAGGACGGATCGACGATCTGGCGAAAGCCGGGCTGGATCATGTCCAGATCAGTTTTCAAGGCGCTGTCGCCGCCACCACCGAAAAGATCGGCAATTATCGCGATGCGCATGTCAAGAAGATCGGGACAGCCGAACAGGTGCGTGCAGCTGGCCTGCCCTTGACGATCAATGCTCCTATCCACCGCCACAATATCGATGAGATCCCGGCCTTCATCGAACTGGCGCTCGAACTTGACGCCGAGAGGCTGGAGATCGCCAATGTTCAATATGCCGGCTGGGCGCTTCTCAACCGCAATACCCTGATGCCGGACCGTGCCGCCGTGGAACACCAGGTGAATGTCGTGCAGGAAGCGCAGGAACGGCTTCACGGCATTCTCGCTATCGATTTCGTCACACCCGATTATTTTGCGGTTTACCCCAAGCCCTGCATGGGCGGCTGGGCACACGACGCCTTCATGGTGGCGCCGGACGGCACTGTTCTTCCGTGTCATGCGGCTGGCACCATACCCGGTCTCGTTTTCGACCGTTTCGGCGAAAAAAGCCTGACCGACATCTGGCACGGTTCCCCGGCATTCAACGCCTTTCGAGGCACGGACTGGATGGCAGAGCCTTGCCGCACCTGCGACCGCAAGGAAATAGACTGGGGCGGCTGTCGCTGTCAGGCGATGGCGATTGCAGGAAACGCTGCCGCCACCGATCCCGCCTGCATCAAATCTCCATTGCACGCGCGCATGGCAGCCTTGATCGAGGAAGCAACGGCGCCCGGAGGGGATGCCTTCCACTATCGCCGGATAGGACGCGGTATGGCTGACCACGCACCCGACTCCACCGAGGCAGTAGGCACCGAACTGAGATACTAGCCCTCTGCATGTAAATTGAGGTGCACAGGAATTTTGGGCCAGCGGAAGCTGAACTTTTGCGAGATTGTTAGGGCAGACGTGCCTGCGGAAAGGCAGGAGAGTACATAATATTTTTCGCTCCGGATGGCGCCGATCGGGCTTTCGCGAGGAGGATCGATCTTATTCCGGGAATATTGTTTGCGGAGGCAGGCTTCGACCTCTGCCATAAGACCGGGTTGCCTTTGTGTTCCCTCGGCTCTGGGGGTAAGGACGATTTCCCTGATGAGTGAGCGGAGAGCTTCCGCCGCCTGCCTGCCGCCGTCCGGGTCGCTGAGAATGTCGGACTGACGCTCAACGCGGCGGCAGTAGAAGTCGGCGAGATTAAGGTTAATATCCGGCATGTCCGCCGGCACTCGCCCAAGGCGGGCGACGATCTCCGCCTTCTATCGCTCAAGGTCGTCCATGCGGGCTTTCAAGGACGGCTGGTCACGCCGTCCTCGATGGCCGCAATGATGCCGGCGATGGCCTTCTCGACCTTGGCGAGCGACTTCCGATCGTTCTGCGCCTGCGCGCGGCGATCCCGGATCAGCCGGTTCATTTCCTCCGTGTATGCTTTGACGGCCTCCGGAAAACTCGCTGCGGGTCAGAGCGTAATTAAGCCATTAAGGAGATACGAACTTTTGACCATACCTTTCAGGCAGCAAACCGCTGTGTTGGATGAAATCATGCGGCGTGAATTCTTATCCATGGAAGTTATCTTACAAGCTCGCGCGACCATCACCCAGCCATGCGGAATTGATAAATCAAATGCGCGGTCATCCCAATGAATTTGGAATGAGCTCATGATTCAGCATTATCTGCTGTGAAGTATTCGCCATTCGCAACATCGTACGATTCCGAGATGAGACACTCTGTCCTACCGGACGATTTTTATAATCCTGCACCGGGCTTCAATGCTCTGCACACGCAACAATGTTTCCGAGAGATTACGTTTGTCTGTCGGAGATAATCCGCGATGCATTTTCTTGAAAAATATAAAAAGGGAACATGTAAAATGTGGTTCAAGACAACTCTGGTCGCCATATCTTTCGCAGTCGCCGCGCATACAGCTCAGGCGCAGACGGTCTATAAGGTCGGGTCGACACCGACGGGTACTCCCTTCACCTTCCTCGATGCTAAAACCAATACCATCCAGGGAGTGATGGTGGATGTCATCGAGGGGATCGCCAAGGACGGCGGATTCAAGATCGAGATCCAGCCGATGCAGTTCTCGGCGCTGATCGCCGCGCTGACCTCCGGCAAGATCGATATCATTTCGGCGGCCATGTATGGCTCGCCCGAGCGCGCCAAAGTCGTCGACTTCAGCCAGGATGTTTACGCCTATGGCGAAGGCCTGGTCGTATCTGACAAGGACACGACCGATTACACCAGCGTCCAGGATCTCAAGGGCAAGAAGCTCGGGGCTCAGGTCGGCACCCGCTACATCGATTACATGAAATCATCCGGCGCGCCGTCTGAGGTAAACGCGTATGAATCTCTGCCCGACATCCTACGCGATGTCACCAATGGTCGCCTCGACGGCGGCGTCGGCGACTATCCGATTCTCGCCTATAACATTGCTCAGGGACGTTTCCCGGGACTTCGCCTCGTTCAATCCTACAAGCCGGCTGTCGTCGGTCCGATCAATATCGCGGTCACCAAGGGCAATGCCGAGCTTCTGGAAAAGATCAATACCGGGCTTGCCAAGATGAAAGAGGACGGCCGCTTCGACGCGATAAAGAAGAAGTGGGGCCTCTAAGACTCGGCAACAAAGATCATGTCTCATTTCTTCGAGCAGGCGCCCGGCTATCTGCCGATCCTGATGCAGGGCGTCTATCTGACCGTGCTCGTGACCATTGGAGCATTTGTACTTGCGACCGTGCTCGGTCTGGTCTGGGCCTCGATGCGGGTGAGCGGCATTGTGCCGCTTGCCTTTACCGCCAGTACGATCATCATCATCGTCCGCGGCATCCCCGGAATGGTGATCCTGTTCTACATCTACTTCGTCATGCCGGATCTCGGCCTGTCGCTGACGGCCGTTCAGTCAGCCATAATCGGCCTGGGCATAGCCTATTCGCCTTACATGGCGGAGGTCTTCCGCTCAGGCATAGAAGCCATCGACCGGGGCCAGACGGAAGCGGCGCTTTCGATCGGCATGGGCTGGGGCCTGCTGATGCGACGGATCATCCTGCCCCAGGCGATCCGTGTTGCATTACCACCCTACGGCAGCACGATGATCATGCTGCTCAAAGATTCCTCGCTCGCTTCAACGATCACCGTCGCGGAGCTGTCGCTGCAAGGAAAGTTGCTTGCGTCCTCGACCTTCGAGAACACGATCATCTTCACACTTGTCGCATTCATCTATCTTGCCATGAGCCTGCCGCTGACGGCTTTCAATTCATGGCTTGAACGACGTCTGGGGAAATCGCGATGAGCATCATCGAACTGAAGAACATCCGCAAGAGTTTCGGCACGATCGAAGTCATCCACGACATTTCCTTCTCGGTGAAAAAGGGCGAGGTCGTCTGCATCATCGGCCCTTCGGGATCCGGCAAATCGACCTTGCTTCGCTGCATCAACGGGCTTGAGACCTATCAGGGCGGCGAGATCAGGGTTCATGGCGATCGCGTCGATACCGCCAGCAAAAGTATCAAGCGCATCCGCACCCGGGTGGCCATGGTGTTTCAGCGCTTCAACCTCTTCCCTCATATGACGGCGCTCGAGAATGTCGCGGAAGGGCCGATCTACGTTAAGAACGAACCGCGCGAGAAAGCGCTTGAGCACGCTCGCGAATTGCTGACACGCGTCGGGCTTGCGGCGAAGGCAGACAGCTATCCGCCCCAACTGTCGGGTGGCCAGCAGCAGCGTGTCGCCATCGCCAGGGCGCTCGGAATGCAGCCGGACGCCATTCTGTTCGACGAACCGACATCCGCGCTCGATCCCGAACTCGTCGGTGAGGTTCTTGCCGTCATGCGATCATTGGCCGCGGAAGGCATGACCATGGTTGTCGTTACGCATGAGATGGGCTTTGCACGGGAAGTTGCCGATCGCGTGCTCTTTCTCGACGGTGGCGTCCTGGTCGAACAGGGTCCTCCCGAAGAAGTGCTGAGCCGTCCGCAAAACCCGCGCACGCAGGATTTCCTGCGACGCGTTCTAGAAGCGTAACGGCCATGACGAAGCTGAAAAGCCGCTTTTTCACCCATGATGCCGTTAATGAACCCTATTGGTGGGAGGATGCGAAACCGACAGCAACCCTGGAAGCGGATCTGCCTTCCCATAGCGAGGTGGTCATTATCGGGGGCGGCTTCACCGGCCTCAATGCGGCCCTTACGCTTGCCAGAGCAGGCCGACAGGTTACCGTATTGGACGCCGAAGCCCCCGGCTGGGGCGCCTCTTCACGAAACGGAGGCATGCTGGGACCGGGCTGGGCAACATTCGACACGGCCATGGCCTATGGTGCCGACAAGGCAAGGGCAATCGTCACCGAGAGCTTTCAGGCTCTGCAGCACGTAACGGATGTCGTCGGCCGGGAGAAAATCGATTGCGATCTGGCAGTCGTCGGATATTTCCGCGGCGCTGTTACACCGCGTGCTTACGATGCGATGGGCGCGCAGCTGGAGCGCATCCGCAAGGTCATGCCCTGTGATGCTTATCTCGTGCCACGTGCGGAACAACACGGCGAGATAGGCACAGACTTCTATCACGGAGGCCTCGCCATTCCCGGCTATGCCGGGTTACATCCGGCCCGATACGTTGCAGGCCTGGCACAGGCTGTCAAACGAGCGGGCGTGAAAATCGTTGCTGGCGTGCGCGTGACGGCACTCGAATGGCAATCGACAGGCTTCAGGGTGTCGGACGGCAAGAGGCAGATCGAAGCAAAGCAGGTTCTGCTCGCCACGAACGGTTATACCGGCCCGCTCTATCCTTTCCTGCAGCGCCGTATCATCCCGATCCGCAGTGCAATCATAGCAACCGAACCTCTGCCATCCGCCGTCATGAGCCAATTGATGCCGAAGCGGCGCATGCTTGCCGGAAGCCAGCGTGTCGTCACCTATTTCCGGCCATCGCCGGACGGGACGCGCATCCTCTTTGGCGGCCGGGTGCTCAAGGTTACCGGTGAGGACGTAGTGGAAACGAATGCCGCGCATCTGCGTAAACAGATGCTGCAGGTTTTTCCCGAACTGGCGGACGCAGGGATTTCCCACTATTGGCACGGCCAGACCGGTTTCACCTTCGACAAGCTGCCGCATCTCGGTCAACATGAAGGCGTTTATTATGCCTGTGGTTATAACGGGACCGGCATCGCGCGCGCCAGCTGGTTAGGCCACAAGATAGCCCAACGCATGCTGGGTATCGAAGATGAACCGAGTGCCTACGCAGATCTGCCCTTCCGCAGCCGTCATCTCTATTACGGCAAGCCTTGGTTTTTGCCCCTCGCCGTTCTCTATTACGAGATGCGTGACCGCTGGGACCAGCGGTAACGCAGGCCCGAATGCTTCCATCAGGCAGTTCCGCTAACGCGCATCTTCAGCCGAAGGATTGCGAAGCCAACCCATAAACAATTGGCCGGCCGCCGTCGCTTTCGCCATAACTCGCAGCCTCGGATGTCACCATCGTTTTGACCGTGTCGTAGACGGACATGCCGGACTGCTGGACAAAATTCGCAAAGTCGCCGGTCTCGAAACGAAGGTCGATCCGCAGGAAACTCCCGACATGCGCAACGATTTGCGGACGTGTCACGACGATGGCATCCGCATCGCAGGACGCGACGATCGGGCCGATCACATGCCCGCGCCCGAACCGGCGTCTCATCGAATAGGCAATCAACCGGTCGCCGTCATAAAGACCGTAGCAGATCGAGCTTTCAAGCAGACGGATGAGATGAACCCGTCGCTCCGCACCGAAGGCGGGCGTATCGAGCGCAATCACCGCTTCAATATCGGCGCGATCCAGGCGTCTGAGCGTCAGTCCGTCGGCGATTGCGGCGGTTTCTGGCGGCGCAACGGCCTCGCCCTGACATTGAAATATCGTCCGTTGCGGGCGAAAGCCGAACGAGACGTAAAGGCGGCGTGCCTCACGGGTCGAGTTGAGACGAATATGCCGGCCGGAACAATCCGCAAGCACACGTTCCATCAGCCATCTCGCAGCGCCGTTCGCCTGCAGTCGAGGGGCGGTAATCAGCATGCCGAAAGTGGCGAACTGATCTCCATGAGGAAACCACATGGTGGATGCGGATATTCGCCCGATCTCGTCAAGCGCGACGAAGCCGTGGCCGACATCGCGTGCGTGCTGCCAATCGGGCGCCCGATGCGGCCATCCGACGGAAATCGACAATGCCTGAAGTTGTGAAAGCTCAACATCCGCGATGTCAGCCGTACGCATCTCGAACGCATCGACGTGCAATGTCTGTGGTATCTTCGTATTCATCCTTCACCCAGCCGCGACAGGACTTTCTTGCAGGCCCGGTAAAAAGCCCATCACTCCCAGTGATTATGTTAGCCCGCTCCCGGCGAAACATTTCACTGCGAAGATGAGTTTCGGCACAAGATTGCACCGTATCCCTTCGACTTTCAGCAGCCATCCCTTTTCCCGACGACTAACCTTGGTCTTCAAATCGGGGAGATGCCGCCATTACGGCACATAACAACTGGGCATGACGGCAAGATCGATGCGCACCTACGAGATTCTGGAAAAACTGGTTGGTTTCCCTTCAGTTGTCGGCACGCCCAACAACGATATCGTTGAATGGATCGCGGCTTATCTCTCCTCGTTCGGCATCAAGTCGCATATGCTTGCAGGCCCCGAGGGTGACCGCGCCAATCTTTTCGCCACGATCGGCCCGGCCGACAGGTCCGGCTATATTCTATCAGGTCACATGGATGTGGTGCCGGCCGGCGAGGCTGGATGGAACAGCGATCCTTTCGCATTGAGAGCCGATGGCGAAAAGCTGTATGGCCGCGGCACCAGCGACATGAAAGGTTTTCTGGCAGCTGTTCTGGCAGCCGTTCCCGCGCTGGTCGCTGCCCCCCTTGCACGCCCGATCCATCTTGCTTTCTCCTATGACGAGGAAGCCGGTTGCCGGGGTGTGCCGCATCTGCTTGCCCGGCTGCCGGACCTTTGCCTGGCCCCGCTCGGCGCCATCATCGGAGAACCGAGCGGCATGCAGGCGATCCTTGCGCACAAGGGAAAAGCTGCAGCCCGGCTCACGATCACGGGGCGAACGGGACATTCCTCGAGGCCCGATCTCGGCCTCAATGCTATTCATGCGATGACCGAAGTATTGCAGGCCTCCGTCGCTGCGACAGCGGAGCTGACAAACGGTCCGTTCGAAAGAGAATTCGAGCCGCCCTATTCCTCCATTTCCGTCGGAACGATCCGCGGTGGCCAGGCCGTCAACGTCATTCCGGACCACTGCTCGCTTGAGATAGAGGCACGAGCCATTTCGTCCGCGGAACCGCAGACACTGCTTGCTCCCGTGCGAACGGCAGCAGCAGCACTCACCGCCAGAGGTTTCGAAGTCGACTGGCAATTGCTCAGCGCCTACCCTGCCCTTCTGCTTGCCTCCTCGTCACCGCTCGCGGCCCTTCTAGAAGACCTAACCGGCATCGAGCCGCTCGCCGCGGTCAGCTATGGCACGGAGGCAGGTCTCTATCAGCAGGCAGGCATCGACGCGATCGTCTGCGGGCCGGGGGATATCGCCCGCGCCCATAAGCCGAACGAATTCATCCTGACGAGCGAACTGGCTGCTTGCCAGACGATGATCGAGATGCACGGCCAGATATGCTGCCGGCAAACTTGAGATGGGAACAGCATCATGACCTTCCTTTTCCACTCAGACGCCGTGCGCGGCCAGATTTTCCGGGACGCCTTTGCCCGGGACCTTCCTGACCTGCCCTATTCCATGGATCCTTCGACCGTCGATCCCGACGCCGTTCGTTACCTCATCACCTGGACTGTTCCGGAAAACCTTGCACGTTACCGCAACCTCGAAGTGCTGTTTTCCACTGGCGCCGGCATAGACCAGTTCAGCGCGGCCTCGGTGCCAGAGCATGTGAAGATCGTGCGGATGGTCGAAGAAGGCATCGTGCGGATGATGCAGGAATATGTGCTGCTCGGCGTGCTCGCGCTTCACCGCAACCTTCCCGCCTATCTGCTGCAGCAGAAGGCCGAAGCGTGGAAAGTATTGCCGCAACCACAGGCCGGCGAACGCCGTATCGGCGTCCTCGGCCTCGGCAATCTCGGCCAGGCCGTGCTCGATCGCCTGAAGCCCTTTGGCTTTCCTCTTGCCGGCTGGAACAGGTCGGAGCGCAGCATCGATGGAGTTCGCTGCTACAGCGGCGCGGATGGTCTGAAGGCCATGTTGTCCGAAACCGACATTCTCATCTGTCTGCTTCCCCTGACCGACGAGACACGCGGCTTCCTGAACTCCGATATCTTCAACGCGATGCCCAAGGGTGCAGGCCTCGTGCATGTCGGACGCGGCCCACAACTCGATCATGATGCATTGCTGTCCGCCCTTGATAACGGCCAGCTTTCGGCAGCCGTGATCGACGTGACAGACCCGGAGCCGCTCCCGGCCGGCCATCCATTCTGGCGGCATGAGAAAATCCTGCTCACGCCGCATATCGCCAGCATCACCCAACCCCATACGGCCGCGCGTGCCGTGATCGACAATATCAAGAGGCTTCGCGCCGGACTGGATCCGGTCGGCCTCGTCGACAGACAGCGCGGATATTGAAACCTCGACATCGAAAGGACAACCATGTCGCTCCTCAAGACCATCGAAACCAACCCGTCCTTCGCCCCGCGTGAAGGACGCCCCACGCCTGAAAGGTTGATTTCCGGCGACCCGCAGTTCAAGACATGGGCGCAGGATGAAGCACATGGCGAGCTTATCCACACCGGTGTCTGGGAAGCGACCCCCGGTCTCACCCACTCGATCAAGGGCGAGACCTTCGAGTTCTGCCACATCATTTCCGGCATCGTCGAAATCACCCCCGAGGATGGCGAGCCGGTCGTCTACAAGGCCGGCGATAGCTTTGTCATGAAGCCGGGTTTCGTCGGTGTCTGGAAGACCATCGAAACAGTTCGCAAGATCTATATCACGGTCACGCCCTGACACGAATGCAGGCGGCGCGGTTTGATGGTCAAGCCGCGCCGCATTCGGCCATGTGCCGAGACCCCATGGACAAGCATTGCGCAAACGACGGTATTGTCGTCACGTAACCGGAGGCATAGCGATGAGCCTGAGTTTCGATCCCGACAGCCTGACCTTGCCTGTGGGGCATTTTATCGGTGATCGGCTTATCTCGGCCGAGGGCATGATCCCGATGCAACGGCCATCTGACGGGAAAAACTATGCCGGCTGCCCGGTTGCCGACGCCGATGTCGTTGATCAGGCAGTCCAGACCGCGAAATCGGCGCTGAAAACCAGCAATTGGGGCGGCCTCCGCCCGCGCGAGCGACTGAACCTCCTGCATCGCTGGGCCGATCTCATCGAGCAGGAGGCGGAAAGGCTGGCCCGGCTGGAGGCCATATCCTCCACCCGCCCAGTCGGTCAGCTGGTCTCGGGCGATATCGCGGTCTCCGCCGAGCAGATCCGCTTCTTCGCCGAATTCGCCGACAAGGAAGGCGGCGAGCTGGTGCCGACCGACGATGGCAATCTCGGCATGATCATGACGGAACCCTATGGAGTGGTCGGTGCCATCACCCCATGGAATTTCCCGATCAACATGGCGGCGTGGAAACTCGGCCCGGCACTTGCCGCCGGCAATGCCGTTGTCCTGAAGCCGTCCGAGATGACACCCTTTTCGACGCTCTATCTTGCTGAACTCGCAGTTCGGGCCGGCATACCGGCGGGCCTGATCAACATCGTGCTCGGCGACGGAATGACCACCGGCAACGCCATTACCGGGCACCCCAACATTGCCAAGGTAAGTTTTACCGGCTCGACGCGCGCCGGCTCGGCGATAATGGAGAATATCGCCCGCACCGGCATAAAGCCGATGACCCTTGAGCTTGGCGGCAAGAGCCCGCAGATCGTCTTTGCAGATGCAGATATCGAGAAGGCGGCTGCGGCGGTGACGGCAAGCATCACCAGCAATGCCGGACAGGCCTGTGTTGCAGGATCCCGGCTGATCGTCGAAAAGAACGCCTCCGCTCGGCTTATCGAAGCCATCCTGAAACGGATGAAGACCATTGTTCCAGGCCCGACCTGGGATGCGGCAAGCCAGTATTCACCGATCATCTCCGACAGGCAGCGCCAGCGCATCGATGACATCGTCACCGCCTCGGTCGCAGCCGGCGCGGAACGGCTGACGGGCGGCAGTTCCATGGATTTACCCGGTTATTTCTACGCGCCAACGCTCCTGACCGGCATCGACCAGACGTCTCCGGCGGTGGTCGAGGAGATCTTCGGGCCTGTTTTGACCATACAGACATTCGAAGAGGAGGAAGAAGCCATGGCGCTTGCCGATCACCCGAGCTATGGGCTGGCCGCCGGCCTCTTCACCAGCGATCTTTCGCGCGCAATCCGGCTCACCCGCCGCCTGCAGGCCGGCACGATCTGGGTCAACCGCTACGGCCGTTCGCGCGACCATATTTTGCCGACAGGCGGCTACAAGCAGTCAGGTATCGGCAAGGATCTCGGCCGGGAAGCATTCCAGGCCAATCGAAAAAGCAAGAGCGTCCTGATCAGCCTCTGAGGATGAAGAACATGAAGACACACACGATAGCCCTGATCCCCGGCGACGGCATTGGCCGCGACATGACTGCAGCCGCCTGGTCGGTGCTGCAAAAGGCCGCCGGCAAGCACGGTTTTGGCCTGAAGGGCTCCGAGTTCCCCTGGTCCTGCGCCTTTTACAAGGAGACCGGTGCGATGATGCCGGCCAACGGCATCGAGATCCTGCGCGGCTTCGACGCCATCCTGCTCGGTGCTGTCGGTTGGCCCGCAGAGGTTCCGGATTCGGTTTCGCTGCACGGGCTGCTTCTGCCGATCCGCAAGAGCTTTGTGCAATATGCCAATATCCGCCCGCATCGCCTGCTGCCGGGCGTGGAAGGCCCGCTCAAAGCGACGCAATTCGATATCCTTTGCATCCGCGAGAATACCGAGGGCGAATATTCGGGTGCTGGCGGACGCATCCACCAGGGCAGTTCCGACGAAGTCGCCGTCGAGACATCGATCTTCACCCGTAGAGGCGTGGAACGTATCCTTCGTTTTGCCTTCGAACAAGCACGCAGCCGTCGCGGCAAGCTTGCATCCGTCACCAAATCGAACGCCCAGAAATATTCGATGGTGTTCTGGGACGACGTGACGAAAGAACTTTCCGCCGAATATCCGGATGTCGAGGTCACCAGCTATCATATCGACGCCATGGCAGCACGCATGGTGATGGCGCCTGAAAGCCTCGACGTCGTGGTTGCCTCCAACCTGTTCGGCGATATCCTGACCGATCTTGGCGCTGCCATCCAGGGCGGACTTGGCTTTGCCGCTTCCGCCAATATCAATCCCGAGCGCAACGCCCCGTCAATGTTCGAGCCGGTACACGGCTCCGCTCCCGATATCGCCCATCTCGGCATCGCCAATCCGATCGCCACGGTCTGGTCCGGCGCCATGATGCTCGACCATTTGGGAGAAAAGGAAGCCGCCACCACGATCATGAAGGCGGTCGAGGCTACCACCGCAAGCGGCATCGGTAGCGTCCCCGGCAAGGACGGGACGGACGCCATCACCAGCGCGCTGCATGCCGCGATCTAACATTACCGAGGACCGGACCAATGCAGAATTTGAACCTCTCGTCCCTGTTTCGGCAGGAAGGCCTGATCGGCGGAACATGGGTCTCTGCCCGATCAGGCAAGACGGTCGACGTCACCGACCCGGCCAGCCAGACGGTCGTCGGCACTGTTCCGGATATGGGCGGTAACGAAACGCGTGCGGCGATCGAAGCGGCCAACAAGGCCTATCCGGCATGGAAGAAGAAAACCCATGCCGAGCGTGCAGCGCTGCTCGAAGCCTGGTATGGCCTGATGATCGAGCATATCGAGGATCTGGCACTGATCCTCACCACCGAACAGGGCAAACCTCTCGATGAGGCGCGCGGCGAAATCCGCTACGGCGCATCCTTCGTCAAATGGTTCGCGGAAGAAGCCCGCCGCATCGGCGGCCAGACCATCCCGTCGCCGACACCGGATCGCCGCATCATCGTCTTGAAGGAAGCCGTCGGTGTCTGCGGCATCATCACGCCGTGGAATTTCCCGAATGCGATGATTACCCGCAAGATTGCCCCGGCGCTCGCCGCCGGCTGCACGGTCGTCGTAAAACCATCCGAATTCACCCCCTACTCGGCGCTGGCGCTGGGCGTGCTCGCCGAAATGGCGGGAATTCCGGCCGGCGTGGTCAATATCGTTACCGGCATGCCGAAGGAAATCGGCAACGAGATCATGGCCAATCAGACGGTGCGCAAGATCTCCTTTACCGGCTCCACTCCTGTCGGCTCGCTCCTGATGCGCGGCGCCGCCGACAGCGTCAAACGCCTGTCTTTGGAACTCGGCGGCAACGCGCCTTTCATCGTGTTCGACGATGCCGATCTCGATCTTGCCGTCGAAGGCGCGATCATCTCGAAATTCCGCAATGGCGGGCAGACCTGCGTCTGTGCCAACAGGATCCTGGTACAGTCCGGCGTCTACGAACGCTTCGCCGAAAAACTCACGGCACGGGTCAATGCCATGAAGGTCGGCCCCGGCACGGAGAAAGGCGTTTCGATCGGCCCGATGATCAACCAGGCGGCCATCGCCAAGATCAATCGCCATGTCGAGGACGCGCTCGCCAAGGGCGCAACGATCATCTCCGACAAACCTGAACTGCCGGCAAGCGGGCAGTATACCGCTCCGATCGTATTGACCGGCGCAACGACGGACATGCAGCTTGCAAACGAAGAGACCTTCGGTCCCGTTGCTCCCCTCTTCCGCTTCGAGACGGAAGACGAGGCGATCGCCATTGCCAATGGCACGCCCTTCGGTCTCGCCGCCTATTTCTACACCGAAAGTCTCCGGCGGGCATGGCGGGTCGGCGAGGCGCTCGAATTCGGCATGGTCGGATTGAATACCGGCGCGATATCGACGGAGGTCGCCCCATTCGGCGGCGTCAAGCAATCCGGCCTCGGTCGTGAGGGATCACAGCTCGGTATCGATGAATATCTGGAAGTGAAGACCTTCCATATCGGCGGGCTCGCCTGAGCCCGACCTCAAGGTGTCACGAAAAAGAGTGGAGTTGCACGCAACCCCACTCTTTTTTGTTTTTACGACTGATGACGGAACCAGCGTTGGCCTACTGGATCTTGTCGAGCATCTTGAAATACAGGCCGACAAACGGCAGGAACCAGGGCTTGCCAAAGTGACCGGGCACGGCCGGCCAATCGAGATCCTTCACCGGGTTTCTGTCCGGTCTGCCAAGGATCGCGTCAGCCATCGCCATGCCGAGATGAGTGGAAAGCTGGGCGCCATGGCCCGAATAGCCCATCGCGTACCACAGGCCGTCATGGTAACCGGCACGCGGATAACGGTCCTTGGTGACATCGACGAGACCGCCCCAGCAATAGTCGATTTCGACCTTTGCCAGCTGCGGAAAGATCTTGCCCAGGCTTTCGCGCAGGATTTCCCCGCTCTTGGCGTCCGAACGCTGATCGGATGTGGCGGAAAATCGCGCCCTGCCACCGAAGATCAGCCGGTTATCCGGCGACAAGCGCCAGTAATTGCCGATGTTCATCGTGTTCACGCAGGTGCGGTTACCGGGCATGGTGGCAGCCACTTCCGCATCGGTGAGCGGCCGTGTCGCGATGATGAAACTGCCGACCGCCATGATGCGGCGGCGGAAATAGCCGAAGTTTGGCGTCGTATAGGCACCTGTCGCCACAAGCACGTTGTCGGCCGTCACGACACCCTTTGCGGTTTTGAGGATATGACGCCCACGGGCCTGCGAATGCTCCGTCACCAAGGCATTTTCGACGATCGTTGCACCGCGTCGCGCCGCGGCCTCGGCAAGGCCCACGGCATAACGTCCCATATGCATCATGGCGCTTTTCTTTGACAGCATTGCGCCATGGAAGGGAGAGCCGACTTCGCCTTTCAGATCAGCGGGAGACAGAAGTGCCGTGTCCGGATCGACTTCCGCATGCACCGCCTCGAAGTTCTTCGCCAGGCCTGTGAAATGCTGCGGCTTGGAAGCGAGTTTCAGCTTCCCGGCACGACGAAAATTGCAGTCTATGCCTTCCTCGGCAATGATTGCCTCAAGCGTGTCGATGGAATCGTCGAGCGCCTTGTAAAGTGCAATCGCCCGCTCCTTGCCCAGTTCCTGCTTGGCGGCAAGGTAACTATGCGCCAGACCGTTGTTCAGATGGCCGCCATTGCGCCCCGAGGCACCGAAACCGACGGTATCTCGCTCGAGTACGACGACCTTGGCGCCTGCCATCGCAAGCTGCCGCGCAGCGCCAAGCCCCGTAAATCCTCCGCCGATGACGGCAACGTCGTAATGACCCTCGACGGATCCCTGAACGGCTCCCGCGAAGCGGGATGCCGTATCATGCCAATAAGAGACGTATTTCATCAGCCTCGGCCCTTCCTAGAGCCCGACAACGCCGGCCAGGCCGGAGATATCGGCGATTTCCGTATAGCCGTAATAGGGGTTGGCCGGCTCATGGCGACGATTGACCCAGACCTTGTTCTTGATGCCGAGATCATGGGCCGACATCAGATCGTAGCGGAAGGAAGAGGAGCAATGAAGAATATCTTCCGGGCCGCAGCCGAGCATGTCGAACATATATTCGAAGGCCTGGAAGCGCGGCTTGTAGGCATTGGCCTGTTCGGCCGTATAAACGGCATGGAATGGAGCACCGAGCTTGGCGACGTTGGAAGGGATCTGGTCGTTCATGGCGTTGGAGAGAATGACCAGCGGAATTTCCTTGGCAACCTTGGCAAGCCCTGCTGGCACATCCGCATGCGGCCCCCAGGTCGGGACGCGCTCATAGACCATCTTGGCATCCTCGTCCGTGAAGGTCACGCCGTTGCGCTTGCAGGACCGTTCCAGCGAATTATAGACAACCTCGGCATAGGGCTTCCAGGCGCCCATGATCTCATCAAACCGATAGCCTGCAAAATTCTTGATTAACTCCAGCATGGCCGGCTCATCGAGACGGTCGCCATAAAGGTCGCGCGCCGCTTCCGCCATCTGGAAGTTGATCAGGGTACCATGGCAATCGAAGGTGATGTATTTCGGGCGGAAGGTGGTCATGCGCTTCATCCTTGCATGGGGCCTTTGGGAAGGCCTGGCTGGCCTTTCGGGTGATGATCGATAATAGAGCTGCTTCCCGCGCGTATGCCGACTGATTTCCCCTCTTTCGAAGCAGAAAGTTCCGTATCCTACCTTCGCTTTGGCATTTGCTTGCAGAAACAAGGCCTGAGGCCCGGCCAAAACCACCCTGAAACGCAGCGGCAAGATCAAGGCGCGGCATAAGATGCGGCAACGAGCCGCCGCTTTGGCGGAAGATATCGTTACAGCCACCGCCTTCGGATAATCGTCCGGCCTATTGCCCCCGAAACTCAGATGCAGAAAAGGGAGCATCGTCCATGCAGATGGGTGACATCGAGATCAAGGCCTTTGCCGCCGAACACCTTGCGTCGGCCGTTCGTCTCTCGCAGGAGGCCGGCTGGCCGCACCGTTCGGAAGACTGGCTGGTCGCTCAGCAATTGAGCGAGGGCGTGGTTGCTGTAGAAGAGAACGGCAACGTGGTCGGCACAGCTCTCGTCACACCCTATGGTTCGGATTGTGCGACGATCAATATGGTCATCGTCGATTCCGCCATGCGTGGCCACGGCCTCGGTCGCCGGCTGATGGATGCGGCCTTGGCTATCGGTGGCGCACGGCCTCTTCGCCTGATCGCCACCAGCGACGGGCTTCCTCTTTATGAAAAGCTCGGGTTTCGGCAGACCGGCACGATCCTCCAGCACCAAGGGATTGTCGCCTCGGCACGATCTTCGGCCAATACGCAGGCCGTAACCGCTGGTGACCTGCCCGCGATAACGGCACTCGACAGACAGGCCTTTGGCGCAGACCGCACATCGCTCATGCGCAAGCTCTTCGAGATCGGCGAGTTTGCCGTCATCCGCAATGACAGTGAAATCACCGGCTTTGCCTGCATCCGTGTTTTCGGTCGCGGCGAGGTCATCGGACCGGTGGTCGCCGGCAATCTTAAGGACGCGCAATCACTGGTGTCTCATTTCCTGGCTCAGCGGATCGGCAGTTTCGTTCGGGTCGATACCATCGCTGCTGCCGGCCTCGCTCCCTGGCTTTCGGAGCACGCTCTTTCCCATGTCGGCGGCGGCATCGCCATGTCGCGGCCTCTTTCCATTCAATCCGCCGCCTCTACGGCGACAACCTTTGCCCTTGCCAATCAGGCCCTTGGCTGATCCGGAGAACATCATGCTCAGTAATTCGCTCATCGAACTCGATCGCGCCCATCTGGTCCATCCGGTCGCATCCTATCGCGGCCATGAACAGCAGGGCGTGCGGGTGCTTGCATCAGCCAAGGGCGCTACCGTCACGGATGCCCGCGGTCATCAGCTGATCGACGGTTTTGCCGGGCTCTGGTGCGTCAATGCCGGTTACGGACATGACTCGATCGTCGAAGCCGCGGCACGCCAGATGCGTGAACTGCCCTATGCGACAGCCTATTTCGGACTGGGTTCAGAAGCCCCCATCCGCCTCGCAGCGGAACTGGCCGATCGCGCGCCCGGCGATCTTAAGCATATCTATTTCACGCTTGGCGGTTCTGATGCCGTCGACAGCACAATCCGCTTCATCCGCTACTACTGGATTGCCAGGGGTCAGCCGCAGCGTGACCAGTTCATCTCCATCGAACAGGGTTATCACGGCTCCTCGACAGTCGGCGCAGGCCTTACCGCGCTTACCAATTTCCACACGGGCTTCGGCATTCCCTTCGAATGGCAGCACAAGATCCCGTCGCCCTATCCCTACCGCAATCCTGTCGGCCAGGATCCTCAGGCGATCATCGATGCCTCGCTTGCCCAGTTGAAGGACAAGATCGAGACGATCGGTCCGGATCGGGTTGCGGCATTCTATGCCGAACCTATCCAGGGCTCCGGCGGCGTCATCGTGCCGCCCAAGGGATGGCTGAAGGCAATGCGCAATCTCTGCAAGGAATACGGCATCCTGTTCGTCGCAGATGAAGTCATAACCGGCTTCGGTCGCACCGGGCCACTCTTCGCCTGCACCGAAGACGAAATCGTTCCCGATTTCATGACGACCGCCAAGGGCCTGACATCCGGATATGTTCCCATGGGTGCCGTGTTCATGGCGGACCACGTCTATCAGGTGATCGCCGATGGTGCGGGTGCCTCGGCAGTCGGCCACGGCTACACATATTCGGCTCATCCGGTCAGTGCGGCAGTCGGTCTCGAAGTCTTGAAACTCTACGAAGAAGGCGGCCTGCTGGAAAACGGCGTCAAAGCTGGCGCACGGCTGATGGCCGGCCTCGAAGGCCTCAGAGATCATCCTCTGGTCGGGGATGTTCGCGGACGCGGCATGCTGGCCGCCGTCGAACTCGTGACCGACAAGGTCGCCAAGACCCCGCTTCCCGTAGAGGCGGCTCCGGCACGGCGGGTCTTCGATCGCGCCTGGGATAATGGCCTTGTGATCCGCGCCTTCGCCAATGGCGTTCTCGGTTATGCTCCACCGCTCTGCTGCACGGATGACGAGATCGATGCGATCATCGAGCGTACGGCAAATACCCTTGATCAGACGCTGGAAGATCCCGATGTCCGCCGAGCCATGAAGGATTGAGGCTGGATCACGTACCGGGCCTTGTACCGCCAACGGGCAAATTTCAGAATTATGTGCCGCACTACCCCGCCAATTCGGAGAAAATGGCGGGGCCGAACTGTCAAACTTCAATCTAACAAAGGCCCAAAACCCCATAAAACCTGCAAAGGGCGGGGGAAAACAACAGGGCACGGAACAGCATAATCTTTGGCACTCGGCTGCACAGCGCGCCAATTGCCCATAAAACGGGATGCTAACGTGACGAAATCTCTGAAAACATTCATATATCTGTCCTTCGACGTCGTTGGCACGCTGATCGATTTTGAAGGCGGATTGACCTCCTGCCTCAAGGAAATAGGTACCGAAAACGGTGTAGAGGTCGATGGCGAAGAAGCACTGGCGCTCTACCGCGCAGCCCGCTATTCGGACGCGACAGACCTTTTCCCGGATGATCTTGTTCGCGTTTATCTCCTGATCGCGCCGAAACTCGGCCTGCCTGCCGAACAGGCCCATGGCGAACGCCTGCGCGACTCTGCAAAGACCTGGAAGGCCTTCCCGGACAGCGTAAAGGCCCTGGCCGACTTGAAGCAGCATTATCGCCTGATCGCGATGACCAATGCGCGTCGCTGGGCATTCGAGTTTTTCTCCAAGGAGCTCGGCAATCCATTCCATGCCGCCTTCACTGCCGATGATACCGGCACCGAGAAACCCGACCCGGCCTTCTTCCATCAGGTCTTCGACTTCGTCTCCTCAGAGGGCGCTAGCAAGGACGACATCCTCCACGTCGCCCAGAGCCAATATCATGACATCGGCATCTCCCGTCAGCTCGGCATGACCAATTGCTGGATCCAGCGCCGGCATGCCCAGAAAGGTTATGGCGGCACTATCGAGCCTGCCGAATTCACCAAGCCTGACTACCACTTCACTTCGATGGCCGAACTGGCCGAAGCCGTGAGGATTGCCAACGAGAACTGACCATCAACGATCTTCGTAACATCGGGCCAAGCCGGCTGAAGACCGGCCGCCCGCCAACGGTGAAAAGGGGAATGACATGCATAACAAGATCACCAATTGGACCGCGTCCGACGACGCAATGGTCGAGAATGCCATTCGCCGAGGAGCCACACGGCGCGAACTGCTCAGCATGATGCTTGCAGGCGGCGTCGCAATGTCCGCCGGAGGCATGATCCTCGGCCGGGCGTCCGATGCCCTCGCTGCCACCCCGAAAAGCGGCGGCAACCTCAAGGCGGCCGGCTGGTCGTCCTCTACAGCCGACACGCTCGACCCGGCGAAAGCCTCTCTTTCCACCGATTACGTCCGCTGCTGCGCGCTTTACAACCGCCTTACCTTCCTCGATCAGGCGGGCCTCGTGCAGATGGAACTGGCCGAGAAGGTCGAAAGCGCAGATGCCAAGACCTGGACCGTCAAGCTACGCTCGGGCGTTACCTTCCATGACGGCAAGTCGCTGACCTCCGCCGACGTTGTCTTCTCGCTGAAGCGTCACCTCGATCCGGCCGTAGGCTCCAAGGTCAACGCGATCGCCAAGCAGATCACCGACGTCAAGGCGGTTGACCCGACAACGGTCGAGATCGCGCTCGCCAACCCCAATGCCGACCTTCCGACCATCCTGTCGATGCACCATTTCATGATCGTGCAGGACGGCACGACTGATTTCTCCAAGGGCATCGGCACCGGCGCCTTCAAGCTCGAGACTTTCGAACCGGGCGTGAAGTCGATTCTCGCCAAGAACCCGAACTACTTCAAGTCGGGCGGCGCTCATGTGGACTCGTTCGAATTCTTCGCTATCTCGGACGACAACGCCCGCGTGAATGCGCTTCTTTCCGGCGACATCCATCTTGCTGCCTCGATCAAGCCGCGCTCCATGCGTCTGGTCGAAAGCCAGCCCGGCTTCGTCCTCTCCAAGACCACATCCGGCAACTATACCGACCTCAATATCCGCCTTGACATGACACCGGGCGACAAGGCCGACTTCGTTAAGGGCATGAAGTACATCACCAACCGCGAACAGATCCAGAAGTCGGTTCTGCGTGGCTTGGCCGACGTCGCCAACGACCAGCCGGTTTCCCCTGCCAGCATCTATCACAATGCGGAACTCAAGCCGAAGGCCTTCGATCCGGACAAGGCGAAATTCCACTTCGAAAAAGCCGGCGTGCTCGGCCAGAAGATCCCGATCATCACCTCCGACGCTGCCACCTCGGCCGTCGAAATGGCGACGATCGTACAGCAGTCGGCGGCCGAAATCGGCATGAACCTCGATGTCCAGCGTGTGCCGAATGACGGCTATTGGTCCAACTACTGGCTGAAGGCACCAATCCATTTCGGCAACATCAACCCGCGCCCGACGCCTGATATCCTGTTCTCGCTCCTCTACGCGTCCAATGCGCCGTGGAACGAAAGCCAGTACAAGTCCGAGAAGTTCGACAGCATGCTGGTCGAAGCACGCGGCCTTCTTGATGAAGCCAAGCGCAAGGAAATCTACGGCCAGATGCAGGTCATGGTCGCAGAAGAAGCCGGCACTATCATTCCGGTCTACATCTCGAATGTCGATGCGATCACCGAAAAGCTGAAGGGCCTTCAGGCCAACCCGCTTGGCGGCATGATGGGCTACGCGTTTGCCGAATACGTCTGGATCGACGCCTGAGGCTCATGCATGATGGCAGGAGACATCCGTCTCCTGCCATTCGTGCCGCATGTTCCGGCATATTCCGCTCCAGACGGGAGCCTGCCGGCAATTGGAACTTCTCAAAACCAGGGAGCCGATCTTGAGGACATTCGTACTCAATCTCATAGTGCACCGGCTTCTCATCGCAGGTCTGACGCTGCTGATCGTCTCGTTCGCGGTGTTTTTCGCAACGGCCATGCTGCCCGGCGATACCGCCAGCATCCTGCTCGGGCAGGCGGCCACGCCCGAAGCCGTGGCCGGTCTTCGCGCCGCCATGCATCTCGACGAACCTGCCGTGTTCCGTTTCTTCCGCTGGCTCGCCGGTTTGGCCCAAGGCGATCTCGGCACGTCTTACGTCAACAATGTCGCGGTGGCGGATCTGATCGGCGGACGTTTCGTCAACACGATGCGCCTTGCCGGCATCACGACGCTGATCGCCGTACCCGTTGCCCTGACGCTCGGCATCACCTCGGCCATGTTCCGCGGTTCCATCTATGACCGCATCGTCACCATCCTGACGATCGGTGTGATCTCCGTGCCCGAATTCATGATCGCCACGTCTGCGGTCCTCGTCTTTTCCGTCTATCTGAAGTGGCTGCCCGCACTTTCCTTTGCCAACGAGGTGACCTCCTTCTGGCAGGTGCTGAAAGTCTATGCCATGCCGGTCATCACCCTTGCTTTCGTCGTCTCGGCACAGATGATCCGCATGACCCGCGCAGCCGTCATCGACACGATCAACACGCCCTATGTGGAAGCAGCCCTTCTGAAAGGCGCTTCGCGTCCGCGCGCCGTGCTCTACCATGCGCTGCCCAACGCGGTCGGCCCCATCGCCAACGCGATCGCGCTGTCGCTTTCCTATCTCGTCGGCGGCGTCATCATCGTCGAAACCATCTTCAACTATCCGGGTGTTGCCAAGCTTATGGTCGATGGCGTCTCGACGCGCGACCTGCCACTCATCCAATCCTGCGCTATCATCTTCTGCATCGGCTATCTCGCCCTGATCACGCTTGCAGATATCGTTGCCATTCTTGCCAACCCGAGGCTGCGCTGACATGAACCTATCCACGCCCTTGTCGAGCAAATTCAGCTACAGCTTCAGCTGGATCGGAATGGTCGGGCTTGCGATCATCGTCTTCTGGGCAGTTATCGCGCTAGCGGCCCCGTACATCATTCCCTACCCGATCGGAGAAATCGTCGACGAGGATTATTTCGGCCCAATGAGCAGCAAGCTGCTTCTCGGTTCTGATTATCTCGGCCGTGACATGCTCTCAAGGTTGATGATGGGTGCGCGTTACACCGTCGGCATCTCGCTCGCAGCGGTCTGCATCGCCTGTTTCACCGGGACGGCGCTTGGTATGGCCGCAGCCGTCATCGGCGGCTGGTTCGATACGATCCTCAGCCGCTTTCTCGACGCGCTCAACTCCATTCCCAGCAAGCTTTCCGGCCTGGTCGTTGCTGCCGCGATCGGTTCCTCGATCAATGTCCTGATTGTCATGCTGGCGGTGATCTACACCCCCGGCGCCTATCGCTTCGCCCGCGCGCTTGCCGTCAACGTCAACACGATGGACTACATCACTGTCGCGCGTACCCGTGGCGAAAGCATCCTTTACATCATCTTTTCCGAGATCCTGCCAAACATCATCGGGCCGTTGCTGGCGGATTTCGGCATTCGTTTCGTCTTCATCACGCTGCTTCTGTCCGGCCTCTCCTTCCTCGGCCTCGGTGTACAGCCGCCCTATGCCGATTGGGGCGCTTTGGTTCACGAAAACATCAGCGGCCTGCCTTTCGGCGCACCGGCTGTCATCGTGCCCTCACTTGCGATTGCCAGCCTCACGATCAGCGTCAACCTGCTGATCGACAATCTGCCCAAGAAGATCCGCGACCGGAGTGCGTGAATGGAAAAACTGGTAGAAATTCGCGGACTGAAGGTCGAAGCGACAACCGATTCCGGCCGACGTCTGGACATCATCAAGGGCGTCGATCTCGATATAGCACCGGGGGAGATCGTCGCGCTGATCGGCGAAAGCGGCTCCGGCAAGACCACCATTGCCCTCACCCTCATGGGCTATACCCGCACCGGCTGCCGCATATCCGGCGGCAGCATCAGTGTCGCCGGCAAGGACATGGTGACGCTGAGCGAGCGGCAGCGGGCGTTGATCCGGGGTCGGGAAATATCCTACGTGCCGCAATCGGCCGCCGCGGCCTTCAATCCGACGAAGCGCATCATAGATCAGGTCGTCGAGGTCACCCATATCCATATGCTCCTGCCACCGGCCGAGGCCAAGCAGAAGGCTATCTCTCTGTTCAAGGCACTTTCCCTGCCCAATCCAGATCAGATCGGCGAGCGTTACCCCCACCAAGTTTCCGGTGGTCAGCTGCAGCGCCTCGCCGCCGCGATGGCGCTGATCAGCGATCCGAAACTCGTGATTTTCGACGAGCCTACGACGGCATTGGATGTGACGACCCAGATCGAGGTTCTGCGCGCCTTCAAGTCCGTCATGAAGAAGAGCGGAATTGCCGGTGTCTACGTGTCCCACGATCTGGCTGTCGTCGCCCAAATTGCCGACCGCATTCTCGTGCTGCGCAATGGCGAAGTACAGGAAGTCGGTTCCACCGAAACCATTCTCAACGATGCCAAGCATCCTTACACGCGCGAACTTCTGTCGGCATTCGAACCCAAGCCGCGTGGCGATCACCTGGACCTCGCTACCGAAGCAAAACCGCTGCTTGAGATCAATGCCCTGACTGCAGGCTACGGACCGGTTCAGGAAGACGGCCTGCCACTGGTGCGCGCCGTTCAGGAAGCCAGCATCACGGTACAAAAGGGACGCAATCTTGGCATCATCGGTGAATCGGGCTGCGGCAAATCCACGCTTGCCCGTTCGATCGCCGGCATCCTGCCAGCTTCATCCGGCAAGCTGACCCTCGACGGGCGCCAACTGGCACCCTCGGCACGACAGAGAAGCCGCGGGCAGCTTCGCGAATTGCAGATCGTCTTCCAGCACGCCGATACGTCTCTCAATCCGGCAAAATCGATCGAAGACATTCTCGGCCGCCCCCTCACCTTCTATCACGGCATGAAGGGCAGCCAGCGCAGCGCCCGCATCGATCAATTGCTCGACATGGTGCATCTGCCGAAAGCATTGCGCAGCAGAACGCCGGCAGAACTTTCCGGCGGCCAGAAACAGCGCGTCAATTTCGCACGCGCGCTCGCCGCCGAGCCGAAGATCATCCTCTGCGACGAGATCACCTCAGCACTCGATACGGTCGTTGCCGCTGCAGTCATTGAGCTTCTGAAGGAATTGCAGCGCGAGCTTGCACTTTCCTACATCTTCATCAGTCATGACCTGTCGGTGGTGGAAGCCATCTGCGACGAGATCGTCGTCATGTACCACGGGAAAAAGGTCGAGCAGATCACACCGGCCATCTCCAAGGTTCCGCAGCATCCCTATTCGCAACTGCTGTTTTCGTCGGTGCCCAAGCTAGACCCCAATTGGCTCGATAGCCTCGAGCGCGATCCCGAACTGGTGAAGGCTTACGGACATGCCTGAACGCCGGTATCACCGGCATTGCGAATGCCGGTGATCCCTCTGACAAGAAATGGAATGCGCTAAACGAGGAACAGGCTGGTGAGCGGCATGTGCGCCTTCACGATCGGCGATTTCAGCACCACGAAGCTGAAATATTTGTCGATGCCGATATCCATGTCCGTCAGGCGTTCCATGATCGTCTGGTATTCGCCGATACCAGCGGTGACGAATTTCAGCAGATAGTCATAGCCGCCGGAAACGAGATGGCATTCGATGACCTGATCGACTTTCTCGACCGCCGCAAGGAAACGGGCAAAGTCGATCTGCCGATGGTTCTTGAGCGTGATCTCGGTGAATACGGTCAGGGTCTGGCCAAGTTTGCCGATATTGATCTGGGCCGAGTATCCGTCGATATAGCCCTCCTGCTGCAATTTCTTCACCCGCATCAGGCATGGGCTGGGGGAAAGATTGACCAGTTCGGCAAGCTCGACATTGGTGATGCGGCCATTCTTCTGGAGTTCGTAGAGAATCTTGATGTCGATACGGTCGAGCTTCATCTGCGATCTCTCCTTGCGACCAGCACTCGGCAGCATTTTATTCTGCCGTTTTCTGGAAACCAGCTTAACACTATGAAGACGCTTGTCTATTCCATTGTGCCGCAAGCGCTACGGCAGGAAAATCTGCTTATCCCGGATCATGCAGCATTTAATGCCGTCCGCGCCATCTGTCCGGTAACCGATGGATGGTTCGTCTCGCTATGCTTGCGGCGACAAGGAGAAGAAATGCCATGCCAGCGCCGCTCACGCTCGTCCCGACGTCCCACGATCTCCCGCAGTCTGCCGACGCTGTCGTTATCGGCGCCGGCATTGTCGGTGTCTTTACCGCTTACTATCTGGCGACGCGCGGCCTGAAGGTTGCGCTGGTTGAAAAGGGCTTTGTCGGCGCCGAACAATCGAGCCGCAACTGGGGCTGGTGCCGCCAGCAGAACCGCGATGCCCGCGAACTCCCAATGGCAACGAAAAGCCTCGATCTGTGGGAGCGTTTTGCCGCAGAAACTGGAGAAGACACGGGCTTCCGACGCTGCGGTCTCCTTTATCTGAGCGACAACGAGGAAGAGATCGCCGGCTGGGCCAAATGGCGGGATTTCGCCAGGACCGTAGGCGTCACAACGCATATGCTGGACAATGCTGCAGCCGGAGAACGCGGCAAGGCGACCGGCCGCTCATGGAAGGGCGGCGTATTTTCGCCAACGGACGGCACGGCCGATCCCGCCAATGCCGCACCCGCGGTCGCCCGTGCGATCATCAGGCTGGGCAGTTCCGTACACCAGAACTGTGCAGCCCGTGGTGTAGAGATGGAAGGCGGCAGGCTTTCGGCCGTCGTCACCGAACACGGAACGATCAGGACGAAGGTGGCGATCCTGTCCGGCGGCGCATGGACTTCGTCCTTCTGCCGCCAGCTCGGCATCCGCTTCCCGCAGGCTTCAATCCGCTCAACCATCCTCTCCGTCGGCCCGGGCCAGGGCGATCTTCCGGATGCGCTCCATACGGCGCGAGTATCGGTCACCCGACGCGGCGACGGCGGACACACGCTGGCAATCAGCGGACGCGGCCGTGTCGACCCGACAGCGCAGAACATGCGTTTCGCAGCCCAGTTTCTCCCCATGTTCATGCGGCGCTGGCGCAGCCTCTCTCCCGGTGGATTGGAAGGCATTCGCAGCGGCCATGAAAGCCTGAAGACGTGGCGCCTCGATCGGCCGACGCCGATGGAAGAGATGCGCATCCTCGATCCCGTAGTCGATCGCCACACGGTCAAGCTGACGCATGAGCGGGCCACCGAACTTCTGCCCGACTTCAAGGGGCGTCCGGTCACGGCAGCATGGGCTGGATATATCGATTCCACGCCGGATGGCGTACCCGCCATCGGCGAGACTGCAGTCGTAACCGGCCTCGTACTTGCTGCGGGCTTCAGCGGCCACGGCTTCGGCATTGGTCCGGGCGCCGGCCACCTGATCGCCGATATCATTACCGGCGCGCAGCCCATCGTCGATCCTGTCCCTTACCGTCTCGAGCGCTTCGAGCGGTCTTCATGGGGCAAGGTCGCCGACTTCTGACCGATTGCCCTTTGATGTAAGCTGAGACTGGCAACCAACGGACACGGAAAAACGCATGCAGGCACGCCAACTGGAAGTTTTCTGCATGCTGATGCGCTGCGGGACTGTGACCGGCGCCGCCGCCATGCTCAACATATCGCAGCCCGCTCTCAGCCAGATCCTGCTTCATGCGGAAGACCAGCTGGGCTTCAAGCTGTTCAATCGAGTTCGCGGCAAGCTGGTCCCGACCCGCGAAGCCGAGGAGCTTTATCCCGAATGTGAGAGAATTTTCTCGGAACTCGGCGCATTGAAGCGGCATACGACCGACATGCGCTTCGGCCGCACTGGCATCATCCGGGTTGCGGCCTCCGCACCACCGGCCATGTCGATCGTGCCGAAGGCGCTCGCATCGTTTCGCGAAGCCCATCCGCATGTCGTGATCCGCTCACTCATCGCACCGCTGGTCAATGTCGTCGACATGATCCGCAACGGCGATGCCGCACTCGGGCTTGTGATGAACAATATGGCGAGACCAGGCATCGAGGTCGAGACGCTCGGCCATACCGAGCTGATCTGCATCCTGCCCGAAGGACACCGGCTGGCGGATCGCGAACATATCAATTTCGCCGACTTGCAGGAAGAAACGCTGATCTCCTACAGGGCCGGCACCTATCCCGGCCGCATACTTTTGAGTGCGGCGGCGGCCGAAAAGCATATGTTCAATCCGGCAATCGAGATCGACATCTCGCTGACTGCCCTGCCCTTTGTCCGTGACGGTTATGGTGTCGCCGTGGTCGATGGATTGCTTCCATGGGATCAGTTTCCCGGCCTTATCCGCAAACCGCTGTCTCACAAGGCGATGGTACCGATCGCGCTGCTCACCAGCCGAGACCGCCCGCTCACGGGAAGCCACCTGGCGATGCGCGATAATATTCGCGACGCCTGCGCCTCGGTCTTGGCCAAGGCGGAAGATCTCAATCGTTAGAGCCTTTCAGGCATCCCGGACCCATGCTCCGATCGGAGCAGGCCTGACCGGCGCCTGTTCCCGCAGACGCCCGGCGTCGCTGACGGAAATCCCGGCCTTTGCTGCAATCAGTTCGGCACCGGCCAATTGGCAATAACGCCCCTGGCAGCGGCCCATGCAGACCCGCGCGAGCGACTTCACCCGATTGGCTTCCGCACCGCCGTAATCGACACCGTCGCGCAACTGACCGGCAGTGATCCCCTCACAGCGGCAAACCACCGTCTCGTCGGGCGTCCTGCGAACCATGTCAGCCGGCCAGGGAAAGGCACGCGCCATGCCACGGGCAAAACGCTCATACCGTCTGAGCCGCCGCAGATCCGCAGAACTGTCGGGCGCAGCCAGGCCCATATCGGAGAGACAGGCATGCGCGGCCAGGCGACCGGCGACTTCCGCCCCGTCGGCTCCGAGAATGCGCAAGCCGTCACCGGCAAGATAGAGCCGTTCTGCAGCCCTTCCCATGCGGTCGGTGCGCGGAAGCCATTGCGCCCAGCCGGCATCATAATCGAACTGGCAACCGGCAAGCCCGGCAAGCTGTGTTTCTGCCCGCAAATGCCATCCGATACCGACCATGTCGCAATCGCTTTTCCGCATTGCGCCACGCGCATCCTGCCAGCGGATGCTCACCGGGCCGCATTCGTCGGAATCGATACCGAGTATCTTCACGCCAGCATGATAAAGCCGTCCCAGCTTGGCGCGCATCATCATCCCGCGCAGGATAAGCCCCGGTCTTGCCAGCATGCCGGGAAGTCCCGTCATCTGCGTCACGAATGACGAAGTGTCGAGAACGGCCGCAATCTCGGCCCCGGTCTTCAGCAATTGCGTTGCGACCAGTGTCAGCAGCGGCCCCGAGCCGGCAAGCACGATCTTCTGCCCGAGCGCGACACCCTGAGCCTTGAGAGCGATCTGGGTTGCGCCGAGACTGTAGACAGCGGGTGACTGCCACCCTGGCACGGGTGCGAGGCGATCGGTGGCGCCTGTCGCAAGGATCAGCCGGTCATAGCTGAATTCGCGCCGCCCCGAAGGGGTCAACGCATGCAGGCTTCGGTTGGCGCAGGCAAGGACGGAACTCTGCGGATGGTAATCTACCTGCCCCTCGGCCACCATCTGGTCGAACCGACCATGCAATGCGACCGCCTTGTCGGCTTCGGTTCCGTAGAGTTGCCGCGCAGATCGGGTAAAACCATCCGGCGGCCGGCGATAGATCTGGCCGCCGGCCCTCATTCCCTCGTCAATGACTACGGGCTTTATACCCGCCGATACCAGCATCTCGGCGGCACGAATGCCTGCCGGCCCCGCGCCGACGATGACGACCTTTTCAGCATCCGAACTCATGACGGCCATCCGGCAGGTGCTTCGGTCAGCAGTTGCATGCCGTCCATGACCGGCGTCGAACAGGCACGAAGCCTTCCCCCATCTGCCTGCCAGATCCAGCAATCCTGACAGGCGCCCATCAGGCAGAAACCTGCCCGCCTCTCCGGCCCGAATTCCGATTGCCGCAGGTGATGGGAAGAGGACAACACCGCTGTCAGCACCGTATCACCCGCAAGAGCCTCGCAGGGCGAGCCATCCAGATGAAAATGCACCCGCGGTCTTGCCGTTTCCGACAAACGGACAATTCGCCCGGTTCGCGGGTGCGGCTTCATTCAGCAGCCTCCTTGGCCTCGATCGCAGGCTCCGGCATTTCCCTGAAGCGCGCCCGGACATCCGCCAGGGCCTCGGATACGCCTTCCGGTCCGACACGGCCCTTCATCCGGCGGAAGATTTCCGTCTTGGTGAAGAAGCGCCAATGGATCGGCAGACCGGCAAGAATGTCGGTGAGGAGATCATAGGCGGCCGGCGTCCATTGCGCCTCATAACCCTCGCGCTCGGGACCGTAGTGGAAGTGGCCGGCAGATGCGGAGCGTGATGCCCTGAGGCTTTCGGTCGCTTCCTCATCCGCACCACCATCACGAATGACGACCCCATAGTCGCGCTCTGCGGCCTCTGCAGAGACATATCCGCGCTCGACATCGCGAACCACGCGCCAGACCTCACGTTCCAGCGGATTGCCGCGTCCGCCACCGCCTGCCGAACGGATTTCCAGCACGTCGCCGGGCTGCAGGATGGCGGTATCGATATTGCCGAGCCGGCGATAGTCATCCCGACCGGGGTTGAGCACCATGTCGGACAGGCCCGCAGCCTTGCCGCCGAGCAGACCCCAGGGCCGGAAGAAGCTGCGGTCGCGGTTGCGCGCGGTAATCCGGCTGCCCGGGCTGAACACCCGGAACGCCATCTCGGTCGCAAGACCGCCGCGCCAGCGGCCCGCACCGCCACTGTCCTTCGCCAACCCGTATTTGACGAATTCGATCGGCACTTCGGTCTCGGTAATCTCGATCGGCGTGTTCTTGAGGTAAGCGGCATCAGCCCCGGAGCCGTTGGTGCCATCGCGATGCGGCATGCCACCACCTCCGCCAACGACCGGATTGACGGCCGCGATGACAGTACGACCTCGCTCGTCGGTGGTCATAACGTTGACGATGCAGTTGTTGCCAGCAGGTGCTGCCGGAAGCCTTTCAGGCACAGCCTGGCAGAAGGCGCCGAAGATCACCGAACGCAGGCGGGCGCAGGTAAGCGACCGCATGCCGACAGCAGCCGGCGAAATCGGGTTGAGCACGCTGCCCTGCGGCGCAATGCAGGTAAACGGGCGTGTCAGGCCGGTATTCAGCAGGATCTTCGGATTGATCGTGTAGAGCACATAATAGACGCCGACGAGCAGCATCGTATGCCGCGGATCGCCGCCCGAGGGAACATTGAGCGAAGACCCGAGCTGCGGATCGGAACCGGTGAAATCGAGGATCGCCTCGTCGCCCTTGATCGTCAGCGTCAGTTTCAGCCGGCATGGATTGGCTGCGACAGAATCCTCGTCCGCGTAATCAACGAAGACATAGGTACCGTCCGGCATGGAGCGCAGAATGTCACGCGCCTGCGCTTCGGCATGATCGAGCAGCACTTCCGCGCCTTCGAGAAAGGCCTCTTTCCCGAATTTCTCGACCATTGCGAGGATCTTGCGCTCGCCGGTATTGAGCGCACCCACCAGCGCCTTGATATCCCCGATGTTGAGATCGGGCTTGCGAACATTGGTGGTCATGATCTTCAGAATGTCCTCGTCGAAGACACCTTCATTGACCAGCTTCATCGGGGGAAAGCGGATGCCTTCCTGATGGATTTCGGTCAGGGCGCGCGAAAGAGACGCCGGCACGGCGCCGCCCATGTCGGTATTGTGGATGTGGCCGCCGGTCCAGGCGATGATCTCACCCTCGTAGAACACCGGCTTCCAGAGATGCGTGTCGGGTGCGTGGGTTGCGACGAAGCAGGAATAGGGATCGTTGGTGAAGGCAACATCGCCGGGCTTGTAGTCGGCGACCATGTCGATTGCCCGCGTATAGGTCAGCCCTGGATACCATGTGGCACCGAGCCCCATCGGCACGCCGAACGTGTCGCCATTGCGGTTTATCAGCATCACCGTGAAATCCTCCGTCTCCTTGACGAAGGCGGAATGTGCGGTCCGCTGCAGCGTATAGGCCATGTTCTCGGCAGCCGCGCGGGTGTGATTGGCAAAGACCTGAAGGTTCAATGGGTCAAACATGGCGGGTTACTCCGAGAAGGTCAGATGCAGGTTCAGGTGGCGGTCGACATCGACCGTGGCGCCGGCCGGAATGGCAAAGGTCGTATCTTCCTGCGCGACCACCGCCGGGCCTGAGAACCGGCCGCCCGGATGCAGAAGATCTCGCCGGTAAAGGCCGATCCATTCGAACTCCTTGCCGGTGAAGACGGGGATCTCCCGCTCCGGCACCGCGGCAACACCGCCATGTTCGGCCTCGACCGGAAGCTCCAGAGCCGGACCGGCACCGATCGCCGAAAGGCGCAGGTTGACGATCTCGATCTCTCCGTCCGGATCGTCGAAATCGTAGAGCTTCGCATGCATGGCATGGAAGGCGTCTTTGATGGGGCTGAGCTTGCCCTCGGCGATCCATGCTGCCTGAACCGGCACCTCGATCTCGAAGCTCTGGCCGACATAGCGCATGTCGGCGGAAACATACAGCGTCGCCGGCCCCTGATGTCCCTGCTTCGAAAGCCACGCCAGCCCCTCGGCCGACAGCGAATCCAGCGCCTTGCGCAACAGCGGTGTCGCCTCGGCGGAAATATGCGTGAAGACAGTGCGGATGAAGTCGCCGCGAAGATCGGCCACCAGGCCGCCCAGCGCCGAGACGACGCCCGGACGCGGTGGCCCGATGACCTTCGCCATCTTGAACTCCCGCGCCAGGAAAGCGCCGAGCATCGGCCCGCCGCCGCCGAACGGCATCAAGGTGAATTCCCGCAAATCGACGCCTGCACGCGAGGCAAGCTTCTCGACCTCCACGAACATTTCGGAAATGGCGATATCGAGAATGGCCTGCGCTGCTTCCTCGGCCGTACGGCCGATCTGGTCGGCGAGCTTGGAGACTGCCGCGCGAGCCAGGCCGACATTGATCTGCAACTGGCCGTAAGCCATCTGGCTATGGCCGAGCCAGCCGCAGACCGCCATCGCATCCGTCACGGTCGCCTGAGTGCCACCACGCCCATAGCACGCCGGTCCCGGCGTCGATCCGGCCGATTCCGGTCCGACACGCAAGACGGCCTGCGCATCGACGCTTGCAATAGAACCGCCCCCGATGCCGATGGAACTGACCGAGACCGATGGAATATGCAGCGGAAACTCGCCAATCAGTTCGCCCGTACCGAATTGCGGCTCGCCTTCGATGATCAGCGCGAAATCGGCCGAAGTACCGCCGATATCGAGCGTCAGGATATGCTTTTCACCGGCGCGGCGAGCAAGCCAGGCGGCGCCGATGACGCCGGATGCGGTACCGGAAAGTAGCATCTGCACGCAGGAGCGCTTGCCCTCCGCCGCATTCATGACCCCGCCATTCGACTTGGTCAGCAGCGCCGGAGCCGTTACTCCACGGGAAACCAGTTTGTCCTCCAGCGCCGTCAGATATCCGGAAACACGCGGATGGACGTAGCCGTTGAGGATGGCTGTGGTGGTGCGCTCGTATTCGCGAATGACCGGCCAGACTTCCGAGGATGTGAAGACGAACAGATCGGGAGCCGACTGTGCAATCTGGGCCTTGACCGCCGCTTCCTGGGCATCGTTGCGCCAGGAATGGAGGAAGGAGATGATGATGCCCGATGCACCCTTTGCCTTGGCGGTTGTAACGGCTTCGACGACGGCCTGCATGTCCGGCGCCTGCGCTTCGCTGCCGTCGGCTCTCAGTCGCGCCGGAATGCCGAAGACCATGTCACGCGAAATGAGCTGGTCGGGACGCGAGCAGAAGAGCGAATAGACGTCCGGCATTCTCAGGCGCGCCAGTTCGATCACGTCCTCGAAGCCGGCATTGGTCATCAGCGCCAGCGACACGCCGCGCCTCTGGATGACGGTGTTGATGCCGACCGTCGTACCATGCACGAAGCGGCTGATCGAAGTCGGATCGAGCCCTTCGCGCTCAGCGAGAAGCGAAAGCCCGGTCATCAGTTCCGCGCCCGGATCGTCCGGCGTGGTCAGAACCTTCAAGGAGGCGACCCTGCCTGAGCGCGTTTCAAGAGCGCAGAAGTCGATGAAGGTTCCGCCGATATCGACGCCGACCTTCCAATCCTGTTCCTTGAGATGGTCTTTGCCGGGCGCTGGCGCATTGTCCATATTGGATCCCTTTCCGTCTGGTTATGCAAAGCTGGCACGATGGAACCACGTCGGTCCAAGACGGAAAGGGCGATATCCCATAAGCAGAACTTATGCCCTCGAACGGACCAACCCATAGGTCCGACTTATGGGAGTGCCCAAAGCTCGACTTTGACTTGACCATGCCGGATCGGTCACTCTTCATGCGATTTTCAGGATGACGAGGAAGCCGGATGGATGTGATTGTTGTCGGTGGTGGCCTGATGGGCGCAGCCTCGACCTTTTTCCTGGCGCGCCGCGGACTGCGTGTCACGCTTATCGAGCGAAACCGTGTCGGCAGTGGTGCGACCGTCGCATCCTTCGGGAATATCCGCAGAAGCGGCAGATATCTGCCCCAACTCCCCCTCGCCCACCGGTCGCTGGCCCTTTGGAAAGAAGCGGAAAAGCTGCTTGGGCGCGATGTCGAGTTTCGCGCCACCGGCCATCTTCGTCTCATCTTTACAGAGAAGGGGCTGAATGAGATGCGGAGCTTCTCCGAGGCGGCGCGGCCCTGGGGGTTGGATCTGGAGGAACTCGGCCCGAAAGAGGTGCAGAACCGTTTTCCGGGCCTCGGCCCGACCGCAATCGGCGCCTCCTTTTCCCCGCAGGACGGCAGCGGCAATCCTCGCCTTATTGCGCCCGCCTTTGCCGATGCCGCGCGCCGGCTCGGCGCGGAAATCGTCGAGGAAACCACTGTCGAGAGCATAGGGAAAACGCCACACGGTTTCGAAGTTCGAACCTCGAAAGGTCTTTATTCGTCGCCGATACTCCTCAATACGGCCGGCGCCTGGGGCGCACGGATTGCCGAGCAATTTTCCGAACCGGTACCGATCGTCGCCAAAGGTCCGCAAATGGGCGTCACCGAACCGCTTCCACATCGGGTTCTGCCGGTCGTCGGCGTCTGGGGCCATGAACATGGCGGCGGTTATCTTCGCCAGGTCGAACGCGGCAATATCGTGTTTGGGGGCGGAGCGGAACGCACCGATGTCTCGCTGGACAGCGGCCATGCCAAGGCCGATCCCGCCCGCCTACCGGGACAGCTAAGGGCACTTCTGCCCTTGCTGCCAGCGCTTGCGAACGTCTCGGTGATCCGCACCTGGTCGGGCTGTGAAGGTTATGTCGCCGATGGCCTGCCCGTCATGGGACAATCCGCGACGACTGAAGGCCTTTACCACGCCTTCGGCTTTTGTGGACACGGGTTCCAGCTTGGACCCGGAGTGGGTGACGTCATGGCGGAGTTTATCGCGACGGGCCAAACGCAAATACCCCTGAAAGATTTCCGGATTGGGCGGTTTTCGCCGGTGGGACAGGCAAGTTCTTGAGCAGATAAAGATCACCGATCTCGGCATCGAAATGGTGACTTTTGAAAGTGCATGTGGCTGAAATTTCGAGAACACTCTGGCCGTATCCGAGCGCTCTTGAGCTGGTTGATCAATTATCAACCGCATGGCTCTTCATGCGGAAGAAACTAGGCTTTGATCCCTTGATTCAGAGGATAATAAAAACTCTCCGGCCAGTCCAAGACGCAGCTGGCAATCCAAGGTCTCTCTGGTTATCAGCTATCCCGCCACAGAACCCTCACCGCCATCGTCGCTGCGGAGGTTCGCTTCTCGACGGAAAGCTTGTTGAAGATTTGCTCCAGGTGCTTGTTGACGGTGCGCGGCGACATTTCCAGGATGTCAGCAATCTCCTTGTTCGCCTTGCCGTGCGCAATCCAGAGCAGCACCTCCGCTTCCCGCAACGTCAATGCAAAGGCTTTTGCGAGTGGCTCCTCATCCGTTCCACGGTGCCGGTCGACAAGCCGCAACAGCAATTCGTCATTCCCGTCATCGGACAATATGCGGAATTCCAGATCCTGTCCGTTGCGTGAATAACGAAGCGCCTGGCCAAGCGCGGCGGATGGCAACTGCTCGGCGGCAAGGCCAACCAGTTCCACGATCTCCCACGGCAGGTAGGCGCCCTGGTCGGACCGGATCCCGGCGCGTTGCATCAGGTCGGCGGCCTGTTGTGTCGACCAGTGGATTCGTCCGTTCCTGTCGCAGGCGACGATCCAGCGCCCGGTGGAATCCAGCGCACGCCGCGCAGAACGAGCCCTTCGCGCATTGCCCAGATGGACGCGCATGCGCGCGAACAGCTCGTTCAGTTCGATCGGCTTGCTGATGAAGTCGACCCCTCCCGCGGCCAGTGCCCGCACGACATGTTCGCTCTCGTTGAAGCCGGTCATGAATATGATCGGGATGTCCTCAAAGCCGCGCTCCGCTTTCAGGATCTGGCATGTCTGGAAACCGTCAAGGCCGGGCATCACCGCGTCCATCAGAACGATGTCCGGCGAACCGCTGTTTGCCAGCGAAATTGCCTGCCGGCCACTATTGCAAGTCAGCACATCCATGCGTTCGAGCGTCAGGGCGTCCGACAGCATGAAAAGCGCGTCAGGTGAATCGTCGACCGAGGACGCGGTTGGCGGCGGCAAGGTCAGACATTCTTCACCTCCTCAAGGACGGCCAGAAAATCGCGAAGCCGATAGTTCGCGACGAGGAACCGCATATGGCGACAGAACCGTGCCGTCCCTGGCGAGGATGTCTCGATATCGTTCAGCATGGCTTCTATCGAACGGACGAAGCCCCTCTCCCCCAATGTACGCAATTGCTTGAGCTTGCGGGGCTCGGGCAGTTCCGCCGAAGCGAAGTTCGGCTGCAAATCAGCCTCTACTGTCTCTTCGCCCGCATGCATCCAGGTCAGCGGCACTGCGATCTTGCCCTGATGCGCCGGATCGACGAGCTGCATCTCGAATATCCGTTCGCGGGAAGTCGGATGTTGCAAGGGCTTTTGAGAGGAGAAGGGTTGAATGCCGGGCGGCTCCATGTTGCTACGCTGATGAAGAAGATGGGCATCGAGGCGATCTATCGCCGCCCGAACACCTCCAAACCAGCGCCAGGTCACAAAATTTATCCCTATCTTCTGCGCAAGCTGGCGGTTACCCGGCCCAATCAGGTATGGGCGATGGACCTGACCTAAATCCCCATGGCGCGTGGTTTTGTCTACCTCTGCGCCGTTGTGGACTGTTTCAGTCGTCGGGTTCTGTCGTGGCGAATTTCGATCACGATGGAGGCGGACTGATCGTGTCCCATGCCGTGGTGTAGCTCGGTTCATCATCGAGCCTTCCGGCCAAGGCCGGGAATGGGTCAACTTGCGGCGGGCAAGTTGATAATCTGATCATCGCTCATTGTGGCGATGGTTTCCAGCGTCATGTAGCGCGAGCGCTGAACCGCCCACTCGTCATTTTGCTCGAGTAGCAGGGCGCCGACGAGTCTGACGATGGCGTCGTCATTGGGAAAGATGCCCACGACCTCCGTCCTTCGCTTGATCTCACCGTTAAACCGCTCGATTGGGTTCGTGCTGTGGAGCTTGGTCCAGTGCTGCTTTGGAAAGGTCATGTAGGCTAGGACGTCCTCTTCGGCGCTATCCATGAGGCCTGCGAGTTTTGGCACCTTTGGCCTTATCTGATCGGCAACGCTGCGCCACTGTTGGCTGGCAGCTTCGGGTGTGTCCTGGGCAAAGGCCGTTGCGATGAAGGCTGAGACGACGCGCCGGCCGCTCTTTCCAGCATGCGCCAATGCATTGCGCATGAAGTGGACTCGGCATCTTTGCCAGGTCGCCGATAGGACCTTGGAAACGGCGGCTTTGATGCCCTCGTGGGCATCGGATACGACGAGCTTAACACCGCGCAGGCCGCGGCGGGTGAGCTTGCGCAGGAATTCCGTCCAGATCGGTTCTGCCTCGGAGGTGCCGATTTCCATGCCGAGAACATCGCGCCGTCCATCAGTGTTAACGCCGATTGCGATAATGACAGCGACGGAGACGACGCGGCCACCGCGCCGGACCTTGAGGTAGGTGGGATGAGTAGGCGATACGCGCCTTACCGCATTACGGCGGCAGGTCTCGCATCGCCTCTCGCCGAACCGGACGGGCGCCTTTCGTTACGCGTCCGGCTCTCCAGAAGACATGGCAAAGTCAGGCATATCCATCCATGCAAGACGGTATCGCCCGACAGGCGTCCAGCTGAGCACATGTTGCTCAATGGACCCTTCTTTCCAGACCCGTCTCGTTGCCCGGCGCCTGCTCGGCTGTTTTGAGCCCCACAGTTCACTCGCCGTTGCCTTTGGGCGCTTATTACGTAGCCAGCAGTACAGACGCAGACCGATGTACCAGTCGAGTGCGACAAACACCCGGCCGGCGCCTACACAGTGGCGGTAATAATTCGCCCATCCGCTGGTGATGGAATTTACCCTCCGGAGCTTTTCGCCAAGACTGACGGAGATGCTGTCGCGTTGCGTCAGTTGCTTGACTTTGTGACGCAGGTTGGCTGCCTTCGCCTTTGGTATTTCCACGCGTGGGCCGTAGCCGTAGCGTTTATCCCAATAGGCGCCGAAGCGGAATCCGAGAAACTCGAAGCCCTCTGTCATGGCTGTAACCTTCGTCTTTTCCGGCGACAGCGTTAGCCCTGTGGTCTTGATCAGGTAGTCGGCGAGTGCAGATTTCTCCGCCGTCGCGTCCTCCAGCGAACCAGACACAAGAACCACGAAGTCGTCAGCGTAACGCACAGGCAGAAACACACAGCGTCCTGCTATGCGATCACTGTCCCGGGCGCTTGCCGCTGCTGCCACCCCGTTGCTTTTGCGACGGGCTTGGGTCTTTCGACGGTGATACTTCCACCTTTCGTAGCGCTCTTCAATCGCGCTCAACGCGATGTTTGCGAGCAACGGTGAGATTATCCCGCCTTGAGGGGTACCGGCATCCGTCCGCAGGAACTGATCCTCCGCCAAGACACCTGCTTTCAAAAACGATCCGACCAATCGCACCACCCGGCGATCCCTGATGCGCTTGCGCACGCGATCGAGTAGGTGATGATGATTGATATTGTCAAAGCATCCTTTGATGTCCCCCTCAATGACCCAAGGGTATGGCAGCCGGTTTCGTCGGGTGTCCTTATCCCGTTTCTGGGGCAAGGCTGCCCGACGAATGTACTCCAAGGCGCCATGCGTGTTTCTACCGGGTCGGAACCCATAAGAGACATGCCAGAATTGCGCCTCGAAGATCGGCTCCAGAAGAATCTTGACCGCGCCTTGTACAACGCGATCTCTGATGGTGGGGATGCCCAGGGGCCGGAATTGCCCCGGTTTTCCAGCCTTCGGAATGAGCTTGCGTCTTGCCGGACTTGGCCGATAGGCGCCACTGCGCAGATCAGCCTGAAGATCGGTCAAAAAGCGAACTTCACTCCTATTCCGGATGCGTTCCACCGTCATCCCGTCGACCCCGGCCGTGCGTCCTCCTTTGTTGGAGGCAACACGATGCCAGGCATGGCGGAGCACTCTGAGGTTGGTCAACCAACCCCACATGTCCCGCCATTGATCGTCGGGATTCGCCTTACTCCACTGATAGAGCTTGCTTTGAATGCCGAGTACCCAGACTTTGTCTGCCTGAAGATCCATGTCCACGGATCACTCCTCCGTCTCTACAATCCTATCGTCTTCCTGCTTCCCTTCGCCCTGTATGCGGCTTTCCCGCACTCCGACTACTACGAAAGCTCCGCCCTCGGTGTCGTCCCTATCTGGCCGTCGCAGCGAGCCCGGCTTCCGACCGGGCAGACGATCCAAGTTCCCGTGTTCCGATTCCCAACCTTGTGCCATTAGGCGGTGAGCTCTACCCCGTGCAATGCGGGAGATGGGGCATAGGAGCCAGTCCCATCTCGGGTCTCCAAGAGAGATCCCGGCAGTAAGGATAGACGAGCCTTATCGCCTCTGATTGCTCTTCCGTGCCTCCACGCCATCACGCCAGTGCAAGCGATTTCTGTGTTTCGAGGTTTCGGACGCCCACTTCGTTGTCTCGCCATAGGTACTGCGGTAGCCCGGCCTGCGGTTGATGGCCCGCATCCGGTACAGTTAAGGCCAATCTGCTTATGCAACCCAACCGGCGACGCCCGGTCGAGCTTCTTGGCCCCCTTCGATCCACTGCTCCTGTAAATCGGGCGGCATCTCAGCCGCCGGTTAGAAGTCGGCAAGCTTGAGAGGTCACGCTAACTCATACGCACCTCCCGCGCCGCACGGCGCACCGTCGATCCACAGGTATGGCCAGTCGCCTTCTATAGGTCGGGACAGAAAGGCCTTCACCTTGTGGTCAATCTCTTCGCAAAGCCTGGAAACTTGGCTTTTGGAGATGCCGCTCATACCCATTGCTTTGACCAGATCGTCTACCGAGCGGGTCGAAACGCCTTGGATATAAGCTTCCTGGATCACAGCGGTCAAAGCTTTCTCGGCCATGCGGCGCGGCTCCAGAAAGCTCGGGAAATAGCTGCCGGTCCGCAGCTTGGGAATACGAAGTTCGACAGTTCCGGCGCGCGTCTCCCAGTCGCGATCTCGATAGCCATTTCGTTGAGCAAGTCGAAAGTCGTTCTTCTCGCCATAGGCCGCGCCAGTCTTTGAGCCGACCTCCAGCTCCATCAGCTTTTCGGCCGCAAACCCAATCATCTCCCGCAGCAAATCCGCGTCGGCGCTCTTCTCAACGAGTGAGCGAAGGTCCATCATGTCTTTGGTCATCGGTGGTCTTTCCATCAGGTTGTGCTTGAACAAACCCAACCCTAGCGGAAAATCTCGATGACCACCCTTACTCAGCTACACCATCTCCCGGGACACGATCGGCGGACTTCTGTATCGCAGCGGTCGAGGAAGCGCTGCGCTATGGAAAGCCGGACATATTCAACACCGATCAGGGATCGCAGTTCACATCCATCGACTTCACGACGGTGCTGAAGAAAGCTGAGATTGCCATCTCGATGGACGGCAAGGGCGCGTGGCGGGACAATGTCTTCCTCGAACGGCTTTGGCGTTCGATCAAATACGAAGAGGTCTACCTCCACGCCTACAAGACCGTGTCCGAGGCCCGCGCGGGGATCGGTCGTTATCTGAACTTTTACAATACTCGACGTCCATATTCATCTCTTGACCGGCAGACGCCGGATCAGGCCTACTTCAACGCGCTGGCACCGATGATGGTGGCGGCATAATCGAGGCGAAATCCACTTAACCAAACGCTCGAAACTGTTCAGACAAACCGAGCCACCTCTCTGAACTGGAGAAAAAGATTGCGGACGTGGAGGTCAAGGTAAAGGTAAAGGCATGGCAGCGTAACGACGAACGCAGCATACGCCTCAACACCATTCCCGGTATTGGCCCAATCGGTTCGGCTCTCTTGATCATGAAGACACCCGCTCCCGAGCTCTTTCAATCTGGCCGCCAGTTTGCAGCCTGGATCGGGTTGACGCCAAAAGATCACTCGACCGGCGGTAAGCTGCGGCTCGGTGGTATCACGCGAGCCGGCGACGAAGCTCTGCGTGCCGTCTTGGTGGCTGGAGCAACAGCTGTCATTCATCACGCGCGGCGGTCTGGCAGGGCTTCTCGATGGCTAGCGGAACTGCTCACGCGAAAGCCGCCCAAATTGGCAGCTGTCGCACTCGCCAACAAGATGGCGCGCATAGCTTGGAAACTCATGGTCTCGGGAGAGACATACAGCGTAAAATCAGGACCGGCCATACCGGGATTCGCTGCATGAAGATGGGGACGCAAGCAGCCAAGCCGTCCTGATCTTCGCCACGTGTTTGCGATACTACAACTTGCAAGATAATAGCAGATGGTGTGATCGATCGGTCCGAGACACAGAATACTCCGAAGATCCCATTGGCCCCTCAAGGCCGTCTTGATGTTTGGCGCCTGTGTTGCGGAAACCATCTTGGCCAGCGTTCATGTGCGAACGCGACGACAGGCCGGACATATGGACGCAAGCGACCAGATCAAACTATCTCGAAATATCTTGCGGGTCAGGGGCCGTCCAATTATGGGATGTGAACACTCGACCCGTTAGATTTCTGTCTAGCCCAGTCAGGTTGGACAACAGGTCCCGAACCCAGCAGGGAGTTAGGCGGTCCAGTCTTCCACGCGTAAGCCTGCCACGCGATCAAACTCACGGCGGTTGTTTGTGACGACGATCAATCCGCGCGACCGAGCGTTTCCAGCTATGAATTGATCATATGGACCAAAGGGCGTTCCGTTTCGTGCAAGTTCAGCACGCAACTGGCCAGTATGGGTGGCTGCTAGCTCGTCATAAGACATAACTTTCAGGCGAGCTGCTAATCCCTCAACCACGGCCAAGTTTCGTTCTGGGCTAGCCGACTTCTCTGCGCCATAAATCAGCTCCAAACGCAGGCTGATCGCGCTCGCTCATGAAGTCGGCGGTTGTGCCAGCGCTTTCAAACCAGCTGTCCCAACCCTCACCTGCGGGGGCTATGATTCGAGTACGCCCGACCGCGACGATATCGACACTCTTCACATCATCCGAAAGAGCGACTGCCTTTGGAAGCCGGATGGCCTGGCTACGATTACTTTGAAATACCGCGCCCTGCTCCATGACATACTCCTCTGGCATCTACAGATTGGATATCCCGAAAGCAATGTGCGACAAAGGATATGTCAATGGGATATACGACGCTACACGATAAGCAACCGTTAAGCGTTTGAAAGGAGACGATTGGCGACCCGGTCTTAACCGGCTCAGTTCTGCGTGGTAAACGTATGCCCGCCCTGCTTGCAAGTTGTTTTTTGATTTCCTGTGCAGTCTGCTTCAACGTATTCGGTCTTACAGTCAGGCCGTTGCCAATATGGATATCCGCACGTCCAGAGCCACGATAACCAACACCGTTCCAATGAACCATTTCCACGCTTGGGCTATCTGAACGCCGATCAACTGTCAGGCCATCTCCATTCCACTCGCAAACATCGTAGGCTGCTCCTCCGAGCAACCAATAACTCAGATTACCGCCACGCCGTAGGTCCTCTCATAGGGCTGCCCCTTGCGCACACCGCCCAGGCGATACGCGTGAGCTTGTTGGCTAAGGCCACGATCACGACATTGCGCTGGATGCCTCGAGACAACATAGTCCGGAGCCATTGCTCGATTGGCGTGTCACTTTGACTGAGAGTGTGCATTGCCGCTCGCGCGCCGTGGACCAGCAAGGTCCGCAGATAAGTATTGCCACGCTTTGTTATCCCCTGCAGACGCGCCTTGCCTCCGGTGGTGAACTGTCGTGGCACAAGCCCCAACCATGCTCCGAGGTCTCGGGCATGCTTGAAACTACCGGCATCACCAATAGCGGCTACAAGTGGGGTGGCGTTGAGCACGCCGATACCCGGAATCGATGTCAGGCGGCGCATCGCGCTGTTCTGCCTGGCGAGCGATACAAACTCTGCGTTCAACGCGTCGATCTTCTTGTCAAGCATTCGCCATTCGTCCCGCGCGCGGAGCTGATTGATCAAGGTCGTTCGCTCCGCGACCAGCCGTGATCGAACCCGATGCAATGTCTGGATATCCAACTGCTCCTGGCTCTTCAGTTCGACAAACCGCATCGTCGGGCGAGATGCCGCTTCGGCGATGCCCTCGGCATCTCTGTCATCATTCTTCTGCGCCTTCACATAGGGGCGAACGTATTCCGGCGACATCAGCCGGACCCCATGACCTTTCGAGGTAAAGAGCCTACCAAGATGGTGAGCACCGCAGCATGCCTCCATCGCGATAACACAGGTTGGCAGCTTCTCGACGAATTCGATCAATGTTTGTCGCCGCATCGTTCGACGGGCAACTACAGCGCCGCGGTCATCTACCCCAACAACGCTGCAGCTATTCTTTCCGATGTCGATACCCAGTATGGAAATCTGCATGGCTTGCTCATTCCATTCAAGAAAACGACATCATACTCGATGTCCTCGTAACCGCCCGATTGCTACCGCGTAGATTTCGCTTTGATGCGAGCGACGAGGAGCTCTTCGCCCACAAAGCTGTCGAGGAAGTTGTACCATTCTGGGGGTGAGCGGCGGGCGTCTTTGAGCATCTGC
>NZ_JBJDRG010000022.1:0-57739 GCF_044987325.1 Rhizobium sp. ZW T2_16
TGCCGGCTGTCGAGCACTGGTCCCACAAGGGTCTCAACAATCGAGCGGAAAATTCTCATCTGCCGCTCCGGAAACGGGAACGCACGATGCAGGGTTTCCGATCAGCCGGCAGCTTGCAGCGGTTCATGTCGATCTTCTCGGCGCTCCGAACTCTCTTCGTCACCCCGCATCACAAACGATCCGCCCTGGCCACGCATATTCACCGCACCCGCGCAATAGCGCATTGGAAAGCCGTGACGGGCGCGATTGCCTGATCTCGGAGAGCCGCAGGCGTAGTTCGATCACCGCTCGATAACGTGACAACTCCATTGATCATTATAAATCCTCGCAGCACGACGATCCGATAGCTTTCGTCAACGACCTCTCTGCGCGGCTCCTTTGCCACATCCGTGAGGAGTGCCTGGGCCGCAACTGGGCGGCTTGATGAAGGATTCAGTGTCAAACGGACTAGTGTATCAGCCTGAAAACTGCCTGGTCTCAGGTTCACATCCCCTCAAGAGCGCGTGACCTTGCTTACAGCGTAATCCCAGCCCTTTGGCTCTCAAAACAGAGCGGAAAGGTCGCGCCGACCGTCCACTACTCGTACGATCTCAACTGCATGAAAAGGACCTTCGTCGGAGTCGGGCATTGTCTCGTAAAGTATGACATAGGGGGCTTCGACCAACATCCGGGCGGTACGGAATACCTCCGGGTGACGCTCGCCCAAACGCGGATGCGCGATGAGCATTTCCGCCTTGCGACGAAAATTGGCAAAGTATCGCTCCGCGCTGAGAGGCTGATCGCGACTTATCTCAACGTAAATTTTCTTAATGTCGGCACGCGCCTTCGGCGTCCAGAGAAGCTTAGCGGGCATGAGGAGCGGGAGACTTTACTTCCTGGCGAGCTTCCTCAAGGACTGCATCAAAATCCACTTCGACGGCAGGTCCGCTCGCTTTGCCTTCTTCCCACATCGCACGTAGCTTAGCGATATCGTCGCGCTTCTGCATCCACTTGGCCGACCAGTCACGCATGGCTTCGCGTACAACTTCGCTCCCGCTGGCATACGCGCCGCTATTAACGGCATCGCGCAACAGCTCCGCGTGTTGCGGGGTCATCGAGACGCTTACCTTTTCAACATTGGGCATAGACACCTCCACTTTGTTTGGTAGTAATTATTACCACCAAACATATAGCGCGGCAACTTCCCCGTTACAGCGCACGTCTATCGGCTCGCTTGAGCGTCACTGGGGCAATCCGTCGGATGGAGTCGGAATAGCAGGGATGTAGGTTCACATCCGCTCAAGACCTTGCTAATGACACACGGTCCGCCTGTCTAATCACCGACGAATAACAACAAGTGGCCCGAGACGGGTGACCTTCACACCGAGGACGTTTGTCAGGAATGCAAGCGCATCGTCAGTCGCAGCGACTCTAATTGTTCCGCTGACTCGCCTCTCCGCAAGCAATTGGTCCAGGATGACAATATGACCTTCGAAGTGGCGGTTCATCTCTTCCACGACATGAGATAGCTGAACATTATCGACAGCAATCTGGCCGCGTCTCCAGGCGAGCGACACGAGGCCATCGACTTTCGAGACAATCGTATCCTTCTTTGCGTAGTCGTAAACCGCCTGCTCACCTTGGCTGACGCGTATCGCGCTGGCTTTTCCTCCTTCGAATTCCATCTGAACCGCGTTTTCCGTAACGGTCACCCCAGTGTCCGCGTCGCCGTAGCGAACGTCGAACGCGGTGCCGAGTGCCGTCACGCTGCTCGAACCGGCCACCACCGTGAAGGGCCATTCAGGGGCATGGGCGACCTGGAAGAATGCCTGGCCTCGGAGAAGACGGATTGTACGACGCTTGTCCGTAAAATCCACGGCGATTGCCGATGAGGCGTTAAGCTGCACCTCGGAACCGTCCTCCAATGTGAAGACGGGCATCTCGCTTGCTCCTGCGATCATGTCAGCTTGAAGACGCAACGGTCCATCGAGCGCGAAGAAGGCGCCTGTCGCCAACATTACCACCAGCACCGCAGTGGTGATCGGCTTTGCGACGCTCCGGGGTCTTACTCTGATGTCGGCGAGGGCTGGATCGGACTGGATCGCCTTGCGTGCGTCACCGCCCAACAGGCGTTCGGCCGAACTGTAGGTGCGACAGTTCTCCGGATCGCGATCGAGCCAATCTTCGAAGCGAGCCTTCTCGGCCGGCGATTGACTCGGATCGCCGTTGCGCAAAATCCAGTCGGCCGCTTCGCGGTTGCGCTTCTTCTGAGCGTCGGTCGCTCTCTTGGCCGGCATAGGTATCTCCAGACTTGTACCTTGACCTTAAGACGTTCGACGCCGTCCGTTTGGGACTCTTAGATGAAATCGGGCATGACTGCGAGGCGGTTTTCCGCCCTTAGCGCCTGGATGTCCTGACAGTTCAGAGGAGACGGTCGAGGCAGTGGGCGAAGGCGCGGCGCAGATGGCGATCCACCATGTTCCTGGAGATGTTGAGCCGGGTGCTGATCTGGTCCGGAGTCAGATGATGCAGCCGGTGCAGGACGAAGACGATACGGCGGCGTTCCGGCAGTTCGGCGATCGCCTCCCGCAGGATTGCGATCCTCGCTTCAATTTCCAATGCCTGGTCCGGCGCGGGCCCAGCGCTTGCCACCGAAAGTGCTTGCCGATCTGATCCGGAGAAGAGCCGAGCCTCCCGAGTCTCACGCCGTTGCCGATCGATCCCCAGATTGATGGCGGCGCGGCAAAGAAAGGCCTTGATCGAGCGTTTGTTCTGCAGGACGTCCGGCCTTGCGGCGAGCTTCACATAAAGATCGTGCACCACGTCGCGCGTGGTTGACCAGGGATGCCCATGCCGACGAACAGCGCTGGTGATTTCGTCATAGTGCATTTCCATGGCCCGGTTCAGCAGGTCATTGTCGTCAACACCGTCCCAGACAAGGGGTGATGGGGAAGAGCTCAACATGGGCATACACTTTTCAAACCAACGGTCAGGTTCAGGATCACAAAAGCTGGATTTTGATGTCCAATTGGTTATCGATTCTGAAAAGCCATGCAAGTGCAATAGGTTAGAATTTTTTCTCGAATTTTCGGCAGCTCGAACAAATCAGGACTGAAATACTCACCTTTATGCCTGATTTCGTTGCCCGATTCCAGCTTTCCGGTTTTGCCGGCGGCAGTTGGTGGGGCTGGAGCACGTATCAAAAGGACGGCAGATGTAACATATTGGTAACAGCCGCCGGGCGGGTCATAGCGGAATGCAGAGCGGCGTTCCGGCAACCGGATCGCGGATCACGATCGTCTTCACCTTGAACACATCGGCAATGGTTTCGGCGGAAATAACAGTCTCGGGCATGCCCGCTGCGGTAATCCTGCCGTCTTTCAACATGACGATATGCTCCGCATAGCGCGCCGCCTGATTGATGTCGTGGAGGACTGCAACGACTGTCTTCCCATGTTTGGCGACGAGCCTGGTAATGAGGTTCATCAGTTCGATCTGATGTTCGAGATCGAGGTAGGTCGTCGGCTCATCGAGCAGGATCGCCTCGCCCTGTTGCGCCAGCGTCATGGCAATCCAGGCGCGCTGTCGCTGGCCGCCCGAGAGGCTGTCGAGCGCGCGATCGGAAAGATCGGCCAGGCCCGTCAGCATCAGCGCCTCGTCGCATGCGTCCTGATCCTCCGGCGACCACCGGCCGAATATCGATCGATGCGGATATCGACCCAGCCTCACGAGGTCAGCGACGGTCAGGCCGTCCGGTGCGACAGGTCCCTGCAGCAGGACGCCCACCTTGCGGGCGACGTCACGGGTGGACAGTTCCATCACGTCGCGGCCGTCGAGAAGAATACTGCCGCCCGAGGGTTTCATGAGCGCCGCGAAGGTGCGCAGGATCGTGGATTTGCCGCTTCCGTTCGGCCCGATCAGGGCGGTGAAGCGCCGTTCCGGAATTTCGAGATCGAGCTTTTCGACAATGCGGCGCGGACCGTAGTCGATATCGACGCCCCTGCCGGCGATCTTGACGGGAAATTCCTTATCCACGGCCATTTCGGCGTCCCCAGAGAAGATAGGCAAAGAAGGGCGCACCGACGAGGCCGGTGACGATTCCGGCCGGAAGCTGGACTGGCGGGAGGACGATGCGGCCGAGAAGATCCGCCGCGACGACGAGGCAGGCCCCGACGAGCGCTGCGACCGGGAAGATTCGGGCATGCGACGCGGTGCCGACCAGCCGGCGTGCGATATGCGGTGCGACGAGGCCCACAAAGCCGATGAGACCGGAGACGGCGACGGAAGCGCCCGACAGCACAGTGACCAGCACGATCATCCCGCCGCGTACCCGGTCGACCGGTTGGCCGAGGCTCCTTGCGGAACTGTCACCGAAGCGGATGACGTCCAGTTCGCGCGAAGCCAGAAAGGCGAGCGTGACGGGAATGACGAGCCAGAGCGCCAGCAGCCGGACCTTGGTCATGTTGGCGTCATAGACGCTGCCGGCGAGCCAGATCATTGCCCGCTGCACGTCGCCGATATCGCCGAAGGCGGAGAGGAAGGTCGTGCCAGCGGTTGCGAGCGAGGAAAGACCGATGCCGATCAGGATAATACGCAGCGAGGAAGTGCCGCCGCGCCAGGCGAGGATGTAGACCGCCAGCGCCATGGCGGCGGCCCCAAAAAAGCCCGCCACCTGCAGCAGCACGACCGGCGGATCCCGCATCAGGACGATGACCGCCATGGCGGCCGCCGCCGCGCCGCTGTTGATTCCGAGCACACCCGGTTCCGCCAGCGGATTGCGCATGATGGCGAGCGCGATCGTTCCGGCGGTCGCAAGCGCCACACCGACAAGAAGGGCGAGCAGGGTGCGTGGCAGTCGAAGGTCGAAGACGATCATCGCGCCCTGTGAACCGGTAGCGTCCATGCCGGTCGCAACATGATAGAGTTCCCGCCAGGTTAGAGCGACATCGCCGAAGGCAAGGCTTGCTGCGACGAGGAGGCAGAGCAGAAGCGTAAGGGCGATGACAATACGCATCATGCTTCGGTCTTCAGCCGCGTTCGGGCGAGATAGAGGAAGAAGGGGGCGCCGACGAGTGCGATCGTCACGCCGACCGGAAAGCTCTGGCTTCCGAAGATGATGCGCCCGGCGATGTCTGCGGTCACCACCAGAAATGCACCGGCCAGTGCCGAGAACGGGATGACCCAGCGGTAGTCGACTCCGGCGCACATACGCACGATATGCGGCACGACGAGCCCGACAAAGCCGATCGGCCCGGCAAGCGCCACGGCACTGCCTGCAAGCAGGATGATGATGGCAATCGAGACACCGCGCCAGACGACCGGGTTTTGCCCGAGGGAGCGCGACGCATCCGCCCCGAGGCTGAGCGCCGTGAGATTGCGTCCTAGAAAGAGGGCTGCAACGAGGCCGGTGAGGATGTAGGGCGCGACGGTTCTGGCCTGCGCCATTGTTCGCCCCGTCACCGATCCGGCGGTCCAGAGGCGCACGGCGTCGAGGGTGCTCTGGTCGAAGATCAGGACGGCGGTGGTGAGCGAGGTGAGGAAGGTCGCGACGATGGCCCCCGCCAGCACCAGGCCGAGCGGGGATTGTCCGGTCGTACCGAGCGAGCCCAGAGCATAGACAACGATCGCGGCGGCCGCGGCACCGAGAAAGGCGAACCAAATATAGATATCACCGGTGCTGGAGCCAAACACGGTCATGAGGCAAACGACGGCAAAGGCCGCACCGGCATTGATGCCGAGCAGACCGGGCGAGGCGAGTGGGTTGTTCGTGACCGCCTGCATGATGGCACCGGAAACGGCAAGCGCGCTGCCGGCAAGGAGTGCTGCAATGACGCGGGGCAGGCGGATGGTGGTCACAAGAAGATGGTCGTGCGAGCCGTCGAACTGAAAGATCGCGGCTGCTATGGTTGAAAATGGCATGGTGACCGTGCCGAGGGCGATCGCGCTCATGGCGGCGAGGACCAGCAGGCAGAGAAGGGCCGCCAAGGCAAACCATTGCCCGCCTTCGGCCCGCGTTTTTCGAAGCACTCTTCGGCCTGTCATCGATCCGCCAGGATATAGCGTTCGATGTCGTCGAGGATGCGGTTCGCCGAACCGATGCCGTAAAAGCTCTGCCAGGGGCCGCGATCGACCCGATGGGCGCTCCCGGCCTGAACGGCGGGCAGCAGTTGCCAGAGTGGATTTTCGATGACCTGTCTTTCCAGCGCATCGTCATGCCCGCTTTCGAAACCACTGGCGGAGACATAGAGCAGCACGTCGCCGTCGAGATTGCCGAGCTCTTCCCAGTCCGGTCGCTTGACAATCGTGCCGTCGGTCACGGTTTCATAGGCAGTGCGCTTTACCCCGGCCTCACGCAGCACGGCGAAAGGAGCATAGGCTTCCGGTCCATCAACAAAGACGACAAAGCGGTCGGGCGCAAAACGGACGGTTGAGACGGTGAGGTTCCTGTCCTTCATCCGTTCGCGGATGCCAGCGACGCGGATATCATACTCCCTGAGCGCGGTATTCGCCGCACCCTCACGATCGGTCGCCTCAGAGAGGCGGCCGAGGTATTTCTTCCAATCCATATGCTTGAACAACACCGTCGGCGCGATCTTCGCGGCCTGTTCGTATATCCCCGAGTGGGCTTCGGCAGAGCCGATGATCAGGTCCGGTTTGAGTTCCGCAACGCGTTCGAGGCTCGGCTCCCGGGGATTGCCGAGATCGACCATCTTCTCCGCCTTCACCACAGCGAGCACCTCCGCCGCTGTGATCGCCATATAGGGGGTCGCGATGACCGGCGCCTTGAGTTCGATCAGCATCCCAAGCGTGATCAACGGGTCCAGCGTTACGATGCGTTTCGGCTTCTCCGGAATGCAGATGGGCGCGTTGTAGACCGCTTCGGTTACCGTTTTACCTGTGCAGGCAGCGTGCGCCAGCGAAGCTGCGACGAGGAGCGCGAGGAGAGCGAGACAGAAGCGCAAGACAGTCACCTTTTCGTCGTCGAGGCAGGGGAAGACCGTGGGGCCGATGCCCCACGGCCGACATCATCAGAACTTGGCGCGGACGTTGAGGCCGAAGGAGCGGCGCTTGCCGGCTTGGCCGAAGGGCAGCGAATAATCCGGATCTACGAGCGTGAAGTATTTCTCATCCGTGAGATTTTCCACGAAGGCGGTGACTTCCCAATTGTCCTTCTTGAAGCCCGTCTGCGCGTTGACTATGAAGCGCGGGTCGATCTTGTACATGCCATTCGTGCCGAAGCGCGAATTGTAGCTGGTCGTGTACTTTGCATCCGCCCCGACAAAAATGCCGTTTTCGAATTCATACCGTCCACCGAAAGCCCAGCTCCATTCCGGCGCTTCCGGAAACGACTTGCCGTCCTGCGGCTGGGAGAGAGCCGCATGATTGAACTCGATGAATTTTGTGTTGAGGTACCCGATCGAGGTGAAAACGGTGAACTGGTCGTTGACCTCGAAAGTGGGCTCGATCTCGAAACCCCAAGCCCGCGACGTCGCGGCATTCGAGGTGATGCGGTAGCCAGGGATGGCCGGATCGGGGCGGATCTCGACCTGCTGGTCCTCGTATTTGGTATAGAAGAGATTGGCGTTCAGCGTCAGCCGGTCGTCGAGGAGCCTGCCCTTATAGGAGAGCTCGACATTCTGAGAATACTCCGGATCGTAGGTGCCGAGTGTACCGGTCGCCCGATCAAAGTAAGAGCCGCCAGAGCGGAAGCCTTGCGTATAAGCGAGGCCCACCGTCTGGCTGTCGCCGAACTCCTTCGAAATGCCGAGTTTGGGCACAAAGTTCAGTTCGCTAAGTGACGACGTCTCGCCGGTGAGAACTGCGGCGGGGTCTATGAGGCCGAAATAGTTCTTCTGAAGATCTCTGTCTTTCAGATAGTCCAGACGGCCGCCGAGCGTCGCGAACCAGGTCGGCGCGAATTCATAGGTCGCTTCGCCGAACACAGCGAAGTTCGAGGTTCTCCGGCGTTGCGTATCGCTCTGCTGGTAGAGGTCGAACGCCACGATATCGGTTGCGCCGTCCCAGACTTCATAGCTCCCATAGACGCCCGCGACCGCTTTCCAGGGACCGTCTTCATAGTTCAGGCGAAACTCCTGAGTGAAGATGGAATTGTCGTCTTCGCCGGTGATGCCGTTGATCACGCCGGCGGTGCCATAATCGATCGACCGACGATTGTTGATGCCGAAGCTGTAGCCGGTCTGCGAGGTGAATAGCAGAGTGTCGGAAATGTCGTGCGTGATCTCGAGCCCGAGATTGTGGACCTCGGTCCAGCGATATTCGGTGTAGGTAACAGGCGCATTGTTGAAGTCGCCGCGGCCTGAATAGAGGCCGACAAGTGCGTCGTTCGGTCGGTCTTTCGAATAGGAGTAGCTGAGCAGCGCCCGCGTATCCGGCATTTCCGACGGCGTGATCAATATCTTCGCCCGCAGGGTGCCGCTGATATCGGTGATCAGATCGTCGTGGTTATCGAAATTGCTGAAATCGGAGTAGCTGGGTTGAGCCCGGAAACGCTCGAAAGCGCCGGAGATACGCAGCGCGATCTGGTCCTCGACGAGCGGCGTGTTGACCATGAATGCGGTGCCGACAAGATGATCGGTGCCAACGGTAGCGGAGATTTCGGCCTCCTTCTCGAAAGTCGGGTCCTTTGACTTGAGGTAGACAGCGCCGACCATGGCCGCGCGGCCGGACAGTGTCGATTGCGGGCCGCGATAGACCTCGACCTGTGCCATGTCCCAGAGATTACGCGCGCCGAAACGAGCGTTGTAGCGGGTCTGCAGGATGCCATCGACATACACCGAACCAGCCGGCCCTCCGGATGGAACGAGACCCTCGGAACTCATGCCGCGAATGACGAAGCCCGCATTGACCGTGGCGCTGTCCAGCACGTTCGCCATGCGGCGGTAGGTGTCCTGTGTGGTGCGGATCTGGCTATCTGCCAAGGTTTTGGAATTCAGGACCGCAACGCTGCTGGTCGTGCCGCCAAGCGTCGTTGCATTGCGCGCGCCGTAGATGGTGATCGGTTCCAGCGTCGTACCATCATCGGAAATCGCGCCGGACGTTCCCGTGGAAGCCTGCAATGTCACCTGATTGCTACCAGCAAACCGCGCATCGACGCCGGTACCGGCAAGCAAAGTCCTCAATGCCTGTTGCGGCGCAAGCGTACCGCTCACGCCCTGGGTCATCTTTCCGTCGGTGATCGAGGCATCGAATAGAATCTGGAGTCCAGTCTGAGCCGCAAGGCTGTTCAATGCCCCTGTCAGTGAACCTGCCGGCACTGTGATCGACTGTGCGGCCACCTGCGCACGAGCCTCTTTCATCATCATTGGCGCGACAGGAAACAAGGCCCCCAGCGTGGTTCCCGCCAGGAATGCGGCCTTGATACCTGCCCGCGCCCTGCGCGAAGCGGAAGTAAACTTGTTCATTCAAACCCCCATCAGCACGGCGTTTGAGGCACCGCGGTCCACCACATGAAGCGATCGTTCAATCTGCTACTGGGGTAGACGCTCGGCATTCCGGATTTGGGACTCTCAGATGCGAAATTTTTAAAGATCCGATTCAGATGACGCCCAGATGCCGGCGCATCGCGAGGCGCAGCTCCTTATCCCGGGCAATCGGGGCCTTGAGAACGCAAGTCGGGCAAAGTTCTCCATCTTTAACCAGATAATATCGGCAGCATCCGCCGCGCTGTCGGAAGGTGTAGGAAAAAGCCTCATCTTGTTTATCGAGGACGGTGAGGTCGAAGTAGTGAAGCTGGCGATTGTTGAGCGGCGATCCTGGCATCTTGAGGATGTGCATTGCGGCCGTCTTTATCGCCTCAACTTCACTAAACTGACGCCCGAACTCAAGGAACTGACCGGCGATGGCATCGGCAGCGAGCCTCCAAAGCGCGGCCTTGGAGAGTGTGGTGCGGGCGTGAAGCACCGAGACAACAGGACGCAAATGCCGTTCGGTTTCGCATCGAAACCGCTCATTGTCAGCGGCATCACTCAACTGGCCGTGCCAGAAGGTTTCTGTCAGGAAACGGACATGCGCGCGCTTTGAGCGATGGACATGTCGCTCATGTGGTTCCTCAAGAGTATAGAAGGAAAGGGCGACAGAGCTTGGTGCAAGATCAGCCACGAGCCCAAATCCGGCAAATAGTGGGACTGTAGCCGCCGCAAGGATGTAGCCATAGTCCGTCATCAGCAACGCCCCGGCGGTCCGCAGGTCAGTGCCATCATTCAATGACTGCTCAAAGGCAAGAAATTCGTCGATCGCTTTCTCATCGGAAAAGAAGGCCTCTGCTGTCGTCCACCCTTCGCCTGGCGTGCCGATGCTCGTGCAGACATGCGGCGCATAGGCGATCTGCGTGTCGAGCGCGCGCTGGATAAATGCCTTTTCGGTGCGCAGCGTTTTGGATTCACTCGTCATCGCCAAGCTATGGACAAAGGTGGTTGGCGATCGAAACAAGCCACAGTGCCACCTGAGCTTCAGGTCTGCTCGGCGCCAGGCGACTTGCCAAATTTGGCGACTCAAACGCCCCGGCCGCATAGTCGATGTACATAAGTTCTCTCCTCTCGCGTCCTGCTGAGCGAGGCAGGTTTTGGCATCGCTCTTCTTGATGTGAGACGATTAAACGGACGAGTTTGGGATCACGGCACACATATTTTTCGCGCCGCCTTCGGTGCTTATCGGTACCTTTGATCAGCAAATCGATCGTTCATCGTGCAAAAGTAGGTGCCGCTGTTCGATACCCTTCAAGAGCACCAATATGGACGACGCTAAAGGTGCCCATAGCGAGCTACCCATCTTGGCCGCAGGCAGATGAGGCTGCATCTAGAACGAGATGGCTACACTTAAGAGTCTCTATTGCCTTACTATCAGTAAGCTTGGTCGGAACTTCGCATCTACAGCGCCTGCGGGAAGCTGAAGCGTCCGCCCGCATAAACGAGGCTTCGCGAGGCGGGCTCATGCATGATGGCCTCGACCCGGCCGACAAGGACGGCGTGGGTCGGAGAATCATACTCGCATTCCAGCCGGCAATCGAAGGCCGCGAGTGCATCGTGCAGCACCGGAGCTCCAGTTGCCAGTGTTCCCCAGGTGCCCAACTCGAAACGCTCGGGACCGTAGATTTTGGTCATTCCGGCGAACCGTTCTGCAAGTGCCGACTGGGCTTCGGCCAGAAAATTTGCCGTGAAGCAGCCATTTGCACGAATATAAGGTAATACCGCGCTCTTCGAATTGACGCAGGCGATGATCATCGGCGGCTGGTCGCTCAACGAGCAGACTGCCGATGCGGTCATGCCGTGACGCGCGTCCCCCGCGCCGGTGGTGATCACCGTCACCGGCGTCGCGACGATCCGCATCGCGGCCCGAAAGGCCTGCGCATCGACACCGGGAATCATCTCGCTCAGGGTGGCAGCGTTCGGGACCAACCCTTCTGTAAGGGGCGCAGAAGCAGTCATATTTCCGTCCTCGACTGGTTTGGGGCCGTAGCAGGCGATATGTCCGCCTCTAGGCATCGTTATTTTCCGCCCGACCGCGTGGTGTCGCCGCCGTTCAGCCATTGCAGGATTGCCAGCAGATGGTCACGCATCGCCTCTTCGGCCTCGGCTGCCCGCCGGCCACGGATGGCGTCGACGATCATCTCGTGGTGGCGCCAGCCGGTTTCGTTGGTATAGGCTGGCAGGCGTGTGCGGATCGTCTCGTCATAGGTCAGTTCCATGACCTGCTCCAGCAGGTAGCCTGCCAGGATGTTGTGGCTGGCAATGGCGATCGCGCGGTGAAAGATGTTGTCATGTCCGCGGTCGAACACCGCCGGTTCCGATTTCGCATGCGCCGCCACGATATCCTCGATCTCGGTCTGGGTGCCACGGATCGCCGCAAGGCGTGCGATCTCCGGCTCCATCAGGAGCCGGACTTCCCACAATTCCGCCGGGCTGGTTTTGCTGGCGATATTGGCCCTAGTGGCAATCGACTTACCGGCGCTGCGGATCTGTCTTTTCGATGTAGGGCTGGCTTTCAGTCGGCTTTCGGGGATCCGGTTATCATCCCGAAGCGCCGACAGCGCCTTGCGCAGGAGATGACGGCTGACGCCGATCTGCTCCGCCAACTGCCGTTCAGGCGGAACCGTGCCATCCTCGGCCATGTCGAGAACGGCGCGGGTGACCCCCTCGATAGAATTAAGCGAAATCTTCATGGCGGTATCTGCGCTCATGGGCTCCTCCGGAATTTCATATATGCGGCTCGCTTTGTTGGTTCGCGACCTTCCTGGCTTGTGTCGGGCACAGGTTGCCGAGTTTTAAAACCGTTACCGGTAGCTTCCATCCTGCAGCCCTGAACCAGATATATGGTTGAGGCAACCAAATGTCCATAGCTGATATTGGTTGCGTTTGGTTGGCGAATAATTTCCTGGTTTTGTGCCCATAAAATAACCAGGAAGATTTCTGCTTAAAAAATTTTCACCACGGATTCCTCCAAAAAAAATGTGATAAATCAGTGTGATACTCTGATATGCTTTCACAATAGCGCTCTTCTTGTCGTGAAATTATTCTGCGTCTGCGAAAATTTCCGCTTGCCACGCGTACAACCAAAGCCTAGCTTTCGAGAAACGATAGAACATCGGTTGCGAATTGGTTGTCGCAACCAAGATGTCGACGGGGTTAGACCAAAACAGTTACGAATTGCCGGCCGCGTTCATGCCGCCGAATATCACGACATGTCCCGATCCGGGCCTCCGGAGCGGCAGGATACCTGTGTGCCAATCGTTCCGGAGCGCTTCTCGCGTGGCCGGACCAGGCTGAAGAGACGGAAGCCAGACAGATGAACACGATGACAAAAATCATGCCGAAACATGCGCTGAAGACCGGTGAGGAATTCAAGGCCTCGCTGGATGATGGACGCCAGCTCTGGGTCAACGGACAGAAGCTGGACAAGGTCACCGACGAACCGGCACTGGCCGCCGGCATCGATCTGATGGCATCGATGTTCGACGACCAGTTCACGCCAGAATACGCCGATGCGACCACAGTGCTGGACCGCAAGACCGGTCTGATGACCACCCGCTCATGGCAGGTTCCGGAAACGATGGAAGACCTCATCGGTCGCCGCCAGATGATGGAATACACGTCTCGCAAGACCGTCGGTACCTTTGGCCGTCCGCCGGATCTCGGTCCGACGCTTGCCGTCGGCATTCTCGCGCATCTGCACCTCTTCAAGGACTTCAAGTCGGCGTTTCCTGAATGCCAGCCCGACTTCATCGAGAACGTTCAGCGTTATGTCGAATTCGGTCGTCTGAACTCGATCACCTGCGCCGAAAGCCTCACCGGCCCGCAGAACGACCGATCGTCGCCGCTCGCCCAGGCCGCCTCACTTCTGCGCGTCAAGCGGGTAGAGAAGGACGGCGTCTATATCTCCGGCGCCAAGTCGGTCGGCTCGATCGCAGCCCAGACCAACGAAATCTTCTTCTCCAACCTCGCCTATCCCGGTACGCCGGCGGAAGCCGCCGTCTGGGGTTCGGTGCCGATCAATTCAGACGGCATCAAGCTGGTCAGCCGCGAAATGCTGTCCAACCCGGGCGCCGATCCCTTCGACCATCCGCTCAACCACAAGGGCGAGGAAGCCGACCAGCTGGTCATCTTCAAGAATGTGTTCGTTCCCAAGGAGCGGATCTTCAATCTCGGCAACGAGCATGTCTCAGCCATCTCGGGCAAGGCGACGCTTTTTGCCCATTATCACGTGCTGACCCGCCTCAAGGTGAAGTCGGAAGTCTTCGTCGCCTGCGCCAAGCTGGTGACGGAAGTGCTCGGCACCGGCCAGATCCCCGGCGTTCGCGGCATGCTGGCCGAGATCATCGAATATAACCGCACGCTCGAAGCCTTCATCGTCGCGGCCGAAGCCAATGCGGAGATCAACGAAAGCGGTGTGATGTGCCCCGATGTGATGATGATCACGACCGGCCGTCTCTATGCGATCCGCAACTACCCGCACATCATCCATGTGCTGCAGGAAATGTGCGGCCAGGGCCTGGTGATGCGCTTCGGCAAGGCCGCTTTCGAAAATCCCGATATTGGCCCCGATCTTGCAGAGTTGCTGCCGGGCAAGGGCGTGACCGGCATGCAGAAGGAAAAGCTGATGAATTTCATCTGGGATCTGACCTGCTCGTCGCTCGCCGGCCGCGTGGCGCTGTTCGAAAACGTCAATGCCAGCCCGGCCCCGCGCATGCGCGAGCGTCTGGTCGCCGAATTCGATACCGCCGCGATGGTGGCGGATCTCAAGAAGATTGCCGCGCTGGATTGAGGATGTCCGACCAATGACTACGCAACATGAAATGGTGAAATTATTCACCGAACAGCTGAAGCTCTGCGCACTGAAGCCAGAAGAAACGATCATCATCCTTGGCGAGCACGATATCCGTGCCGATTACGCCGAGGCCTTCATGATTGCTGCGCGTGATCTCGGAGCGACGCCGTTCCAGATCACGGTCCCGTTGCGCGAACGCCGCTCTGCTCGCCAGACCACCGGCAAGACGGCGATTGCCGGCAACCGGCCGGTGATCGAGGCCCTGAAGAAGGCTGACATCATCATCGACGTGATGGGTACGCTGTTTTCGCCCGAACAGGACGAGATCTGCGCAGCCGGCGCCCGCATGCTGTTCGTCCGCGAACCCTTCGACGTTCTAGCCCAGAATTTTCCGAATACCGACCTGCGCCGCCGCATCGAGTTCGGCGAACAGCTGCTCGGCAAGGCGAAGACCCTTCGCATCTGGTCGGAAGCCGGCACCGACGCGACCTACGAGCTGGGCGGTTACCGGGTGATGACCCAGTATGGTTATACAGACACGCCTGGCCGCTGGGACCATATGGCAACCGGCCAGGTGCTGAGCCAGGCGACTGACGGCAAGGTCAACGGCACGGTCATGGTTATGCCCGGCGACACCGTCACTGCCTTCCAGCGGATGATCGAAAGCCCGGTCAAGCTGACCATCAAGGACGGCTTCGTCACCGATATCGAAGGTGACGGCATGGATGCGCCGCTGCTGCGCGACTACATGGAAAGCTTCAACGACCCGCGCGCCTACGCGATCAGCCATATCGGCTGGGGTCTTCTGAACACCGCGACCTGGTTCCACCGGGCGATCACCCGCACCCGTACCCAGGAAATCAGCGTCAACTCGCTGAGCTATTACGGCAACGTGCTGTTCTCGACCGGCCCGAATACGGAGCTCGGCGGCACCAACGATACCATGTGCCACATGGATATCCCGCTGCGCAAAAGCTCGCTGTCGCTGGATGGTGTGACGATCGTCGACAAGGGTCGCGTCGTGATCCCGGAAATGGCCGTCTGAACGTGAACCGGCCCCTGCATGCCGGGGGCCGCACTTTGATCGATCGCGGGGAATGACAGGAGAATCCATGAGTCCGATAGAAGCATCCGGACCGGCCGGGAAGGGCAGCAGGCTGTTGCCCGATGTGGCCAGCGTGACGCTCACGGCCTGGCAACGGCAGCAGCGGGGCCTGACCCTATCGCTGATGATCGTGCCGACGGTCGCCATGGTGGCGGTTTTCGTCATGCCGCTGCTCGTCCTCTTGTGGATGAGCTTCGGCGGCGGTTCGAAGACCGGGTTTTCGTTCCAGGGCTACATCGATCTCGCCCAGCCGGTCTATCTGAAGCTTTTGATGTTCACGCTGCAGCTGGCCCTGCTGACCACGGTCCTCTGCGCGCTTTTCGCCTATCCGCTTGCCTATCTGATGGTCAATGTCAGCTCCCGCTTCGCCCAGTGGATGGGCGTAGTCCTCTTCATTACGCTCTGGCTGAGCTTCCTTGCCCGCACCTTCGCCTGGATCATCATTCTGCAGCGGCGCGGCCTGGTGAACAATTTCCTGATCAATATCGGCATCATCGATAGCCCGCTGGAACTCGTCTACAACAAGCTCGGCGCCTACATCGGCATGGTGCATATCCTGCTGCCATTCATGGTCATTACCCTGATCCCGGCAATGAAGGCGATCGACCCGGCTTATGTCCGGGCGGGCCTCAGCCTTGGCTCCAGCCCGGCCAGAGTGTTCCGGGACATCTACCTGCCACTCAGCCTGCCGGGCCTGGTTGCCGGCTCGATGCTGGTCTTCACGCTTGCCTTCGGCTTCTTCATAACCCCGGCCATTCTGGGCGGCGGCCGCGCGCCCACCATCGTCATGGCGATCCGAGACCAGATCCAGCAACTCGGCAACCTGCAACTGGCGGCCGCCACATCCATGGTCCTGCTCGTCTTCTGCATCGGCCTTCTCTTTCTCTACGACCGCATTGCCGGCGTCGACCGCATCTACGCCAGGGGAGCAAAATAATGGAACTCCTGATCCAGGGAAACGCCGCGCGCGCCTTGAAGATCTACGGCTGGGTGATGCTCGTCATCATCATCATGCCGGTCCTCATGATCGTGCCGATCAGCTTCGGGGAGGGGAGCGCCATTGTCTTCCCGCCGAAGGAACTGTCGCTCGAATGGTACCGCAACCTGCTCGACGACCCGCGCTGGGGTCAGGATGCACTGCTGTCGCTGCAGGTCGCAGCCCTCGCCACGCTGATGGCAACCGTCGTCGGAACGGCTGCTGCGATCGGCATGTCGCGGATCGAGAACCAGGCGCTTTCGAAATTCCTGAAGATGTTCTTCATCGCGCCGATGATCGTGCCGCTGATGGTGATCTCCGTCGGCCTCTATATCGTCTTTGCCCGTAACGGCCTGCTCGGTTCGCTCTGGGCGCTGGCGATCGCCCATGCCATCGTCGTGCTGCCCTTCGTGGTGATGCCGGTCATGTCGCGGCTGGCAAGCCTCGACCCCGCCTATGAACGAGCATCCGCCTCGCTCGGCGCCACCCAATTGCGCACCCTGTTCGAGGTGATCCTGCCACTGTTGGTGCCTGCGATCATCGCCGCTGCCATCTTCTCCTTCGTGTTTTCCTTCGACGAAGTGGTTCTCGCCCAGTTCCTGGCCAGCCCCCGCTTCGAGACGCTGCCGCGCAAGATGTGGGACGGTCTCAGCCAGAACGGCCTCGACAAGACCATCACCTCGATTGCGTCCGTCCAGCTTTTCCTCGTGCTTACCGCCTTCGGAGGCTGGAGCCTCTGGCGGATGTCGCGCAACGGCCACCTCGCGCGCCGCAAGAAAGCCCTCGCCGCCACCGCCCTCACTGCAAACGGATCTCTCCCCATGAATGTCGCGATCAAGACCGCCGCACCTGCCACCGAGCTCGCTGCCCCTGTTGTCGCACCTCAGAAGACCGCCGCTGCGAAGGTCGGCGAACAGCATGGCTACGGCATCGATTTCCAGCACCTGAGCAAGTTCTATGGCGACAAGGTCGTCGTCGAGGAAGCGAACTTTTCCGTCAAGCCCGGCGAATTCATGACCATTCTCGGGCCGTCCGGCTCGGGCAAGACGACGCTCCTGATGCTGATCGCCGGCTTCATCTCGCCGGATGCCGGCCGCCTGATGCTCGGCAAGCGCGACATTTCCCGCGTACCGCCGCATCAGCGCGACATCGGCGTCGTGTTCCAGTCCTATGCGCTTTTCCCGCATATGACGGTCGCCCAGAATGTTGCCTATCCGCTCAGGGCCCGCGGCATCTCGAAGGCGGAGCAGCAGGCCAAGGTCAAGTGGGCGCTGGAGCGCGTCCATATGCAGGACTTCGCCGACCGCCGCATCTCCCAGCTCTCCGGCGGCCAGCAGCAGCGTATCGCGCTTGCCCGCTCGATCTCCTTCGGTCCGCGCGCGCTTTTGATGGACGAGCCGCTCTCGGCGCTCGACCGCAACCTGCGCGTCGAGATGCAGCGGGAGATCCGCAGCCTGCAGCAGAGTCTCGGCCAGACGGTGATCTTCGTCACCCATGACCAGGAAGAAGCGCTCAACATGTCGGACCGGGTTGCCGTTCTCGACCAGGGCCGCGTCCAGCAGGTCGCAAGCCCTCGTGATCTCTACCTGAAGCCGCAGAACAGCTTCGTCGCCAACTTCTTCGGCGAATCCAACCTGTTCCACGGCACCGCCGACGGCAACATCCTGACCTCCAGCGCTGGTGCGTTTCCTCTGGCCGAGGCCCGGTCAGGCGGCGCAATCCTCTGCGTCAGGCCCGAAACCGTGCGGCTTGCGACAGTCGGCGAGACGGCACCCGAATGGGCGCTTGAGGGCACGCTGACCAATGCCCGCTTCCTCGGCAGCCTGCTGCACATGCAGTTTGAGACCGCCCATGGTCCGATCACCGTCACCCGTCCGCTCGACGGCACGGTCGAGATCCCCGAGCAGGGCGCCAGCCGCCGGCTATTCTGGGTGCCTGAGACCGCGCATGTCATGACGCAGTAAAAATACTGAGAAAAAGACAAGCAATAACTACAAACGGAACCCTTCCCCCTTATTCGAACTGGAGAGACCGATGAAATCTAAACTTGGATTGGTCGCCCTTGTGGCACTCGGAATGTCATTGCCCTTCGGTCTCCAGGCGCAGGAAGCGCCGGCCGAGTTCAAGGGAACCGGCCAGCTCGTCGTCAACAACTGGGGCGGACCGACCGTCGAGAAGATGCATGCCGCATGGTATGGCGACTTCCCCAAGGCGACCGGCATCGATGTCTCCTTCACCTCCATCCCCGACGTCGCCAAGCTGAAGATCATGAGCCAGGTCGGCAATGTCGAGTGGGACGTGGTCGATTTCGAAGGCGCCCAGATGCTGCAGGCCATGAAGGACGACCTTCTCGAACCGATCGACTACGACCTGATGTATAAGCTGGTTCCCAAGGATCAGCTCGATCCTGCCCAGATGACCAAATACGGCATCGGCTCGATCGCGTTTGGCACGATCATGGCCTGGAACCATGAGACGGTCGGCAAGAAGGGCCCGGCCAACTGGACCGAATTCTTCGACAAGAAGGCCTTCCCGGGCCGCCGCGCGCTTTACGCCCGCCCGAAGCCGACACTTGAGATCATGCTGATGGCCGATGGTGTCGCCGTCAAGGATGTCTATCCGATCGATATCGATCGCGCCTTCAAGGCCCTCGAAAAATTCGGCCCGAGCGTCGATCTTTGGGTCGAAAAGACCTCGCAATGGGACGTGCTGATCCAGAACAAGGAAGTCGACCTGATGGGTTCGAGCCTCGGCCGCACGGTCACCCAGATCGACAAGGGCGAACCGCTGTCGATCAACTTCAACCAGAGCATCATGGAACAGTCTTTCTGGACGATCCCCAAGGGTGCACCGAACGTTAAGGATGCCCAGAAGCTGGTGGCCTGGATGGCGAAGGCCGAGGGCCAGCGGGCGTCGCTCAAGCTCTTTCCCTATTACAGCGTCGCCAACAAGACGGCGTATGATGGCCTGCCGCCCGAGCTTCTTGCGAAGATGCCCGGCACGCCGGAACACTCGGCAAACAGCCTGACGATCAATGCCCAATGGTGGCTGGAACACGATGCCGAAGTCCAGACACGCTGGCTGAACTGGCTGAGCAACCGCTGATCCCATCTCCTGCTCTCCGCCTTGACCGGTTCTGGACCTTTCCCAAACTGTCCGGGTCGGGGTGCCGACTGCCTGCCATATCTCATGCACTCTCTGGAGCCCTCCCATGACCAAAGATATTGACGCACCGAACAGTTCTGAACTTGGAAATATCGCAGACGCCAAAATCAATCGCCGTGGGTTCCTGGCCGGAATGAGCGCGGCCGGCCTGGCGCTTGGCACCGGCATCAAGCCTGTGCTCGCGGAGGACCTTTCGTTGATCAAGGGCTCGGGCGATGTCGTCGTCTGCACCTGGGGCGGCGCCTCGACCGACGCTATGAAGGAAGTCTGGTTCAAGCCTTTTGCCGAGGCGAGCGGCATCAATGTCTCGACCGCTTCGGTTCCGGACATTGCCAAGCTCGAAGTCATGGAAAATGTCGGCAATGTCGAATGGGACCTGATGGATGCCGAAGGCACCCAGATGGAACTGGCGGTCAGCAAGGGCCTGCTGCAGAAGATCGATTACGACCTTCTCTTCAAGATCGTGCCGAAGGAACAGATCGACCCGAAGGTGATAAAGGAATACGGCGTCGGATCGGTCGCGTTTTCCACCGTCATCGCCTGGAATACCGGCGTGTTCGGCAAGGATGGCCCGCAGGACTGGAAGGAATGGGCCGATACGACCCGTTTCAAGGGCCGTCGCGCTCTCTATGCCCAGCCGCGCCCATCCTTCGAGATCGCCCTGATGGCAGCTGGTGTTGCGCCGGAAAAGATCTACCCGATCAATATCGACGACGCCTTCAAGGCGCTCGACGAGCTGAAGCCGAAGATCGACCTGTGGGTCGAAAAGACCTCCCAATGGGGCGTTCTGATGCAGAACGGCGAGGTCGATCTGATGGGCTCCAGCCTGTCGCGCACGCTCGACGAGAAGAAGCGCACCGGCAAGGTGGATTTCACCTTCAACCAGAGCATCATCGAGCAGGATTACTGGGTCATCCCGAAATCGGCACCCGGCGGCGCCAATGCCCAGAAACTGATCGCCTATATGCTGATGGCCAAGGGTTCGCTCGGTTTCGCATCGAAAATGCCGTTCAACGTCGCTAATACCTCGATCTACGGCGACATTCCGGAAGCCATGCAGCAGCAGCTTCCTGGCTATCCCGCCAATGCCGCCCGCAACGTGCAGATCGACCAGGCTTGGTGGACTGCCAATGCCGACCAGGTACGCCTGCGTTGGCTCGACTGGTTGAGCAAGGCCTGATCCCCGAAGATCGGCCAGGCCTGAAAGGGCCTCGTCGCCAAGATTGCATTGCAGACACTGGAGCCTCCATGGAACTGTCGAATATGACCGCCCGCCAGATGTTCGAACATCTGAGCAATAACCCGACCCGCCCGCGCTATGGTTTCGGCACAAGGCCGATGCTGATCAATGTCGATCTGCAATGCGCCTATACCCAGCCTGACGTCTACAAGACCGCCTATGAGACCGACCCGAAACAGTCGGACTATGTCAACAAGCTTGCCGCGGAGACACGCAGTCTCGGCATGCCGGTGATCTGGACCTATGTGGCCTTTTCGGAATCGGGCGACGATTGTGGCGTCTTCGGCTCGCGCACGGACACGCCGGACAGCCTTCAGAACATCAAGGAGGGCTCGCCGCGGGCAGCGCTCGATCCCCGCCTCGACGTGGTCAAGGGCGACGTGGTCCTCAACAAGAAGATGCCGTCTGCCTTTTTCGAAACCCACGTCGCATCACTGGCCACCTTCCACAAGGTCGATACAGTGATCGTCACCGGCGGCTCGACGTCGGGCTGCGTCCGGTCGACCGTGGTCGACAGCCTGTCGCGCGGCTACCGGACGATCGTGCCGATCGAATGCGTCGCCGACCTGCATGAAAGCCCGCATTTCGCCAACCTTTACGACATGCACAAGAAATATGCCGACTGCATCCCCGTGTCAGAGGTCTTCGACTGGTATGCGACACTCGGCTGACATGGTCGTCACGGAGCCAGACCGCTTCGTTTCGCAAGGCCCTGCCGTCCATGACGGCAGCGGCGGCTTGAGCGAAAACCTGCGCGGTTCGGTTCTCTTGCTCGGCAATTTCGACGGCCTGCATCTCGGCCATCGGGCGCTGATTGCCGAAGCCCTGCAAAGGGCGCGCGGAACGGCAAAGCCACTGGCGATCCTGCAGTTCGACCCGCATCCGCGTCATCATTTTCGCGGTGAGGAGGGGTTTCTGATATCCGGTGCCTCGGTGCAGAAACGCCTGCTGACGGAAGCCGGCATAGACCTGATCTACGCCCCACGTTTCGACGCTGCGTTCGCGACCCAGCCGGCGGATACGTTCGTGATCGACCATCTGGTTGCCCGGTTGGCCGTTTCGGCGGTGGTGACCGGGGCCGATTTCCGGTTCGGACAGCAACGCGGTGGCGACGTGATGCTTTTGGCGGCGATCGGCCAGGCCTGCGGGTTTGCCACCCATGTGGTCGGCGAGTGCCGCGATCTGGAGGGCGCAGACAAGCGTATCTCGTCCAGCCAGGTGCGCAATCTCATCCAGAGCGGCCTCCTGGAAGACGTACAACGACTGCTTGGTCGACCATTCGAGACCGCGATAGAGGCCGGCCGGGCCGGCTGGCAGTTCGATCCGATGCAGATCCTGCCGCCGGACGGAATTTTCATGGTCGAGGCACGAGGAGCCGCCGGCCAGCCTCTAGGTCGCCGGACGCTGGTCCTCAACGGCCGGCGCCCGCAAGCCCGACTGCCGGCCGGAACATCGACACTTCTCTGGCATGCCGCAAGCATCGGGCCCGGCCCGAAAACAAGCGAAGGGCGCCAGTCTTGAAAGGACGGACAATGAACTACGACAGTCTTGATGCGCTCGCTATGGCCGATCTCGTCCGGCGCGGCGAGGTCGCTCCCGACCATTTCGTCAAGGAGGCGCGGGCGCGCATCGAAGCGCTCAATCCGGTGCTCAATGCCGTCGTGCACCACTTCCCGGACGAGGCCTCGGCGACACCGGAAGGTCTGTTCGCCGGCGTGCCGCTTCTTCTGAAAGACACCGGCGTGCCGATCAAGGACAGGCCGATCACCTCGGGCACGCGGCTCCACAAGGATGTGGTGAGCCCGGCCGACAGCACGCTGGGTACCCGGCTGCGCAACGCCGGCTTCACCTTCCTCGGGCGCACCAATACGCCGGAACTGGCGCTGAGCTTCACGACCGAAGGCCTTTTCCACGGCGTGGCGAAGAACCCCTGGGACCTGACACGCACGCCCGGCGGCTCATCCGGCGGTGCTGCCGCAGCTGTCGCAGCCGGCATCATGCCGTTGACGCAATGTTCGGATGGCGCAGGCTCGATCCGCGTTCCCGCTGCCCATTGCGGTGTTTTTGGATTGAAGCCGTCGCGTCTGCGCAATCCGTCCGGCCCGTCGATTGCCGAAGGCGTCGGCGGCATGTCGACCCTGCATGCGATCAGCCGTACGGTGCGTGACAGTGCAGCCCTGCTGGACGTGACCCACGGTGCCGATATCGGCGATCCCTGGGGTTCGCCACCGGTCGAAGGGAGCTTCCTCGACGCCGTGTCGCGGCCACCACGGGCGCTCAAGATCGGCATGGAAGTGACGGGTGACGCCGATTGCCGGGCGGCCGTCGAGGCAGCAGCGAAACTCTGCGAAGAACTCGGTCATCATATCGAGATAGCCCCGCCGGCTTACGACCGCGACGCCGTCAAGCGTGCCTGGGTCATGATCGCCGCCGTCAATATCGCCCGCGGCACCCGCAACCTTGCAAAGGCCAAGGGGATCGCCGATCCGCTCGCCGTGATGGAACCGGTCAATGCCGAATGGGTGCTGAAAGGCGAGGCGATCTCCGGCACGGACTATCTCGGCGCCATCGACGCGCTGCACCAGTCGAGCCGGGCCATGGGCCGTTATTTCTCCGACTATGACATCTATCTCTCGCCGACCACGGCCGAGATCGCGCCGAAGCTCGGTCATCTGGCCGGCACGGGCCTCGGCGTCGATGCGTTTTTCGACCGGTTCTGGGGCCATGCGCCACTGACGGCCGTCTTCAACGCCTCCGGTTGCCCGGCCATGAGCGTGCCGCTGCACTGGACCGAGGCCGACATTCCGGTCGGCGTCCATTTCGGTGCGGCCTTCGGCGCCGAAGCGCTTCTTTTCAGCCTGGCCGGTCAGCTCGAGATCGCCAGACCCTGGGCGGCCCGCCGCCCGAATATCGCAAAGGTGACAGCATGACCTCCTCCGAAACTAACTCGATGAGCGCCCGCGCCATCGCCAAGGCCGTGGCCTCCGGCACGCTCAGCGCCCAGGAAGTAACCGAGATCTGGCTTGAGCGCATCGCCACGATCGACCCCGCTCTGCGCGCCTTCATCCACCACGATCCGGAACAGGCGCGTGCACTTGCCGCGGTTGCTTCCAAGGGCCCTCTGGCGGGTGTTCCCTTCGGCATCAAGGACGTCATCGAGACCGGCGACATGCCGACGCAATATGGTTCCGCCGCCTATCTCGGCTGGAAGCCCTGCCGTGACGCGCCGGTGGTACATTTCGCCCGACAGGCCGGCGCGGTCATCATGGGCAAGACCGTCTCGACCGAGTTCGCGACGGCGGCCCCCGGCGCCACCGTCAATCCGTTCGATGCCGCCCGCACTCCCGGCGGCTCCTCCAGCGGCACGGCCGCGGCACTCGGCGCCGGCCTGATCCTGATGGGTCTCGGCACGCAAACGTCCGGCTCGACGATCCGCCCGGCCGCCTATTGCGGCGTTGCGGCCATGAAGCCGTCACCGAAGCTGATCGAAACGTTCGGTGTCAAACCGCTGTCGCAGACCCTCGACGTGGTCGGGCCGATGGCCCGCGATATCCGCGATCTGGCGCTTCTCGTTTCGGTGCTGATGCGCCGGCCGGAACTGGCGCCGGATATACTCGCCCCGGAAGGCGAGCTGCCGCTTGCAACGACGGGCCTTCTCCTGCCGGTCCACGATCCCGTCGCCGATTTCGCACCGCTCGAAAGGGCGGCCTCCATATTGGGCTCGGTAACGCCGCAGGCCGTGCCTGACTGGTTCGAGGCGCTCGGCCCCGCTCAGGACGAGGTTTTTGCCTGGGAAGCTGCCGCCTCGCTCAGCACAGACCGCGACCTGCACTGGGATAGGCTGCGCCCGGAAACACATCTCTTCATGGAACGTCAGCGCAAGGGCACGTTCGCCCTCTGGCAGGCAGGGATGACTGCTCGCGACGAGGCCCTGCGCAATCTCGATGCCCTGTTCGGTGCAAACGAGTTCCTGCTCACGCCTTCGGCACCCGGCGAGGCGCCGCTTGGCCACGCAAAGACTGGGCCGGCCACCTACAATATCCGCTGGACGCTGCTCGGTTGCCCGAGCGTCACCATACCGGCCGGCTTCGGCCCGGCCGGCCTGCCGGTCGGCGTGCAGCTGGTCGGTCGGCCGGGGCGGGATGCCGCCGTGCTGCGACAGGCGGCGGCGATCGAGGATCGCTTGCGCTCAGCCGGCATCGAGGCGCGTCCGCAGATCGCATGACATGATGAAAATCGATGCATTCCCCAGGCCGGCCCAGTGGCTGTTGCTGCTGATACCGGGCCTTGTACTGGGACAGCTGCTGCAACTGGTGTCGCTTCCCGCCGCTTTGATGCTCGGCCCGATGGTGGTCGGCATTTTCATGGCGCGGGAAAACGTCAAGGTCCGCATTCCTGGCGTCCTTCACCGCATGGCGCAGGGCATCGCAGGCTGCCTGATCGCCGCGCATCTCGATTCTGCGCTGCTGGGTCGTATGGGCGAGATCTGGCCGATCGTCATCGTCTTCGTCGGTCTGACCTTCGTTGCCTCCTGTATTGTCGGCTGGGTCGCGGGGCGCATGTCGGGCATCGATGGCGAAGTGGCGATCTGGGGTTTTCTGCCCGGCATGGCCGGCACCGTCATCGCCATGGCGCATGAACAGGGGCTCGACAGCCGCATGGTGGCGCTGATCCAGACCGTCCGGCTAATGGTGGTGATCGCCACGATGGTGGTCGCCGCCATGTTCATTGTCGGCGCTTCGGTGCCGCATCTGTCGAACGGTCAGGTGCCGGACCTGCAATCCGTGGCGATCGTGCTCGGACTTGCCGTGATCGGCACGCTCACGGCAAAACACCTGAGCTTCATTCCGTCGGCCGCCTCGCTCGTGCCGCTGACGATCGGCGGCGCGCTGCAGTTGGCTGATGTCAACATTGCCGTTCCCGCGTGGCTGATCGCATTCGCCTATCTCGCCTTCGGCGCCCATATCGGCCTGCGTATGACGCCGGATATTCTGCGGACCGGCGCCCGCGCTTTGCCGTCGCTGGTCGGCGCGGCGATGCTGCTGATGATCCTCTGCGCCGTCTCGGGCGCCGTTTTGTCGGTCGTGGCCGGCGTCGACCTGATGAGCGCGCTCTTGGCGACCGTGCCGGGCAGTATCGATTCCATCGCGCTGATCGCCGTCAACGCCGATGCCGACATGACCTTCGTGATGACGTTGCAGACACTGCGTCTCTTCGCCGTCTCGATCTTTGGACCACTCGTAGCGCGCAGCATGATCCAGATGCTGCGACGATGGCAAACCAACTGAATTTTACAGGACAAGGAAAACACCCATGCACAAGCAGATCATCAAGACCGACATTCCCGAAAACGGCGGTGCCTACAATCTCTGCGTCCGTTATGGCGATATGCTCTATCTCTCGGGGCTCGCCCCCTTCGATGCCGAGTTCTGCGCCGAGGTGGCGGCTGCCCGCGCCGCCGGCACCAAGGTACCGCCGATGCCCGATACGCCGTTTCCGCGTCAGGTCGAGATCATCATGGAGAATATCAAGAAACTAGTGGAAGCGGCCGGCTCCAACATGGATTGCCTGTTGAAGACCAATGTCTGGCTGCGCGACCAGACCCAGGCGGAAGAATTTGAAAAGGTCTATATCAAGTATTTCTCCAGCCGCGAGTCGCTGCCCGCCCGCGCCCGCATGCAGGCCGGCCGCACGCCGATGGATTGCGGCCTGGAGATCGAAGTGATCGCCTACGTGCCGAACGACGACTGACCTCTCCAACAATCCCGCCAAGGACCACATCATGAGCAATTTCTCCAAGACCCAGCGTATCACCAAGGACGTCGTGTGGACCGATGGCGGCGTCGTTGCCGCCCACCACCGGACGGCAGCCGAAGTCGGCGCCAAGGTGCTGGCCGAGGGCGGAGATGCGATGGATGCGGCAATTGCCACCTCGTTTGCGATCGGCGTCGTCGAGCCGTGGATGAGCGGCCCGATGGGCGGCGGCATGATGACGCTTTGGCGGGCAGGGGAAAAGCGGGCCGAGACGATCGAGTTCGGGATGAAGGCCCCGACCGGCCTGCAACTCGCCGATTATCCGCTGACCGGTTCGGGTGGCGTCTCTGACCTCTTCACCTGGGCCAAGGTGAAGGACGACCGCAATGTCTTCGGTCCCTATTCGATCGCCGTGCCGGGGCTTGTCGCCGGTATGGAACTTGCGCACCAGCTTTACGGCACGCGCCCCTGGGCCGAGTTGCTCGAACCTGCCGTGGCTCTCGCGAAAAAGGGCATGCTGCTCGACTGGTATGCGTCGCTGATGATCGCCTCTGTCACGAGGCAATTGGCGCAGGACAAGGATGCCGCAAAACTGTTCCTGATCGATGGGCAATGGCCGAACATTGCAGGCTGGACCGATATTCGCGAAAGTCGGCTCGACCAGTCGGTGATGGCGGTTTCATTGAAACGTCTCGCCGAAGCTGGCCCGCGGGACTTCTACGAAGGGCAGCTCGCAGAAGCGCTGGTGTCCGACATGGCCGACAAGGGCAATCCGATGTCGGCGGAAGATCTCGCCGCATACCGTGCCCGGGCCAGCCAGACGCGCACGGTGACGTATCGCGACGCGTTGATCCATGCGCCCTCCGGCCTCAGCGCCGGCGCCGATCTCGTTCGCACGCTGCAACAAATGGAGCGTGACCTCGAACCGGGTGACCAACCGGATGGCGCAAGCTTTGCGGCGATGGCGAAGGCACTGAAGGACGCGTACCAGCACCGCCTCAACCATGCCGGCGACGAGGGTGGCCATATCGAGGCACCCGCCTGCACGACCTCCTTCAGCGTCGTCGACAGGCATGGCAACATGGTCAACGTCACCCAGACGCTGCTGTCGAAATTCGGCAGCCGGGTCGTGTCCCCATCGACCGGCATGCTGATGAACAACGGCATTATGTGGTTCGACCCGGAACAGGGCAAGCCGAACTCGCTCGGGCCTGGAAAATCCTGCCTAATGAACGTCTGCCCGACGATAGGCGAACACCAAGGCCGAATGTTTGCGATTGGCGCCGCCGGCGGCCGCAAGATCATGCCAGCCGTGGCGAGCCTCACCAGCTACATGGTGGATTTCGGCATGACGCTGGAAGAGGCTTTCCACCATCCGCGCATCGACATGAGCGGGGTTTCCCAGGTGATCGCCGACGAAGACCTGTCGCCCGAGATTTGTGCTGCACTTTCAGGCGTCGCGCCGATACAGACGGCCAAGCGAACCGTCCATCCCTATGCCTTCGGCGTTCCTGTCGGCGTAATGCGTGACCATGATCTCAATTGCGGCATCGCAGAAATCATGACGCCTTGGGGCGATGCGGCACTGGAGGCCGACATCAGTGATCGCTGAAGCCGTCCGTCAAGAGTTGCGCGCGGTACAGGCCCAGTCTCAAGTAGGGAAGGGCAGTCGGCCACGTCAGGCAGCGTTCATGCTTCCGATCCCCAGGCGGCTTGCAACCTTGGTCTGCACCACGGCGAGGTGGTCCCACATGGCCTTTTCGGCCCGGTTGGGATCCCGCGCTGCGATGGCATCGGCGATCGCGGCATGTTCGGCGTCGCGCTGGGCGATACGTTCCGCTGTGGTTTCGTCGTCGCTTCCGGCAAACCGCAGTCGGCTGTCGTTCTGCACCTGATGCAGAAGAATGTGCAGCTCGCTCGCCAGGCTGTTGCGTGAGCCGGCGGCAATCGCACGGTGAAACAGCTGGTCGGCCTGGCTCGGGCTCATGCCGGCCGGCGATTTCGCGTGGGCGAGGATCCGGGCGATCTCCGCCGGCGACGCGCGCATCGCGGCGAACCGCGCCAGCGTTGGCTCGAGGATCATCCGCATTTCCATGACTTCCAGCGGATTGGTCGAGAGCACGAGCTTGGCGCTTTGCAGGCTGGTATCGGAAGACGACCGTCGCCCACTTCGGGCCGGTTCCAGTTCGCCGAAGCCGCGCAGCATCTGCAGTGCCTTGCGCAGCTGGTGACGCTTGACGTTCAGGCGTTCGGCAAGCACCCGCTCGGCCGGCAGAACGCCATCCTCGTCGATGATCCGGCGCAGGGCCTCGACCACATCGGCAGGTTCTTCCGTATCGGAAAATGGCGGTTGTCCGTCCGCCTCGCGCATATCTGGCTGCTGCATGGATGTCCCTTTCCCAAAGTTTCTATTCTCCTTGACGAGCATCAAAGAAGATCGCGCCCGAATGGAGAAGTTTCGGAATGTTCGCCGGTCCGGTTTACCTGTCTGGCCGGGCCATTTCCGCATTTTTTCCGCCAATATGTCATCGCGCCTTCCGGCACAATTGATTTGCGTCAACGCCATTCTATTATGCACCAATGTTTTGACCAATAGAATTTGTGGTAGAAAAATTGGTTGGATCTTCGGCCGTCGTTTCCCAGACTGAATGCCGGGGTCCGACTCCAAACCGATCTATGCATTGGTGGCGGTTGCCGCACTCAGTGGTGCGTTATCGCGGGTGACCGGCAAGGCTCACGATGTCGGCGCCGGATCGGCCGCCGTGATGGCGGCGATCGACGCCGGGTAATCGTTGATATTAGCGGGCGCCCCTCACATAGGCGGCGCCCAGCGCGCTCGGCAGGTTCGCCTTGCGGCCGAGAATGACCAGCACGGCCATGACCGCGAGGAAGGGCAACATCTGGATGACGTCGGTCGGGATATCGACGCCCGCCACCTGCAAGGCCGTGGTCAGGGATAGGCAGGCGCCGAACAGCGTGGCGCCGCCCAGGACCCAGAGCGGCCTGCCGCGGGCGAGCATGGCCAGCACGATGCCGATGAAGCCGTTGCCATTGGTCATGAAGGGCACGAAGATGCCGGCGCCGACCACCGCCATGAAGGCGCCGCCGAGACCGACCAGCGCGCCGGTCAACAGAACAGCGACGGAGCGGACCCCGAGCACGCCGACGCCGGACGAATCCAGCGCCGCAGGCTTGTCGCCCGCCGCCTGCAGCGCGATGCCCCAATAGGTGTAGCGGTAGATATAAGCGAACACCGCCACCATCAGCAGCGCGAAATAGACGATCGGCGGCCGGTTGAACAAGGCGGGCCCGATGATCGGAAGATCTGCGAGAAACGGGATGGCGAGCGTTTCCATGCTGCCGAGCCGTGGATAGCTCTGGGCGAACTGGAAGAAATGCAGGATCGCGGTGGCACCCTCGACGCCAAGCGTCAGCGCGATGCCGATGACGATCTGGTTGAGGCCGAGCCGCACGCAGAAGATCGCCATCAGCGACGCGATCAGCATGCCGCCGCCGGCGCCGCCGATGAAGCCGAGCAACGCCGAATCAGTCTTCCAGGCAACGAGGAAGCCGGCATAGGCCCCGGCCAGCATCATGCCTTCGATGCCGATATTCAGCACGCCGGTCTTTTCCGACAGCTGTTCGCCGAGACCGGCCAGAAGAAGCGGAATGCCCGCGGTGATGGCGCCGGCAAACAGCGCGGTCAGAAAGGCTGCAGTAAACAGGGTCACGATCAGATCCTCCGGCCGTCGCGGCGCTTCTGGTCGAGCATTTCGGAAATTCCGAGCAGGGTCAGCAGGATCGCCATGGTCACAAGGGTGAAATAATTGGGAACGCCGAGCCGTCTTGCGGCACTCTCGCTGCCGATCGACAGGACCGAGAACAGGAAGACATAGGCGATCGTCGCAAAGCCGTTGAAGCGGGCAAGGAAGACCAGCGGCACGATGGTCAGCGTATAGGCCGGGTTCCAGTCGGCGCGAACGTTGCCATACTGGCCGAGCACGGCGACCGCGCCCGACAGGCCGGAAAAGCCGGCCGAGATGGCAAAGACCGCGATCGTCAACACCGGCACCGAAAGTCCGGCATGCACCGCCGCCTTGGCATTGGCGCCGACGACGCGCAGCTTCAGGCCGAAGGCGGTGCGCGCCATCACGAAATGCACGACCAGAATGGCGACGACGCCGATCACCACGCCGCTCGAAATCGTCGTGTCGAACAGCCGGGGCAGGCGGTCTGCCACGGGCAAAGTGCGGGTCTGCGGCACGGTGGTCTCCGGATCGATGAAGACAATTTTCACCAGCATGTTGGAGAGCGAAATGCCGAGAAAGGTCATCATCATCGTGGTGATGATCTCGTTGACGCCCTGCCAGGCGCGCAGCAAGGCAGGGACCAGCGACCAGAGAGCGCCGACGATTGCGCCGACCAGAAGCCCGATGATCAGCACCATCCAGACTGGGAGCGACGCGGTCAGGAGCGGCGCCAGTGCCGCGACGAAGACGGCGCCGAGCAGGAATTGCGCATCGCCGCCAAGGTTCCAGATGCCGGCGCGAAACGCGACGATCAGGCCGGCTGCGATCAGAAGCAGCGGCCCCATCCGGGTCAGCGTCGCCTCGATGCCGGAGGGCGACAGCAGCCCGCGATTGACGATGAAGCCATAATAATCGACCGGGTTGACGCCCATCACCAGAAGGAGAAGGCCGGAGAGCAGGATCGCGGCGACCAGCGGCGCGACCGACAAGGCGATCGGCTGCAGGCGCTCCATGATCATGCGGCGGCGCTGGCCGGCATTGGCGGCGGTCACTCCATCCTCGGAACCCGTCATTTGAATGCTCATGCTGCCACACCACTCATGAATTCGCCGATCTTCTGGCGAGCCTCTCCATTGTTGTCGACGATGCCGACGATCTTCCCTTGCGACATCACCGCGATCCGGTCGCTGAGTTCGATCAGCTCGTCCAGTTCGGTCGAAAACACGATCACTGCCTTGCCGGTATCGGCCGCCTCGCGAATTCGCCGGCGCGATGCGGCAATGTTCTGCAGATCGAGCCCGTAAGTGGGTTTTGCGAAGATCACCGCCCGCGCCGTGCCCGTCAGTTCGCGGGCGAGCAGCAGTTTCTGGATATTGCCGCCGGAAAGCTTCCCCGCTGGCGTCTCGATATCCGGTGTGCGGATGTCGTAGTCCTTGACCTGTCGACGCGCATTGTCTGCGATCGCGCCGGCCTGGCTTATGCCGGAGCGCCAGAAGGGCGCCTCGCCGATCTGCTTCAGGAGAAGATTGATGGAAACCGGGAAGGCCCCGACCGTGCCTTCGCCCAACCGGTCGTCGGTGACATAACGCAGACCGCGATTGCGCCTCGCTCCGATCGGCAGATCCTCGATCGACTGGCCGTCGAGATAGATCCGGCCGTTCTTCACCGGCCGCTGGCCGGCAAGTGCCTCGGCCAGCTGCTTCTGGCCATTGCCGTCGATGCCGGCAATGCCGACGATCTCGCCGCCGCCGACCTTCAACTCGATGCCGGCGACCGGCACGCTCGCGTCATCGACCTCCAGTGCCAGGATTTCCAGAACGGGCTCGGCCTGAATGGGGATTTCGCGGCGCGGCTTCACGACCTTGCCCGCCTCGCTGCCGGAGGCTTCCGCCGAACCGAACATCAGCCGGACGATCTCGTTGGTGGCCTGTTGCGGCCCGAGTGTCTTCAACTCGTCGGGGCTGAGCGCGCCGACCTTGCGGCCGAGCCGAAGCACCGAGATCCGGTCGCCATAGGCGACGGCTTCGTTGAGCTTGTGGGTGATGAAGATGACGGCGAGACCCTGTGCGACCAGCCGGCGCATCAGCTGCCCGAGCTTTTCGGCATCCTTCGGCGTCAGCATCGCGGTCGCTTCGTCGAGGATCAGGAAACGGCTGCCGCGCATCAGTGCCCGGACGATTTCCGCCTGCTGCTGCTCGCCGAGCGACAGGCTGCTGGTGAGCGCCATCGGGTTGACCTCGACGCCGATCGATTTCGCTGTCTCGTTCATCCGGGTGTCGATCGACGCGCGGCCGGGCCTGCGCCACCAGGTTCCGCCGAGATTGACATTGTCGATCAGCGTCAGGCTGGGCACCAGCATCGAATGCTGGAAAACCGTGCCGATGCCAAGCGACAGCGCCCGCTGCGGCGAAGCGATCGCCATTTCCGCGCCATCGACGAGGATCGAGCCGTCATCCGGCTGCTGCAGGCCCGAGAGCATGCTGACCAGCGTCGACTTGCCGGCGCCGTTTTCGCCGAGCAGCACATGCACCTCGCTCGGAAAGAAGTCGATCGAGATGCTGTTATTGGCAACGATGCCCGGATAGCGCTTGGTGACGCCCTTCAGCGATACGAGCGGTTTTGGGTCTGTTGCGGGTGGGGGAGTAACTGTCATAAGGCCATTCCGTCCCGGGCATCAGGATGCCCGCAGTGATGAAAAGGGCCGGCCCTTGTCGGACCGGCCCTCGCTACGATCAGTTCATCTGGGTGACCAGGGCATGCACGGATGCGGCGTCGAACTTCGCCTCGACCTTGATCTCGCCCTTGATCATCTTGTCGCGGATATCCATCACCGAGGTCCAGACATCGTCCGGGATCTGCGGGGTCTTCAGCAGCGAGACAGAATCGTCGGCCAGCGAGATGTTGTAGTTGCGGCTGCCATACTTGTCCGCCTTGATGTCCTCGATCATCGCCGTGTAGATCGGCGTCAGGTTCCACAGCACCGAGCTCAGCAGAAAGCCCTTGTCGATCGTGGTCTTGTTGCCGATCACGTCGATGAAGAAGACCTTGCCGCCATCCGTCGCCTTGGTGGTCTCGACCGCCTGCAGCATGCCGAAGGAGGAACCGTTGCCCTGGCCGAAGATGATGTCGGCGCCGGCCGCAATCAAAGACTCGGTGACGCGCTTGCCGCCGGCGGCATCCGAATAGGCAGCCGGGCCGATGACGGCGTAGCGCACCGTCACCGATGTCTTCTCCGCCTTCACGCCTTCGGCAAAAGCCGAGGATTGGGCATTCCAGGACGGAGGCTCGCCGGAGGTGACGATGCCGACGGTGCCGGTGCGCGACATTTTTGCCGCCAGACGGCCTGCGAGATAGGCGCCGGCATGGCCGCTGGCGGTATAGTCGGCGACGGCGTCCTTTTTAAGCGATGCCGGGCTGTCGACGATCGCCACCTTGATCTTGGCCTCGGTGCCGATTTCTGTTGCTGCCGTGTTGTAACCGCCTGCATGGGCAATCAGCAGGCCGTGGCCTTCCTCGGCCAGTTCGCGCAGGGTCGGGCGGATGTCGCCATAACCCAGGTTTTCAGCGGTAATGACCTCGACGCCAGTCGCCTTGCCGGCAGCCTTGGCGCCTTCGGCACCCTGCTGGTTCCAGCCGAAATCCGTACCCTGCTCGGGCGTCAGAATGGCGATCGACTTGATTTCGGCGGCATAGGCAGCCGTCGAAAGCATAGATACAGTAAAGGCGGTAAAAATCGCCGATTTAAACCTCGTCATGTCTTCGTTCCCCTTGATTTATATATTGGAGGTTCGGTTTACTTTGGTTTTTTACGCTGTTAGCAATCCCTTCATGATAGAAGGAGCGCCATTCGCCATGAAAATAACGTCTAAAGCCTCGCTGATCGCCTTCGTGGCCTGTCTCGCTCCGGCCGTAGCGGCATCAACGACGCTGGAGCGCGGCCGCGCCGGGCTTGACGAAATCCCGCTCTCCTTTGCCAATGCCGGCACTGAGGCGATGTCCTGCGGCGCGACGCTCGCGCACTGGTATTCGCAGCCGATCGGCACGGCAGCACCCAGCGGCGTGGTGACGGGCACGCTCTGGCTGCAGCGCGACACCGGTACGGTCTTTCTGCTCAACGAGATCGAAGACCGGATGCCGGTCGAACGGCTGTGGTGCGGCAAGGACGGCGCATCCTGGAGCACCCGCAGCGAGATCCCGCTTGAACGGATCAAGGGAAAGGTCGTCGCGCCGATCCGCATGGCCTGCGCGCCGGGACCGGACAGGCTCGACTGCCGGCCGGGCTGACCCTCCCGGCCTTCAGACTGCGATATCGACGATGTCACCCGCTCTTCAACCATCACCAATCCAAATATGTCTGATGCGCGGCCAAGCTTGGGCCGCAAGAATGAACCGGAGGGCATGGCCGCAGATCCTGGTTCGGGGCGGCCTCTGTTCCTGTTCGCCGACTATAACTGCGGTCCAAAGTCGGTCAACAGAAATCCAACCATTTTATATTGGTTGAGTTATTCGCCAACATCATTCTCTGATAGATTTGCATTCTTCATGGGCATCGTCGTGGGATTGCAACGCGTCTCATGCACAAAGATTGGCGGAATTTCTCAGTTTTATCGGTGAAATGATGCTGAATTCAGCAACATTCTCAGCTTCGCTCAGTTTCTCATCAGATCAAAAAATTTCTCTAACCAATAATTATGGTTGATTTGTATTGGTTGTGATGTGTAGCTTGGTTTCGACGAATTTGCTGAAGTCTGGGTATCCGCGCAGACACGACGGATGTCGGGCCGCAGGTGGCGTCGGTGGCTCATTCATCAGGAGACGGCACATGGATACAGGTGCGGCGAGTGCCGATGCAGGGGTCATCCGGCGGCTGAAGACGGGCGAGGAGTTCAAGGCGACGCTCGATGATGGTCGCCAACTGTGGGTGGGCGGTGAAAAGATCGAGAAGGTGACGGACGTGCCGGCGCTGAAGGCCGGTATCGATCTTCTGGCCTCTATGTTCGACGATCAGTTCACCGCCGAATATGCCGACGCGACCACCTATCTGGAGCCGACCACCAACGAGATCGTCAGCCGCTCCTGGCAGGTGCCGCGCAGCCAGACGGATCTCGCCGATCGCCGCAAGATGATCGAATATACCAGCCTCAAGACCGGCGGCACCTTCGGCCGTCCGCCGGATCTCGCGCCGGCGATCGCGGTTGGGCTTGCCGCCTATCTGCCGACCTTCAAGGCGAAGAAGTCGCTGATCGACGGCTGCAACCCGGATTTCGCCGAAAACATCGAACGCTACATCGCCTTCGGCCGCGAGAACAATCTGACGGCATCCGAGAGCCTGACCGGCCCGCAGACCGATCGCTCCGACCCGAAGGCGGCCGAAGGTTCGCTGCTGCGGGTGAAGGCGATCGAGAAGGGCGGTATCCGCATTTCCGGCGCCAAGACCGTCGGTTCGATTGCCGCCCAGGCCAACGAGATCTTCTTCACCAATCTCGGCGGCATCCAGTCGACGCCGGCGGACGCCTGCATATGGGGTTCGGTGCCGATCAACACCGATGGAATCAAGATGATCTCGCGCGAAATGGTGTCACAGCCCGCCGCCGACCCGTTCGATCATCCGGTTTCGCATATGGGCGAGGAAGCCGACCAGTTCATCGTCTTCGACAACGTCTTCGTGCCGACCGACCGGATCTTCAACCTCGGTGATCCGAGCGCCATGTCCTGGTATGGCCCGGTCTGCGTCTTCGCCCACTGGCATGTGCTGACGCGGCTTGCCGTCAAGGCGGAATTGTTCGTCGGCGCCGGCCAGATGATCCTCGACGTGCTCGGCACCGACAAGATCCCGGCGGTTCAGCTGATGCTGGGCGAGCTGATCGAATATGCGCAGACATTGCGGGCTTTCGTCGTTGCCTCGGAAGCCCTTGCCAGGCCGACAGAGGCGGACGTGATGGCGCCGGATGTCAGCATGCTGACCGCCGGGCGGCTCTATTCGATCCAGCATTATCCGCGCATCATCCATACGCTGCAGGAACTCTGCGGCCAAGGCCTCGTCATGCGCTTCGGCAAGGCGGCCTTCGAAAACCCGGATGTCGGCCATTACCTGAAGGATCTGCTGCCCGGTCATGGCGTTAACGCCATGCAGAAGGAGCTGCTGATGAACTTCATCTGGGACATGACGACCGGCGCGCTTGCCGGCCGCGTTGCCCTGTTCGAAAACGTCAATGCCGGCTCATCGCCGCGCCTTCGTGCCCGTCTCTATGAAGAGGTCAAGCGCGACCGTTTTGTGGCGCAGGTGAAAAAGCTTGCCGGCATGGACTGGTAGGCACCCGAGGATCGCATTCGGACGGCGTGTTTCGCGTCGTCCGCCAAAAGCCGTTAAGAAAGCTCCGTCATGCCCAACGCCGACGCCATCGTCGATGCCTTTTACCGCGCCTATAACGACCACGACGCCCTGGCCGCGGTTCGTCTTTATGCTGAGGATGGGCGCCATGACGAAATCGCTTTCGGCGCGGCGCGCCAGGGCTATGAGGAACTGCGCAAGGGGCTCGAAGGTTTCTTCGCGATGATGCCGGATGTGTGCTGGCGCGAGCGCGAGCGGATCCGCTCGGCCGATCATGTCGCCATTCTCTACGAGATGACGGGCACCTTCCTGCCGCGTCCGAAGGAAGGTGCTTCGCTGCCATCCGCCAGGTCCGTTACGCTGGAGGGTCTGCATATGCTGGAGATCAGGGACGGTCGCATCACGGTCAGCCAGGATTACTGGGACAAGGCCGAATTCCTCGCCCAGATTGCATGAGACATGATGAATTTCAGTGAGTGTGGACCCGGACTTTCTTCTGAAGCAATCGATCTACCGATCGGATGCAGGGTCGAGATGGTCGACCAAGTTTCCGGGTCTTGCGGATGACCCCGTTGCTCAGCGAATTGCCCGAACGTCTGACAGGAATGCGCCGGCTCGTCGCCTGGCTGCCGATCTTCGCGCTTGCGGCGGTTTTTTCCTATCTGCTGGTTCTGGTCGGCTTTCCGGCTGCCACGCTTCTCGGCGCTATGGTTGCCGGCATCGTCTTCGGGGTCGGCGGCACGCGGCTTTCCGTGCCGAAGCCGGTCTATACCTTGGCACAAGGGTTTGCCGGCGTGTTCATCGCCCGCAGCCTGACGCCATCGATCCTGATCGACGTTGCCGTCCACTGGCCGCTGCTGATCTTCATGACGGCCTTGACGCTTGTCAGCGCCTTCATCGTCGGCTGGGGATTGAACCGCTGGGGCGGCGTGCCGAAGATGCCGGCCATTCTCGGAAGCCTGCCTGGCATGTCCGGGGCAATGGTGATCATCGCCTATGAGCGGGGCATCGACGGCCGCGTCGTCGCACTCATGCAATATACGCGGCTTGCCAGCGTCATCGTCGCGGTATCGCTGATGTCGCATTTCCTGCCCAATATGAGTGGCGCGGCTGTTGCTGGCGATACGGGCGTGACGATCGGCGACTGGCCGGCCGTCGTCATTTCCATGCTGCTGGCCGCAAGTTCTCTGGTCGCCGTTCGCTTCCGTTTCCTGCCGGCGGCGGCGATGCTGTTTCCGATGCTGATCGGCGCGGTATTGGAATCCTCGGGCATCTTCCACATCGTTCTCCTGGACGAAGCGATTGCGTTGACCTTTGCCGTCATAGGCTTGGAGGTCGGACTGAAATTCACCGGCGCCTCGCTCTCACAACTGGCGCGAATGATCCCGGCTATCCTCGTCTCCGGTCTTGCTCTCCTAATTCTCGGCGGATTGCTGGCGGTGCTTTTGCGGCTGATCATGCCGGTTGATCCGCTGACGGCTTTGCTGTCCACAGCACCGGGCAGTACCGAGACGGTGGCGATCGTCGCCGTCGCCGGCGATGCCGAGGTCTCGGTCGTACTTGCATTCCAGACTGTACGCATGTTTGTTGTCGTGCTCTTTGGACCGGTGATCATGCAACAGCTGTCGCGTCTGCCGATTTGGCGATCCTAAGTTACAACTACTGTACCAAATCGTCGCCTTCAGCGCGAGAAGTCAGCTCGGCGCATTGATTCAAGTTACATCGCTCTGGTCGTAGGTTCGGATCCTATCAAGGCGAAAGAAGATGAACGACCGCTAGCTGGACGGTTGATACAAGTGCTCAAATCCCGCGGCATCCAGGCTTGTCTCGGCTCCATTCGACATAGCGAGACGCCGCCGCACGATCCCTGCGTGAAACCGCAAACCGTGAACCAGTCCCTCGTCATTAAAATCATAGTTCGGATTGTGCAGTGGTGGAGACCGTTCGCCATTGCCCAGGAACACGAAGCACCCCGGCACCCTGGTGAGGAACTGGGCGAAGTCTTCCGACGCCGTCATCGGTTTCGAGCTGACTCGAACATTCGATGCGCCGAAGAGATCTCGCGCCACGTCAATCGCTTCATTTGCAAGGGTGACATCGTTGACGAGCGGAATGAATTCCCGCGTATAGTAGACATCCACTTCGATATTGTAGGCGAGAGCGGTGCCCTGCGCGATGACGCGCATCTGCTTTTCGATGTCGGCGCTGACGTCACTGCGGAAGCTTCGGGCATCACCAAGGATGCGAGCAGTCCCTGGAAGCGCGTTCCTCGTCCCGTCGGTGACCAGCTCGGTGACCGACACCACTGCGATATCGGCCGGGTCAAGACGCCGCGCGACGATCGTCTGAAGGTTGGTAACAAGTGCGCAGGCAGCGACAAGGACCTCGTTGCCGGAATGCGGCCGGGCAGCATGACCGCCGATACCCCTGAGCGTGATTTCGAAATTGTCCTCGGCCGACATGATAGCATCGGGTTTCGTCTCGAACACGCCGACAGGTAGACCCGGCATGTTGTGGATGCCATAGATCTCATCGAACGGGAGCTTTTCCAGCAGGCCATCGGACATCATCGACAGCGCACCTTTTCCCCATTCCTCCGCAGGCTGGAAGATGAAGCGAACGGTACCATCGAAACCGCCTTCTTCGGCCAGCAGTTTTGCAGCACCGAGAAGCATGGCCGTATGACCGTCGTGTCCACAGGCGTGCATCACCCCTTCGTTCATCGATTTGTAGTTCGCGGTGCCATTCTCGGTGATCCGTAGCGCATCCATATCGGCCCGCAGGGCGACGACACGATTACCGCTTCCCCGTTTCAAACTGCCGACGACGCCGGTGCCACCAATGTTCTCCGTTACATCATCGAGGCCAAATTCCCGGAGCTTGGAAGCGACAAAGGCTGCCGTCGCGTGTTCCTCGAAACCAAACTCCGGATGGGCATGAAGATGCCGACGCCACGCCGTCATTTCTGCGATCAACTGGCCGATGTCACTCACTGGCGCTGCCTTTGCTCCTGCAGTCATACCTTCGCCTCCGCTGCTCTCGCCAGAACCGATGCTGGTGGCTCGCCAACGAGCTCTTCATACCGGACAGGATCGGTTGCCCCTTCGGTGTTGATGAGGAGAATACGAGACCCGTCGCCGAGTTCGAGTGTCTGCTTGATATCCTGATCCGCAAGAGCCTTGATCAGTCCAGCCAGCCCAACACCGCCGCTTTCACCTGCAACGATTGCACGGTCGCCAAAGGCGGGACGGGCCAATCTCCTCATGGCGTCAATCGCGTCCTGCTCGTCCACTGTCATGAAGGCGTCAGCCGCGCGCGAAAGAATACGCCAGGCGACCAGCGATGGCTCATAGCATTCGAGCATCGCCATCACGGTGGGCTCCCCATGCGGAAGGACCACCGGATGTCCTGCCCGCGCGCTTTCAACAATGCACGCCGCTCTTTGCGGGTCGACTACGATGAAAATCGGCCGGTCCAAACCCATGGCTATCGACAGATGGCCAGCCACTGCAGCCGCAATGCCGCCGACGCCAGACTGCACGAAGACGTGGGTGGGAGGTTCGCTCAACTCTCTGAGCGCCTCGCGGACAAGCACCGTGTAACCTTGCATGACAAGGCCGGGTATACGCTCATAGCCGGGCCATGACGTGTCCGATACGATGGTCCAGTTCTGTTCGCCTGCAACCCTGGCCGCTTCCCTGACGGAGTCGTCGTATGACCCCTCGACACGGATCATGTCAGCGCCGAAGCGGCTGATTGCCGCGACACGTTCGTCGCTGACAAGTGCGTGAACGAATATCGCTGCCCGGGCGCCAACGATTTTTGCTCCCTGGGCCACGGATCGTCCGTGATTGCCATCGGTGGCGCAGGTGAAAGTCATGGTGCTCGCGACCGCCTTGACGTCCGGCGTGTGAAGTTCGGATATATCGACATGTCGCGACAGTCGTTTGGAGGCCTCTTCGAGAACAAGCCGTATAACGGCATAGCAACCACCAAGTGCCTTGAAGCTGCCAAGGCCGAGACGGAAACCCTCATCTTTCATGTGGATGCTCGACACCCCGAGCGCGGCGGCGAGCCCTGGAAGCGTCACCAGCGGGGTGGCAGCATTGTCTTCGCGGTAGGTGAGGTGTCGTTCGACCTCCCTGGCTGCGTCTTTGCCGAGCGTCTCGACATCACGAGGATCAAGATGAGATTTGTAGTCCGCAAGTATGTTTGGCAAAAACATGATTGGCTCCGATTTACGTCACGAAAGCATATTGCATTGGACGCGCACTGAGCGCTGAATATCCCAGCCCGATTTGCAAGTTTGTTTCGTTTACCGCCACTGGAGTCGACTACCGCGTGACCCTTGATGATTTCGACCGTAAAATCCTCGGCATCCTCCAGAAGAACAATCTCACGCCGCAGCGAACGATTGGCGAGGCGGTCAACCTTTCTGCTCCTGCCGTTCAGCGCCGCATCAGGAAAATGACCGAAGCCGGAATTATTACGGCCAATGTTGCCGTCGTTGATCCCGCAGCCCTTGGGCAGCCGATCACAATCTTCGTGGAAGTCGAGGTGATCAGCGAGACATCCGAGCAGATTGAAAGCGCCAAGCGGGCGTTCGCGGCCACGCCTGAGATCCAGCAATGTTTCTACGTGACGGGCGAAGCGGATTTCGTGCTGGTCGTTATCGTACCGTCGATGGTGGACTATGAAGCGCTGACCCGTCGGCTGTTTTTCGGCAACAATAACGTCAAGCGTTTCCGGACATTCGTGGCAATGGATCGGATCAAGGTTGGGCTCGAAGTCTCGCTACCGCAGTCCGTTTGACGGCCAGGTCTGTCGCTTATTCGTGTCGGTTGAACTTCCGGAGCAATCCTGTGAACTGGATAAGCTCGGCTTCGCTCCATCCATCTGTGCGTGCGTGGAATGCTCCGACCTTCACCGTGATCGATGCCTCAAGCCTCGATCGTCCTTCCTGCGTCAATCGATAGATGGTCGAGCGTCGGTCGTCGGGGTCGGTCACCGATTCTGTCAGCCCCAGATCGCAGAGCGACTTCAACAGCCTGCTGACCGCGCTCTTGTCCATATAGAGCTGTTCTGAAAGCTGTCTGCCTGTTGCAGAACCGCGTGCCGACAGGATCGTGGCAATCTGGAAGGCGGCGGGCTGAAGCTTCGGGTGGAACCGCTCCGCCGATGCGGCAGTGATGGCGCGTGAGGCAGCGAGCAGCGCATTGAGCTCGAGGCCAAGCTCCCTGAGATGTTCGATGCGCGTTTTCTTCATAATCACCTCGGTAGATATGGTAGACATATATCAACTAAACGAACATAGTGGATATATATCAACCAAGCGGGTTACTGCAAATGCCTCATCGTCCGAAAGTCCTCATAACAGGTGCCACCGACGGGATCGGGCAGCTCGCAGCAATCGAGTTGGCGCGTCACGGCGCCGATCTGATCCTGACGGCGAGGAGCCAGTCGAAGGCGGCCGCCACGCGCGCGCAGATCGAAGCCGCCGCCCCGGGCGCAGCCGTCGACGTGTTTTACGCGGACTTCTCCGATCTTCGGGCGGTGGTTGCGGCCGGCAGAGCCATCGCCGCCCGACATTCTCATATCGACGTGCTGATCAATAACGCTGGTCTGCATGCCTTCCAGCAGCGCGTTACCAAGGACGGTTTTGCAGAAATGGTGGCGGTGAACTGTTTCGCACCTTGGCTTTTGACATCGGTACTGCGCGACACGTTGGTACAGTCGGCTCCTGCCCGCATCGTCACAGTCGCATCGGAAGCATCTCGTCAGAGCGGCGGCCTTCGTATCGAGGCGGATCTTCTCGATATCGCCCCATTCACCCCCCGCGGCTCTTCCAGGATTTATGGCCGCACCAAGCTGCTGAATATCATGTTCTCGATCGAGCTTGCGCGACAGCTCGATGGTACGGGGGTAACAGTCAATTGCCTCGACCCTGGCTTCAATGTCACCAGTCTCGGCCGCGAGCTTGGATTCTCCGGCTCGCTCGCCAAGGCCTTAAACTGGCTGGGGATCGGCGATCCCACCCGTGGTGCTGGGATCATCAAGCGGCTCGCGATCGATCCTGAATTTGGCGTCAAAACTGGCCTTTACGTCTCCGTTAAAAATGCCAGAACGCTGATGCCCGTTGCGCCAGCGAACAGCGTGGAGCAACGTCGCCGTCTGTGGATTTCGACTGCTCAACTTCTCGGTCCTTTCCTGATGGCTGACAATGGAGTCGGCTTGTAGATTGTAGGAAGATTATGCTTCCGAGATCGTGGGTAGTCGGTTCGTTCGGACATTCGCGCGTGCTGCTCAAACTTACCGGAAGGCATAGGTCATGAGTTCGGACCTCATCAAGAGGTGGTGGTCATCCGCATTTCAGCTTGCTTAATTCCTGATATGAGACGCAGGCTTCCGGACGCCTGTGTCTAATGTTTGCCTGCGCTACGGGAGGGCGACCCAGCCGTTGTTCCGTTCTTTTCGAAAGCCTGCCGCACCTCCTTCCGCGGCAGGCTTTTTCGTCTTGGGGACTGGCTGATGAGAACCCGGGATCGAGCTGCTGTCCTTGCCCTTTTTTCGCTGTTGAGCGACGAAAAGGTGATCTTAGCCGCACCGGCCGTCTGAACGGTAGACCGAGGCGAGCAGGGTCTCTGCAATTTCCAAGATCGACGTAGTCAACCGGCGATCGGATCCTTGTTGAGGAAACGCTCCAGATCCTCGATGCTTTTCATGACAGCCTCGAAATCAGGCGGTGTCGCAAAGATCATCGCCGACATTCTGTCGTAGTCGGTCGCCAGTTTCTTGCGCATATCGGCGGTCGGCAACAGCCGGAAACTGCCGGGTACTGCCCGATCATAGCGATGGTCCGGTGCACGGAACATCAGTTCCTTGTGCTGCCGGCACGCTTCGGCAAGATCGAGCATGGATGCCGTCGCCTTTCCGTAGTCTGGATGCGTCCAGATCTGATGAACATCGTAATAGTGGCGCGAGTATCGATTGAGGTCGGGGACCTTTCTTTCCGCATTCTGGTCCGCGTTTCGTTTCTCGGTCATTTCCGTCATGGCATGAAGGATGAGGACCTTTTCCCAGAACGTCCGCTCGGGCTTGACGGTCATCACATTGGAGATCGTGAGATCCGAACTGGCCGGCATTTCGGATGCTATGTAGGGGACGATTTCTCGCCTTTCGGCTGGCACCGGATCCGGGCGTGCGCCGCCTTCGATGCGCACCGCCGCCTCGACGTAGCCGCCGCTGGTATCAAAGACGCTTCTGTATCCCAGCACCAAAATGTCGAGCGCTTCCTTCTTCCGGTAGGGATCGTACCCGAAGCCGAGCGAAAAATGTCCCGTTTGTCCGATCTCTTCTTCGACCACAGCGATTTCCTCCTCAAGCAAACGCTTGAGTGGCCCGGAGATATAATGCCGTGCTGCCTCGTCCACCTGCTCGGCCAGAGCCTTCTGTTGTTGATTGACAGAGGGGAGAGCGGCGATATCGGTCTCAAGCGGAACTTTCAGGTCCCCCTTGTAAATGCCAATGTCGATGTCCTCGGAAAAACGCTGGATCAGGCTGTAGGCCTTGCTGAGGCTGGTCCCGCCCTTAAAATAGAGGCCAATGGCATCGTCCCTCCGTCGGTTGAACAGGAAGTCAGCACCCAGCAGACGTAGAGATCCTTCTCGATATTCTCGGCCCGCGTTTCCAGATCGGACGCCGCGGTGGAGAATAGTGCTCTCCGCTCGTCAGCGCTTGAGCGAAGGATTTCAATGAAGCTCTGGCGCATGTTCAGCCTTCCCATCCGGACCTGTTGGAGTGTCTTCATCCACCGGAGCCCGCGGGTCGCGTGTTATCGTTTCTATCGCCTGGTACATCCAGGCAGGGATGGCGTTGATGTTTTCGCGCAGATCCTCGACAATCGGTTGCCTGTGGGGGCTTCGTGCCAGGTAACGGACGATACCATCGACAACCGTCTCCAGATTGGTTCGCTCATCGCGAAACCAGTGGAGGGCCTGGATCACCCGCATCGCCGGCCTGCCTGCCCAGAAAGCGGTCTTTGCCGAAATGCGCTTGAAGTCCAGGAGATAGATGACTGGTCTCACGGCATGCGTATTACCGGCATTGGCCTCGATCTCGATGGTTCGAGGATACGTATCCGCATAGATCGTGGACCGGGCCGGAACAGCCGTCGTCAGGCCAAGATCGTTGGCAGCTGTCATGCCGTCTACGCACACACGCAGCTTGTCGCGCCGTGCAATCGCATCGATAAACGAGGCGCGCGGCGGAAACACCATCTTGCCTGTCAACTGGCTGATGCCGGGCTTGTCATAGAGACCACGATGAGGTCGGCGGATGTCGCCGCGGTTGGTCAGCCTCTGCAGCGCCTTTTCGACGGCGTTCGGTGTTGCGATGTCCAGAAAATCGGCACGCGACCAAACGCCCGAAGGTGCTTTGCCGGCGATCCTTTGGTGAATGCGTTTGAGAGTGTCCGATGTGGGATCCGGCATAGCTGTCCTATCTTGTAACCGAAGATTATATACAAATTTTGGTCACTTGCAATCGACACACTCACGCTGACCATATTTTATATCTAAATATTGGTCAGTATTTGATGTCCATGGCTGGTTCGAAATCAAAACTGAAATCAACGAATCGAGTGCAACATAACGGATGTGTTGTTCGCGATCGTTGCGCATGGCAAGAATGAGGCCCCCACAGCCCGGGATAACGCCCTGCCGGGCCTCGCACGCGAGTCTTTTCCCTTCTGAATTTCACCCTTCACGCTTTCGATGACGACGAAGGTCTGACACCATCGAGCGTTGCTGCACAGTTGCCCTTTAGAAAGGCACAAGCAGCAACCGTCCAAGGCGAGCGGGCTGTGTCACAGACGACCCTTGATTGTACGGGGCTCAGACGCGAAATCGCATGGCATCCACGAAAGCCGAGAACGCTGGCGATTTTTGTTTTCTGCTGGGATAAAACAAGTGGTATCCCTCGTATATCGGACACCATTCAGACAAGCATTCGACAAGCCGCCCGTCAGATATGTAGCCGGCTGCTAGCTCCTGTGGCACCCAGATCAGCCCGATACCATCCACGGCCGCTTGGAGGGCGGCGCCCGACGTCGAGAACCTTGCTTGGCCCTCAACCCGAAGGTTGATGTCGCGACCTTCCGGTGACTTGAATTCCCAGCGCAGAAATCCCCCCGAACCCGCCAGACGAAGATTGATGCAATTGTGGTCTCGTAGTTCCTGCGGTGACTTTGGGAGAGTGCACTTCTCGAAATAGTCTGGTGATCCCACCACGCAAAATCTCCAATCAGGGCCGATCCTCGTGGCAACCATGTCTTTCTCAAGCGCTTCGCCAATTCGCACACCTGCGTCGAACCTCTCCGCGACGATATCGACCAATGCGTAGTTCATATCTAGCTCGACTTTGATTTCTGGGTACTGTCGTAAAAACGGGCCCAGCTTCGAGCGGAACACCGTTTCAATGACAGTGTCGGTGCAGGTGATGCGGATAGAGCCAGCGGGCTTGTCCCGCAACGAACCGATCTCGTCCAGTTCGAAAGCGATCTGTTCGAACAGAGGACCCACTTGCCTTTGCAGCCGTTCCCCAGCCTCGGTCGGCGCGACCGTGCGCGTCGTTCGCGAGAGCAGGCGTACCCCTAGCCGGTCTTCAAGTCCCTTTATTGTATGGCTAAGCGCAGAGGGCGTCACGCCCAGCTCAGCGGCAGCCTTCGTGAAGCTGCGCTCACGGGCAACGGCAAGGAAAGCGGTCATTTCATTGATGTGGTCGCGGGGCATTATTCATGAGCTTATTTCACAGAAGCATCAAGCTTACACGCTATAATTACAAGCGGCAATGGATGCTAGTTTTCAGCTGACTTTGCGCGCCGGCTCATCCGTGCGCCCACATCAGATGCGTTTATGACCATTCTCGACACGTCACCGGATATCGAGCGGGACCAGGCATCTGCTTGGTCTGCCGTTATCTGTATGTCTCTGCTCTGCTTTGTACTTGTTTCTTCCGAATTCATGCCGGTCAGTCTGTTGACCCCGCTTGCGGCGGACCTCGGCATTACTGAAGGACATGCAGGGCAAGCTATTTCTGTTTCCGGCTTTTTCGCTGTCGTCACTAGCCTGTTCGCAAACGCAGTTTTGTCTAAGATGGACCGTCGCAGCGCGGTGCTTCTCTATACGGCGGTGATGATCGCATCAGGCATTATTGTCACCTTCGCACCGAACTACGCCGTGTTCATGCTGGGGCGGGCTCTGATTGGCGTTGCGGTCGGCGGTTTCTGGTCGCTCTCGGCAGCTATTATTGTCCGGGTCGTCGCTCCCGCCGATGTGCCGAAAGCGATCGCGATGCTCCAAGGTGGCACCGCCTTCGCTTTGGTTATCGCAGCTCCGATGGGAAGTTTTCTTGGTAGCTTTATCGGATGGCGAGGAGCGTTCTTTACGGTTGTGCCATTGGGTTTGATCGGACTTGCGTGGCAGATGGCGGTAATCCCTCGGTTGCCGGCTGAACGCGAAGTCTCCGTCGGCAAGATTTTTGGTCTTCTGCGCAGCCGTTCATTCGCCATTGGCATGGCGGCAACCACGCTTGCTTTCATGGGGCAGTTCTCTCTATCGACGTACCTGCGGCCCTTTTTAGAAACGGTCACAGGCCACGACGTCGGCTCGCTGTCAATGTTCCTTCTGGCGCTTGGTGTCGCTGGTCTCATCGGAACACTTGTCATCGGATTTGTGCTCCGGTCTCATCTATTGCTTGCGATCATCGGCTTACCGCTTGGTCTCATGGCGATTGCCCTTCTGCTGATCGTTGCCGGAGCTTCGCCAATCGTAACGGCGGTGTTGCTGATCGCTTGGGGACTGCTTTCCACTCCGATCCCGGTATCGTGGAATACGTGGATGACGCGGGTGATCCCGGACGATCTCGAGGCCGGCGGCGCTTTGCAAGTCGCGCTCATTCAGGTCGGGATCACGGCGGGTGCGTTTTCGGGCGGCATCCTCTTCGACGCCTATGGCTGGACCAGTCCGTTCGCACTGGCATCAATTTTACTAGCCGGATCAGCAGCACTCGCGGCCCTGGTCGGTAGGAAAACCCTCTAACTTACCTCACTGGCATCGTGAAGATGCTCAACACGATAGGAGCAACTATGAAAATCGATAAAAACGGAACGCAGTCTTCCGTCAAGGGACCGACACCGCAGGTGCCCGAACCGCCCGCTGTAGGACCTTGATGACCTCATGCCCGCCTAGACCAAGATAGGTGACAGCCTTGCTGGCGATCGGCAGAAGAGTTGGATTTTCTGGCATAGCTTCTTTCCTTTCAATTAGGCAACGCAGTGATAAGGCGAACGCTTAGCTCATGCGCGCGAGCCGGAGCGTTTATGGCTCCTGGGATAGATCACTCCGTCATTCAGGAGGGTACCTTTTCAACATTGGGCATAGACACCTCCACTTTGTTTGGTAGTAATTATTACCACCAAACAAATAGCGCGGCAACTTCCCCGTTACAGCGCACGTCTATCGGCTCGCGTGAGCGTCACTGGGGCAATCCATCGGATGGAGTCGGAATAGGTTCACATCCGCTCAAGACCGTAAACGGAGAAAGCTGATCAATTCATGAAGCGGAGGATTGGGCGGATCTCCAGGTCAGCTATTGTGGTCTGCCGCTGTGTGACGACCTATCGATACTTTCAGTGAAACTGATCGAATGCGGCTTGAAAAAGCTTTTGCTCACACCGTCGGTTTTCATTCTTTTGGATGAGGGCCTTCGGTCGCTCAAGGATCCGGCACATTAGGCCTAAAGGCGTAATGATCGGCAAGGGATTGGGCACAAAGTCCCACCCTGGAACTTGTTGGACAGCTTCTCCATTTGTTGGGCGAGGAACACCTCGGTCAAAAAGGAGAAAGCAGATGAATAAGAAGCGAGCCGTAGTTTTTGCCACAGCAATGTTCGTGGCAGGTGGTGCATTGGCGCAGCAGTCCACGGTGAACGGCGCTGCCGGCGGCGCGGTGACGGGAGCAATTGTCGGCGGTCCGGTTGGTGCAGCTGTTGGCGGGGTTGTCGGCGCAATCGCGGGAACCGCTATTGACCCACCGCCGGAACGTGTTGTGACTTACGTTCGTGAGGCTCCCATGCCCACTGATTCCGTCGTTGTACAGGAAAAGGTGGTCGTTGGTGAACCGCTTCCGTCGACCGTCGTCGTCCAGCAGGTTCCGGAAAATCCGAAGTATTCCTACGCCATCGTGAACAAGCAGCGAGTCATCGTCGAGCCTTCAAGCCGCAAGGTGATCCAGGTGATCAATTAACCGGTGGGTTTGGCAAAGATGGTGTGGTGGATAGTCTCTGCCACACCAATCTTCTTATGGGAGATGGAAGATGAAGTCGCTTGTTGCAGGCATCCTCGTCATTATGGGCGGAATGGTGGTGGTGCTCATAGGCCTTAACGATCCCGTTCAGCGGCCACGCGTCGGCTTCATTTCCGAGGCCCCCGTGAGCGGTTCAAACGTTTCTTCCGGATTAATCCGCTGACAGTCTTATGTAGGTCTCCCTATACGCGGATCTTGGAACTTGGAACGGGCCGGTGAAGTCAGCTCTAGATTTCGTGAACTCCCTTAATCTCGCCAAGCAGTTTTTTCTGGCAGGAGGTGTAGTCACCGCAATTGCCACGATCATTATCGGGCTTCATGTCACAGAGCAGATCGCACAGACGGTTACGCGGAATGCTGCCGCTACCACTGCCCTATATGTCGACAGTATTATCGCGCCAGTTCTACCGGATCTGACCCGCGAGACGAAGCTGGATGAGTCCATAGAGCGGACGCTCGACGAAACCCTGGGCCAGGGTGCTCTCGGAAAGCGGCTGGTCTCGTTTCGCCTGTGGCGCAAGGACGGCATGATATTATATTCGAACGACAAGAATCTTATGGGCCGTGTCGTACCTCGTGGCGAAAATCGAAATCGAGCCTTTAATGGCGAACTTGTGGCGAAATTCGACGAGGTGGATGATCCTGAAAGCGATAGAGAACGAGCGGTTGGTGAGCCTCTGCTTGAGATATACAATCCGATCCTTCAGCCCTGGTCGGGCCAGGTTGTTGCCGTAACAGAGTTTTACGAAAGGGCGGGAGAGCTCGAGCGCAGCCTGACACGGGCGCGTTTTAGAAGCTGGGCCGTGACCATCACTGTAACGTCCGGTTTTTTCTTGATCCTCTCGGCAATCGTCCTGCGTGGAAGCCGGACAATAGAACGTCAGCTGCAGGAAAACCTCGATCTTACCCTCCGCGTCAAGAAAGGCTCTCAGCGAGCGGTCGCGCTCAACGAGAGATTTCTCAGAAGGGTGGGTGCGGACCTGCACGACGGGCCCGCACAGCTGATGGCCTACGCTGCCCTGCGCATGGATAGCGAACAGATCCTCAGCGACGACAGCAATAGAGCCACCCGCGAGGAAGAGGTTGCGACAATCAAGGAAAGCCTGGACGAAGCTATACGTGATATCCGCATCATCTGCCGTGGCTTGATCTTACCCCAAATCGAGACCTTGTCAGTCAGCGAAGCGGCCCGCCGAGCAGTCGAGCATTACCAATTACGTACAGGCGCATCGGTAGATAGTGCGATTGAGCCCTTGAATGACGAGATACCAGTGGCGGTTAAAATCTGCGCCTATAGGTTCATCCAGGAAGGACTCAATAACGGCTGGCGGCATGCCGATGCCAAAGGGCAGCGGGTCGAAGTGAAACTTCTCGGCAGCGAGATTACAGTCATCGTGCAAGATACTGGCCAAGGCTTCAAAGAAGAAAACGTGTCTTTGCTCGGTCTAGGCCTCGCAGGGCTGCGTGAACGCATCGAAAGCCTTGGCGGCAAATTCGAAATAAATTCGTCTTTTGCCGGCACTACTCTAACTATGTTCCTCAATATCCGCGATCCGATAGTGTCATGACCGAGAAAATCCGCCTTGTGCTTGTCGACGATCATCCGATGTTTCGCGCGGGGGTCTACAAAAGTTTGGGAGATCTAGGCTTCGAAATCGTCGGAGAGGGGGGCTCGGCGAGCGATGCCGTGTCTTTAGCCACGACGCACTGTCCTGAGGCTGTTTTGCTCGATATATCGATGCCGGGAAATGGGCTTTCCGCGATCCAAACCATCCTCGCCAACGCTCCTGCTACGAAAGTGATAATATTGACTGCGTCAGAAGACGGGGACGACGTGCGTGCCGCGATGCAGTCGGGAGCTTGTGGATATGTTCTTAAAGGTATCGGGTCTCGCGATCTGGCAAGCGTGGTTCGGACGGTTGTACTTGGCGGAAGTTATGTTCCCCCCAACCTGAGCGCAAGACTGATTTCAGAACGCAAACCGCATCCAGCCGCGATGCAAGAACATGATGGGCTTAGTGCGCGCGAGCGTGAGGTCATGGATCTGATCGCGGTGGGGATGAGTAACAAGTTGGTTGCGAGAAAGCTCGGCCTTCACGAGAAAACGGTCAAGCACCACGCAACCCGCATCTTCGCGAAGCTTAGCGTCTCAAATCGAACCGAGGCCGCCCTACGCTGGCGCAGGTAGATCCCTTTTTCATTTGAGCAGAGATTGAATCCGAGCCCGGTCGTCAGATGTCGCAGGGCGGTCCACGATTGTGCGCCCCCGCCGATCAGTCATCGAGAAGCGCCGATTGGTGAGGCGTTCCAGGATCCCGTTTGCATAGCGAATTTCGACGGTGCCGCCTTTGACGGAAACTGAGTAGCCGCCCGTGGCTTCGGTGACACCCGCAGAATTATTAAATCTGCCCTTGCTATTATTATCTCCTGCGGAATTTCTTCTTCCGAAGCCCTGGTCGCCGTTTCCACCGCCGTTTCCACCGCCGTTTCCACCGCCGTTTCCACCGCCGTTTCCACCGCCGTTTCCACCGCCGTTTCCACCGCCGTTTCCACCGCCGTTTCCACCGCCGTTTCCACCGCCGTTTCCACCGCCACCCTTCGCAAATGCCGGGCTAACGGTCGCAATAGTCTCCAGCGCGATGAGGCTGGCTGGTCGCGCAGCGGTATGCAAAAACGCCATTCCCGCTATGAGCGATCTGCGTGAAATCATCGGACATTCCATCTCAGACTACTTCCCGCTCGCTTGTTAATGATCTTGGGCGTGGTTCTTTTCCAGTTTTTACGACGAAAGTTTTTCGCCCGCTCCAACAATGTCGTTGCTCCCCGCTTCGACAGAGTAGTGCCTTGAGGATCAGTGTATGGTCGCGTTCGCGATCTCATGTTCCGATGGGATCGCTTGAATGGTGAACTCGCAGGCAAGTTCCACGGCTTTGACCATTGAGCAGCCCTCGGCGTCTTGAGGCGCATGCTCGAAGAATTCTAAGATTTCGGTGAGCTTCTGGGCTGCGGTAGCCCAGCGTCTTTGTGCTTGAGGATCGAGCATGCAGAAGCTGCGATCAACCTCACTTTTCAGCCCCGCAAAAAGCAACTGTCTTTGCTGATAGGTGAGACAGGTAAGGGCAGTTCGCTTTGCATTTCCCAGCTGCACTTCCGTTTCTCCCCTGTAGAACATCCGCATCCTAGCAAAGGTATCGGTGTTCGATAACCGACCAAGGTCTGAGCTAAAGTAGCTGATGTGCCCGTACCGCCTACGTAGCTATTTGGTCTTCGAATATGTCGCACTACCGACGTAATACGAGATCAGATCAGCTGTCGGGCGGCGAAAGGGGCGCCTCTTCAGGCGCCCCGCTGCTGAATTCAGATACCGCCTCGGCGATATCGAAGCCTTTCCTGTTCGACCTGCTGGGCGTCATAAGGATCGAGCGTTTCGTCGAACCTTGTCCAGCCTTGCCGTTCATACGAAACGCGACGTTCTGCAGGATCGACCCAGTTGGAGCGCTTGAGGATAGCTTCAGCTTCCGGCGCTAGAGCGTCCTCCACCTTGGCAGTCACGAGTGTGCCACCGCGCCGGACGCCTTCTGCATAGAAATGCGCATCGCGTTCCGGGACGCCGGAGCTCGTCAGCCCACCGATAATACCGCCGGCGGCCCCACCAGCAACTGCGCCGGCTGCAGCACCGGCCGCCGTTGCGACAAGCCACCCTGCTGCCACGACCGGGCCAACGCCTGGGATTGCCATCAGGCCGAGACCGGTGAGCAGGCCACCCGCGCCACCGACGACCGCGCCTATCCCTGCGCCGGTTCCTGCTCCTTCTGCGGCGTTTGAGTCGCCATGCCGCTGATCCGCGTTGTTTGAAACAATGCTTATGTCGTCGGACCGCACGCCTGCGGTTTCTAGCTCGCCAACCGCGGCGCTGGCATCGGCATAATCGTCAAAAAGTCCAGTGACAGTTCTCATCGGTAATCTCCCTTCGTTACTTGGCGACGACATTGCCCTGATAGTCGAGCGCGATCGAAACGCTCTTGCCGTCTTTCATTCCAGCAGCATTCCAGATGCCCTTGTCATCCTTTTTAAGATCCTTGACGCCGGTGTAGCCGGCCTCTTCGATCCGTTCCTTGGCTTGGTCTTCTGTAAAACTGTTGGCGCCTTCTACAGGAGCTGTCGGGTTCTTGGTGTCGGGCGTAGCGACAGCAGGTGTGTTCCCCTCGCTATTGGCTGCAGGCGCGGTCTGCGAGAATGCTGACAAAGCTGAAACGGAGACAAAGGCGGCGGTCAGAATAAGTCTATGCATGGTTTCCTCCTAGCTCGGATCTTCGTCGCGAGATCCGCTGGGTTATAATCCCTTGATGTTTACGATCGTTCCAGCATCGGACTTAAGGCCGACGCGGTAGGAAAGCCGCGGCCACGAAGCCGCTAAGTGCGTCTGGTGCTTGGCGGGTGACCGGTCTGCGCCCATACGACCGACTAGTGGCGTCTCACGGTTGCGGTAGCACAACGATGCTGTCGGTGGTGCTCTTCACCGGCTTTTCGCCTGGCACATGGGACATGCTGCGTGTCCTGCTCTGAAGTTCATCACCCTTCACGCGAGTCTTTGTCTGCGACTTGCTAAAGGTGCCCTTATCCATCGCCTGTGCTCTGGATTGCGCGCTCAACTGTCTCGGGTTTTCGTTCACCTTCGTCTGGCTTTTCGACTTGCCGTCCGCGGCGGCAGCACTAGAGGCTGAACCGATCGAGGCTGTCGTACCTCCGTCTGTCTGGCAGGCACCTGCTGTGCCAACTGTACTGGCGGAGGTTCCCCCTGCGGCGGCGCTGCCAGCAGAACCCACAGTGCCCGTGGCAATACAATCTTGTGCGAGTACCGGCGTGGAGAAGACCGAGGCGAGAAGGGCAATACCTGCCATCGTGATCATTTTAAGCATAATGATTTCTCCTCTATTTCGTAGGTTTCGTGACGTCGCAGGTCCCGTCGGAGCGGCGAGTGATGATGGTCCCGTCAGGACGGGTGACGCTCGCTGTCGAAAAAGACTGCGTACCAGCCGTGCCGGTCGTAATCGACGAACCCGCGCTTGAGGATGTCGAGCCATTGCGTGACTGTACTGTTGTCGTCGTGCCGCCGATCGTCGTCGAAGACGACACACCACCGCCACCAGCGGTAACTGACGTCGATGACCCATTTCCCGCCGAGCTGCCGCTTTCAATGACGCTACACGTAGTACCGTCGTTGAGCTTGATGGTTTCGTTGGCCAAAGCCGCACCGGCGATGATTATCGCGAAAATCAGCGGCAGGGCGAAGGCGCTCTTATGTGAGAATGATGCCGAGGTCATACCCGGTCCTCCTAAAGAGAGGAAGGAAGCGCTATCGCTTCCGCCCATAGATGATTAGCAGGAACTGCCGTCCTTTTTAGCTTGGCCAGGAGGGCATCCTTTTTTGCTTTTGCCATGATCGTCGCCGGCTGCCCCGGCCGAACTCCCGCCTGTACCGACCGAGCTTGAGGACTGGCCGCCGCCAGCCGAGGTGCCACCGGTTCCGAGCGTGGACGCCGAACCAGAACCACTACCTGATCCCGCAGCCGAACCACCGGTTCCGACAGAACTGCTCGACTGCCCGTCACCGGCAGACGTGCCACCGGTACCAAGCGTCGATGCGGAGCCCGAACCGCTGCCGGAGCCTGCGGCCGAACCGCCGGTGCCCACGGAGCTGCTGGAGGTGCCGCCGCCGGCAGAGCTGCCGCCGGTGCCAACGGAGCTGCTGGATGTTCCGCCACCCGCTGCAGTGCCCCCGGTACCGACCGTGCTGCTGGTCTGGGCATAAGCCGACAGGGCTGTGCCTGTGAGAAGTGCTGCGGCCAACGCCGCACGTACTGCGATATTCATGCTCATCTCCTTGGTTTTCCTCCAGCTTCTGACGCACATCGCGTTCTCGAAGCTACATGGGAAACATTAGATAGAGACTGTTGTTCCTACTGCGGGCCGTCAGTCGGACTGAAGGTGAGACCTTGGGCCCAGCTGTACTACCAATGTCCGAACTAGATCATGCTCCTGAAAATGGTGTAATTGGGAGTTCGACGGAGCCGTACTCTCAAGCATCGAATCAATGAATTTTGCCAATGTTAGATTCCGGCACCACGAGTCCTCCGGACGCCCAGGAAGTTCTGCAACGCGACGAATACCATCCGGAAGCTTTTTATCGGGTGGTGGGCCAGCTAGGGTATTTTAGAGGCTTTAGGAGACGAGGATTCGCTATCCTTTGAAAATCGCCGGACTAGAATTGCCCTGACCCTAGAGATTTTGGTATTTGATCAAGCGAGAGCGATCGGCTCGATGCTAGCGCAAAAGCGAGATTTGAGCCCGGAATACGGGAGACGAGTGACGGACTATATTCGGCGCTATAGCCACTTGTTCCCCCCGGAAAATATGACGGATGGGAGAAGTCACCGCGAGGTCGTCAACGAACCCGATCTCAGTTTGCACTCGCATCGCAAGTTTGCAGAGGTTGGTGGGATGTTTATATAGGTCCTCTGCAATCAGTGATCCACACCCTTGGTGATTGCTCGACGGCGAGGTTTGTATCTTGTCGGGGATACAGGCATGTGAAACATCAGCCTCACATGCCCTAGATTGCGTACTAATTAGCAGCGGTCGACATATCGGCGTCCGTATTGGTCGCGGTAGTAGCAGCGGCCAGGCTGCTCTGCGACCCTGCCGATCAAAGCGCCCGAGACACCGCCAATTGCGGCGCCGACGGCTGCGCCGCGGACGTTGCCGGTGGCGACGCCGCCGATGACAGCACCGGTTGCCGCTCCAACCCCCGCCCCTTGTTCGGTTGCCGTGCAGGCGGCGAGAGATGCCGCCATAAGGCTGATGATTACGATGCGTTTCATGGATATCCTCCCTGTTGATTCCACCACGCCTGTCCCAATCCTCGATTGGGAGGCAGTGCCGATGCCCTTGGCAATATGTTGCGGCAACGCTCAAGGTCCATTCCCTTTGGACCTTTGGCCCGAAAGCTCAACCTAACGGGCGGCACGGGGTGGCAAATGTCCCGCGGATGAATCGAAGCAATTCCAACGCGGCCTTTTCGGCAAAATGAGAGAAAAGCTAGACTTCAACAAAGCGACCGAGCTCGTCGAAACCTATCCTTCGCTTTCCAACCGGAACCTCGTAGATCGCTCCTGGGGCATGGCAGCGTGACGGTGGGACTGAAGTCCTAGTCTGGAACGAGCCGTGAGCGTTTCACGTTCGAGGGAAAGGAGAGGGGACCAGGAGCGACGTTATGCAGAACGACCTTTGGGAAGCCACTTATGAGATTAGCCTCGATTGCGGCGACCACTTTAAACGTGTCGGCAATAGCCGTGAAGCCTTGGAAGTCTTGATGACCCGCTGGCCCCAACCCGCCGGGAAGAATTTCAAGGTCGCAAAAAAAGCTTGCCTCGGGGCGCTTAGGGGCAAAGTCAGCGCTGTGGTCGCGGCCCAGGCTTTTCTGAATGCGGCAAAAGAAGTTGGGTTGCTAAGACCGTGAGCGACCATTCCGGAAACATGATGAAACACTGATGCAGGGCCAGCCGATATCGGACTTTTGGCCTAGGAACAAACCAGTCTCTATCGACATTTTTGGATAGCGAATTCAGAAGGTTGATATCCTATGCGCGAACTACTAACAGGTCTCGTTCTAGCTTCTTGTCTCCTGCCGATTGCAGCGGCTGGGGTGCGGGTGTCATCCTACCTGGCGGCACCTATTGCGCCGCATCGATTTGCGAATATTTATGGCGAGCCACTGTGGTCGCCCGAGGTACGGAGGGTTGATTCCAGCTTGCAGGCTTACGAGAGGCTTCCCGCTGTGTTGCCCGAGAATACGCTCGTGGCCGAAGCGAAGTCCGAGCAGCGCGCGACTGTGCCGCTAAGCCCCACGAACAAACCCGATGTGACCGGGGCCCAGGTTGCTTTCCTGTCCGAAACGCTATCCGCCAAGGCGCAGGAGTGGTGTGGTGCTCGGTACCGCTCATATAATGCAGCCGATAACACGTATCAGCCATATGGGGGTGGGCCGCGGCGCGCCTGTGCCGCTCCGATCGAGGCGGCCTCCGTCCCCGTTCGACAGGTCGGCGACCGAGGTGCGAGCGAGCCAGACGTCAATGAGCGGTGGTGCATGGAGCGATACACCTCATATCGGATAGAGGACAACACGTACCAGCCTTTTTCGGGCGGCAGGAAGGTGTGCTCCGGGCCGATATCGGAGTCGGCAAACAACTCGATCAGGAGTGCTGCGGACATTACTATTGCCCAGTTCTAAAGTCTCTCGGCTCGCTGGAACCGGGGATACACGACCTGGGGGCATCACGACGCGAGATAGTCCTCAACCGGGAATTCGTCAAATGCACACCAAACCGCTCTTGCCATACCCGTACGGGAGGCCGGTGGCGATCAGGCAGGCGTTGGATTCCGTTCCAAGTATTTGCGTGAGATGGCCGCAGCGAAAGGTTAAACAGGAAGTTCAACTTTGATGGCTGGTTCTTCCTGCATGATGCAAATCACATGACGGCCGCCCGTGCTTCGCGGACGAAGCCTGGTAAATAACTCGCAACCCTGACGCGTTCTACGCGCGGATGTCCTGAGCCGGCAGGACTCTCGACAGCTCCTCGAACCGAAGCGAACTACGATCATGTGTCTGAGGGGTAGCGTCGGCTTAACGACTTTGTTGTGACCGTGCTGGTATTCAGTGACCATGACCGAGATTTCGCCTGCTCACTTTAGACGCCACCGTTTCCCCGCCGAGATCATTGCCCATGCGGTCTGGCTCT
>NZ_JBJDRG010000023.1:0-56854 GCF_044987325.1 Rhizobium sp. ZW T2_16
TCCGCCGCATGGTCTGCGCCCCTTTGTTGTTGCCGAAAACACCATGCCAAGGGCAGCACACGGACGCAATCTCGCCATCCGCACTGCCCGTTATCGGGCACTGCCACCAAATCAGCCCCGCTTACGCCCCGCTTACGTCATCTTAGCGATATCGGCAAAGGGCAAGACATTGAATTTATACTTAATTATGTCTTTATAGAAACTGAAATGGCAGTTTGGTTTCTCTACCGCCGATGATGCTCAGCTGCAATCCTAACCATCGATAAGTATCGCTTATCGGAAGTGAGTAGACCAGCCGCTTGACCAACTTCGTTGGGCCGCCTAATCTCGTGCCAAAGCAGACACCGAGACCCGCGCCTATGACAACCACCGTAAAGATTTCCGAAGCGAAAACGCATCTGTCCGATCTGCTGGCCCGGGTCGAGGCCGGCGAGGATTTTGTCATCGCTCGTGGAAATGATCCCATCGCCCGCGTCACCCGTATCGCCAGGGAAAACGACCTGCAGCTGCTGCTCGCCGAAGTCCGCGCCGCCCGCCTGAAGGCAACGCCTTCCACCCATGAGGAAATCCTCTCCTGGCGCGACGAAGGCCGCCGTTGATGTCTTTTGTCATCGACGCCTCGATGGCCGCCGCCTGGCTGCTGCCGGAAGAGTTTTCCGATGCGGCCGAAGCGGTGATCGCCACCATCGACGCCCCCTGCCCCATCCCGTCGCTGTTTTTCTTCGAGATCCGCAACATTCTGGCCATGTCCGAGCGTCGCAGCCGGATTGCCGCCGGTGCCGCGCTGGTCAATATGGAACGAGTCCGCCGCCTGCCGCTCGACGATGCCGGCATTGGAAGCGACAGTTATGTGCTGCTGCTGTCCGCCAATCATGGCCTGAGCGCCTATGATGCCGCCTATCTGGCGCTCGCGCTCAATCGCAGTACTCCGTTAGCGACGCTCGACCGCAAACTCGCCGCTGCCGCCCGCAAGGAAGGTGTTCCGGTCCTGGGGCCGTTTGCCCATGGCGACTGATTTTGTCACGCTGTCACGGATGGTTTGATGGGAGCGGTGATCAATCTCACGCAAGCGAACAGGCCAGACCCCATGGCGTATGCCGGTGACTTGGCTCTCTACGGATCGCCGTCTTTTTCGAGAGGGATGAGCAGGCTGGGAAATTCGGTTTCCGACGGAAGGTCGGCAATTCTCCGCATCAATCGGTCCAGTCGATCCGTCGTAAAAGCCTTGTCGGCGAACCAGATCTCGATTTCGGCCGGATCAAGCGTATCAACCATCGAGGGTGTCGGCACAGCGCAGCCCGACGCCCGGATGGTGCGAATATTGTGCTGGTATCGCCAGATGCGTTCCGCCATCGGCAGATCGGGTCCCGTTCTCAAAAGCTTGTCCTTCGGCCACTCAGGCACTGGCATCTCCTCGCGTTCAACGGAGTGTAGCAGCATCGCCCGTCCATGCCATTGGCAAAAGGCAAGGTTCGGCCGCATTCATCAGCCGGCGAAAAGCGTCGGCGTCTCGTTGAAACGAAGTCTGGCTGATACTGCGCTATAACCGATCTACCCAAGCCGCCCATCCATCGCCAGAAAAGGCACTTTTCATGGAAGATCGCATCCGCTTCGCCCTCGAAAAACTGCTCAACATTGCGCATCAGGATTCCGGCCAGGGCCGGCGTGTGGCAAATTTTCTGCTCGCCTGGTGGAATGCCGAAGAGCATGGCGGCTTCGACCTGACCGATCTGGCCAATGTCGATCGCGAAGTGTCCGAGGACATGGCAACGATCTTTACCTGGCTCGCGCGTGAGGAAGATGTGGTTTACCCGTACGAGTATCGCAGCGAAATCGAGCAGGTTATTGCGCGGTGGCGGCCTCGGGCGGCTGTGGAATGATGGCAAAGTCCGGCAAACCCGCTCGGGATCTTTCTTCCGTCGAGGGACGGATGGCAGAGCTCGACACAATCGCTGCCGTCCTGCCGATGGAGCGGCGCGACGAGCTCGCCGAGCTGTTGACCGATCAGGATGTTGAGACGCTGCGGCATCTGGTCAACGAAGGCATGGGCGACAACACGCTTCGCGCGCTTACCTCCGATCTTGCGTATCTGCAGGCCTGGTCTTTGGCGGCCACGGGAAAGTCCTTACCTTGGCCGGCGCCCGAGGCATTGCTGCTAAAATTTGTTGCGCATCATCTGTGGGATCCGGCAAAACGCGGAACCGATCCGGATCACGGAATGCCGGCGGACGTAGAGCAAAATCTTCGCGGCCAGGGGTTTCTGAAGGCCATCGGCCCGCATGCGCCTGACACCGTGCGCCGGCGGCTGGCCAGCTGGTCGACCCTGACGAAATGGCGCGGGCTTTCCGGAGCCTTCGCCTCCCCTGCCCTCAAGTCGGCCATTCGTCTCGCTGTCCGGGCCACGCCGCGACCACGCAAAAGAAAGAGCGCCAAGGCGGTCACCGGCGATGTGCTGGCCAAAATGCTGGCGACCTGTGCGAGCGGCAGCCTGCGCGATCTCCGCGACCGGGCGATCCTGATGGTAGCGTTCGCCTCAGGTGGGCGCCGGCGCAGCGAGATTGCTGGACTGCGTCGCGAGCAGCTAACGGTCGAGCCAACGATCATTGTCGAAGGCGGCCCTCCCCTCCCCTCGCTTGCCATTCATCTCGGACGGACGAAAACATCCGGTGCCGATCACGACGAGGTTGTCTATCTTACCGGCCGGCCGGTCGAGGCGCTGGATGCATGGATGACGGCGGCAAAGATCGAGGCTGGGTCTGTGTTCCGAAAGGTCGATCGCTGGGGCAACGTGTCGAAGCGGGTGCTGGACCCGAAATCGGTCAACGATATCGTCAAGCAGCGGGCGGCGATGGCTGGGTTGGAGCCTGAGGAGTTTTCGGCACACGGGTTGCGGTCAGGCTATCTGACGGAGGCTGCCAATCGCGGCATTCCGCTGCCAGAAGCAATGGAGCAATCACGACATAAGTCAGTGCAGCAGGCATCAAGCTACTACAACAATGCGACTCGGCGAAGTGGACGGGCGGCAAGGCTTCTGTAAAGACGCATTCGGATAAGACCGCTTGCACACTGCTAAGTCAGATCGTTGTTTTCAGCCCTGACGCGACAAAAAAAGCAAAGTCTGTATGTACGCCGGATGACGCAATGAAGGCTCACTCGAGCAAAGAAGACCTACGCCACTCGATTGAAAGATAAATTTAATCTAAGTGATTGCAATAAGCAATAAAATCAACTTGAAGTATATTCTTGGAGTGATACCATCCATGGCGCACGACTTGATGGGAGTTGAGGCATGGGCAGGCACTCTAACGCAAGCAATTTTATTTTTGTTGCACTGCTGTTTTTATTTCCTTCCACGACAACACGCGCAGAGATAATTGGCGATATACTGACAAGTAGCAAGGATTCCTTTGCTGTGCAGTTTGAGGGCCAGCTCGGTGCTTTGTGGAAAAATGGTAGCATTCCGGTCGCGTTTCACCGAGTCAGAGACAGCGGAGAAAAAGTTAGCCAAATCTGGGTCGATAGATACCAGCTCAGCTATTTTCCTGCTTGGCTGGACGCATTAACGTGCGACCTAAACCCCGACGTTTGTTACCGTGTTTTGCACTTACCGCAGGCGCCGCTTGAGAAAATTGGACTCAGCAGCACTTATCAGTTGGGAACCGAATCTGGCATCTGGAGCGAATTAAAGCCAGGTTATTCGCTTGTTATGCCGGATATTACGGTTGTCCGAGATACAACAGCTGTCACCCGGCCATGGCCTGAGAACAAGTCCATTGAAGATCTAAAGTCTGCCAATTACGTCTGTCAGACGAACTTTATTGCGACACTGTCGTGTGACGACCTTTTCCGGTACTACAATCCGAAATTGGGTCGTTTACTAGATAAGCAAAATACATTCGAAGAACCAACATACACCTACACATTCTATATCGATTCAGACTGCAGCTCCCTCTGTGCGATCATCAAGCCGGCAAATGAGCTAAAAATATCTGCGGGAAAATTGAAATTACCCTGGTGGGACGAGTCACCCTATAGGCTCGTGACGACTGTCGGGGCTGCTGAGAAATCCATGGCATCTGGGAAGAAAGTTGACGAGCTAACAGCCGTTGACAACGCGCCAACTTTTGACCAACGGGCCACAGATGTAATTATGAAAAGTGCCAAGGATGCGACGCTTGATTTGAAGGTGAACCAAGCGAAGGGTGCCTTGGAAAAAGGAGGTTGGAACCGCATCATAGGCATCCAGCGTTTCAGTGGTCCCATCTCGTCACGGCAACAGTCATGGTGGAAAATTGCAAGGTTGCCCGAAGGCGCGAAAGCAGACGATCTCTCCGGTCAGATAACGTCAAACCAGAGTGTTATGATCATTGACAGTGCTTTTGACGAGAAACACTGCGAATTTACTAAATCCAAATTTACCGTCTGGGATTGCAAGAACGCTGAAAACAATTTCCAAGCGACCAATACGTGCAAAATTCGTACCAACGATCAGCAGATCGCAGCAACTGCTCCAAATTCGGTAGCACGCGGCTTATGCGGCGATGCTGGAGTTGTTGACGAAATCCCAAACCCGAATACGAAGCCTTTTCGGGATCGCAGTCATGGCACACATTTGGCCGGCATTGTTGGTGCGAGATGGGATGACAAATTTGGCACCGGCGGTATTAATCCGGATGCCTACATTATCGGCGTTGAGATCGATTTCAACAAAGCAAAAAATGATCGCTACGGGCAGTGGTTGGCGGCAAACCTCTCGCAACTAATGATCAAGTCAAATGTGCGCATTGCCAATCTCAGCCTCGGGCTCGATGTCTCCGCGACTTCCGCGACCACTGAAGGCACAACACGTACAAATGATTGGCTAACGCAACTGATAAAAGGGAAGCGCGAGGTTGCGCTTTTCGTTGCAGCCGCAGGCAATGAGCGCGATCCAGATGGCGAGTGTCTAACCATGCCTGCGTGCAAGGTCGACACCTATAGTAATATTGTCAGCGTTGTCGCTATGGACGTGGTTGGTCAACGTGTGATGAACAACGCCAATTTCAATCGCAAATTCACCATTGGGACGGTTGGCGAGCAAATATTTGCTCCGATACCTGACAACAAATTCTCAGCCTTTTCAGGGAGTTCGCAAGCCGCAGCTGTCGTCTCCGGCGCGGTCAGCCTAGCGATTTCTATTGGTGGAAATTTCGCAATGGCTCCTTACCAAATCCGGCAGCGCTTGATTGCCTGTTCCAATATTTCTGGATCAGACATGCTAGATAAAATGACTGGCGGGGACCTAGACTTCGAGTGCTTGGCCAACGCGACGCTCGACTTGGCTTACCGGGTTGGAACCAGCCCATCGGGCACGGTGCTTAGTGGGCAACTGATGCCAGGGATATTGCATTTCACCGACATCACGACCAACAGCACGACTGAATTTCGAACCGAACGGATTCTCGGGTTCCAAAGATTGCCGGGCGACCCAGATGACGTTGTCCTGTTCCTCGCTCGCACCGGGGAGGACAGCAAAGCGCAACCAGAAAGGTTGCGCGGGAGCCTTCAAGGCAATGACGTGTTGAAGATCCAGACGAGCGCCGGAACGCTGGAGCGCATTAAGGTAGAAGAGATCGCAAAATTCGTCAGCCGATCCGTGCAAGGGGGGTGACCGATGAGATTCATTGTGCGCGCCGTGTTGTTGGCTGTTCTCACGCTCCAATCTAGCGTGGCATTCTCGCGGCAGAATGTGGAGGCACTGATAGATGGCACGGTGGATGAGAAGGTATCAAACATCTCACTTGCGAATTTTGATGTTGAACAAAATGAACAGTCGTCGGTTGCAACTTTTGAATATTCTCATCCCGGCTCGCATAAGCCCTCTCGCTATTTACGTCTCGTCATCAACGAGTTGATTCTGGGTGATGGCGACAAGTTCGTTATTGAAGGCACAGACCTGTCTTCACTTGGCAATGTGAACGGACAGACTTTAATGGGCCCAATGAAGCTTGAGAAACCGTTGACGACGGACCTGGTCTACGGCAGCTGGATGCGAATTTCGCTCATTTCAAAGCAGATTCAGTCTGCCAAAGTGAATATAAAGAACTTTGTATATCAAGACGATGCAGCTGATCCCCAGTTATCGATTTACGACACCGACGACCGGCTAAATTTTACCAGTGTGGGTAATCCCACGCTATCGGCGACCGGGCGCGCGGTGATCTTCATTAGCTATTTGGATGGAGAAAGCTCACGCGTTTGCTCCGGTTTTGTGATCAATTCCGACGAGATAATGACCAACGAACACTGCGTAAATTCGTTCGCAAAATGTCAGACCGCTAGCATCGTGTTTGACTATCTTCAAACCAACGGTGTTATCACGATGGGCGAGCAGCGCCGTTGTTCTGAGGTAATCGTCAGTGATCGCGTCCTTGACTACTCGGTCTTGAAGCTCGATCAACCGGTCCCCCAAATCGCGCCGATCGCGTTTGCTAAAACAGACGTGCCTGTCGGTGTCCCCACGTTCCTCATTCAACATCCCGGCGGAGAGCATAAGCAGCTCGCAGAGGTTGGTTGCCAAGTTATTGATCCGAAGGAACCGGGACTGGATCCCCAACAGCTTAGCGATGTGACACACCGTTGCGATACGATCGGTGGGGCCTCAGGATCGCCAATTGTTACTCCCACACTTGATGGTCAGCATTTCTGTGTCGCCGCACTTCATCACCTTGGCTTTGATGATGAGGGGAAATTCGTCACCAAGAACCGCGCCGTCAAAATATCGCTGATCGCGGAACAGCTTAAAGAGAGATCGATCGAATACACAACTTGCACCCAATGAGGGAGAAAGAAATGCAGTTCACCAGGCGCACGCTTTTCATCGCCAGCTCATCCATGCTGCCAGTCGCGTCACCATCTGTGCAGGCACAAAGTGACTGCGGACCATCGGTTGAATCGGCAGAAAATCTTGTCACCTCATTAAGGATCTCGAAGTTCTCGCCACGTGCTCGCGCTGATCTTGTGGCAGCAATTGTCAATAAATGGCCTGATGCCTTCAGGGCTGGTGTTACGACACCGATCAGAACGCAGCATTTCATGACGCAGATGGCGACAGAGAGCGGCGGTTTTGTCCGCATCGATGAGAATTTGAACTATAGCGCAAAGCGCTTGCGTGAGATTTTTCCTAGACGGGTCTCTGAAGAGCTAGCTCAACGATTGGCGAACCGGCCTGAGGCGATAGCCAATCACGTCTATAATCGCCGTGACCTCGGCAACACCGAGCCGGGCGACGGTTGGCGTTTTCGGGGTTCCGGGTACATCCAATTGACGGGACGCAGTAATTTCAAGGCCCGCGATGCAATCCTTAAAATGGGCATTGTCGAAAGCCCGGATCTGGTACGCCAGCCGGTGGCTGGCTTTGCAGCCGCAGTTGCCTATTGGCAAGCTGTGAATGGTAATGCGCTCGCCGATGCAGGTGACATCGAAGCCGTCAGACGTGCCGTCAATGGCGGCCTTATCGGAATTAAAGAATCGAGAGTTTGGCTGGCTCGAGCAAGGCGCTATTTCGTGTCTCAAGCGGTAAACGTCGAATCGTCAGACAGCCCGAGTGCTGAAGAGATCCAAGCGGTGCAGTCACTGCTCAATGAGACGCTAGGCATAAAAAGGCCTGCGGCAGAGGCGGGTGACTCAGGCGAATTTATCGAGTCGCTGCAAGAATTCAGGAAAAAAGCGGACCTTCCTTCTGTCAACGTCGGCGGTGCACCAGCAGGAGCGAAGGTAAGGTTGCTTTACGATGAAGATGCACTCTATACGCTGACAGATCCAGTGTTCGCTATCCCAGCAGATCCTCAATAGTGTCAGGTTGGGAGTTTCTCGGACTGAAATAGCATGACACTCTGGCGTCATTTGTCGGGTGATTGGCTTGGTCGTCTCTATTGGCCGAGCCTTCCATGCTTACGCGTTGCTCGACACGACGCTATGCTGTGTTATTCAAACCGAGCGCTTTAGTTCATCCAGCTCACTCTGAGCCACTACTAGATATGTTTTATCGCTACCATTTCGATGTGAAGAAGACTGCACGCGTGAGTTCGGGTGAGAGTAAAACCCCAAAGGGTTGAAACAATTACATGTTGATCAGTTGGGCCCCCCATTTCCACGTAAGACGTCGCGGAGTGGTATCGCACTTGGTGGCCCTTGGTTGCGTTTGCTTAGTCGGCCCCCTGCCCTATCAGCCCAAATGCTAGCAAGGGCACCTTCCGATGTTTGTGTGAGTGCCGCATACCTCATGGTGCACGAAAGTCGGTGCCGTAGAGCGTCGCGGATGAGCTGGTTGTAAAAGTGTAGTTTTTCGACTACATCGGATATGATGATCGAGATTAGGCAGACGGCGACCTTCGTCAAATGGGAAGCGCATCTTCGCGACAAGCGAGCTAGAACCATAATCGCGTCCCGGCTGATGCGATTAGCCGAAGGTCTGCCGGGTGATGTGGAACCAGTTGGCGAAGGCGTAAGCGAGCTGCGAATACATTACGGCCCTGGATATCGCGTTTATTTCCAGAAACGAGGCGATGTCTTGATCGTATTGTTGTGTGGTGGAGACAAGGGATCGCAGACCCGAGACATCGCTGCTGCAAAGAAACTCGCCAAGGAATGGAGCGTGTAAATTGACTGAACAGCTCACAGCTTACGATCCTGCTGCCGCGCTTGTCGACGATGAAGAGATCGCCGCTTTCATGGCTGACGCTTTTGAAACAGGCGATGCGGCCTACATAGCCAAGGCGCTAGGCGTCGTCGCCCGTGCAAAAGGGATGACCGAAATCTCGCGCAAGTCTGGGCTTTCTCGTGAACAGCTCTACCGTTCATTCAGTGAGCGCGGAAACCCGACGCTGAAGACAACCCTTGCGGTTATGCGCGCACTGGGTGTCGATATGACGGCGAAAGTTTCTTCGACCGTGTAGTTTCGGTCCGTCATCGTTCGGCAAGGTCGGAAACTGCCGGGATTTTAGCTCGGCGCGACGATCTAGCGTACTAGATGCATCGAAGCAGTGAGTTGCCACCTAGCAACTTTCTCCCAAGCACCGGGTACGCTATTGATTTGCTTAGTTTTTCCGTTAACCTTTCGTTAACATTAAATCCCTTGCCATCGTTTCCGACTCGGAGCATCTTAACTACGAAGTTAGCACCGATCCCGGAGAATTTTCGTAGTTATGGCAAAGGCTCGTAGTCAGAACGTCCTTTTAGGCGACAAACGTCCCATGACGGAAGTCATTGCGGGTGATGGTGCTGCGCTCTCTGAAGAGCTGCAGGCGATGCGCGCTGCGCTCTTTCCCCCGGTGGCCCAGAAGGTTTTGCGATCATTCTCATCAGTGGAGGCAGCCAAGCTGATCGGAATAGCAGACGCCTATCTGCGCCAGCTCTCATTGAATGGCAAAGGTCCGCAACCGACTATCAGCGCAGGTGGCCGCCGATCCTATACGCTTGACCAGATCAACGAACTTCGTGCCGTCCTCGATCAGACCTCGAAAGGTAAGGAATACGTCCCTCATCGCAAGCCCGGTGACCATTGCCAAGTAATGGCCGTCGTCAATTTCAAAGGTGGATCGGGCAAGACAACGACAGCAGCCCACCTCGCGCAGTATCTCGCCCTACAGGGTTATCGAGTTCTAGCCGTCGACCTTGACCCACAGGCCTCATTGACTGCGCTTCATGGATACCAGCCAGAGTATGATATCGGCAGCAATGAAACGATGTATGCGGCGGTTCGTTACGACGATCACAGGCGGCCGATAAGCGACGTCATTCGCAAATCATACATTCCTGGTCTCGATATCGTACCCGGGAACCTGGAGCTTATGGAGTTCGAGCACGATACGCCTCGTGCCCTAGCCGATCATTCGGGAGAACCATTCTTCGGGCGTGTAGCTACTGCACTCGGTTCCGTTGCCGACAATTACGACGTGATGGTTCTGGACTGCCCTCCACAGCTCGGCTTCCTGACGTTGGGTGCGTTGTGTGCATCTACTGGTCTGCTGATTACAGCGCATCCGCAGATGCTCGACGTCATGTCGATGTGCCAGTTCCTGTTGATGGCATCCGACCTCCTCAGTGTTGTCCAGGATTCTGGCGGTGACCTAGAGTATGATTTCATCCGTTATATAGTCACTCGCTATGAGCCGTCCGATGGACCTCAGGCGCAAATGGTCGGATTTATGCGATCTTTGTTCCGCGAACGTGTTTGTACGAACGCGATGCTGAAGTCGACGGCGATTTCTGACGCAGGCCTCTCCAAGCAGACGCTTTATGAGGTCGGCCGAGAGAACTTCTCTAAGTCTACCTATGATCGGGCTATCGAGTCATTGGACGCAGTGAACGCGGAAATCGAGACATTAATCCGTCAGGCATGGGGGAGAGCTGAATGAGCCGCAAGGACACTCTCAAAACGATGCTAACTAGGCGAGAACGGGAGTTGCCACCTAGCAACTTTGATCAAACCGAACACAGCTCGGAGCTCGAAGCTGTAGTGGAAGAGAAGAAGCTTCAGCACATTCGTTCCGGAGCCGTTGGAGCCATGGGGCGCTCTCTGGGCAACATTGCTAGCGCAGCAGATCAAGCCCGCGCTTTGATCGCAGCAGGATCGGCAGTTGTGGAGCTTGATCCGAAAAAGATCGAGGGCTCTTTCATTTCAGATCGCCTTGCCAGTGATGGTGAAGCTTACGAGCAATTGGTTGAAGCAATCCGCGACACCGGACAGAAAAGTCCTATTCTGGTTAGGCCGCATCCGTCTAAGGCAGATCATTATCAAATCGCATTCGGACATCGCCGAGTTCGTGTCCTGGCTCAGCTCGGCAGGACCGTAAAGGCTGTTGTTCAGAACCTGACTGACGAAGAGTTGGTTGTTGTTCAAGGGCAGGAGAATTCCGCCCGTGCCGACCTAACCTACATCGAGCGAGCACTTTTCGCCTTGGCGTTGGAAGCGAAGGACTATGATCGCAAGGTGATCATGGCGGCGCTGAGCATGGAGAAAACCCAGCTATCAAAACTTATCTCGCTTGGTCATTCGCTTCCGCGTGATCTAATCGAAGCAATCGGACCCGCGCCCAAGATTGGCCGTCCGAGGTGGGTGGCGCTGGCTGAGAAGTTGCCAAAGGCCAGATCAAAAGTGCTCGACGAGGTATTGGGAAGCCCGAAATTTAAGGGCGCAGATACAGATACAAGGTTTGAGCTGGTCTTGGCTGCGTTATCGGCCCAGCCCGTTCGTAAGGGTTCCGAATCGATTAAATCGGAGGAAGGTGTCACGCTTGCATCCGTTGAGCGCAAGGGGACGAAGATCTCTCTGCAGTTCGATGAGAAAGCTACGCCTGAATTTGCAGAACTCGTCATGGAGCAGTTGCGCGATCTCTACGGCGCTTACTTGGCATCGCGCAGATCATGACCAAACTGACGACGCTTTAAAGCATCAGGAAAGGATCAAAACGGCAAAAGAAAAAGGCCCCCAAACGTTCCCGTCGTGGAAGCCCTTCTCTGTCTTGTAGCAAAGCAAGAATCGCATTTCCACGAATCCCAGTCAAGAGTCTTTGGCACCGTTTTGGTGAGCGAATTTCTTTTGCCTTCTGAAAGGTGAGAGACAATGCAGATTGGAAATGTGACGACGCCTTTCGGGCGGCGGCAGATGACGCTTGCCTTGGTAAAAGGTCAGCTTGATAAGCCGGTGCTGAGAGAGGGCAGGCTCGTTGAAAAATGGAAAGTGTTTCGCGACGTCGCTGAAGCACGGCAACTGCTCGGCCTTCAAGACAGAGCGCTGGCGGTTCTTGATGCTCTGCTGACGTTTTACCCGAGCAACGAGCTGAAACCTGATGGAAGCCTGGTGGTCTTTCCGTCTAATGCCCAGCTATCGGTACGCGCTCACGGTATTGCAGGTACGACGCTGCGCCGGCATCTCGCCGCCCTCGTCGACGCTGGCCTAATCCACCGGCGCGATAGCCCGAACGGCAAGCGCTACGTCCACCGTGACGGCGATGGCCAGATCGAGCAGGCGTTCGGCTTTGATCTCGAGCCGCTCGTGTTGCGTGCCGCCGAGCTTGCCAGACTTGCCCAACAGGTGGCGGAGGAGGGGAGGGCGTTTCGTCGCTCCAAGGAAGCCCTCACGCTCTGCCGGCGCGATGTCCGCAAGCTGATCAGCGCAGCGATGGAAGAGGGCGCTGACGGCGATTGGGAAGCGATCGAGGAGATGTATGTCTCCATCATTTCGGCGCTTCCACGCTCCCCCAATCGCAAGCAGGTAGAAAATGTGCTCGAAGACATGGGACTTTTGCGCGAGGAAATCATCAACCGTCTGGAACTTCAGCTAAAATCAGAAAAAACAGACACCAATGATGTCCATAATGGGCGCCACATACAGAATTCAAAACCCGAATCCATCTATGTTCTTGAACCTCGCTCAGAAGAAGAGCAGGGCGCGATGGTGGAGCCGACCAAGCCACGTGTGGTCGAACCGATAAAGGCATTTCCGCTGGGAATGGTGTTGAGAGCCTGCCCACAGATCGCCGACTACAGTCCAGGCGATGGCATTGTGAGCTGGCGCGATCTGATGGCCGCTGCCGTAGTTGTTCGATCGATGCTCGGCGTCAGCCCGTCCGCTTATCAGGATGCCTGCGAGGTGATGGGGCCAGAGAATGCCGCGGCGACGATGGCCTGCATCCTCGAGAGGGGAGGGCACATCAACTCGGCCGGGGGATATCTGCGTGATTTGACGACGAGGAGCCGGCGAGGGGAGTTTTCGCTTGGACCGGTGCTCATGGCGCTCCTTCGTGCTAACGGCGGTAGTTCACGAGCAACTGGATGAGCTGGTGGTTTCTCGATGCGCAATTGTGGCTCAAAGCCTGTGTATCCGCTGAATTGGGATGTAGCGAATCGAGCATACCGGCAGAGAGCTGCCGACACAGGATGCCGACAGCTCGGCCAGGGGAGGGCGGCGGTAGCCGCCCCGCTCCGAGGCGAACGCGCTCCCCAATTGCGCCGTAGAGAGCCGGAAGAGCGGCGAGAGATGATGCCTTAGCGCTCAGCGCCGGGACCGCTTTTCAGAGTTTTAGGCCAGTGTCATCAATGCGCATGAGATCGTGGAGGATCGAACGCAGCTCTGGCCACGGTGTTTCGTCCAAGAAATCACCAATATCCCCATATTCGACGACCGAATGCAGCTTCGCGATGATGCCGGGAACCGATTGGGCAGGAGTTCCCCAGAGCGCCTTTACCAAAACCTTCTCTTCGTCAGCGGCGTCCAATTCGGCTTTAAGGGCTCGGCTGTATGCAATCTCAAGATCAGCGACGTCGGAAGCCTTGTCCTGCTCGCCTTCATGCAAATTGCGCTCGATTTCAAAAAGCTTCGTTTCCAGACGTTGCTGCCGCAGGCATAATTCCCCGCAGCGTTTGTGCGCGGCGAACCATTTATGCCAGAGATCAAGGATCGGCTCGCTGTGGCCGGCCTCCTGCAGCGCAGGAGATGCGCCGCCTGCTTGTCGTGCATTTGTTGCTGTGATTGACGCCAGCGCGACGGAGAGCAGGTCGCGCCGGCTGATCGAGGCCATCGAAGTGTCAATCATGGCTGATCCTCCCGATGCGTTCCAAGTCAGCCAGGAGCAGGTCCATTTCCGGAGCCACAAAGGATTTCCGGAACTCTGGATCGCCGGGCTCCCATTTTGGGTGTCGTCGATTGACAGGCATTTTCATTTCCAGGATCGAGTGTAGTTTCGCGGTCGCACCCAGAAGCGTCAGCGCGGGTGTATGCGCGAGGCTAACAGCCAGCTTGCGCCGCCTGGCCCAAGCCTGCTTCTCTGCCCGCTCGGCGCGACGGTACCCGGCATGCTCGGCAAATCGATTCCATTTCGACTGCATTGTGGCCAGCTGGCCCTCGATCGAGGGCCGATCTTCAGGGGCTATCCAGCCCTTGGAGGCGTAGTGATCGATATCCTGATTGCTTCGGACGGAAAAATGGCCTGTCTGCAGGGCCGCACGTTCGATCTCGACGACGGGCAAAGGCGTGGTCCGGTATAATTCGTTTTCGAGATCGAGAAACGTCCGGTGCGTTACGATGTAGAGGTCGTGTGGATGTTTCCACTCGCGCCAGCCCGACGCTGCAGGGTCATCTTCCGCCTGCATAGCGGGGGCAACTCTCGTGTTGGCAAAGGTTTGGGTGCCGGCGACTGCGGCCATAGAGATTGTTGTCCCTGCCAGCAGCGTTCGGCGGGTTATTAATGGCAAAATTCTGCTATTCTCGAAATCAGCCATGATTCAAGCTCCAACAAGCTAGATTGTGGTCAGGCTGGGAAACGTGGTGCAAACACGAGACCCAGCCGCTAACACAATGACAGTAAATGACGCCATTTATTTCGTCAATAAACGACGTCATTTATTCGGCCACATGGCGATTTTGACAAAGTCCCTAAAGGCAATTATTCGATCATCTTATGGGACGACCGCCGCTTAATTTCAAAGATATAAAGATCCGCCTCTCTTCGGAAACGAGAGAGAGGATCGAAGCGTTGGTCGGCAACTATCAGATCTCCGCATTTGTCCGTGAGGCCGTCGAGAACGAGCTTGCCCGACGCGAAGCCAAGCGTGATCAGAAAGACTGAAGCGGTGCTTCCTGTTCACGCAGGATCAAACAGTCCAGCGAACTCCGGATCGGAATAATAGGTAAGCTTTCCGGCGATGATCGGCCGCTGCCCCGCGAGGAACAACAATTGCCCGTGAGCCGGCATGTTGCGTACTTCATCAGGGGTGAGCAGGGACCGTGCTGTATGATGTTGGCTGTAGGATAGGCCAGATTTCTCGGAATCTAGAGCGCGCGTAATCGTCTGGAATATGACGGTCTCATGACCGAGCAAATCGGACACGAGGCGGGCGCTGTCGTGGTCGTTAACGCCAAAAATCTGCAATACGCCGGCATTAGAGAGGAAAGTCCCGGCCTTCTGTCCGTATGTGGCCCGCAGTTGGTGAACATCCTGCAGGATCGGCCAGAGTTGGACACCATAACCGGCCATTAGTCCCATCGCGCGTTCGATGGCAGCCAGGTGACCGAGAGCCGCGAACTCATCCAGCAGATATAGTGTTGGAGTTTGCGGTTTTGTCGGATCGCGGGCCATGTCGAGCAGGCTCTGGGTGATGAGCAGGCGCAGCCAGCGCGAATAGGTGGAGAGCCGATCGGGTGGCAGGACGAGGAAGACCGAAACATTGCGACGCTTGAGATCGGCGAAGTGGAAATCCGATCGGCCGAGCACAGCTGTCATGCGCGGACTATCCAAGAAATGCGTATGCCGCTGCGCGGCCGACACAACGCCTGCCGCTTCACGGTCGGACTTGCCGAGATGGCGATTTGCGGCGCGCGCAACCAGTCCACCGCACGCTGCCGTTTCCTGCATGCGTGTCAGAAGGGCGGCAAAGCTGTCAGGCGCAAGCGTCAGATATTCGCGGAGCGTGGCGAGATGCCTGCGGCCGATCGGCTCGATAGCGACGATCATCAACAGCAATCCGGCAATCAGGGCTTTGGCCTCTTCGTTCCAGTGGGCTTCACCGGCCATGCCCGGTCCGTCGAAGACGAGAGCGTCGGCCAGAGTGCTTACGTCTTCGGCCACATCGAGCCCATTCACGTCGAGCGTGTCGATCGGGTTAAACGCCGCAGATGGCTTGCCCGTGACCGCGAAAGGATCGAGGATATAGACCGGGCCGAAGGTTTCGCGCGCGCGGCCAGCGATCCTGGCATTTTCTCCCTTGGGATCGATGCAGATCACGGAGCGATCGGCGGTCAGGAGATTTGGGATAATGGTTCCGACGCCTTTGCCGGTCCGCGTCGGCGCCATCGTCAAGAGATGCGCCGGCCCATCATAACGCATGAGGCTCTTTGACTTCGGGTCGCGTCCGATCAGAAGGCCAGAACCAGACCTGGTCATCGGGGCGACTTCCTTGTGCGTCGCGAACCGTGCCGATCCATGAGTGTCGTCGGCCGTGTCGCCGAAATGGACAATCAGGGGATTGGTGACGAGACGGAACAGGAACAGCAGGGCGAAGGCGGTCGTGAGGAGATTGCCGATCATCCAAAACACATCGCCGCGCTCGGCCCCGACCGCTTGCATGACGTATTGAAGAATGAAGGCGACGAAGACCACGACGAGCACGTAGAAGATCGACATTTTGAAGACCACGATGCCATACCGGAAAGGTGCGGTGATCAGGGCAACAGACGCCCATAGAGGATCGCGGGCTGCAGCACGGATCAGGTTCTTAAAGGCCCCCCAGGCGCGCGTCGTCTGGTTCATCTGCTTCCCTCCTCGTCCTTGAGCTGCTCTTCCTGCAGAGGCAATAACAGATCCTCCTCGAAGAGCTCGCGGTCGTTTTCCCGCACAAGAAAACCAGGCAGTTGATCACGTAGCCATTGCCTTAGCTGAGCGTCGAAGACCGGGTCCTTGCCGTGCTGAAGTTGATGAAGGACGAAGGCGCCGAGCAGGATCTTTCGTCTGGTATCGCGAGCGCGTGTGTGTCGCCCGAGACGGGTCAGAAGGGTTTGTTTGCGAGCCTCGAGTTGAGCAATCCTTTGTACGATCGACCTGCGTGCCATGTGCGCCTCCTTGGGTTGTAGGAAGGCTACAGCAGGCAAAAATAAATGATCAACTATCAGATTTGGTAGTGGCGGCGCGCAGCGCAATCCCGTACGAAAGAGCGAAGCGAATGAAGTTTTAAGGGCGCACTTACGAGTTGCTACGCAACTCAGCGCTGAAATTGACTTTGGTCGGATCGGGGCAGGCGTGGCAATTTACCACTGCAGCATGAAACCGATATCGCGCAGCAGCGGCAGAAGTGCCGTGGCGGCCGCTGCCTATCGCTGCGCCGAGCGGCTGACCAATGAACGCGACGGGATCACCCACGATTTTACCCACAAGGCCGGGGTCGAGCACAACGAGATCGTTCTTCCCGATGGCGTGAAGGCCGATTGGGCGGGGGATCGTTCGGCGCTGTGGAATGCAGCCGAGCATGCCGAAAAGCGCAAGGACGCGCGGGTGGCGCGGGAGCTGGAAATTGCCTTGCCGCATGAGCTTTCGAGCGAAGGGCGGATCGAGGCTGTGCGGGCGTTCGCGCAAGTCTTGGCCGACCGTTATGGCGCGGCGGTGGACTTCGCCATTCATGCGCCTCACCAGGCGAGCGATGTTCGTAATCACCATGCCCATCTGATGATGACCACGCGGCAGGTGAGGGAGGACGGACTGGGTGGAAAGACCATTCTTGAGCGCGAGAACAAATGGCTCCTCGCCAACGGCCGGGCGACAACCGACATGCAGCTTCGCGACCTCCGACAAAGATGGGAAGGTATCGCAAACGAGAGGCTGGCAACGGCCGGGCTCGATGTCCGGATCGACCATCGCTCGCATATGGATCGAGGGCTGGAGATCGAGCCGACGGAACATGTCGGCGTTCATGCGACCCAGATGCAACGACAGGGGATGGGGGTGGAGCGGGCTCGGTTAGATGCGGAGGCGGCACAGAGAAATGCCGACCTGATCCGCGAAAAGCCGGAACAGGTTCTGACGATCATCACCGCAGAAAAGAGCGTGTTCGATCGGCGCGACATTGCTCGCACGCTGCACCGCTACATCAACGACGATGTGCAGACGTTCCAGAACGCTTTCGCGGTGGTGATGGCATCGCCGGCATTGGTCGAGCTTCATACAGGCGAGGTCGAGCTTGCGAAATACTCGACCCGCGAGATGGTCAATCTTGAATCCGGCATGGCGCGATCGGCGGAGCGGATGGCGGATGATCGCAGTCATGGTGTCGATCGCCGGCATGTCGCTGCAGCGATCGGCCGGCAGGATACGGCCATCCAGAAAGCGTCCGGTGATGGTGCTGCACGGCTGTCGGATGAGCAGCGCCAGGCGATCCAGCATGTGACGGGGCCGGAGCGGATTTCGGCGGTCGTCGGGTTTGCCGGTGCTGGTAAATCCACTATGCTAGCGGCGGCGCGTGAGGCATGGGAAGCGCAGGGGTATCGGGTTAACGGTGCGGCACTTTCCGGCAAAGCGGCCGAGGGGCTTGAGGAGAGTTCCGGGATCGAGAGCCGGACGCTTGCGTCCTGGTCGCGGGGTTGGGAACGTGACCGTGGGACGCTCAGCCGCGGCGATGTGTTTGTCATCGATGAGGCCGGCATGGTCGGCAGCCGGCAGCTCGCCGGCTTCATTGGCGAGGCCGAGCAGCGCGGCGCGAAAATCGTCCTGGTTGGGGATCATGAGCAGCTGCAGGCGATCGGTGCCGGCGCACCGTTCAGGGCCATTGCCGAGCGGATTGGTCATGCCGAACTTTCCGAAATCCGCCGGCAGCGCGAGGGCTGGCAGCGAGAGGCGTCGGTTTCGTTTGCCACCCACAAGACCGCTGATGGCTTGGCGGCCTATCGGGATCATGGCGACATTCATTTTGCTGCCGATGGTGATGCGGCGCGGGCGGCGATCGTGCGGGACTATCTTGCCGATCGTGAGAACCGTCCGGACGGCAGTCGTGTCGCGATGGCGCATCGCCGCGTCGATGTTCGAGCTATCAACGACGCGATCCGTTCGGGACTTCAGGAACGCGGCGAGCTGGCGCGGGTCACGCCTTGTGGTCCAGGTGAGGGTGAGCTTTCGATCGGGGAGGGCAGGGCGCAGGAGCGGGTTCGGGCGCTGACCTATCAGACGAATGACGGAAAGCGGGATTTCGCCGAGGGCGACCGGATCGTGTTTCTGGAAAACGATCGGGATCTCGGCGTCAAGAATGGCATGTTGGGGAAGGTGCTCTCCGTCGAGCAGGACGCGATACAAGTGCAGCTTGACGGGAGAACGGCGGATCAATCCGATATCGTCTCTGTACCGGTGAACAGTTACCAGGCCATTGATCATGGCTATGCGACCACCATTCATAAGAACCAGGGCGCGACCGTCGATCGGGCCTTTGTGCTGGCGTCGGGCACGATGGATCGGCATCTCACCTATGTCGCCATGACCCGTCATCGTGACGGGGCGCAGCTCTATGCTGACAGGCAAGAGTTTACCGACAAGAAAGCGGGCCAGCTGGTGGCGCATGGGGTTGCGCCCTACGAGCACAAACAAGGCAACCGCGACAGCTATTTCGTGACGCTGGAGAATGCCAACAACGAGCGCTCGACGACGTGGGGTGTGGATCTGGGGCGGGCGATGGCCGAGGCGTCCCCGGAGATCGGCGCGACGATCGGCCTTCGTCATGAAGGCTCTGTGCCGGTGAGTTTGCCGGACGGGACTGAAACCCATCGCAACGGGTGGCGGGTGCAGGGTGCGACCGAGCTCGCCTATGACCAGCTCGAAAGCCGGCTGTCGCGTTCTGGGGCGAAGGAAACGACGCTGGACTATACCCGTGATTTTGCCGAGCGGCGCGGCATTGCCGAGGCGATCGGCGTTCGCAGTGAGATCGATCTTGCTGGTGCCGTAATCAAGGGGCACGAGGCGCCCTCCCTCGCCACTACGGAGAGGGCAGTTCAGGATCGGTCTACAAGCGAGCGTTCTGCTTACGAGGAGCGTACCCCCTCGCAGGCCGGTCCTGAGCGCGTTGAGCGTGCTCCCCGGCGCGGCATGTTCGATGGGCTGAAGCTGAAGCCTGGCGGTGGCGCTGCGCAGACCGAGCGGCCAGCGCGAGAGGGTGAGCAGTCTCCGGACGGAAGGGGCGAGCGTGACAGGCTGGCGGATCGGGTGCGGTCCATGTCGGGCTTTGAGCAGGCCGTGGATCGCTATGCGCAGGCCTATAGTTCCGTCGATCGGCAGGTTGGCCAAAAGCTCCCCGTTCTCGACACGCAGAAGCAGGCTTATCGCGCCGCGGCGGCTGACCTGGATCAGGTTCGGCCCGGATCGCATGCGCTCGTGCGCTCCGCCCTGCAGTACGATCCTCAGACGGCGCAAGCCATGACGCAGCTTTCCGGCCGAGAGCGTGTCGGCCAGCTCGTCGCCGGCATGGACCGGGAACGCGCCCTGCAGGCCGATCCGAATGTGCGGGCGGATCGCTTCATCGAGCGTTGGAACGAGCTTCGTTCCGAACGCCAGGCGCTTCGGGGTTGGAACAATGACGAGGCGCGGGGTAAGGTCGATGCGGAAATGCGTGGGATGAGCCAGCGTCTTGGCGGCGACCCGCAGCTTGAAACGACCCTGCGCAATCGCGCCCAGGAAATGGGGATACGTTACATCGGTCGGGATCAGACCGTTGACCGTGAGATGGAGCGGCAGCTGACCCAGAGCCGCAGCCAGAGCATGGGGCTCGAACGATAGAAGGACGAGACGGCATGACGGACAATGATCGCAATCAGCATCCCGAGGACATGGAGCCATCAGCGTTCCACGGCGAGGATGATGGCGGCAATCCGGCTGCTGCCTTCGAGGCCCTACGCGATAGAGTCGAGGACTTGGCCGCCGATCTCGGCCGGGAGATGACGACGATCCGCAAGGGTGTCGAATCCGCCTTCGACCAGCTGGAGCGGCAGGGTGCGACGGTCGATTATAGCGCCGAGCTGGGTCGTATGACGCAGCAGCTTGCCGTCATGGGCGAGCACCTGCAGGCCATCCACCAGGCGCCGGTTCTCCGGCAGGGGGCCGAGCACTATGCCCGTGTCCTCGAGCGCAGCGGCGAGGGCTTGGTTCGGTCTGCCGTTCAGAAGCTCGAGAGCCGGGCTTCCGATCTCGAGCGCGTCACCCGGAACCTGTCCGCCCATGTGGAGGGAGCCCGCGAGCGGCGACGACAGAATTGGTGGTTGGTCGGCGTTGGCGGCTCGTGCGTAGTGGCTGGCATTTTGTTGACGTTGATTGCGCCGGCGGCCTTGCCGTTCTCGGCGGCACCACGTGTGGCAGGTTTCGTGATGGGTGACGATGCCTGGAATTCCGGCATGGCATTGATGCGGTTCGCCAGTCCGGCGTCCTGGGAGCGAGTTTCGGCCGCCGATCGGCTGATCGAGGCAAACAGCAACGCAATCACCGCCTGCCGCAAATCCGTTGCCTCGACAGGAAAGCCGCAGGCGTGCTCTATTACCATATCAGCCGGTCAGTGAGGTGGGCAGATGGCTCGGTTCAAATGCGATGCCTGTGGTTTTGACGGCGAGCGGGAATGGCAGGGCCGGGCCTGGAACTGGAATTGCAAACGCGGTCCTTGCTCCTAAAAGATCGACCGTAAGATCGAGCAGTTCGAGCTGATGCTGGAGGAGATCGAGGCCTCTCGTGCCGAAGCTGAGCTGCGCTCCGGGAAACCTCCTCTGCCAGAGTTGGACGACGCATCCGAGAAGCCGAAGCGCAAGCCTCTACCCGATGATCTCGCCACCGAAGAACTGGTCTATGCGGCTCCCTGCAATTGCCCGACCTGCGGTGGCACTTCGTTCCTGAAGGCGGCCGACAGAGTGGTCCAGGTGCTGGAGCACGTGCCGGCGGCGGTCAAGATTGTCCGGCATGTCGAGAAGCGCATGATCTGTAGGGAATGCGATACAACAGTGGTTGGTGAGATGCCGACCTTGCCGATCGAGCGCGGCAAACCCGGGCCGGGACTACCAAACGTGACGTCGCCTTTCTTTGGCAGGATGAATATGTCCATCAACGTGAGGTCGCCAAGTCCGGTGACGTAGCCGCCGTCTTCTTCCGGTGACGTAGCGATCGGCAACGTGAATCTTAAAAGCTGCGGCATGCCGAACATGTCGGAAGGCACCAGGCCTCTCAGGAGAAACTGGTTGGCGTGCGGGTCGCCGGGAGCGTCGATGAAGCTCGGGATGAAATAATCCTGGAAGTTGATGGTGATCTTCGGTGTCAGCGGATTGTTGGCATCGTTGATTGCGTCGTGGGCCTCTTGAGCCAGACTTGCGGATGCGGGCAGAGCGGTCACAACAATGACGGGGAGCATGAAGATTGAACGCACGGCGGACTCCTTTAAGACGCCGAGCGAGTTCAGCACAGAAGGAGCGACCTTGACAGGATGTTACCGTTACATTGGATCGGCGAGCAGCGCCGTTGTGCTATTGTTACTGTAACATCCTCGCTTTCGATGGCTAAATATGCTCGTGCTCTAAGGCCGTAGCCGTCTATCGCAGCCGGTTTTCTGGAGGAGCGTGTTACCGTCATGGATACGCCGAGGGGTGCCGCGCGCCGGGGTCTTCTGAAACTGATGATGCGCATGCCGCAGCGTCGGGGCGAGCTCCAGGATCTATGGCAGCGTGACCAGACGTTCCAGGCTCTTTGTGAAGCCTACGAGGACGCGACATCCACGTATGAGCGGCTAGTGACGCGCCCTCTACCGGGCGACGCAGATCTTATCGACGAATATCGTGACCTCTGCACGGGCCTCGAGCAGGACGTCGAGCGCCGTTGTGTCGGACAACAGTCGCCCAAGCAGGCGTAATCCCAATTTGAACCGATCGAACACCGCTGCTAGGAATTCGGATAGTCTATTACAATTTATAATTGCGCCGTCATATTAGAGAGTTCATACTCATGATAACGTCTCGGAAATCGACGGTCGTGAGGTGGGCGATGGCTGCGAACGGAACGACCGAAGGGGATCGAGAAATCCCCGAAGACGAGGCGAGAGCCGAGGCCGAACGCCTCCTCCAGGATCCACGCTTCATCGCCTCTGATAGGCACAAGGCGTTCCTCCGTTACATCATCGATGCCCTGTTCGATGGTCGAAGCGACGCGGTGAAGGCCTACGCAATTGCGATTGACGTCTTCAACCGCCCCTCGACATTTGATGCATCCGCTGATCCGATTGTTCGGATCGAGGCGACGAGACTACGTGAGGCGCTAGCCAAGTATTACGAGCAGCTGGGCGACGAGCCGGGTATCCGACTCGACATTGCACGCGGCCGTAGGTATCTGCCAATTTTCCTTGAGCGACATACCAAACTGCCTCGATCCCCGGAGATCCCGCCAGATGAAGAGGATCTGGAGCCCGAGCCACCACAGGCAACTGGGCGGGTCCAAGGCCGTGTCTGGTGGTATGCTGTTGCTGGCCTCGCCGGTCTGGGTGCAGCCGGTTTAGCTGGCTTTGCCGCATTTATCGGCGTCTTCCCTGTGCCCACCGATACGGAAAAACCATTGGTTTCGCTGTCGATGAACGCCGATGAGCCCTCGGATTCTAAAGTCATGTTCATGGATAGCCTGGCGCTCTCGATTGGCAGGTTTGGCACTGTTCGTCTCAGGTCAGGCTCTGCGGATGCTAATCCCTATCCCACCAATCCGGAACAGAGCTCTTACGACCTCAAAATACGCTATGGAGAAAACAAAGACGGGATCACCGTGTGGCTGAAGTTGTCCGACACCGCTGCGGGAGAGGTGCTTTGGACAGACAGCGTAAGCCGCTCGTTTGGGGAGACTGCCCGAGAGGAAACACAGCGTGCGCTCGTTTACGGCCTGTCCCGCCAGATCGCGGGCCCCTCCGGGGTCATCAACGGCTTTGAAAGGAACCGCGCGCTCCCTGCTGAAACAAGAGGGAATGTTTGCGTGTTGCGGGGCGACTTCGCAGTGGAGACACGCGACGCTGCCGGTTTAAAGCTTGCTCAGCATTGCCTCGAGGAGACTATTGCAGCGCGGCCCTCCGATGCCGACGCTACAGCAGCACTGGCCCGCGTTTACGTATGGCTCGGCAGAACCACAGGCGATGACAACTTCTTTCAGCGAGGCCTTCAACTTGCGAACAAGGCAGCCAGACTCTCCCCAAGCTCGCCGAGAACAGCACTGGCCCAGATGTCGGCCCAGTATCAGCTAGGCCAAACCGCCGCGGCGATCGCTGCGGGTCGTCGCGGCGTGGATGCTAACCCCGAAAACGCAGACCTGCTCGCCAAGCTGTCTCTGGTGGTTTTCGTCAGCGGCAGCTGGGAGGATGGAATGCTGCTGGCAAGAAGAGCCAGCGACATAGCTGGGCAGCCGATCCGGGATGCAAGCTTCGTGATGATTCTGGATGCCTATCGGAGAGAAAAATTCGAAGAAGCGATTATCCTTGCGCGGCAAGTCCCCGCTTCAGACACGCCTATCGTTGTGTTGAGGCTAGCGGCAATCGCGCGCTTGGGAGACAGAGACGCCGCGCAAAGAGAAATCGACATGGCCCGAATCCAGCATCCCGATCTGGACCGGAGCGTCTCCGCAATGTTCTCCGGAACAGGTTACGAGCGCAATCTTGCAAGCGCCGTGCGACGGGGACTCGTGGAAGCGGGTTTGGAGGCACCTAGTATAGCCACAACTGCTCAAATGTTACGGTAACATTTTCGGGCACTCGACCGCGATCTTATCCGGAGCCACGCAGAACGGGAAACAACCTGCCCCGCACAAGGGATACCGCGGTCAAAGGCGCGGGACGAAAAGGGGAGCCTTCCGGTCCCAATGTAACAGTAACATCCTTGTCCGCGAGATGAAATTGCCCTTCACTTCCTTGGACCGCAGCCGCGGGCAATGATGTCGAAGGATCGTTACAATGCGAATTCCATTTGTCCTCCTGGTCGCCTCCACATTCCTCGCAGGCAACGTGCTGGCTGACCCCGCAAGCGTCACGGCTAATGTCAATCTTCGCTCTGGACCCGGAACCGGCTTTGCCGCGATCGGCAAGGTCCCGCAGGGCGCGCAGGTCGATCTCAAGGAGTGCGACGCGAGCGGAGCGTGGTGCGCAATATCGTTCGACAACAAGAATGGGTTCATCAGCGGCCAGTATCTCAGCCAGACGGCAGCCGAAGCCCAATCATGGCCTAGAACCTTCACCGCCGACAGCGGCGCAGCTCTCACACTCTTCCAGCCGCAGGTGGTGGACTGGCCGGGCTTTACGAAGCTCGACGCTCTGATCGCTGCGGAGCTGAAACCGTCGAAAGATGCCTCTCCGGTATATGGCGTGATCGGAGTGACTGCGAAGACAGTCTCCGACGACGAGACTGACAACGTTGTGCTGACCCAAGTCGAGGCAACGGAAGTGAACTTCTCAACGCTCGACAAGGACGAGCTCGCAAAACTGGCAATCGGCGTGGGCCGGATCCTTCCGACTGATCCGATCACGGTATCGCAGGACCGTCTGACGGCAAGCCTGGCGGACTACAAGCGCCTCAACGACGTATCGGGCCTCAAGGCAGATCCGCCACCCGTATTCCACAGCGATGTGCCAGCCATCCTCGTCCAGACCGACGGGAAAGCCGTCGTCTCCCCGGTGAAAGGGGTCCAGGGCCTCTCCTTCGTGGTCAACACCAACTGGGACATCTTCCAGGCCGACGAAGACAAGCGGTTCTATCTCCGTGACGAGAAAAGCTGGCTGACCGCGGATAGCCTCACAGGAAACTGGAACGAAGTCACGGAACTGCCGGCGCAGATTTCGTCACTGCCAGATGAGGACGACTGGAAGGACGTGAAAGCCGCCCTGCCCGCCCAGAAATTTGCAGATCGTGGGACACCCAAAGTCTTCCATTCCGACCTGCCAGCGGAACTCCTCGTCTTCGATGGAGAGCCCGCATTGGAAACGGTGCCGGGAACACGGTTGGAGTGGGCGTCGAACACAACCAGCGATGTCTTCTTCCGTCCGGCGGACAAGAACTGGTATGTCCTTCTCTCGGGCCGCTGGTTCGCAAGCGCTTCGCTCGACGGTCCCTGGGTGTTTGCGACTCCAACACTGCCCGCAGACTTCCAGAACATCCCGCAGGACGTATCCTACTACGCGGTACGGGCCTCCATTCCCGGCACGTCCGAAAGCGCCGAAGCCCGGCTCAAGGCGAGTATCCCGCAGATGGCGCGGGTCGCGACCGATGGCACGGTCAAGATCGATATCTCCTATAGCGGGGATCCCAGGTTCGAGCCGATCGATGGAACCTCGCTCGCGTATGCGGTAAATTCGAACGAGCAGGTCATCAGGGTTGCCGACAAATACTTCGTTCTGAAAAATGGCGTATGGTTCGTCGGTGACTCGCCATCCGGAACGTTCCTGGTGGCCAAGGCGGTTCCCGACGAGATCTACAAGATCCCGGCATCGTCGCCGCTCTACAACGTCACCTATGTCAGGGTGTACGACACCGAGCCCGACGCTGTCTGGTACGGCTACACCGCGGGCTACCTCGGAGCCTACCTCGCGTGGGATGCGCTCGTCTGGGGGACGGGCTGGGCCTACCCCGCCTGGTGGGACTTCGGCTGGTCGGGAGGCTACTGGCCCTACTATCCACGCCCCGTCACCTATGGGGTCGGAGCCTTCTACAATCCAGCTTTCGGCACCTTCGGGCGGTATGGCTACGCCTACGGCCCCTATCGCGGCATTGCTGGCGGCGCGGCCTACAACCCCCGAACAGGAACTTATGTCAGGGGCGGCGCAATATCTGGCCCGGCGGGTTCCCGCGGTTTCGTCGCCGCCTTCAATCCGAGAACAGGCAATGCCGTCGCTGCCCGCGGCGGGAGCAATGTCTACGGTTCATGGGGTACAGCGGCGGTGAGGCACGGCGGCGAGTTCGCGAGGATCAGCGGTGGAACGACGGGCGACGCGGGTGGTCTTTACTGGCGCAATTCCTCCGGTGACCGCGGCTTCGTTGCGGGTGGCAAGGGCGGCGACATTTATGCGGGACGTGACGGCAACGTCTACCGCCGCGAGAACGGGGAGTGGCAGAAGCACACGCCGGACGGCTGGAATCCCGTCAATCGTCCAGGGACAGACGGGCTCAAGAACGCGGGCGAGCATTTCGCCTCAAACCATCCGGAGGCGGCGGATCGCCTCCGTCAGAACGCTCCGCAGCGCGCCGAAAACATACAGAACAATCCGGCTGCGAGGGAGCGTGTCCAGAACCGCGTCCAAAACCATTCGAATGCGGAGCCCCGTCGGCAGGTCCGCGAACGTGCGCCTGACCATCTTGGCATCGACCGAACCGCCCGGCACGCGGGCAACCAGCGGGATCTCTCCCGCGAATTCGGCCGTCATGACATCGGTCAGTTCCAAGGTGGAGGCCGACAGTTTGGCGGGCGCGGCGGCGGTGGGCGCGAGTTCAGCGGGTTCCATGGCGGCGGCGGTGGCTTCCACGGCGGCGGCGGTGCTTTCCGCAGACGTTAGGCATCGGGTTCAATGGAGACTGACAACGCATGATCGGCGATCTTGGAAGACGACTGACGATATTCGCAGCTTGCGCGCTGCTCCCGACAGTGACATTGGCGGCGGAAGGCGGCGCGGGTTTCTACCTTCTCGGCTCGAAAGGTCCGGCCGCGGCAATCACGCCGCCGCCAGGCGTATTCTTCTCCAACGACGTGTACATCTACTCGGGCGACCTCGGCGGCGGGCGGGCGCTTCCTTCCGGGGGTCGACTGGCGGTCGGGGTCGAGGGCTCGGCGGTCATCGAGGTTCCAACGGTCCTGTGGGTTCTTCCCGAAGAGGTCATGGGTGCCCATCTCGGTCTGTCCGCGACGCTTCCCGTTGGCTGGAAGAACACTGATGCGGACCTGACACTGGCGGGACCGCTCGGAGGCGCCGCCTCTGGATCAGTCTCCGACGACGTATTCACCATCGGCGATCCGGTTCTCGGCGCTCTCCTGGGATGGGAAGCGGGAAACTTTCACTGGCAGACGGGGCTGCTCGTCAACGTGCCGATCGGCGACTATCAGGAGGGCGAGATATCGAACATTGCCTTTCACCACTGGGGCGCGGATGTTTCAGCTGGCGTGACCTGGCTGGATCCAGCGATCGGCCTCGACCTGTCGGCAGTCGTGGGCATGACTTTCAACGCCGAGAACCCCGCCACGGATTACCGAACTGGCAACGAATTCCATTTCGAGTGGGCAGCCGTCCAACACTTCAACGAACAGTTCGACGCCGGACTGGTCGGCTATTACTACGATCAAGTCACTGGCGACAGCGGGGCCGGAGCCAGAAGCGACTTCAAAGGGCGAGCGGCGGCGATTGGCGCGACGATCGGTTGGACATTCAAGGCGGGCGATGTGCCCATCTCGACGAGGATCAAGTACTTCCATGAGTTCTCGACGGAAAATCGAGCCGAAGGTGACGTCGTTTTTCTCAACATCTCAATGCCGCTATCCATCACGAAGCCACCCATCATCGCGGCACAATAGATGAACACGTCGCGGCGGACTGTTTTCCTGGGGTTCCTCGTTCTTTCTGGTTGCGGACATCCGAGTGGCGTTATGCAACCGGTGGCCTTGGATGCTTCGGGACCAAAGACGGCCCAGGTCGACATGCTTGTCGCGACGACGCGGCAGCCTTCTGGCGACCCGGCGACCTTGTTCAATGGGGAGCGCAGTCCCATACCCTATCTGACTGATGTCGCGGTCTCCATTCCGCCTCGGCGGGAAGCGGGAACCGTCCAATGGCCGAAACGGCTTCCCGCAAACCCGTCGACCGACTTTGCGGTAACGCGGGTGGACCGGATCGATACCATCCCGGAAGGGCGCGAATGGTTCCGCAAGCATTTAGAAGGAGGTCACGCGCTCGTTTTTATTCACGGCTTTAACAACACATATGAGGATTCGGTCTTCAGGCTGGCCCAGATTGTCCATGACAGCGGCATGCGGGCCACTCCCATGCTCTTCACCTGGCCATCCCGCGCCGAGCTGACGGGATACGAATATGACAAGGAGAGCACCAACTATTCGCGGACTGCGCTCGAGCAGTCGCTGCGGGTGCTTGCTCAGGATCCGGCGGTGAAAGACATCACGATCCTTGCGCACTCAATGGGGACATGGCTTGCGATGGAGTCGCTGCGGCAGATGGGAATCCGCGACGGGCACGTAAACGCCAAGATCCACAACGTCATCCTCGCCTCACCCGACATCGACATCCAGGTATTCGCCAAACAGTACGTCGAGATGGGCGATCCCAAGCCGAAGTTCACGATTTTCGTCTCGCAGGACGACCGGGCGCTGGCGGCTTCTAGCTTCATAACCGGAAACGTCTCACGCCTGGGCGCCATCGATCCGTCCAAGGAACCATATCGTTCGCGGCTGGAGGAGGCTGGCATCACAGCCATCGATCTGACCGAGGTGAAGACGGATGATAGCCTGCACCATGGCAAGTTCGCCGAAAGCCCTGAAATCGTCCAGCTTATAGGCCAGCGCTTGATAACAGGACAGACACTGACCGATAGCAACGTCACGCTTGGCCAAGGCGTCGCGGCAGTAGTCGGTGGAACGGTGCGAACTGTCGGCACGGTGGCCGGGGCGACGATAGCGGCGCCTCTGACGATCGCCGAGCAGTCTTCCGCAGCGTCCAAGAAACCTGCGAGACCGGTTCTGGAGGACACTTTGCGCGCCGATCCACAATCCCTGCCGCTGACGCATTGAAGGAACAATCAAGATGCTCGTTCGCGAAGATATTCTGGAACTTGGCAAGCGCATCGGTCGATCTGTTGTCGGCCAGGACAAAATGGTGGAGCGGCTTTTGCTGGGCCTCCTCGCGAACGGTCACCTGCTGGTCGAGGGCCTGCCGGGCCTTGCAAAGACGAGAGCAATCAAAAGCCTGGCGAAGAACCTTGATTCCGAGCTTTCGCGCGTCCAGTTCACCCCCGACCTGCTGCCTGCTGACATAACGGGATCCGAAATCTACTTCTCGGAAGGCGGAAAGGGCGAGTTCAGGTTTCAGCAGGGTCCGATCTTTGCCAATCTCATCCTCGCCGACGAGATCAACAGAGCACCGGCCAAAGTCCAGTCCGCGCTGCTCGAGGCGATGGAGGAACGTCAGGTCACAGTCGGCGGCAAGAGCTACCCGCTTCCCGACCTGTTCATGGTCATGGCCACGCAGAACCCCATCGAGCAGGAAGGTACCTATCCCCTTCCCGAAGCCCAGCTCGACCGCTTCCTGATGCACGTTGAGGTCGGCTACCCGGACGAGCAGTCTGAGGCGGCGATCATGCGCCTCAACCGGGAGGAGGAGAATGGGGCCCACGGCGGTTCGAAAGCGCAGCCGTTGCAAAAGCTGAACCCGCAGGCGGTGTTCGACGCCCGTAAGGAAATCGGAACCATCACGGTTTCGGATCCCGTCGAGAAATACATGGTCGCGCTGGTCTTCGCCACACGATATCCGGATCGCTACGACAAGGACCTCGCCAAGCTGCTGCAGGTCGGCGTAAGCCCGCGTGGCGTGATCGGCCTCGACAAGGTTTCGCGTTCCTATGCCTGGCTGAAGGGCCGCGACTACGTGACGCCTGACGATGTGAAAGCGATCGTCAACGATGTCTTCCGCCACCGTTTGATTCTCTCCTACGAGGCGCATGCGTCGAACACTACGCCGGACCAGATCATCGATCGTATTTTGCAACAGGTAGCGGTGTCATGAGCGGCGGCGTGCACGTCTCGACCGACGAACTTGTAAAGCTTGAGACCCAGGCGCGGGACCTCAGTTTCGTGCAGAAGGCACGCAGCCAGCGGCAGCTGGCCGGGCGCATGAGGTCGTCGATGCGCGGCCGAGGTCTGACCTTCGAGGAGCTGCGCGACTATCTTCCAGGCGACGATATCCGATCCATTGACTGGCGCGTCACGGCGCGAACGACGAGGCCTTTCATACGCGTCTATTCCGAAGAGAAGGAAAGACCTGCCATTATCATTGTCGATCAACGCATCAACATGTTCTTCGGCAGCCGCCTTTCGATGAAATCGGTGACGGCCGCGCAAGCCGCGATGCTCTGCGCCTGGCGGATACTGGGATCGGGAGATAGGGTCGGCGGCTTCGTCATCGGCGACAGTGACACCGACGAGGTGAAGCCGCACCGTAGTCGCAGTGCGGTAGTCGCCTTTGCCGAGCGTATCGCCCGTATGAATGCTGCGCTGAACGCGAGTGCATCCATACCGCAGAACAGCAACCAGCTAGACACAGTGCTTGAAAGCGTCTCGAATGTCGCCCACCACGACCATCTGGTGTTGGTCATATCGGATTTCGACGGCCACACACCGCGCACGCGCGATCTGCTTGTGAGACTATCCTCCCGCAACGATGTGATCTGCCTTCTTGTTTACGATCCGTTTCTTCTGGAGCTGCCGACATTCGGCGAGGTTGTTGCCAGTGGGGGCGGGTCACAGGCACAGCTGGCGTTCGCAACAGAGCATGTGCGCTCCTCTATCGAGACCATTTCACGCGACCGCGGCCGGGAACTGCTGGCCTGGCAGAACGCGCTCGGAATTCCAATGCTGCCGATATCCGCGGCAAAGGAGACCGCTCCGCAATTGCGAAGGCTTCTCGAACAGTCCGCGTGGCAGCAGAGGAGGCGTTGATGGAGCAGACGGAGTCAGACCCAACGACCGAGGCAGCACTACGATCACTGCATGACATCGCGGTGCCAGAACCGATCTCATGGCTTCCGCACACGTGGGGATGGGCAGTGCTTGTGGGCGCGTTGCTCATTGTTCTGGCGCTTGCGAGCCTGCGCGGGATCCTTCGCTACAGAGCAAACGCCTACAGGCGCGAGGCGCTCTATCTGCTCGAGGGGATAGAGCCCAGGATCCGCAACTATGATACCCGGGCGGAGGCGATCCGCGAAGTCGCTCGCATTCTCAAACGAACCGCGCTGGCCGCGTGGAACCGCGGACAGGTCGCTGCGCTATCCGGGAAAGACTGGGCGAGTTTCCTCGATCAAAAGGGTGAAGCCAGAGGCGGGCGGGTTCTCGGTGAGCTGACAGACGATTTCGAATATCGTAACGACGAGTGGATGAAACGCCTGCCAGGCAACCTCGCCAACGAGCTGACCCGTGACGCCCGCCGATGGATCGAGAGGCACCATGTATGAGCTGGCGCTTCCCTGGCTGCTCCTTGTCCTTCCGCTTCCCGCGCTAACGTGGTGGCTGCTGCCTCCACACAGGGAAACGTCGGCTTCCATCCGCCTGCCCTTCTTTGATCAGGTGGCGCGGGCCGCAGGCGTTGTGCCGAGCGAAGGCTCGGTGGTCGCAAAACAGACGTGGCCGCAGCTGTTATCCACTGGGCTCACGTGGTGTCTGGTCGTCCTTGCGCTTACTCGTCCGCAGTTCGTCGAACCACCTATCGAGAAGGTCGAGCCGCAGCGCGATATCCTGCTCGCACTTGATCTCTCGCAGTCAATGGACGCCAAAGACTTCCCCGGCATCAACGGCTCCCCGCTTAACCGTGTCGAAGCTGTCAAACAGGTCGTCGTCGATTTCGTGAGCCGAAGATCCGGCGACCGGATTGGCCTCGTCGCGTTTGGCGACGCTCCCTACCCGCTTTCACCCTTCACGATGGATCATAGCCTGGTCCAGACGCTGATCGCCGATGCGGTCCCCGGGATGGCCGGGCCTCGTACGTCGCTCGGGGATGCGTTGGGATTGGCGATCAAGATGTTCGAAAATACCAGCGTGCCGGATAAGGTGCTGATCGTCCTCACGGACGGAAACGATACGGCGAGCCGCATGCCGCCGCTCAAGGCTGCCGACATCGCGCAATCGAAAGGTGTCGTCGTCCATACCGTGGGGATCGGCGATCCGGCGGCAACCGGCGAAGAAAAGCTGGACACCGCGACGCTCCAAAAGATTGCCGAGAAGACCGGCGGCCGCTACTTCTTCGGCGGCGACCAGAGGCAACTTGCGGACATCTATCAAGTGCTCGACCGGCTCACGCCCCAAAACCAGAAAAACCTGTCGTGGCGACCGCGCGTCGAACTGTTTCAATGGCCGTTGCTGGCGGCTGTTATTCTCCTTGGAGGCTTTCAAGCCGTCTCAGGAGTGGCCAGGCTGTTTCGCCGGAGGCCGCCGATATGATCGCTGACTTCCATTTCATCCGTCCATGGGTTCTCGTCCTCCTGCTCCTGCCGATCCTCATCCTCTGGCTGGCGGCGCGATCGCAGGACGTAAGGTCGCAGTGGAAAGCAATCATCGCCCCGCATCTGCTCGACAGCCTGGTCGTCGATGGTTCCGGAGTGGCAAAGGTCCGGCCATCGTGGCTACTGGCTGTGATGCTGGCGTCTGGCACGATCGGCGCCGCCGGGCCGACCTGGCAGCGCGAGGCGCCTCCCTTCGTCGAGGACACGGCGCCTCTGGTGATCGCGGTCAATCTGTCGCAGTCGATGGACGCGATCGACGTCACCCCGTCGAGACTTGAGCGGGCTAAGCTCAAGATCAAGGACGTGGTGGCTACCCGCTCGGGTGCGCGAACGGCGATCATCGCCTATGCGGGCACCGCCCATCTCGTTCTGCCCCTGACGGAGGATGCGGCGTTGCTTGGCGCCTATTCGGATGCCCTGGCCACGAGGATCATGCCAAAGCCGGGTAATGACACCGTGGCAGCGCTTGAGCTCGCTGACGGACTGCTCGACAAGGAAGGCGTCATGGGCACGGTCCTGCTGCTGACGGACGGCGTGGACGCGGACGCCAGGACCATTCTGAGTGCTGGCAGAAGCGGCATTGTCATTCTCGGGATCGGGACGGCTCAAGGCGGGCCCGTAAAGACGACTGATGGGGGGTTCGCGACGGACCCCTCCGGAGCTCGGCTGTTCCCGAAGCTCGACGTCAGCGCCCTGGAGGCGATCGGCAGGGAGACAGGGGCAGCCGTGGCCACGCTCACAGATGACGACGCCGACGTGCGCTGGATAGCACAACGTGTCGCCAGGAACTTTGCGCAAAAGCAGGCGACCGAGGGCGACCGCTGGCAGGACCTGGGCTGGTGGCTCGTCTTACCCGTCGCCGCTGCGATGGCGTTCTCCTTTCGCAAGGGCTGGGTTGTCAAAACAGGCGCCCTTCTGATGGCGCTCAACTGTTCATCGCCGGACAGTGCACGCGCAGACGCTCTCCTCGACATGTGGCTCACCTCCGACCAGCAAGGGCGTATCGCATACGAGCGCGGCGACTATAACGGGGCGGCCAGCTTGTTCACCGATCCTGTCTGGAAGGGCGTGGCGTATTACCGGAGTGGCAAGTTTCAGGAGGCAGTGGACGCCTTCGCCGCGGTCGAGACAGCCGAGAGCTGGTATAATCAGGGCAACGCGCTTCTGCATATGAACGAATATCAGCAGGCAGTCGACGCGTATGAGAAAGCGTTGGGAATACGGCCGGACTGGATCGACGCCAAGGCCAACCTTTCTGTCGCGCGTCAGCTGGTGAAAAAACAGAAGGATAAGGAGGACGAGCAAGGCGGCGACCCCAGTCAGCAACCCGACAAAATCGAGTTCGACGACAAGGGAAAGCAGGGCAAGGAAGGGCGAATGGAACTTGCCGAGCAGACCTCCGAAATGTGGATGAAGAACATCGTCGTCAGCCCTGCCGATCTGATGGCGCGCAAATTCTCGATTGAAGCCGGGAGAACTTCACGATGAAGGTCCTCGCTCTTTTGTTTCTGCTACTTTCCACTCCTGCCCTCGCCGCACAACCTTTCGCAAGGGCGTCCATCGATGGATCGGAAAAGTTGGTTGCCGGTCAGCAGGTGCATATCGTCGTGGATGTCTTCGTACCGGATTTTTTCACCTCGCCGCCGCAGTTCCCGCTATTCGAGGTGGCGGACGCGCTGGTCACGCTGTCTAGCGATCGCGCCCAAAACATCGTTCAAACGATCGACGCTACGCAATATTCCGTGATCAGGAAGGCCTACATCGTCGTCCCTGAGCGGTCGGGGTCCTTCTCTCTTCCTATGATCGAGGTCGAACTTGGCTACTCAGCCAACGGCAAATCGACGAAGACCGTGGTGCACGTCGCCCTTCCCTCGTTCGACGTTACGGCATCTGTCGGACCGATACCGTCGATGTTTGCGGCGCGGCGGCTGACGCTAACAGAAACCTTCGATAGGGACCCGGCCCACTTGCGGCCGGGGGACGCACTTGTGAGAACAGTCCTCGTCACTGCGGAAGATACACAGGCGATGCTGATCCCGCCCGTGGACGTCGGACTTGCGGAGGGCGCCGCGCAATATCCAAAACAGCCAGTCCTTTTGGACGGCGTACCACAGCGCAGTGTCGGTCGAAGCGTTGAAACTGGCAGTACCCGCACCGAGACGATCGTCTACACTGTTCCTGAGGCTGGGCTCTTGCGTCTTCCGGAGGTGTCGTATCGATGGTTCGACCTCGAGTCACATTCAGCCGCGACCGCCTCCCTTCCCGCAGTCGAAGTGGTCGTCGCAGCCGCGCCTGCTGATGAGCCCAAGGGTATCGCACCAGTAATCGACGAGGTGCCTGCAGAGCATGGAAGCGTCCTTTGGCCGACGCTGCTTGCGCTCGTGCTTATTGACCTCGCAGCTGGCCTCCTGGCTTGGCGATACCTGCCAGAGGTTCGTGCTCGGGTTAGGCAGGTTCGCAAGGAGCGCCGAAATTCTCCAGCGAAAATGCTCCGCCGCTTGCAGGCAGTTATCAAGACTGAAGATGATGCCGCCATCTATCGCGCATTGCAGCACTGGATCGGCAAGCAGGGCTACGCGACACTGGCCGATTGGACATCGTCCGAGCAGAATACCCGGCTGCAGACGCAGGTCGCGATACTCGAACGGCGACTGTTCCGCTCAGACGACGTGCTTCTCGACCGCCAGGTCCTGGCGGATGCGATTGTCATCCCGCGGCCGGCGGGGAGGGGCGCTCGATCGGCACTACCCGAGCTCAATCCGTCTGCTTGATACCCCAATGTTACTGTAACAATCTTTCCTCCCCGCCTCTGCCGGATATGGTCGGCTATCAATTCCGGAGGTGGCGATGGCATTGGCATTCGATAGTCCGAAAGAACGGCGGCAACAGGCCGGTGGGATGGTCTGGATTCCGGGAGGCACTTTCACCATGGGATCAGACAAGCATTACCCGGAGGAAGCGCCGGCGCATCCGGTGAGTGTCGACGGTTTCTGGATCATGGAATCGCCGGTCACGAACAGGCAGTTCAAGGAATTTGTCGAGGTGACCGGGCACGTAACGGTCGCAGAAAGAGCGCCTGATCCAAACGACTATCCAGGGGCAAAACCCGAAATGCTTAGGGCGGGATCTCTCGTGTTCACGCAGCCAAAGTCTGTCGAGGGGCCCGACATCTCGCAGTGGTGGACGTTCAAGTTCGGCGCAAACTGGCGACGGCCCCTCGGCGGCTTGAGCGATCTGCGCGGCAAACTCGACCACCCGGTCGTGCATGTCGCTTATTCAGACGCGAAAGCCTATGCTGACTGGGCGCAACTTGATCTGCCGACCGAAGCTGAATGGGAGCGGGCTGCGCGGGGTAAGCTGGAGAACGCCGAGTATGCGTGGGGAGAAGAGCTCGCGCCCGGCGGTGTCCCAATGGCGAATACCTGGAGCGGCACGTTTCCAATCCGTTCGGCGAAGCAGAAGGGTGAGGAGAGGACGTCACCCGTCCGTTCGTTTCCGCCAAACGGATATGGCCTCTACGACATGATTGGCAACGTATGGGAGTGGACCAGTGACTTCTGGTCCACAAAGCATCCAGAACCTGCCGAGCACGCGTGCTGCATTCCGAAGAACCCACGCGGCGGCCCGCAGGATGCGAGCTACGACCTAAGGCAACCGGCGATACGGATCGCCCGGCGTGTCCTCAAGGGCGGCTCGCATCTCTGCGCCCCGAACTACTGCCGCCGCTACCGGCCTGCGGCGCGGCACGCCGAGCCGGAAGACACATCAACCAGCCACGTAGGCTTCCGCTGCATTAAGCGGCCCGTCAACGAAGGACAACGACCATGAGAAGATACGCGATCACCACCGACTGCCTGCTCGCCGCATTCGCGGTCGCTCTCTGCCTCCTGTTCTCTGGCGTGATGCGTTCAGCGCATGCGCAGGAGGCGCTTCCTAGCTGGAACGACACCGGAGCAAGAAGCCGCATCATGGATTTCGTCACAGCGACTGTGACTGAAGGCAGCGAAGGCTACGTCGCCCCTGCAGACCGCATCGCCGTCTTCGACAACGACGGAACGCTTTGGTCGGAGCAACCGGTCTACAACCAGCTTGCATTCGTATTCGACCGGGTGAAGGCGCTCGCGCCACAGCACCCGGAGTGGAAGTCCAAGGAGCCGTACAAGTCAGCTATCGCAGGAGACATCAAGGGCGTCGCCCAGAACGGCCAGAAAGGTTTGACGGACCTCCTCGCCGCCACCCATTCCGGCATGACGACGGATCAGTTCTCGAAGATCGTCAGCGACTGGTTTGCGAGCGCAAAGCATCCGAAGACTGGCAGACCGTATGACGAGATGACCTATCTGCCGATGCGGGAACTCCTGGACTATCTCCGAGCGAACGGGTTCAAGACCTTTATCGTCTCCGGAGGCGGCGTCGAGTTCATGCGGCCGATGACGGAAAAGATGTACGGCATACCGCCGGAGCAGGTCGTCGGCAGCACGATCACCACCGAGTTCGCCATAGTCGGCGACGTACCCGTTCTCAAGCGACTTCCGAAGCTTGACTTCGTCGACGACGGCAAGGGCAAGCCGACCGGAATAAACAGGTTCATTGGCAGGAAGCCGATCTTTGTCGCAGGTAATTCCGACGGGGACTACGAGATGCTGCGCTGGGTGACTGCCGCCAAAGGCCCTGGCTTTGCGATGGTCGTCCACCACACGGACGCCGACAGGGAGGTCGCCTACGACCGCAAGAGCGCCATCGGCAAGCTGGACAAGGCTTTGAACGAGGCAGAACGCCGCAACTGGCTGATCGTCGACATGAAGGCGGACTGGAAAAAGGTGTTCGCATTTGAGCAATAGATGGAGGCAGGCGCTCGGGAGTTGGATCGGCGCCCTGCTCCTTCTCCTTGTGTTGCATACCGTGGCTTTCGCTCAGGAGGGGCCGCGGCCACGGAAAATCGACAACCTCGTTCGGTTGCTGCAGGATCCGGAGGTTCGCTCATGGCTGGAGACGGCTCCGATAACAAAAGTCCCTGATCCCGCCCATGCGGAGGACGGGCTGTCGGCATGGGAGACCGCGACCCGAAATCGGATTGATGCGATCGCTAATGCCATGCCAAGGGTTCCGGGCGAGGTGATCGCTGCGGCCTCCCGTGTCAGGGCGGATGCTATGTCCCACGGAAAGCTTCCCGTCTTCATTGTATTCTTCGGGCTGACCGCTATCGGGCTCGTCGCCGAATCCCTTTTCGCGCGCTCAAGGCCGCGCGGCGGCGGACTTCGGGAACGTCTGCTGGCGATCGCTGTCTTCTCGTCCGCGATGATAGCGGTGTTCTTCGCGCTCGATTGGCCGCCGACCGCGCGCATGGTTCTTCTCGTCTCGCTTCTTACACTTGTCGTATACCGTGCGCTCGCGGCGACACTTGACGCGGTCGTTCCTGACAGGCCCACGCGCAGACGCGTTAAAGTCATCCTTGGAACTATCGTAACTGCCGTTGCAGCAGCAAGCCTCGGCCGATCGCTTGCTATCGATGCAGCTGTTACGCATGCGATTGCGTTCAGCTTTTCCATCATTGTACTCGCGCTGGCTTGCGAAGCCGTCATCTCTACCTTCAACCATCCTCTCCGCACACGGATCGCGCTCTGTCTTTCATTCCTCGTCATCTGGGGGCTATGGTCCATTGGCCTCAGGGGCCTCTTCTGGGTTGGCGTCTATGCGATCGCACTGCCATCGCTGCTACGCTTCGCAGGCAAGGCGGCAGCAGAAGCGTATCCAGACCAGCCCGGCAGTATGAGACATGTTCTCGTGGTCCGTGGTGTCCGTGCGGCAGTGGTCGCAGCGGCTGTTGCATGGCTCGCTATCGTGTGGCGCCTTAACCCCGACTCCCTGGTGCACAGCAGTCCCGCAACCGAAGCACTGGCCTACGGTCTTCTGAAGAGCGTCGTCATTGTGCTTCTTGCAGATCTCGGCTGGCATCTCGCAAGATCCTGGATCGACCGGGAGATATCGTCACAGGAACCGTCGCCCGATCCGGCGCGCTTCGCGAGACAGGCAAGGCTGAGGACGCTGCTACCGATCCTCCGCAACGTGCTGGCGGTTGCGGTCCTCGTTTTCGCTGCCCTGATCGTGCTTGCGGAACTGGGTGTGGAAATCGGCCCACTGCTTGCAGGCGCGGGCATTTTCGGGGTGGCAATCGGCTTTGGGTCGCAGACGCTGGTCAAGGATGTAATCGGTGGCGTTTTCTACATGCTCGACGACGCCTTCCGCGTTGGCGAGTACATCCAGGCAAAGAGCTACAAGGGCACGGTGGAAGGATTTAGCCTGCGTTCCGTGCGCCTGCGCCACCACCGCGGCCCGGTCTACACGGTTCCGTTCGGCGAACTTGGCGCCGTACAGAACATGAGTCGCGACTGGGGTGTCGTGAAGTTCAGGATTTCAGTCTCCTACGACACGGACCTGGAAAAGGCGCGCAAGCTGACGAAGAAAATCGGCGCAGCCCTTCTGGAGGACCCGGAACTCGGGCCGATCTTCATCGAGCCGCTCAAGATGAAGGGGCTGGAGGAGTTCGGTGACTATGGCGTCGTGCTGAGCTTCGGCATGATGCTTCGCCCCTCCCCGCTCCAATCCATGATCCGTCGTCGCGCAAATCTGATGATCCGGGAAGCGTTTCAGGCAAACGGCATCGAGTTCGCCACGCCTTCGGTACAGGTCGGTGGCGACGACCGGGACGGAGCGGCCGCGGCTGCGACCGCTATCCGCGCGCAGCAGGTCAAGTCCACTGCTGTGGCTTCAGATGGCTAGCATGATGGCCCCCGGGGACGACGACTGCCTTAGACCCATGCAGGGCGGCCCATTCTTGGACCTGATGGCGCGGGTGGGTCTGAAGCGACCTGGACGACGGGCCTTTGTCTTCGCACTCCTCTGCTGGGCCCTCCCCTTGCTTTGTCTGCTGGCGACCCGTGGTGCAAATGGCGCGGCACTCTTTTTCCAGGATTGGGGTGCGTGGGCCAAATTCCTGATCGCACCCGCATTGCTGACGCTTTCAGAGAAGCCGATCGCCTTCGCCATCGACGAGTGCGTCGCATTGCTGTTCCGTATCCCGCTGATCGCCTCGCAGTCGATGACAGATGCCAGGACGGCACTCGCCAAGGCTAGAGATCGGACGGCGGCCTCGCTTCCCGAACTCACTTGTCTTGCCCTGGCTGTTGGTGCATCGGTCATCAACGTTGGAAGATTCCTGCACGGCGAAGCGCCGGGATGGGCCGTGTACGAAGGTGGTCTCACTCTGGCGGGGCTCTGGGGTCTCATCTTCGGGAACAGCCTATTCTGGTTTCTGCTGACACGCCTCATGTGGAGACACCTCCTCTGGTGGCGCTTCCTCGGCCACATCGCGAGGTGCCGTCTTCGGTTGGCCGTGACGCATCCTGACGGCCACGGCGGACTTGGCTTTCTCGGTTTTTACCCCGCGGGGTACGGATTGTTCACGGTGGCGGTCAGTTGTGTCTTTGCCGCAGGCATCGGGCATGTGATGCAGCGGCAGACAGTGACGCCCGGCTTGTTCACGTCGGTCTGTGCGGCGTGGCTGGCGGTCGTTGCGATCTATTTCGCTCTTCCGCTCGTGCCGCTCGCCAGGCAGGTGTCCCGGCTCAAACGCGACGCCATTCTCCTGTCACTGACGAAGGGGCTCGACTTCGAACGGTGGAACGAGCGAAAGACGTTGGGGAAGAACGTCGTCGAAGATCACGCGGAGATGAATTCGGATACAAGCGAGGTCCATGACTTGAAGCTGCTGTACAGAGCGTCGCTGAAAACGTCAGCTCTTCTTCTCAACAAAGGCAGCGTGCTCGCAGCTCTCGTTCCCGCCCTGGTTCCACTGCTGCTAGCCGGCGCATCCTTCCTTCCGTACGCGGAGCTGGGGAAGATCGTTAAGCGCTTGCTGTTCCTGTGATTGAACCGGACGATCTGCCCAACGCCATCAGACAGTCAATGTTACCTTGCTGTTACTGTAACAAGCTTCCTTTGCCCTCAACCGTCCATATCCTCGAGCACGGAATGTTCCAGCTACGGAGAGCGTACGATGACGACGAGCGACAACATGCCTGAGCCCGCCCGTGGGCTTAGCCGACGCAACTTGCTTGCGGCAACAACGGCTTTGGCAGCGACAGCGGTAACACTGTCCGCGCAAACTCCTGCCTCGGCGCAGCAGACAGCGTCCGCTGGGAGCGGCGTTGGCCGCAAGCCGAATATCCTGATGATCATGGCCGACGATGTCGGCTGGTTCAACGCGAGCATCTACAATCGCGGAGTGATGGGCTACCGGACCCCCAACATCGACCGGATCGGCAACGAGGGAGCGATGTTCACCGACTGGTATGGCGAGCAGAGTTGCACAGCCGGCCGCGCCGCATTCATCACAGGGCAGTCGCCGATCCGCACCGGCCTGACGAAGGTCGGTCTGCCCGGGGCTGACATCGGTCTTCGTGCTGAAGATCCGAGTGTCGCGGAATTCCTGAAGCCGCTTGGATATGCAACCGGGCAGTTCGGGAAAAACCACCTCGGCGACAAGGACGAGTTTCTTCCGACGAACCATGGTTTCGACGAGTTCTTCGGCAACCTCTACCATCTGAACGCGGAGGAGGAACCGGAGAACCCCGACTATCCGAAAAACCCGGAGTTCGCGAAACGGTTCGGCCCGCGCGGGGTCATCAAAGCTACCGCTGACGGCCGCATCGAGGACACCGGTCCTTTGAGTGTGAAGCGGATGGAGACCGTGGACGAGGAATTCCTCGGTGCGGCTCTGGACTTCATCGACAGGCAGCAGAAGGCCGACAAGCCATGGTTCTGCTACTTCAATCCGACTCGCATGCATGTCTTCACCCATCTCAAACCGGAATCCAGAAACAAGACCGGCCTGGGTCTGTACGCGGACGGAATGGTGGAACTGGACGGCTACGTCGGGCAGTTGCTGCAGAAGCTCGATGATCTCGGCGTCGCCGACAACACGATCGTCGTCTTCACAACCGACAACGGCGCGGAGGTGATGTCCTGGCCGGACGGTGGCAACACTCCGTTCAGGGGTGAGAAAGCGACCAACTGGGAGGGCGGCTACCGTGTTCCGATGCTCATCCGCTGGCCGGGCACGTTGAAGCCAGGCACTGTCTTCAACGAGGCCTTCTCGCATTACGACCTGATTCCGACCTTCTCGGCGGCAGGCGGAGACCCTGACGTTGTCGAAAAATGCCTGAAGGGCGGTACATTCGGCACCAAGACGTTCAAGGTCCATCTGGACGGTTTTAACCTTATGCCTTTCTTCAAGGGAGAGGTGAAAGACGCGCCGCGACGGGAGTTTGTCTACTGGAACGACGATGGCCAGCTCGTGGCCATCCGGTACGACTTCTGGAAAGCGGTGTTCCTTGAGCAGAACCATGACGGAATCGGGGTATGGATGCGGGGTTTCGAGGAGTTGCGCATCCCGAAGCTGTTCAACCTGCGCTCCGATCCATTTGAACGGGGCGACGAGTCGATCCTTTACGATAAGTGGCTCGCCGATCATGCCTTCGTCCAGGTTCCTCTACAGACGCTGGCCGCCACCTGGCTCAGCACCTTCAAGGAGTTCCCGCCGCGGCAGAAACCTGCGAGCTTCAACCTCGATAAGGTGGTGGAACAGTTGTCGTCTCCCGCCAACAGGTAGCCGTATCAACCAGGTCGTTAGAATCTGGGAAGTGCCTATCCCAACGGCGCCTCCCGGGTTCCCTGGCCAAATCCAGAAGCTCTGTGGCAGGGATTAATGTACCTGCTACAGCGCGATTATTTCCCTCAACCGTGACAACGTTGCTGCATGATCAGCTTCATTCCGGTCTGCAGCATCATCGGGAGCCGCCAGCATGTTCAGAGAGATCAAGATCGCAGCCGGACTTGTCATCGCGCTCTCATCCACCGCTAATGCCCAGATCGCCACGCCTGAAGAAGCCCGCGCCATCGCCACGGAAGCATATGTCTATTCCTTCGCCCCGATCGCCTCCTACGGCACATGGTCCAAGCAGGCGACGATGCCGGACGCGCCGGAGTATGTCGGTGGCTTCAACACCTTCAGGCACTACTCGCAGGCCTTCACACCCCAAAACAAGGACATAGTCACACCGAACAACGATACACCGTACTCATGGGCCTGGCTCGACCTGCGGGCGGAACCGATCGTGTTGAGCGTGCCGAAGGTTCCCGCGGACCGGTATTACGTGATGCAACTCATTGACCTGTTCACGTATAACTTTGGCTACGTGGGAGTAAGAGCAACAGGATTTGATGCTGGCAGCTATCTGATCGCCGGGCCTGCCTGGAACGGTACCAAGCCTAACGGCGTGACCGCGGTCATCAAGGCTGAAACCGAAATCGTCGGCATTCTCGGACGCACTTCGCTCGACGGTCCCGCCGACGTGGAGAACGTCAAGACTATCCAGAAGAGCTACCGCCTGACCCCCCTCAGCATCTTCCTGAAAACTCCAACGCCTCGCCCTGCTCCCGCCGTCACTTTTCCGCTCCACGATCCCGCCAAGGCGACCTCGCACGATTTCATCGGTTATATCAACTTCCTGCTGCAGTTTGCCCAGCCTACGGTTCCGGCAGAGCAGGATCTCATGGCCCGTTTCGCTAAAATCGGCATTGCTCCGGGCAAGGCCTGGGACCCGCCCAAGGTAAATCCGGACGAACTCGCCGCCATCGACAAGGGCATCGAGGATGCGAAGGCAGCCATGGCCGAGGTCGCAAAGACAACGCTCAGCTCCAACGGACTGTTCGGATCACGCGACCTCCTCAAGAACGACTACATGACGCGCGCAATGGGGGCGGAAAAAGGACTGTTTGGTAACTCGCTGGAGGAAGCCTGGTACGGCGGCTTCGTCGGTGACGGCACCAAGCAGACAATGCTTCATTTCCCGCCCGGCCAGCTCCCGCCTGCGAAGTTTTTCTGGTCACTGACCCTGTACACGCTGCCGGACCGGCTGCTTTACGCCAATCCACTGAAACGCTATTCGATTGGCGATCGCACGAAAGGCCTCGTCTATGGCAAGGACAAGTCGCTGACCATATACCTGGGCCATACCTCTCCCGGAAAGGAGAAGGAGGCCAACTGGCTGCCGACGCCGGAGGCGAAATACAGCTTGGTTGCCCGCGTCTACGGACCCGAGAAGGCAGCGATGGATGGAACCTGGAGCCTCCCAAAACCTGAGGACTTCAAATAAGCTGAAATGTGTGGAACTCAGCTTCGGCTGCCATGCAAGATACGGCGAGGGCGGCCATCCCCGCAGCAGTATGGCCGCCCTTCGCGATCACTCTGTGGCCGTCGCTTCCGGAAACACCCACTTGCCCTCGAGCACTTCGGCGCGTGGGCGATAGAGACGGACCATGTAGTTCCAGTCCTTCATGATTGGCAGGCAGTTGTCGACCTTGCCATCGCACCCGCCGAACTGGACATTCACGGATCCGTCCTTGTCTTTCTTGGCGGTGACACTGTTCAAGTTGTAGACGCCCAGGCGGTTCTTCTCGTAATAGCCCTTGTCATTGTATAGGCTGATCGACCAGAAGCCATCCACGGGTACATCCTTGGCGCTCAGCCTGTAGACCGTGCGGCCATCGTTCTTCGTCGGCACGACGTTCAGATAGAGAGCATCCTTTTCCGGATTGCCGCCCCAGGCAGAGGCCGAGCCGATGAGCCTGCGGACCGGATCCACGTCCTCCTTCCTGCCGAACATTCCTTTCGTATCTGGGAGTGTTTCGGCCAGAGTTAGCAACGCCTTGCGAACCTTCGATTGGCTCGCCTGGTCCCAGCGTGGCGCTTCGAATGCGCCAGGGCCACCTGGCTGATCTACCTTCACGGCATCCTGGAGAGCGTGAACGGTGTCGAGATCCTTTGGATCGTTAGGGTCGACGAGCGTGCGGATGGCCACCACTACGAAGCGCGTGCCGACATTCTCCTTCGAGAGGACCTTCGCGCCCCCGTCGTATGCCACCTCCTGGGTATACTGATCCTCGTTGATAACCTGCATCGATCGGAAGCGTGTTCCTGCCTCGGGCAGATTGATCGTGACCGGACCCGCGTCCAGATCGAAGACCCCTGCGGAATACAGCGTGTCTCTATTTAATCTGATGACGGTCTGGTTCTCGATGGTTGCTGGCTCGCGACGATGAGTGAACTTGCCGAATCCGCCGTCTTTGACGATGCTGCCAAAATAGAGGTCACTTTCGGCGCGAGGGAAGTTGTCGGCAGTCACGAGGACTGGTTTCGGATCGGCGGCATGTGCGATGGTCGCGACAGATATAAGTAACGATGCGACGGTACAACGAAGGGCGGATCTTCTGATCATTTTCACGGCTCCATTTGTGGCCTTGCATCCAAGTTGCCGGATAGTGGCTGATGCGAGCGACATTCAATCATGAAGAGCCGCGGCGGACGATAATGTTACTGTTACATTGGAAGTCCGAGACAGGGACTGGAGATTGTTACTGTAACATCTGTCCGGAAACACGGATGTTGTTCCCCTCGTGCGACATGCTGGTGGGAGCCGAGGCCGGATAGGGCGCGATGAGCCGCCGATGCCTGCGCCAGGCATCATTTCGGAAGCCTTGCGCAGTTTCAAACACGGTCGCTACAAGCTTCCGTGCGGTTGAAAGGACTTGAACCTGCGACCCGCTGTTCAATGCTACCAAACTACTGAAAAATCTTGCACCCGCTTGTCCGCGAGTAGTCCAAGAGGATTTGAGTCCACCAAGAGGTTTGCATCCGACTGCGTTGCGGACAGCGCTGCTCGCGTCTAAGGTGCAGCCACATCCCTTCTCGCACGAAAGCCGCAAGTGACCACCTCCATTGTTCTCGGCAAAGACCTCCCGCCCCTACCCATGGATTTGCTCACGGCGAGAGATCATGGTGAAGTATTGTTCATTGTCGGCGCCGGAGCCTCCTACCCGGCCCCCTCCTCACTTCCGGATTTCGGCGGCTTGGTCGCAGACATCTATGCGGAATTAGATCCCGCGATGAGCGGACCACTCGCGGCCGTGCAGAAGAAGGGTGGCCCCACCTGGGAAACTGTACCGGATCTTCTAACCCACCAGCAGCGTACGGAGCTAAAGTTTTTTGCCCAACACGAATATGATGTTGTGCTTGGCATGCTGGAGCGTCGCATTGATGGCGACCCGAGCAAAGCCAGTACGCTTCGGCGGGCAGCGCAGACAGTGCTAGACCGGACCGTCGAGCCTAACCCCCTGCACTCGGCCCTCGTGCGTCTTGGCCAACGCTTCGGGCAGACGCTGCTAGTGACGACCAACTTCGATCGTCTCCTTAGCATAGCCGCTAAACGCGAAAAATATTCAGATTCCGCCTTCGCTCTCGGCGAAATCCCAAACCCCAGCCGAAACACCGAATTTGCAGGGATTCTTCACATCCACGGCATGCTGCCGCTGAAATCCCAGAGAGGATCGGCGCTGATACTCACGGACCAGGACTTTGGCGACGCATATCTCAGGCGCCATATTGTCACATCCTTTCTCTACGACGCAGCCCGCATCTTTCACCTAGTTCTGGTCGGCTACAGCGCCAATGACTCCCCCGTGCGCTACCTACTGAATGCTATCGCCGCCGACGAGAGGCACTTCAACGATCTCAAGCCGCGTTATGCGTTCGTCGGCTGCGAAGCGGGAGATGACCGCACGGCGATCGAGTGGCAGTCGCGTGGTATTACGCCGATACCCTACGATCGAGCCAATAAACACAAAGCCTTGGGTGATGTCTTGTCACGGTGGTCGGAGATCATCCCGGACAAGCGCAACACGGCGCGCGTGCAGACCTATCTGAAAACAGTTGCTAAGCTGGATCCTGATGGTCCAGACGGGGTCGCAGCCCAATCCTTCCTTCGATACTACATCAGCCGGTGCAACCCAAGCGAACAAGCAGAACTCGCGCGGCTCCTTGCATCTTCTAAGGCATCACCGAAATGGCTCACGACGATGAACCAGGTTGTTCGCGATGCGCCAAGGAGACGTTAAGGTGAGAACACCCAGATTTTCGGATAAGGATGCAATCATAGCGCAGAACACACGCATGTTTGCGATGGAACGTCTCCAAGACCGCGATTTCCTCGAATGGGCGCTCGCTCTGCGGTACGATCAGCTAGCGGAACGCGCTGCCCTCAAGGATCTTCTCGAGTTCCGGCTCGCAGATGTTGCAGAACCATATAGGAAAGCTTGGATTAACTTGCTCGAATATTGGGACGACGCAACGACCGACAGTCCGTACGATCGGCTGCTTCTCAAACGAGAGCTGAAATTAGGTGCCTCTCCATCTCAAGTCATCACGCTCATTACCGAAGCTGTTCGGCCGCGGATAAAAGTCGAGAGCGGCCAAAAATATGAAGCTTACGGCCGCAAGCGCGCAAAGCATCCCAAGACCGTAGGAGATATCTTCTGGGTTTCGATTGATGGCGGTGAGCGGCTTACCCCCGAAGAGATTGGTTTGGCGGGCATCACCGACCGCGACTTCCTCTTCGAGCTTGCGACCGCGCTAAACGCCGTTCTGCTCACCGGGCTTAACCAGGCGCGGCGGATCGGGATGATTGCTAGCGATGCGGACTCGACGGTCTGGCTCGTCCATCGAGTCTATTTCGTACCCGCGGATCAGTTTGCTGAAGGGGGAGGAGAACCAGACCGCTACAGCAAAGGCTTTGCGCCTACCACAAAGCTGCTTTACGCGGTTTTTGAACGCCTGAGCGAGGTCGATCGGCCAGCTGCACTACGGGCAATGACAGCCTGGGATGCCGACCGCTGGAAACTGTACAAGCGGCTCTGGGCAGCCGCTGCCCGAGATGAAGCCGTCGTCAGTGGCACGGAGGTCAGTCGTTTCCTCGCTTCCTTGGACGATACTGAGTTCTGGTGGACCGATGCGTTTCCCGAGTTTGCGGAACTCCGTGCGGTCAGATGGTCTTCGCTTTCCGACAACGTCGCTGCGTCGATAGAGCAGCGGCTCGTCAATGGCGAACCGATTGCAAGACTGAAAAAGAGAATGGGGAAAGACAACGCAAAGATTGCGGCTGCGCGAAGGAGTGTTACAGAGCTTCAACGAATCAAGGCAGGCGGTGGTCAGCTTTCTATTCCGACCGAAGCATGGCTAGCGAAAACTCTCCTCCAGCATCCCCGAGAGGTTGACGTGGCCTCCGTCACAGAGGGCTTCAATCCCGGCGTTAGAACACTGATCGACGATCCTAGTGGCGATCCAACCTTTGGCGATGTTCCTTCTACGAAACTTATCGATGAACTTGCGCGTCATCTGAGTGACGAAGGATGGGAAAGCAAAAGTCGCGCGGCTTCAGACTTCATTGGACGGAATCCCAGTCTGATTCTTGATCTTTTTGCCGAAGCGCCAAAGTCGCTGGCTCGTGAAAAGGTCTGGCAGGCCTTCGGCTATGGTTTCAGGCCCTCCGATTTGAATGTTACGATCGACACTGCAAGCCCTGAAGATAAAGAGCTGATCTCAGTGGCGCTCAAAGCCTGTCTCCAGATTGCGCGTCTAGACAAAGCGACGATCGAAAACGCGCTACAGGGGCTCACATCCTGGATGTCGACCTGGGACCGGCTATTGAATGGCCAGGACAATTTCATCCGGGCGTGGCTAGCTCTTTGGCCCACGGCAGTTGAAAAGACGAACCAGAACGCCGAGAAGAAAGTGCCCCTGCGGGAACGCAGTTACTCTAGCACCGTCGGTAATCTCGTTTCTGCTTTTATGCGTGCGTGCCCGAGCTTTCAGAAAGACACGAAACCGTTGGCTCACTCACCATGGCGCGACGCGTTGGCCGGCATCGAACAGACGAAAGGCGAAGCGAAGCTACAGGCACAATATCAGCTGCTCAGTAGCTTCAATTACTACTGGGCGGCTGACGAAGCCTGGTCACGAGTGAACCTCCTGGAACCGCTGATCCATGCGACGGGTGGAAGCATCGAGCTCTGGCATGGTTTCGTCCATAGTCGCTTTCTGCCTCCAAAAAAGGTCCTGGAAGAGTTAGGACCGCATATGATCGCTGCGGCGGCAGGAAGCGAATTGCTGGACGAAGCTCGGGGATCGCTCAGCCAGCGGGTGGTGTTTTCGACGATCATTGACATGCGCGACGGCCAGAAGCTGACTATCCCCTCGCACCTGACCCAGCAGATGCTGCGTATCGGTGGAGATCCGGTACGAACCCGTGCGCTCGATGCCATGAAAAATTATCTCAAGGACGACAAGGCGGAGCCGAAGGATACCGGTAAAAGGTTTGGGCTCGTCAAGAAGCTGTTTCAGGAAATTTGGCCAAAAGAACTGACGCTCTCATCGCCGACATTATCGGACGCTTTCGCTGACTTCCCAGCGGCAGCCGGCGAGGACTACGCTGAGGCCGCCGAACTCATTCTGCCATACCTTACGCCTTTTCAGTGCTGGTCGCTCTGGGACTATGGGATACTCGACCGCAGCGCCGACGAGCGGACTATCACAGGTGTGAATTCCGCGAGGGATGCGGGGGCCTTGCTATCAATTCTGGATAAAACGGTTGGTGCTGAAGATGGCGCCATTATCCCAAATGGGCTTGACCAAGCGTTAAAGCATATCGCTTCGAAGAGCCGGCGTCTTGAATCGGAGATTCGGTTTCAAAGGTTGCTAACGCTATCTCGCCGGTAGATCTTGGAAAGTTCGCCGTCGAACAAGAGACGTAGCGGCCGTGGGTTGAACGACAAGGGGATCTCGTCACTCCCCCTGAGGGGATTAGATCCTGCGACCCGCTAATTCTGTGTAGCCAAGAAATTGAATCAACTATCAAATGCAGCGAGCGGAACGTCCAGAGCCGCAACGCCTACTGTGCGACTGATTCTCAGAGATTCTGTCATCAACTTTTGCGTGTTAACCGCCTTTGGTTGCTAACCTGGACCTAGGTGGCCCATCTAAATAAGAGAAAGAGAGCGTTTATTAGGCAGGGGAACTGCAGTACTCGCAACTCCCCAGATTAGGCCTTCGAGTTCGTCAAGCGGAATTTTCAACTCTGCTGCGACGTCATTCTTGGTCGTACGATCCTGCCAGAGTTGAGCCAGGACCTTCCTCCAGACGATTGACGTCTCGCGCTCAATACCGTCAGGCTCGCCCGATCTGTACCCACGCTTCCCAAGCTCAATGCATATCGACTTATATTGCCATTCTGTCAGACGACCTAGTGCATGGAGCCGATAAGCCATCGCCATAGCGGACACACGCCATCTGCTTTTCATCTTTATGACTACATTTGTGTCGATGAAACGAGGGGCACGAGCTTTTACGTCGTTCGCTGGCATCAAGAACGCCGAGGCGAACGCATTCGCCTCTCTCTCGGCTGCTCGCGACTGTTCCTGGGGACCCGCATGTTGATGCAGGACCAAATGACCAAGTTCATGAACCGAGTCGAAAAGGCTATGTTCCGCCGTCTTGAAATTGTTCAAAAACACATAGGGTTTCTCGTCTCGCCAAAAAGAAAACGCATCTACGGTCTTGGTGTTTTCCGACAACGAGAAAACCCGCACTCCTTGCGTTTCCAGAAGGCCGATAACGTTGCCGACAGGCTTCTCACCCAGCCCCCAATGTTGACGTAAAGACCTAGCCGCAGCTTCGACGTCTGTCTCGTAGCTGAGGTCGATCAAATTCGGAGCGGGGAGGGAAAAACGCCTCTCGACCCAATCACTCAACTGAAGACCTAACGCGCCTGCCGAGAGTGCCGCATCCCTCTCCTTAGCGCTCATTTTTGTGAGGCTTCGGAAGCTGACCGCCTCGACGTTCAAGTCTTCTGGATCATCGTCATAGAAAAAGTCGGCTGGATAGCCGACTGCCTTGGCAATCTTTTCGACTGTAGACGGATCGGGCTTGTTGTCCCCCTTCTCCAGTCGAGTGATTGTCATCGCCGATAGATCAGTTAGGTCTGCTAGACCTTTCGCGGTAAGGCGCCGACGTGTCCGAGCCAGGACAAGTCGTTTACTGTTAAACATTGCAATTCCGGCTATTTACGAGCCACCACCATTGGATCGAAATCATCCGCGCGGTCTCCATCATCCAGGAGGAGTTTGTCAAGTTCTATGTCCGATCCGTCTGAGAGATAGATGCGCTCAATATAGGCGCTAAAGGTCTTCTCCTCCACCACCGGACGTGTCAGCTCCGCGGCTCCCCGCTCGTCTACCATCATGAAATAGGTGGCAACAGCTTCACTATCCAAGCGAGCGTATTCGGGCAGGTCAGCGCCAAACAGGTTACCCAGGCAGGCACGCTCCGCGCCAGCACCCTTGGGCGAGCGAGGCTTCGGCTTCTTCTCATCGTGAGCCGCGATGTCGACGTTCGAGAACACCACACGGAGACCGCGCCGCTCGTTTTTGATCGCTTCAACGCCCTCAGTGCGGTCGACTTCCCATTCATCGCCCACGAACCTGTCTCGCAAGGCCCAGGAACCTTCCTGATAGGAAAACGTACCTGCTGCATTAGCGGGATGAAAGGATGTGGCATTTGATGCTGCGCCTCGCGCAACATCTCTAACCTCGAGGAGAAGCCGCCGATCTAAACCAAGCTCACCCAATCGAGTATCAATATCCGCCTCTTCACGAAGAACCCGCGTCTCAACAATCATGCCCGAATCCTGTCATGTCGATTTTCTCTACCTACTTGTAGGTGAAGAAAATCAACATGCCAAGCGGTTTTCGACGATTTTCTTGCATGCACAAGCTTGGGTGTAGCAAAAATACGTTTCGTATCCTCACCTCCCTTCCAGCCAGCCAGCTTGACCCGCTTCCTGATATTGGTTCTAGGCGACTCTCAATCTGGCAATCATTTCGACCGCTTATGTGATAACCGTTGTCGTAGGAAATCCACTAACCGTAATGTCGATATCGCCTGAGGGCACGAAGTGCTTCCATCGCTTCTTCGAGGTTTCGTTCGGCGGACTCCAGTGCATCCTCATAGTTTCTTTTTTGACCCTGCCTGCGAACCGTACCATATCCACCTCGATCCGCCTTTACGCTCGCCGCCTGATCGGCCGGTCGTGCAACATCAATTCCACTCAAAATTTCCACCCGGTGAGAGATTGAATTTCGCGTTTGATCGCGTGCAACCGCGGAGCCAAGTTGTAACTCTGACCAAGATAGGTCAGCCACCGGGAGCCCGTACGGATCGAAATGCTCCGACAGTCTTGCCGCAATTTTCCAACCTATTCCGTCGTTGACCGATTGTATTTTTCCAGGCTCACTCTCTGCGAAAAACTTTCCGAGAAAAATGCCCAATTCCGGAAGCTCGTCTGACATAGGTCGCGCAATTATCAACTGATTACTGAGGTCAGAATTCACTTTAGAAATCAACCTCGCCATCACTGCCGACTTCTCCACGCTTGAAGCGCCCTTCACGCCCATAAGTTGCGGAAACGTGTTGTCGATCGTGCGCAGCAATCCCTCTGCGGTCATTTGAGAAGCCTCTGCCCAGAATTGGCTCGAGTAGTATTTCTTAAGCTCCTTGGATGAATACTCTTGCCCCAGTTTCTCCCAGGCGTCGTCCGCAAACATAAAACTCGACCGCCTGCCTACCCCCCAATTAAGGTGGTCAGCCGTCGTTGTAAAAAGATCTACAATTCTTTCCGATACGATCATTTGCCGACGGTCGCCGTCTGTCTTTGTCACAACCGCCCACTTCTGCAGGACCTCCATAGAGTCCACTGACGGATGGAGAATGTGGGCCCTGGCGAGGCAGAAAACTAGGGTGTTGCAAGCTCTTGAAAGGGTTAGTTTGTCTTCGTCGGCGGCATTCCCGAGGCGGGAAGCTATCTCGCCGAAAATTAGAGACACGATTATGCCAGCGTCGTTTGCACTGAGAAACCGTTCCACCGAAAATATGTCCGAGAGCTCGCGAGAAGTGCATAGTCGGATCAACCCGCTCACAGGACCAAGACCCTTCAGATAAGAACGAGCGTAAGCCATCACGTCTCTTAGCTGGTTTTCTGTTCCAACGAGAATATTTGGAAGGACTGACCGCTGATCTCCGATGCCGAGCCGCCAAGCAGCAACCATTTCTTTGGTCGACTCAGCTATATAAAGAAACTCTTTTTCGTAAACGATTTGCTCTGGCTCTTGGCCTTGCAGCATATCAACAAAGCCGTTCCTATCAAATCTGCAAACGCCGATACGATCAGTTTCCATTGAAGATGCTCCTCCAGTTAGGCGCGTCAGCCGCAGGCTCCCGCCAGCGTGCAACGGCAGTTTGGAGATATGGCGGCAGAGCCTGATCATGGTAAACCGTCAAAGACGTCTTCGCCCGTGTCACGGCAGTGAATGCGACACGCTTTTGAGTTTTGCCATGGCTTTTAACCGTCTCGGCCGCGCAGAAATGAACAGCTCGGAATTCCAAGCCCTTTGCGCCATGAACAGTGGAGATACATATCGGTCGATCTGGCTTTATTTCCATGTATCCCTCGCCGACCTGTACTGTCATCTGATCTCCGAACCCAGCAGCCGCGAGTATTTCCGCAAGCTGTCCAGCGTCTCTCCGATTAGGAGTAAAAATGCCGATCAACTCCCCGCGAAACGCTCTCAATTGCAAAGGAAGCCTGGCCGCGACCAACGTTCCTTGTTCCGCTAGCGTTGCCGTCTTGACCTGAACCTCCCCCTTGGGCGAAGTAACAGGATAACGGCATGTTGGGGCGATGCGGACATATGGTTTAGTGTATGTATCACCAATGAGATCGGCAAGGTCACAGATTTCCGGAGCACTTCTGTAGTGATACGGCAGCTCGTGGTGTGCTTGGACCAGTTCTGAGAACCTATCATCCGCACTGCCTGTCTCATAAATTAGCTGCCGAGCATCTGCAGTTAGGTAGATGTCGCGGGCGAGTTGCTTCAGTAACGCCAACTCCTCCTCATTGTGATCCTGAGCCTCGTCAATAAGTATCGTATCGTATATAGGGCGTCCTTTTGCGCGGACGATCTGCCGCAGAGCTTCCGTGGCATCTACTCGTCCCTCTTCCCACATCAAGCCTCGCTTGAGCGGTGTGCCATTCTCCGCTGCTAGTGCGCCGATGAACTGCTTACTCGTCATGACGGAATCGGGCGAGATCCCATAGCCCGCCGCGCCGGTTTTAATGAATTCAGCTAAGGTTCGGTTCATAACGAGAACCGCGATGTTGCGGGATAAGGAGGAAAGGTAAGCTCCTCTCATCAGGAGAAGATTCGTTTTTCCGGATCCGGGAGGGCCAGTGATAGCAAAACTTCCGTCACTGGGGAGGTCCATGATCTTTTGCTGATGTTCATCAAGCTCGTTTGCGCCGCGCCACCACGTTTGCACTAGTCACCTATCTTAAGCGCATTTGAAGATGCCGAATGAGGCTGCAGTATCGCAGCCGCAATCACCCTGTATATTACGTCTTCGATATAAACGCTGATATCTTCGTTCACTCCTCGCATAAGACATACGCGAAAACTCGCCAATCCTACATCAGTAACACTTTGCCAACTTGGCGTCGCTTCAACGTCAAATGTCCTTTGAACAGGGTCCAAACAACGAATTGTAAAGCGGATCTGAAACGGACGAGTAATCTGGTGTGCTCCCGACGCATCGAACGCGGCTGTTACCATCGCCGTACCGTCGTCGTGGTCGTGATCAACGGTAGGAGAATAAAAGTCCGAATTGTCGGTGCATACTTTCCGGATCAGGTCTCTTACATGGTAGGCAGCATCGCGATAGATTGATCTTTCGATCAAACCAGGCGCGGCAGCCGGCGAGATACCTTCAAAACTTGCCGCTAACGTTGCTCGGACTCGCTCTCTAGCGCTAAGCGAAATGTTGAACTCTGGTTTTGCGAGCCGGCTAAAGTCCACCAGCTTAAGGCGACGATGCGGATCCTTCTGGAGGCAATCTCTTGCGAGTTCGAGCAGGTAGGTTGGCACTTCTGCGGACTCGATCAAAGGCGTTCGGTTCGATATGGCATCTAAGAGCACTGCGTACGGGCCTGAGATCTCCCCAAACAACTTTTCTCCCATTATGAGATCGTGCAGGACTGCACCGAGCTGGTAAAAGGTAAGGGAGCGGTAGCCTTCAGCTGACCGCTCAACCATCGACCTTACGAATTCAGGTGGGCAGTAGCGAGCAGTTCCGATGAAACGCTCACCAGATGGATCGATGTCCGTGGCAGTTTCTGGTCTGCTGAAAGGTAAAATAATTCCCAAGTCCATTAATACTACCTGCGCGAGATCCGCAGATACCATTATGTTATCGGGTTTGATGTCCCGATGGCAGATCCCCTGCTCATCCAAATATGCTGCCGCAGCGACGGTCTGTCTGAAAATCTCGGCAATTTGATCGCCACCGAGGGATCCAATGTGAGCGGATAACTTTGTATGATTTAGCCTCTGCATGGCGACGAACAGAAGACCGGTGTCTTGGCATTCTGACGCTTCAATTATTTTTACCAAGTTCGGATGTTCGTGCCCAGCGAGTTTGGCTTCCAAATTGACGCGCGCGCGTTGGGCTTCTCGGCCAAACTCCTCGACCAAATCCGGATCGATTATCTTTACCGCCGCGGTAACCGAACCGGCGGTCCCCTCGAAGACGGCTGCCGAGCCGCCCCATCCGATTAACGATCCGATCGTCCAAGTGCCGACCCGCCCGCTTACCAATCTTGCCTTTAGCTCGATCGCTCTCCCTTCGTTCACCGATTATCTCCCAGATATTCGCCAACAAGTTCCGTAGCGCGCGAAACCATTTTGGCTTCGAGCTTCGGTCTTCTCAGCCAATAGATTTTGTCCCATACCATTGGAACCGATGATCGACGAAGGTAGTTCGCGTTCTGAATTTCCCGGGCGATCGGGTCCAAGGCCTCATCAGTCAATCGGTGTTTTTTAGTCTGTTCCCAGATCTCAATTACGCTTTTGCTCACGTCGCCGAGTTTCTTAATGGCGTCGTGTTGCCTGAAAGCTTCTCTAGCTCCCCAGTTTACGAATGGAATGAGTGGGACGATCACCCCTAAAATGAGGGTGCTAATGTCAAATACGGGGGTCTGCGAAATCAGCAGGCAAGCTAGGAATATGATGGCAAGCGCGATAACAAGATAACCTCGAAAACTGGAACGGACCGAGGAATCATACCCCAAGTTTAGAATTTGAGCCGCGAGGCGACCAGCAGCGTGGGGCAACCTTGAAAGTTCTCGAGGGTACCAGTCCCGGACAGTATCTCGATCTCCGGGCGCGACGTATTTTTTTGCTAGATAATTGACAACATCCGCATCTAGTCGTGTTCCAGCAACGAACGGATTCCATTTCAAATCAAATAGATTGCAGTCGAATTCTTCCTGCAGCTTCGCGCTTATCGCAAGCTTCCTTTTTTGAAGTCTGTCCAGCACGAAAATATCCAACCACGCTGCAAATATGGCGACGATAGCAGCTGGGGCCTTGAGACCTGGAACATACGATCCGGCAAGACCTACCATCGTTGGAACGGCCACAACTATGAGTAGCTGAGTGCAAAGTAATCGACCCGCATTGGCTTGCACACTCCGACGGGCTTGGAGATATCTTAGCTGACTTGGGTCGTTCTGAAATTTATCAAACAGCTGCTTCGTAGTCATCGATATGCCTAAATAACCTTCAAAAAACCGATTTTCCATATCGCGATTGTATAAATTTTCAATCACAATCACCGAATGTCGGTGCAGTTTATTCCAAGCCAGTGCTTCCTCATAGAGCTGGCATCCAATATGAACCTCGCAGCTCTTGTCTCAGCCGAGAGCTTAACGCCGGCAGATCTGATCAATACGTTGCCATCGCCTTTCAATCACGTCGCAGCGCTTAGGACTTTCGGTGGTAGTGGTCTGCGCGACGCCGACGACGATCATCTCGTTGGGCCCTGCCTTCCATCGTCGCGGCGGGCGCCTTAGCCTTATCCATGACCATCGAGCTGTGATTACCGGCAGATCAACCCACTCACACTCATCGTAACTGGAGCAAATCCGGTGGCAGGAGGGATTCCCGTTTTCTGCAAATCATGAGATTCTTCTTTCATGACGAAGCGCCGCCTGCCCATGGTCGAGCATGCCGATACGTTGTCGCTGAAGGCGCTGC
>NZ_JBJDRG010000024.1:0-56455 GCF_044987325.1 Rhizobium sp. ZW T2_16
CACAAGGGTCTCAACAATCGAGCGGAAAATTCTCATCTGCCGCTCCGGAAACGGGAACGCACGATGCAGGGTTTCCGATCAGCCGGCAGCTTGCAGCGGTTCATGTCGATCTTCTCGGCGCTCCGAAATCTCTTCGTCACCCCGCATCACAAACGATCCGCCCTGGCCACGCATATTCACCGCACCCGCGCAATAGCGCATAGGAAAGCCGTGACGGGCGCGATTGCCTGATCTCGGAGAGCCGCAGGCGTAGTACGATCACCGCTCGATAACGTGACAACTCCCACGTTACCGCTCTTTGCCGCGGAGGCCGACCGCGAGATGGTGCCGATCGCCGAGACGAATGAGCCCGGGTCAGGCTAGGAGCGGATCAAACTCGCACGACGGTAGTGGCAGCCGCGACTAAACATTCATCATCGTGGATCAAGGTGTCCAAGGGTGCATTGCGCAACCACCTCCTGATTTAACAAAAAACAAACCTCGCCAATGACGGAAATTTAGACGACTATGCCTATAGAGGTAGTAGCCTAAGGGATACGGTTTCGCGGTCAAATCAGAGGAGCCTACGATGTCCGACACGCTTTACCGCTTCACAATATCACCCAACGGCCCCGTTTTCGATCTCCCGATCTATGTCGCCCTTGAGGAGGGTATCTTCGAGAAGAACGGCTTGAAAGTCGAGTTCGTCGACAAGTACGATCCGGCGAGTTCATCCCAGGATCCGTTCAAGCGTCAGAAAGAGGCGCTCTATGAAGCGGGTGTGGCATCGGCCTACAATCTCTGCGAATGGGCTGGCCTCGACCGTTCGGAAAAGAGCAGCCGTGGCAGCCAGGTCTTCGGATTGCGGCCGGCGGTCGCGGCGCAGGCGATCATCACATTCGACGAGGATATCCAGGAGCCGCGTGATCTCGAGAACGTCGCCGTCGGTATCAACGAACTGACCGGATCCCACTACACGACCCTCCAGCTTCTGGAAGGTGCCATCCCGCGCGACACGATCATCGTCGAGCACGCTGGCCCGCCCCATGAGCGCTACCAGTCTCTCAAGGACGGCAAGTTCAAGGCAATCGCGATCATGGAACCATTCATCAGCCTGGCGCTGAAGGAAGGCGCTCATATCGTTGCGGTCAATTTCTACCGCGGGGCCGAGGTGCTATCTCCGGACGTGCCGGCCGACAAGCGCGAGACGTATGTCGCGTCCGTCAACGCGGCAGCGGATCTAATTCGGGCCGATTTCAACAGATACAAGCATCACGTCGTCGCAGAACTTAATGGACGGCTTGCTCCAGAGGAACTCGCCTCTCATTTCGTCCATTACGCACACTCGCGGCCGCTCGATGAAAAGCGCTTCGATTACACCTACGAATGGATGAAGACCTGGAACCTGACAAAGGGAACGAGCGAATACAAAAGGCTCGTTGCCTGATGACGTCGTTCCTGAAAATCGGAAACATCGGCGGCCTTGCATTGGGCCGTCGGCAGGTGATGATGGGTCTGGCAGCAACTGCCGTCACATCGGGCCTGTTTTCGCCGGCGATCGCCAGAGCGGCAGACCGTTTGCCAGTCCGCATGAGCAAGGCCGGACCGGGAACCGCAGGCACGATCCAGGACGACCTCGTTGCGAAATTCCCCGAACTCGATCCCGGACTCGATATCGACTGGATTGATGGCTCCCCAGGACAGTTCCAGATGTTGCTCATCAGCGGAGCGCTCGATTGCGGTCCGTTCGGCGCGCTCGGCCTGGCAGAAGCTGCACAGAAGGGCGCGGAACTCGTGATTTTCGGATCACGCCTGAACAATCACGGGTCATGGATCGTGAAGGGCGACAGTCCGTACCAGCATCCGTCGGACCTCAAGGGCAAACGCATCGCGACGCAATTGCCGACGAGCGACACCTATCGGCATGCTCGAATGGCCGCGGCCCTCCACAAGCTGGACCTGGAGAAGGATTTTCAGGTTTCATTCGGGCCGTCGGTATCGAATGTCGCCCTGTTCAACAGAGGTGACGTGGATGCCGTGATTTCGATCGAGCCTGTCTCGACGCAGTTGATTGCGCAGGGGCATCGCGAGATCGCGCAGGTAGCGGATCAGTGGCGAGATGCGACCGGCGACAGCGCCACGCTTTCGCTTGTCGGTGTATCCGCGTCCGCCAGGTGGGTCGACGAAAACCAAGAGACAGCTCGGCGCGTTGCGCAGATGACGCTCGGGGTAAACAAGCGGTTTGTTTCAGAACCGTCGCTCATCCGAGATCCTGCAATACAGGCTGGGATGGGTCTGAAGAACTCATCCGAGGAGCTTCTCACGCTTCTCGAAGAGCGTCTTCCGAGGGTCTATGCAACGGAATGGAATGAGGCTGTTATCAATGACTTCAATCGACAGCTCGAAGTCGCGATCGATCTCAAGATCGTCGAGAGCCGGCCGAACTACAGCTACACTCGGGTTCTCTAGCCATTCCGTCCTTGGGGCGTTGGGGCTGCCCATCACTTTCCTTGCTCTGCTGACGCTGGGCTGGGAAGTGATGGCGCGGCGCCTGGCCAATCCATTGGTCCCGGATGTGGCAGAGGTGGCGACGGAACTGGTCGCCATCTTCGCCAGCGGCATTTTTTTCAGCCACATGGCGATCACGCTTGGAAGGGTGGCGCTCGGATTTCTGGTTGCGTTTGTCGTGTCGCTTATCCTTGGCATCTGCATGGGGCGCAATCGATACGCCCGACAGTTCTTCGAGCCAGCGATCCTGATCGGGCTTACCGTGCCCGGCCTGGTATGGGCGCTTCTCTGCGTCATCTGGTTTGGCATTTCGCTGACGACATCCACTCTCGCAGTGGCGCTGAGCCTTTCTCCGCCCCTGACATTGAGCATCGCGCAGGGCATAAAGACAGTGAATGCCGATCTCCAGGAGATAACCGCGGTCTACCGCCTTTCCATCTGGTCCCGGCTACGGTTCCTTTTCCTTCCCACGCTCACGCCATTCCTTTTGAACGGAATTCGCATCGGCCTGTCCATGGGCTGGAAGGTTATCGTACTTGTCGAGATTTTCGGTCTGTCGAGCGGTGTCGGCTACCGCTTGAATACCGAATACAGCGCCATGAATGTGGCCGGTGTCCTTGCATGGACGATCGGTTTCGCAGGGGTCATGGCACTACTCGAATACGGGGTGATCGGAGGCATCGAACGATATGTGACCCGCTGGCGGCGGGTGGCGACGGTTTAAGGAGCGCTTGCGATGGATCAGATCACTAACCGTGCAATAATTCCTCCTATTGATCTGAAGGACGGCGGTCTGACCGTGGAGGGCGTCTCCAAGTCCTATGAGGCCAAAGGAGACACTACGGAAGTTCTGCGGGATATCTCGTTCAATGTGGGTGAGGGGGAAATCCTTGGCATCGTTGGCAGGAGCGGGTGCGGCAAGTCCACATTGCTCAAGCTGATCGCTGGACTGGATCGTGATTTCGACGGACGCATCACGCTGGATGGCCGGGAGGTTATTGGCCCGGGACTCGAACGAGGGGTGGTATTTCAGGAACCGCGCCTTTTCCCTTGGCTGACGGTCGAACAAAACGTTGCGATCTCCATCCATGAAACCCGAATGCCCTCAGGTGAAAAGCAGGAACTCGTCGCGAGCAATCTTGCCTTGGTTGGACTGGCTGGGTTCGAGACGAAGTTTCCCCACCAGATCTCTGGTGGCATGGCCCAACGTGCGGCTCTGGCCCGCGCTTTGACCTCACGACCATCACTACTTCTGCTTGATGAACCCTTTGCTGCCCTGGACGCTCTGACGAAGATGCAGTTGCAGGATGAGGTCATCCGGATCTGGCAAAGCCGGAAGATGTCGATCGTCCTGATCACACACGACATCGACGAGGCGATCCATCTCTGCGACCGCGTCATCGTGATGTCCCCACGTCCTGGAGAAATCAAGTCCGTCACCTCCGTGGAAATTGCGCGGCCCAGGCCACGAGTGGGCATAGCCGCTGACGCAATCCGATCGCGTCTGATGTCGGATCTCGGGCTTTTCTAATCAAACCGAACGTCGCAGTCGCAGTGCTCTGCTGTTCGCAATCCGCATCATCTCTCAGTCAGTATCTGTCTGTTCGCCTTGGAAATCACTCGATTTTCCCTAGATCAGACATTCGCATGAAACATCAAGGAGTAGTTCATGACGTCAGCTCGCCACATCGTCCTAGCAAGCAGGCCGACCGGTCAGCCAGGACAGGATAACTTTCGTCTGGAGGAGTTCGATCTTCCAGAGGCTAACGAAGGCGACGTCACTGTCAGATCACTTTATCTCTCCCTCGATCCCTACATGCGCGGCCGCATGAGCGATGCCAAGTCGTATGCAGCGCCGGTTCCCGTCGGTGGCGTGATGGAAGGGGAGGCGATTTCCGAAGTGGTCAAATCGCGACACAATGACTTTGCGCCTGGCGATTTAGTCCGTGGTCGTACCGGGTGGAGCAGCGGTGCCGTGATCAACGGCGATCAGCTTCGGCGCGTCGAGACCCATGGTGCGCCGATTACGACGTCGCTCGGTTCGCTTGGCATGCCTGGCTTCACGGCCTGGAGCGGATTGAAATTCATCGGAAAGCCCAGGCAGGGAGAGATGGTTGCAGTTGCAGCCGCTTCCGGACCCGTCGGATCGATGGTCGGTCAGCTTGCAAGACTTGCGGGAGCCCGAGCCATCGGCATCGCCGGCGGTCCTGAGAAATGCGCTTTCGTGAAGGACGAACTTGGCTTCGATGCTGTGGTCGATCACCGCTCGGACAGCTTCGCTTCGGATCTGCAGGCTGCTTGTCCCGACGGTATCGACGTTTATTTCGAAAACGTTGGCGGGCACGTCTGGAATGGCGTCTTGCCGCTTCTCAACCAGTTTGCCCGCGTTCCGGTCTGCGGTCTCGTCGCGCACTACAATGGGTCAGGTTCCGCCGATACCGACCAGCTGCCGGCGACCATGTCGACGATCCTTAGACGGAGCCTCCTTGTTCGTGGCTTCATTCAGACCGAGTTCGCAGCTGATCATTTTGACGAGTTTTTGAATGAAGTCGGCCCACAGGTGGCTTCAGGCAAAATCAGGTACCGGGAGGACATTGTCGACGGTCTCGAGAATGCGCCAGAAGCCTTCATCGGCATGCTGTCCGGGGGGAATTTCGGCAAGTTGATCGTCAAGATCGCCGAGTAAACTGATCGGAAAAGCCGAGAGGACTGAATGACAAAGATCGCGATTTTGGACGATTACCATAACGTTGCTCTGCAGACTGCGGACTGGTCTGCCGTCCAGGCACGAGCGGATGTCATTGTCTTTAATGATCACGTGGCGGATGCGGAGGCACTTGTCGCCCGGCTGGAGCCGTTCGACGCAATCTGCGTGATGCGCGAGCGAACCCCACTGCCGCGATCAGTGCTTGAGCGCTTGCCCAGCCTTCGCTTTATAGCATCCACAGGCGCCCGGAATGCGTCGATCGATCTTGAGGCCGCTCGCGATTTCAATATCACGGTGTCGAGCACCGGAGCCAATGGCAGCGGCGCGCCTGAGCTGACCTGGGCGCTAATCCTGGCTGCCGCAAGGCAGATCCCTGCCGAGGTGGAGTCTCTTCAGTCCGGAGGATGGCAGACGACAGTCGGTCGTGACCTCAATGGCAGCACGCTTGGCATTATTGGTCTTGGCCGGATCGGATCGCAGATTGCGCGCGTCGGGACGGCGTTCGGCATGAACGTCATTGCATGGAGCCAGAACCTGACGGAAGAAACGGCCCGAGCCGCAGGTGTCACCCGTGTAAACAAGGAGGAGCTGCTTCGGAGGTCAGATTGGGTCACCCTCCATCTCGTCCTCTCCGATCGCTCGCGAGGTGTGGTCGGTCGTGACGAACTCGCTCTGATGAAGCGGACGGCTTGGCTCGTGAACACGTCGCGTGGCCCGCTCGTCGATGAGGATGCACTCGTTGCAGCTCTCACCGACAACAAGATTGCGGGTGCCACCATAGATGTGTTCGACCACGAACCTGTTCAACGTGGGCACCGCCTGATATCGCTTCCCAATGTGATTGCGACACCCCATATCGGTTTTGTCACCGAGCGATCGTTCCGGATTTTCTATCGAGAGACTGTCGAGAACATACTGGCGTGGCTCGACGGTGCTCCGATCAGATCCCTTTAGGACGATCAAGCCGCTGAATATGAGAATCGGCGATTTTCCTGAAGCCCATTCATCACAATAATGGGTCACCGGTTCGAACCCATTCAAGACCCGGGATGAATAGGTCGCTAAACCACCTAAACCCACTGCAAGCACATACTTTAATATCCTATAGATCGCGTGCTTCCTGCTGCAGCAACGTCACGAAATATCGGACCGCAGGCGATACAAAGCTGCGTGCGCGATGGCTGATGACGAACTGTCGATGCATCGTGGTCTGCTCGTTCACCAGTTCCACGAGCGGGCGCCGGGCTGTCAGGTTTCGCCGTGACATGAAGCTCAGCAAGTCTGTTTCCGCAAGGATATAGGGGGCGGGTACCAGCGGTGCAGCGGTCACCGTTGGCTGAGGGGCTGGCAGACCCTTATCGGCAAATACCTTTTCGAGCCATTGGCGGATAGAAACTGTCGGTGTCGGCAAAACCCAGCCGAACTGTAGCAGTTCGGAAAGTGTCGATGTTCGTCCGGCCAGAGGATGCCCTTCGCGGGCAACAACAACCACCGTGTCCGACAGAAGCGGCGCCGATACGATCAGCCCGTCGGAGATTTCCTTGCGGTCCGGCACGATGATGACGTCGATCGCGCCTGCCCGCAGAGCATCTTCCAATGCGTCGTCCATGCCGACACGGATCAGAACCTTGAGGTCCGGCGCCCGTTCCTGCATTGCGCGACAGACCGACGGCAGGAAAAACGAAGCGATCGAGCCAGAGCAGCCTATGCGCACGGTGCCGGCAATCCCGCTGCTGTAAGACGACACCTCACGACGTATGTCGAGCAAATCCTGTTCAAGCAACTGATACCGTTCGCGCAACAGGTGCCCGGCCTCCGTCAGGGCAATGCCGCGTCCGGCGCGCTCGAATAGATGCACATCGTAAATCGCTTCCAGCCGCTGGATGCATTTCGACAAGGCGGGCTGCGAAATATGCAGTTCTTCCGCCGCCTTACCCAGATGACCGTGTTCCGAAACCTTGAGGAAATAGCGGATGTCGCGGATGTCCATCGATAACTCACAGTTATGAGATGTTGAATATTTGCAAATAGACTTAGCAAAACGCAACGTCAATATTCCTTTCGCCGGAGGAAGAACACCTGCCGGAAAATGATTCAAAATCGGGAGTTATGGATCACCGGGAGGAACCGCAGCTGATCCATAGTCTGGAAGATGGCGACGGAGAGTCGCTGGGAGGAAACTTTGATCGCCAGTTTTGGCTATCTGATGATAGCGTCATTCCTGCTTCTCGTGATCAGGAAACATATTTCTGTATTCGCAGGCCTCGTTGCCGTTTCCATCGTGTTCGGCGGTGCCGCAGCGCTTTGGAACGTCGGGTCGATAGAGCCGATCTTTGGCTGGTTCCGTGATGGCCTGTTCTATACCGTCAACCAGGCAGGCAAGGTCAGCCTCGGCACGATCAACCCGACGATCATGATCCTGTTCGCGATCATGTATTTCTCGATCATGATGAATGTCGGGCTTTTCGATCCGCTCTGCACCTTCCTCATTCGACGCGCCAAGGGCGATCCGCTCAAGGTGCTGATGGTTACGGTTTTCGTCACCTCGGTCGTCACGCTGGACGGCGACGGCACCACGACCATTCTCATCATCACCAGCGCCTTCGTGCCGCTCTATCGCCGCATGAACATGAAGCTCTCCAATCTGGCGATGCTGATCATCCTGCCGACCGGGCTTGGCAACTGCCTGCCATGGGGGGGGCCGCTGGTGCGCGCCGCGGCCGTTCTGAAGGTCGAGGTCAACGAGCTCTTCATCCAGATCCTGCCCATTCTGGCGGTGTCGCTGATCTATATTTTCGTGCTTGCCTATTTCATGGGGAAGAAGGAGCGCAAACGTCTCGGTTACGATCCGAAGTCGTCCGAGCAGCTCGATCCGGCCCAGATCGAAGAGATGGTCAATGTCATTCTCGACAATGACAAGGAACTGAAGCGTCCGCGCCTTTTCCTCTTCAATCTGGCGCTGACCGTCGCAACCCTGGTTGCCGTACTGATGGGCTGGGTCAGCGGTGCGCTTGCCTTCACGATCGCCACGGCCATTGCGCTGGCGGCCAACTATTCCGCTGCCGAACAACGCGAACGCATCACGGCAAATGGTGGTGATGCAATCGCCGTCACCTCGATCATCATCGCGGCGGGCTTCTTCCTCGGCGTGCTCAACGGTAGCGGCATGTCGACTGCCATCGCCGAGACGCTCACCTACCTCATCCCGGAATCGCTGGGCGGCCATATCGGTCTGATCTTCGCCTTTGTCGGTGCGATCGCCTGCTACGCGCTGCCTATCGACGCCTATTATTTCGGGATCCTGCCGGTGATCGCACCGATCGGAGCGAAATACGGCCTGACACCACACGAGATCGGCATGGCCTCCTTCATGGGGCAGGCGATCCGCTACGGCTCTCCGACCGTCGCATGGCTGTTCCTACTGATGGACCGCACGGAGATGTCTTTCGCCGAGTACCAGAAGGAATTCTTCAAATACTCCATCCCGATGTTCTTCATCTTCCTTGTCGTCGCCATTTTGACCGGCGTGCTCCCGATCTGATCGGGGGCGTTCAAATCACAAAAGGACAAAACATAGTATGAAAACCATTGGCTTTCTCGGCTTCGGCGAAGCCTCATTCAATATCTCCGAAGGTCTGCGCGACGAGGGTTTGAGCGGTATCCGCGCATTCGATGCCGGCTGGCAGCGCGAGCCTTATGGCGCAGTGGTGCGAGAACGTGCCGAGCGCGCAGGCGTGGTGCTGGAAAACTCCGCCGAAGACCTGATCGGCAAAGTCGATATCGTCGTCTGCTCGATCAGTGCCAACATGGCCGTGCCGGTCGCTCAGCAGGTGGCATCTTCGCTGCGCCCGGACCAGATCTATGTCGATCTCAATTCGGCCGGGCCGGATACCAAGGTCGAGGTCGAAAAGATCATCGCTCATCATGCCACTTTTGTTGATGTGGCCGTTATGGGCACCGTGCCCGGCAACCGCCACAAAGTGCCGATGCTGGCCGCCGGCAAAGGCGCCCAGGAAATCGCTGAGTATCTCAACGGTTTTGGGGCCAAGGTGACCGCGCTCGAAGGTCCGGCCGGCAAGGCATCGGCTTCAAAAATGTTCCGCAGCATTTTCATGAAGGGCTATGTGATGCTGCTTCTGGAGGCGGTGGTCGCAGGACGCAAGTTCGGCCTCGAAGACGACGTGCTCGTTTCGATCCGCGACACCATCACCGGTGGCGATTTCCTGAAGCAGGTCAATGATCTGATTGCCCGTGGCGTCATCCATGCCGAGCGGCGCGAGCACGAAATGGACGAGGTCATCGCCACACTCAACAGCCTCGATGTCGATGCCACCATGTCGGTTGCCACCAAGAACAAGCTCGCATGGTGCGTAAGCCAGGGTTTCCGTGAACATTTCAATGCGCAGCCACCGGCCGATTACCACGACATTTTCGCCGTTCTCCCCCGTTAAGCGCTCCAGAAAGGATCAAAAGATGTCCAATGTCGGATTTCGTATCTTCACCCAAATCAACCGTCCGGAACCGTCGCTGATCGAAGGTTTTCGTGGTGTGCCGGCGGCCAATATCGGCGATTGCCTCAATCGCTCCTCGCAGCTTGATGCCCGCATTTCGAAAATTTCAAAGGGCAATGTGCTCGGACCTGCATTCACGGTAAAAAGCCGCGCCGGCGACAACCTGCTTTTGCACAAGGCGCTGGACATGGCGCAGCCGGGCGATGTCATCGTGTTCGATGCGCATGGCGATCTCACCAATGCCATTACCGGCGAGCTGATGATGCAGACTGCGGTGCGCAAGAAGCTCGGCGGCGTGATCATCGATGGTGCGATCCGCGATCTGGCGACGCTGCGCGAAATGGATCTCCCGATCTTTGCAGCGGGCGTTACGCCGGCAGGTCCCTACAAGGATGGTCCGGGTGAAATCAACGTGCCCGTTTCCATCGGCAGCGTTGTCGTCCATCCCGGTGACATCATCGTCGGAGATGATGATGGGATCGTTGTGGTGCGTCCGGCCGATGCTGCCGATATCGCTGCCAAGGCGCGCAAAAAACACGCAGCCGAAGAAGAGAAGATGGCTTCGATCAAGGCCGGCACGCTCAACACGGACTGGATCGACAAGGAACTGTCGGCCAAGGGCTGCGAAATCATCGACGGCGTTTACCAGTAAGAGGCGCCGAAACAGACTTTTCCCATTTGCGTTACGAATTGCGGATGTTATCAGTTTTTCCGGCGCAGATGATCGACCGATATCGCGTCAATACTCGCGACACCCAGCAGCGCCATGTTTCGCTGCAGCTCCAAGTGGATGATCTCTGCCGTTTTCATGACACCCGGCATTCCGGCGACTGCGGCGAAGCTCTTCTTCCTGGTGGCAATCGCCCCGTCTCGCTGCTGACCTACGAGGCGACCACCAAATTGAACGACGCTTTTCCAAGCTGAAGCGGACCGGAAAAGGATATTCGTTTGGATCAATGGCTCGTCCTTCTGAGCGTCGCTCTAGCCGCAGGTGCGCTGAGCGGACTGGTTGGCACCGGAGCCAGCCTTCTGCTTCTGCCGGTTCTTGTGCCAATGTTCGGCGCGGTCGAAGCGATCCCGATCATGGCGGTGGCGGGTTTTCTCGCCAATCTGTCGCGGGCACTGGCTTGGTGGCGGTCGATCGCCTGGAAAGCGGTGCTCGCCTAAGCACTGCCGGGCATGCCGGCCGCAGCGCTCGGCGCCTATACGCTCATCCACCTTCCGGCGGGATGGCCGGAAGCGATGCTCGGCCTGTTCATCATGGCGCTGGTGCCGATCCGCCGCATGGCCACGGCCAGATTTTCAACGGCCAAGATCGGCCATCTGGCATTGACCGGCGCCGTGGTCGGCTTCCTGACGGGGATATTCCTTTCGACGGGTCCGCTGAGCGTCCCGGCATTCCTGGCCTTCGGCCTTGTGCGCGGCGCCTTCATCGCAACGGAAGCGGCCGCGTCGCTTCTCGTCCAGGCCGCCAAGATCGTCAGCTTCCGGGAATTCGGCGCCATGACGGTGACAAACATGCTGCGGGGCGTCGTCATCGGTGGTGCGCTGATGGCAAGGACGTTTCTGATTCGCCCCCTCTTGGCGCGCCTTGGCGATCATCATTTCAGGACAATGATGGATGTCGTGACGCTGGTGTCAGGCGCCTCGCTTCTGGCATTCGGTCTTGGCCAGCTGCTTTAGGACGTGTCGCATCTTCGCAACGGTTCGACAAAAGCATGTTCTCCCGCGAATCCTGTAAACTGGGGCGAGAAACGTACGACATGACGACGACAGCGAAATTCGGCTGCAAAAACATGACAGTTGCATGAAGGTTTTTGCGCGATGCGCTTGTGGTCGTAGAATTGATCTAAACTATTGAGGTTGAAAGGCTTCTACGACTTTCGTAGCAAGGATGTCTCCTGGGCGAGCGAGCCAGCCTTTTCCAATGAATTTAACATCCGAAAAAATTGCCGAACTATATGCTGCCGAACATGAAAGGCTTGAGCGCCAGATTTTCAGGCGCATCGGCTGCAGGGCAACTGCGGGGGATCTCGTTCATGACATCTTCCTCGGCTGTGGGAAAAGGCGACGCAACGGAGCGGCAGCGATGCAGCCTATCTGACCAGATGCGCGCGCAACGCAACGATCGACCATGTCCGCTCCGAGCGACGGCGCGGTGAATATTTCGCGCGGATTCTGCCGGAGCAGTATGCTTGGCAATATGCCTGCGAAACTGCATCCCCACATGACGTGATGTCGGCACGTCAATCGCTCGGCAGTATCGATGATGCACTGTCCGCGCTGCCGAAGCAGACCCGGCATATCTTTCTGCTCAACCGGATTCATGGTCGAAGCTTTTCCGAAATTGCCGGCGTCTTCGGCATCTCGCAACGGGCCGTGGCAAAGCATATGGCGCGCGCGGTCGCCGCATGCGAAAAGGTCGTCTGATCACTGACGACCGCCAAGTTTTCCGGACCCCCATGACATCGCCCGAGGCCCACGAGTTTACCGAACTGCGAGAGACGGCCAGGCAATAGTTCGTGTCCCTGCTCGCCGATCCGACAGCAGCACGTTGGGCCGAGTTCGAGAAATGGGTGAATGCCGATCCGGCTCACCTGGAGGCCTATCAGGCGATCGAGGCGACCTGGTACGCCATGGAAAATCCCGGCAAGCGGCTGGCAGACAAGGAGGCGGACGAATTATCGGTCTGTCTTGATGCCATGGACCGGGCCAAGCGTCATCGTAAGACAGGCAGGCGGCTCGGAACCCTGGGCACTGTCATGGCAGCCCTGGTAGCGGGCGCTATATGGCTGGAACGTCCCGGCCTCATTCAAGACCTGCGAGCAGACTACGTGACGGCGCGCGGCGAAAGGCGGACCGTGATGCTCGCGGACGGCTCCTCGGTTCTGCTCGATGCCGATAGTGCTCTGGTTGATGTTTCCGCGGCCGGAGAACGTCGGGTCAGGCTGCTCCGCGGCGGCGTATTCTTCGAAGTTGTCCCTTCCACGATCCCCTTCGTCGTGGTGGCGGCGGGTGGCCGTGTGGAGGTTCTGGGAACGGGCTTCGACGTCCGCCTTGTCGCAGATGGCGGATCGGTGACGCTTGCGCATGGGCGGGTCTCCGTCAGAACGGATGCACATGCGGGCGCGACGACGCTCGAACCTGGCCAGCAGGTGAATTTCCATCTGCGTGGCGCAGGTTTTATTGGCTCCGGGCCGCGCAGCCCGACGCCGGGTGCGCCTTACACCTACGTAACCACACAGCATTTCTTGTCGGCGTTCGAAATGGAGACGCTGCGCGATCTGCCGGACATTGAAGCACTCGAAGATGCCGGATTGCTCAGTCGGCATGCTTTTCAAGAGGAGCTGCTATCGAGGGAAGTAGCGAGCGAGGAGGATTAAGCTTGCTACTGCGAGGAAGATGTTCAGTCGCCGATGTACCGGCCTGGCCCGACTACTTCAGCTTGCTGCTGTTGCGCCGTAGGATGGCCGAAAATCGCTTTAATCCGTTTAGCTCGAGAGCTTCCACAAACGCATCGACCGATGGCACCGTTTTGCGAAGATTGTGCCGCGCATTTTTGACGCTGGCGATCAGTGCTTCAGAAAATGCGACATGAAGATCGGACAAGAAGTCATCCGGTGACTGGCTGGTCACGCCGTAAGGCTGAAGATCTTGTGGTGGAAAATCCTTGAGGTTCCAGGTGACGATAACGGGAGCTCTCCCGGCGATGGCGGCCGCAAGAACATGCCGGTCGCCGGGGTCGGGTAACTTAAGGTCATTTACCAAAGGACGGTAGGTTGTCACGTCCGCTTCCGGCAGCACGGCCTTCATCCTGTCCCGCGTAGCTATCAGGCGCTCGATAGACAAGGACGGCGTGTTGGCGGCAAGATTTCGGATCCACTAGTCATGGATCATCGCTCCAGCGCGCTTCGACGAGGCCGTCGAAAGCACACTGAACGAGGACGTTGCGAAGGTGGAATGGATAGAGGACGCAGGCATCATAAACCGCGACGGGCGGTTTAGAGGCCATGGGTCTGAACGAGATCCTCGGTATCTTCGGCAAGCAAATCTATCGCAGCCTGCCGAACATCCAACCTGGATTTTAGCGCGAGCACATCCTTGAGCAAGGCGCGGCGGTGTTTACCGACATAGCGAAACGGCAGATCGCCCCGGTCCATGCGTAAAACAACAAGTGGACGCGAAATACCGAGAACAGCCGATGCCTCGGTCGGGCTTAATTCCTGGTCTTCGGCCAGCACAGCGACGCGTTCGCCACGAAGCAAATGCGCCAGAAGCGTCTCAACCGCCGCGGCGGCGGTTGGCGGAATTGTTAGTGTCTGTCCTTCGCGGCCTTCGTGACGCACGTGAAGTTCCAGTCTGTCGCCCGCAGCGAGCTTCGGCAAAGGCGAAACTCCGTTGCGATCACGATCCGACAATCCGGCGAAATGGACGACTTGGCTAGCCATGAAAATCTCCTTGGCCGCCTATATAACTCGAATGGCCTGTAACTGCAATAACTGAAACCCTGTTCGTGATGTCATTGACTTCGCGACCATATCGCTTTCGATGAAACACATGTTTCTCAAAGTTATGTCGAGGGGTGCTCAGTGTCGCTGGGTATATCGACCTTAGGCGTCACTCAAAATCGAGTGCCTGCTTGAGTTCATCGATGCGCTTCGAAGCGTCCGCCTTGGTTAGGTCTTCAGCGTAAACATCAGGCTGGTGCGCCTGCTCAGACAACGTTTTGAGGTAGGAGCGTTGCGCTCCGGTCATCGGCTCATCGCCGCTGACCCAATCATCGGGGTCTTTCTGTGTGTTGGACGAAGTATGGGTCTTTGGGTTGTCACTCATGAAAATCTCCTGAAGTTGTTCTCCTAATGTTCTTAGTTGCCTGCTTGTTCCGAACCTCGCTCAATCGGTCTATGGAACTCGGCGATCGATCCTTTCGTTTCGCTCAGGGGCTAGCAAGCTGGAGGACCTGCAATTGCCAACTATTGCCACTGCCGCCTGGTCCATTCCGATAAAGGCGGCCGACCAGTTTGCAAAGGAGGGAAGTGGCCTGACGCGATACGCATCGGTCTTCGACGGCGTCGAAATCAACTCGACTTTTTACCGTAGACACAAGACGTCAACGTTCGCCCGGTGGGTGGAGTCGGTACCGGACAGCTTTCGGTTCTCGGTAAAAGTACCCAAGGAGATAACTCACACCAGAGCGATGAAGGATATAGCCCAGCCGTTCGCCACTTTCTGCTCTGATATTGCGCCGCTCGTAGATAAACGAGGCCCGCTGCTTTGCCAGCTACCCCCATCACTAGCGTTCGATGCCGCCGTACTCGATACCGCGTTTAAGGCTATACGGGACATCGACGACGGACCAGTCGTCATCGAGGCGCGGCACAAGAGCTGGGCGTCGGCAGAGGCGCGGGACCTGCTGAAGAACTATGCCATCGATCGGGTTCTTGCCGATCCGTCGCGGGTATGGCCAGCAGAGGCTTTTGCTGATCCGCCACGATATGTGCGTCTGCACGGCAGGCCGAAGATCTACTATTCGAGCTACAGCGAGGATGAGATCAGGTCATTCACTAAACTGGTGGCATCGGACAGCTGGTGCGTCTTCGATAACACAGCCTCCGGAGCCGCAATGGAAAATGCGCTGACGATGCTCGGTTCGAACCAGAAGCGATAGCAGTCAGTCGCAGGAGTATGGATGGTTTGGCTAGAAGAAGGCAAAGACTCAGGCTTTGCGATGCCGGTGATCGCAGCCATGAGCCTGATGCGAAGGAACAGCTTATTGCGCTGTGAGTGATGGCGAGATGAACCAGGTCATCACAGAAATCGACACGATCGCCGCAGAAGCCAAGCTGTCGTCTGGCTTGGTCTATGTTCCCGGACTTGAGACCGGGATCACGCGCAAATTGGGCGCTAAAGGGTTCCTATACTATCGTCCAGATGGAAGACGCATCACGGAGGCTGCCGAGATCTCGCGACTGAACGCCCTGGCAATTCCGCCGGCCTATACCGATGTCATTATTTCGACCAATCCGTTTTCTCATCTCCAGGCGATACGGATGGATGCACGCGGCCGGCGCCAGTATCGCTACCACTCCGATTGGCATGCGGAGCGTGGAAGAGCCAAGTTCGAGCGGCTTGTCGACTTTGCCGATCGACTACCGGATCTTCGCGAGCGGGTGGAAATCGATCTGCGATCCCGCGGCCTAACAATGGAGGAAGTGCTGGCTACAGTCGTATGGATGCTCGACAACCTTTACATCCGCGTCGGTAACGCCGCTTATGCCGAAGCGAACAAGTCGTATGGACAGACGACGTTGCGCAGTCGCCACGTAAAGGTCGAGGGTGGGAGCCTGAAGTTCCGCTTCAAGGGCAAGTCAGGCAAGGAATGGAACCTCGCTCACAGCAACCGTAGAATTGCCAATGTCGTGCGCAAACTGCAGGAGCTCCCCGGCCAGCACCTGTTTCAATACATCTGCGACGAAGGCGGATGCAGACCAATTACGTCGCACGACGTAAATTCATATATCCGCGAAATCACCGGCGAAGACTTCAGCTCAAAACAGTTCCGCACATGGGGCGCAACCTGCATGGCGGTCGAACGCCTTGCGTCACTTGAGGCCGCAGCAACCAAGCGCGATCTCGCTCGTCAACTCAACGAGGCAGTCGGCGCGGTAGCTGCGAAACTCGTCAACACCCGTTCCGTTTGTCGCTCCTCGTATATCCATCCAGCGGTGTTTGAGGATTTTCAAGCCGGGATGCTTCATGATGTGCTGAAGTTGAAGACCAAGAGCGAACGGCTTCAACAGTGGCTGGACGAAGAGGAAATTCGCGTCCTACAGTGGCTTAAAAAGCGTCCTTCTGCTTCGAGCGCAATGTAATCGATATCGGGAAGGTTAGTTTCCCAGTTCCGGCGTTGTCACAGAATATTTTGCGCCGCTCGCAATGATGGCGGCGAAGACCATGATCGCCGAGACAACGCCTCCAGTTTCTCACACCATTCCAAAGAATGGAGCTCCAGCGGTCTGGCCGACGGCAATAACAAGAAAGGGCACGCCCAACCCCAGCGCCGGGCGTCTGGGATAAATCAAGATACCCCACAGCAGTAGGGTATTGTCATTGCGCCTGATGCTGACAGTCCAGCAAATATGGAGACGCTGCGTTCGCTCAACCGGTCAACCAGAGTGAATGCTAGAACAATGCCGAGGCAATATAATGCTAAAGCTAAGCAGCCGATCCAGCCGGCTGCTGTTGCACTCAGGTCGAGATCAGCCCGAATTGTAGGAAGGCGGCGACAGCGAGACGGACGAAGAAACGTCTCTTATCGAGTGATATTGGTCGTCTCAGGGCAGACTGCGGCGAGCTGCTAGTGGCTGCCCGAAGAGCCTCTTTCCCTGACGAAAGCGCGCTTCCAGATCCCATGCAAGATGATTGCGGCGGCACCGATGAGAATGCCGAGAATGGCCTGCAAGAAAGACGTGGCGAACCAGCTTGTCATCCGCGGAAGAACAACAAGCGTATGTTCGGCGAAGTGTGCAAAAGCCTCGATCAAATGTTCCGGCTGATGGAGCCCCATCTCCGCGAGGCTGTGGACGATAATGCTGCCGCCCACCCACAACATCGCCGCCGTGCCCACCATCGTAAGAATTGTCAGGAGCACCGGCACGCCTTTGACGAGGCCCGTTCCGATGACTCTTCCGACCACACCTCCACTTCGCGTCAGGTAAAAGCCGATATCATCAGCTTTGACGATCAAGGCGACGACACCGTAGACTGCTCCAGTGATCAGAACCCCGACAGCCGCCAGAACTGCAGCTTGAGAGTAGACGGTCGACGTCGAAACGCCGGCGAGTGTTAGCGCCATGATCTCAGCCGAGAGGATGAAGTCGGTGCGGATCGCTCCCGCGACTTTGTCGTTCTCCAGCTTGGCCGGGTCGAGCGACGCCTCTGAATCTGAAGAATGACCTGAGGCAGGCGGAACAAGGGCCTCGTGAAGCTTCTCCGCACCTTCAAAGCAGAGATAGATCCCGCCGATCATCAGCAGTGGCGTGATCAGCCACGGCGCGAAATATCCCAGGATGAGGCAGATCGGCAGGAGAAAGACCAGCTTGTTCTTCAGGGAACCAAGCGCAATTTTGCCGATGATCGGCAGTTCGCGGGCAGGGGACAAGCCGACGACATATGTCGGGGTGACAGCTGTGTCATCGATAACGACACCCGCCGCCTTGATGCTGGCTTTGGCGGTCTGCGCTGCGACGTCATCGACCGACGCAGCGGCAGCCTTTGCAATTGCTGCAACATCATCAAGCAATGCGATCAAACCGGTCGCCAATGTCTCTCCTATTCGTCTTCAAGTAGAGGCAGCCTACATAGCGCCCATCGCTGCAGTGGGAAGGGATAGTTCAGGCGGCTACAGCCATCCCGTCCTTTTGAAGCGAAAATAAAGGATCGCGCAGAGCGACAGGATTACCACGAGCACGACATAATAGCCGTATTCTGTCTTCAGCTCCGGCATATGCTCAAAGTTCATTCCATAGATGCCGGCGATCGCTGTCGGTACGGCGAGGATCGCAGCCGATGCGGCGAGCTGACGGGTGATCGTGCCTTGCCGTTGCTGCTCCAGCAGGTTCGACGCCTTAAATGCGGAGGTGATAACTTCCCTCAGGCCGGACATCATGAATTCCACGCGGCGCACGTGATCGAGGATGTCACGGAAATAGGCTTTGGCATTGTCGTCGATACAGGGTAGCTCCAGGTTTGCCAGCTTGCCGACTACCTCACCCATGGGCCCCAGAATACGCTGGAATTTGATGACCTGCCGCCGCATCCGGAACAGCCGCCTGATTTGCTCGCGTTCCAGGAAGGAGATTAGCATGTGCTTTTCCATCTCAAGCACCTTGTCTTCCAACGTCTCGACCATTGGAAGGTAACCGTCGACAACGAAGTCGATGATCCCGTGCAAGACGTAATCAGGCCCATGGTCCAGCAGTTTTGGCGAGTGCTCGAGTTGCTCGCGCAGTTCCTGTGAGACTTTGCCGAACCTTGGCGCACCGAGACGATGTAATGCCGGCCGACGACGATGCAGGTTTCGCCATAGGCGATCTTGTCGCCCTCGAGGTGGGCTGTCTTGATGATGACGAAGAGCTGATCGCCGTAAACCTCGACCTTCGGCACCTGCTTGCCGTTCAAGGCATCCTCCACCGCGAGTGGATGCAGGCCGAACATCGCTTTCAGGTTCGTCATCTCCTCAACCGTCGGCTCAGCAACCCCGATCCAGGCGAATTCACCATCGACCTGCTGAAACGGTTTGTCGCTGAGGGGCAGCTCCTCGGCACGTTCGCCGCCGCGGTAGATAAAAGATGCGATAACAGTCATGGAGGCCCACTTAATCGAAGGGTTTAGGAAAAGGCGGCGAGTTTTTGAGGTAGCATTCCGGTGGGGCTAATGTCTGCGCCGGTCGCCTCACCGCGGATTAACTGGCTGATTTAGCAATCTCACGCAGGCAGCGGCCATGTTGGTCGCGTGGCCAGATTGATTCAGCGTTGTTCGCTTATCTGCGTATCAATGATTACTGAGGGGTTACATTCTCGGCCTTCGACTTTCCGGTTTTGCGGTCCTGGCCAATCTCATAACTCCACCTTCTGCCCGTCCTGTAACGGCCCGCCCCTAGTCACGGCCGAGATATGGACGAATACATCAGAACCGCCATTGCCGGGAGTTATGAAGCCGAAGCCCTTCTTGGTTGAAGAACCTCTAGTTATCCATCACTCAGGACACTCTGCAGACTGTCTAACGTAAATGGCTTCGATAGTTGAAGAGCATCTAAAATCCCCGAAGCCGACTTGGCACTTTCATCCCCGCTTGCGAACACGATGCGCACGGTTGGCCACCGGTCGCGGACCATCCGTGCCAGATCAGTGCCAGACATTTGTGGCAGGCCCACGTCAGTCAGTAGAACGTCGATCCTTTCGCGTTCCAAGATATCGAGTGCATCTTCGGCCGAACCCACTTCGTGCACGACGTAGCCGAGCTCATCCAACATATCGGCTGTCGCCATCAGGATCAGAGGTTCATCCTCAACGACAAGCACATGGGCTGGCACAGTCGGGGATGCTATCTGTTTGTCCGGTTGAGCGTGTGGGGTTTGGTCAAGGCGTTCCAACGCAATTTGCTGCTGCTGCGCATTCGTCAAAACATGACGTACCTTGCGGGCCAAGGCCTCTCGCGTGTAGGGCTTGGATAAAAGCTCGACGCCCGCATCCAATCTCCCGCCATGCACGATTGAATTTTCCGTATAGCCAGAAGTGTAAAGCACCGCCATTCCCGGGAATAGCGCCTTGGCTTTTCTTGCAAGCTCTGTGCTGCGCATCGGCCCAGGCATCACGACGTCGGTGAATAGTAAGTCTATCCCAACCCCGCTGGTCACGATAGCAAATGCGGATTGCGCGTCGTTTGCTTTGAGAACGCGATATCCGAGGTCAGTCAACAACGCCACTGATGTTTCTCGAACACCGTCATCGTCTTCCACGACCAGCACGGTTTCAGTACCGCCACGCGGTGCAATGGCGTTTACGTCTGACAGGTTATCCTCGTTTTGCACAGTGCGAGGCATATACAGCTTCATCGTCGTTCCGTGCCCGACTTCGCTATAAATCTTGAGGTGACCTCCAGATTGCTTCAGAAATCCGTAAACCATGGACAGGCCAAGGCCGGTTCCTTTTCCTTCCTTCTTGGTGCTGAAAAAAGGCTCGAGGACATGCTCTATGATATCGGGCGGTATGCCTGAACCATTATCTGTCACGGCAACAAGAACGTACTGTCCCGGGCGTACGTCCTCATGGGTGCGGGCATATTCGTCATCAAGGAACGAGTTTGCGGTTTCTATCGTCAACCGTCCACGGCCGTCCATTGCGTCCCTCGCATTGATCGCCAGGTTGAGGATCGCATTTTCAAGCTGACTGGGATCGATCAAGGTATTCCACAGGCCGCCCGAGACGACGGTTTCAAGCTCGATCTCCTCACCCAAGGCCCGCCGAAGCATGTCATCCATGTTCTGAATTAGTTTGCGCACATTGACGACTTTTGGCTCAAGCGGCTGCCGACGGCCGAATGCCAGGAGCTGAGAGGCCAGTTTCGCGCCACGAGCAACGCCCGCCAAGGCGTTCTGAAGGCGCTGCTCTGCGCGGGAATTGCCCTTAACATCCTTGGACAAGAGCTGCAAATTGCCGCTGACAACCTGCAGCAAATTATTGAAGTCGTGCGCTACGCCGCCAGTAAGATTACCGAGGGCCTCCATTTTTTGCGCCTGTCTCAGCGCAATCTGCGCAGTTTCTCTCTCGACCGTCTCGTTCTCAAGCTTGACGAGCGCGGCCCTTAGCTCTTGGGTCCGCTGCTCTACCTTCTGTTCAAGCGTGTGATTAAGGCTCTGGAGCTGATCTTCGGCGCGCTTCAGATCTGTGACATCGAACCCGTCGACAAAAATTCCGGTTACGTTCCCTGCGTGATCGAATATCGGCTGATAAATAAGATTGATAAACCGCTGATCAGCTTCCTTCTCATCATCGGGCTGTAATGAGACTGGCAAGTACCGGCCGAGATACGGTTCACCCGACCGATATACGCCGTCCAATAGTTCGAAAAAGCCTTGACCGGCGACTTCTGGGAGAGCGTCCCGGACGCTAAGACCAACCAGCTGTCGATTACCTACGAGCTTGAGGTATGCATCATTGACAAGCTCAAACACGTGATCGGGACCGCGGAGGATACACATGAAGCTCGGCGCCTGTTGAAACAGAGCTCGCATGCGATCTCGTTCTGCAGTGCGCAGTTGGACTTCCGAGGAGAGCTGCCGGTTGAGTTGCTCAAGTGCGGCCGCTGCCTGATCCCGCATGTCGGCAGCCTCAGCCAATGCTGTCGCGCGTCGCCGTTCAGTTTCGAATGCGTGAGCGCTGGCAAGACGCGAAGCGATCTGGCCCGAAATCAGCTTGAGGAAATCCAGGTACTCATCGCCGACCGGCCGGTGCGGATTCATGCCGCAGATTAAGACGCTTCTCGGTTTTTCAACTCCCTGACCAGTGAGAGGGATCACCACCGCTTGCGTCGGACTTTTAGGCCAAGGTCCCGATGGAACGCCGTCCGTCCCTGAAAGATCTATCAGTGCGACGGCTTGTTTTGACCAGGCGCTTTGGACGTCCCATACATCGCCAAGGCTAATTTCTGTCGGAAACAAAGAATGGTTAGCTGCAGCACCGCAGACCCACTCCCGCGTGGCATCTCCTAGCGCGTCGAAAACGTATAGAGCGCTGAATGGGAGGTCTTGAAGATTTGCCCCAAGGGCGTCGCGTGACGCCTGGAAAACCTCAGTTGCGGTATTGGCTGCAGCCAGGCCTGATGCGAGGGTCCGCATAGTCCCCAGACGCCGTTCGCTTATAACCCGTTCTGTTTCCTCGCTTACGGCGCAGAATACCCCTTCAACCTTGCCGCTATCCCCTATCAGTGGGCTATAGGAAAAGGTGTGATAGGTCTCCTCTGAATAGCCATTCCTTTCCAGAAGAAGAAGCAGTGCCCTGTCCCAGGTCGCCTGTCCTGTGCCGTACACGGTTTCCAGCCGGTCTTTGATATCATCCCAGATTTCCGCCCAAAGCGTCTTTGTTGGGACAGCCAGCGCATTGGGATGCTTGCCGCCCAAAGTTGGCCGGTAAGCGTCGTTATAGAAGAAGGCTATGTCCGGCCCCCAACCGAGCCACATCTCGAACTTGGAGGTCAGCAGAAGACGGATGGCCACCTTGAGTGCTTCGGGCCATGTCTCGGGCGGTCCAACCGAGCTTTCCGCCCAATTGTGCAGACGCATCATCTGCGCCATCTCGCCATCGCCAACGAATATGTCGTTGTACCGGTCGGAAACGTGTGAGGTCATAGCAATCCCATCGAATATCGCAGGGGCGACTTAGGTCACTCGTCAAGCAAGTCCAGAGCGATCAAGCTGGATCATTAGAGGGTTGTCTTCCGGCGCGGCAGGGGTATGGAAAGCGAATGCCTGCCTTAGCTGTTGGGACCGCTGTTCCGAGCCACCGCTAGCGTCTAATGACAGCTGGCGGCACGGCAAGTGTGATCACCAAGCCGAGTCCTTTAAATTGTCGTGCGATCTTGCCAATAAGTTGGGCCTCCACCGTCCTGTTGACCTTTTTCGTGCCAAAGCCTCTTTTCGTAGGCTCGCCGGGCGAAGGCGGTCCGCCCTGTCTCACGCCAGACGATATTTAGGGTGTCGTCGTCGTGATGGCACTCTAAATTGATGTAACCATTAACCGTAGACAGAGCGCCATATTTCGCTGAGTTCGTCGCAAGCTCATGAATGATCAGGTGAGCGCTGCCGCCGTTTTCCCGTCCACAGAGACTGCGGGATAGGTTCGTTGCCCGACCATGCCCTGATACTGTGCGCCGGAATTAATCCAGCCGAAGCGCCGCACCGTTTTTAAAGATAACGCAACCCGAGGGTGTAAATGTGTCATTTTGAAAACTAAACGTTGACGTAGCACTCTTTATTCGGTAATTCTGCTTCATCGATCTTTTGCTTGCCGAGCTTTGTCTACCGCGCGATTGGCACCGCGCTTTAAGCGAACTTCTCTCTCAAAAATAGTCGGTTTTCCGCTGCGTGGTGCTTGCTTCGCGGTCCCTCACTCTATGCTTTGAAAGGGTTCATCATGACCACTGGCACAGTAAAATGGTTCAATTCCACCAAGGGCTTCGGCTTCATCCAGCCTGACAACGGCGGCGCTGACGCCTTCGTTCATATCTCGGCTGTCGAGCGCGCAGGAATGCGCGAACTCGTCGAAGGCCAGAAGATCGGCTTCGAACTCGAGCGCGACATGAAGTCGGGCAAGATGTCAGCCTGCAATCTGCAGTCCGCTTGATCGATATCTGCTTCCCTTTGACCACGGATGTACTGGCACTGCCGGAAGCAGTTATCATTTTGAGGCCAGGCGGTTCGCCTGGCCTTTTTCATCTCGGCTCATAGCCAGATCGACGACAAATGACAGAGACATACAGTAAATCTCGACAACAGGCTGAGGCTGCCTTTGGCAATATTCAGACGGAGTTCTTCGCCAAGAACAATGCGGCGGAAGAGCTCGCATCGATGGCTCAGGCTCGCGACGCCAAGACAATGAGGCTGCGCGAAGCGCGCCTCGCCAAGGAACGCGCCGACAGAGCATCTGCAACATCCGCACTGCTTGCCAAACGATCGAAGTTCAGCTGAACATCCCACGATAACTCAGGATAAAGATTTGAGACACGCCAGAAACAACGAACTCACCGATCGACGCTCGGCTGCTGCAGACGCCAAAGCTGCCCTTCTCATCGCCTACCGCTCAGCAAAGAAGGCGGCCGAGCCTTCACGATCCGCCAGACAGGCCGAGCGGATCTCCCTCGTTGAAGCTCGTGAGGCGCGCCGTGCAGAGCGGGAACGACTAAAGCACGAGGAACAGACCCGGATCGTCACCCTTGCCGCTCAAGAACAGGCAGCCATCGAGGCGGCCGCCGTGGCCGAGATCGAGGCGCGAAATTCGGCCGAAAATGCCCGAATCTCGCGGGTGGTTCAGGACGAGGCCGCTCGCAAGGCTGAGCGCGACCGACGCTACGCCGCCCGCAAGTCCCGCCAGGCTTAGGCCTGTAGGATGGCGGATCTACGCTTCTGCCGATCCAGCGATGCGCCCTCACTCGAGGCGCGCCCGTCATTCAGTCATAACTCCCAAGGACCGCAACTATGGAAACTAACACCAAAGACCTGCAGGCGATCAATACGGCCTGGCAGATTGCGATCCAGGAAATTCTGCGCATGGTCATTCGTGACATGTACCACGGCGGCGGAGAGGCTACGTTCAACGCCCACGTCAAGCGAATTGAGGAAGCTGCCGTCGACAGCATCCAGACAGACTTGAGGCTCCGCGGCACCAGCGAGTGGACGGAGACGCTGGTCAAGGAACGGGCAAGCAATTTCGTCACCACGCTACTCACATCCTTCACATACGATCGCGCATGATTGAAGGTAAGCGCGAATTTCTGCGCACCTTCTGAAGCGCAGCGCTCTAAGGCATGAGGTGTACACCAAAATAGGTGGACACCAAATCATGGATGAAGATGCTCTTAAATTGCAGGTGCGGCTTGTTGGTCGCGACTCCGCCGTCGATATGACCCTGCTTCGCGTGATCAGCTCGTCGCAGCGTGTTTGGAGCCCGGCGTTCCGGTCTCTCGACTTGCTCGGGAACATGGCGTGAATGCTAATCTCGTTCGCAAGTGGAAAAAGAAGGCCATGGAGAAGCGTCCTTTGCCTTTGGTCTCGGCATTCGTTCCGGTTCAGATTGCTCCAGATATGCCTCCGACTTCTGGCGGCGATTTACTGACAAAGAGCGTGCCGTTGGGCAAGCCGTATCAGACGTCCAAGGTGAGTGCGCTCCTGCCGAACGGGATCAGCCTGACCCTTGAGTATGACGATGAGAATGGGCTGGCGGCAATCATAGGAGCGTTGGGTCATGTTCAGACTGGGCGCTGATCTGAAGGTCTACCTGCATCGGGAGCCGATCGACTTCCGGGCCGGCATCAACAGCCTTGCGGTCCTGGTCCAGGAGACGATGGCGCTGGACCCGTTTGCCCCTGCGGTGTTTGCCTTCTAGCAATTGCCGGCGTGACCGGATGAAGCTGTTGTTCTTCGATCAATCAGGCTGTTCAGGAGATCGTCGCTCGACGCTAACTGTCAGGCGATGGCAGATGTCGAAGTGCCGTTTACCTTTGGCCAACGCCGGAAGAGTGCGCTGGCATTAACGCCGCCGAAGCCGAAGCCGTTCGATATGGCGTACTCAGCGTCCAAACGACGCGCTTGGTTCGCAACGAAATCGATGCCGTCGGCTTCAGGATCGGGACTGTTCAGGTTGAGCGTCGGCGGCGCGATCTGGTTCTGAAGCGCCAGAATTGTGAAGATAGCTTCGAGACCGCCGGCCGCACCGAGCAAATGCCCTGTTGCCGATTTGGTCCCGCTAACGGCGACCGTCTTATCGGACCCGAATACGCTCTTGATGGCCCTTATTTCACCAAGATCCCCGACCGGAGTAGACGTCGCATGAGCGTTCAAATGGCCGATCTCGCGCGAAGAAATTCCGGCCTGCGCAATGGCGATCTCCATCGCCCTGCGTGCGCCGTTGCCGTCTTCCGGTCCAGAGGTGATGTGATGGGCGTCAGCGGTCGTGCCATATCCGACCAGTTCGGCAAGTGGCGTTGCACCGCGCGCGAGCGCATGGCTCAAAGCTTCGATGACAAGCATGCCGGCTCCTTCGCCCATGACGAAGCCGTCGCGTGATGTGTCGAAGGGGCGCGATGCGCGGCGGGGCGATTCGTTGAAACCGCTCGACAGCGATCTGGCGGCGGCAAAACCGCCCAAACTCACGATGTTCATGCAGGCTTCTGTCCCGCCGCAAATTGCGATGTCTGCTTCATGAGATCGAATGAGCCGGGCAGCATCGCCGATTGCCTGGACACCAGCAGCACACGCCGTGACTGGTGCCCCCAGAGGACCTTTGAAGCCATGGCGGATCGAGACCTGTCCCGCTGCGAGGTTGACGAGAAACGACGGGATGGTGAAGGGCGAAAGACGGCGCACACCGCGTTGATCGACGGTGCGGACGGCTTCGGTGATGGCAGGAAAGCCGCCAATGCCGGATGCGATGATCGTCGCGGTTCTCAGCCGGTCCTCGTTCGACGTCGGTTTCCAGTTCGCCTGCGCGAGGGCTTCTTCGGCGGCCGCCAGTGCAAAGATGATGAACCGGTCGACCTTGCGTTGGTCCTTCTGAGCGAGGACCGTATCCGGATCGAAGCCGCCTTCCGGATCCTCAATGATTGAGGGGACGACGCCTCCGATCTTCGAAGGCAGGTCTGCGACGATCTCGTCCGACAGTCGCCGCAAACCGCTTTGTCCCGCAATCAGGCGCGACCATGAGATCCCGACATTCGCACCCAGAGGGCTGACGGCTCCCATTCCCGTAACAACGATACGACGCATCTGTTTTCCACCTTTTGTCTCATTAGAAATAGGCATGCCTTCAGCATCCCGTCCGACAATGCGGTCAGGGCCTTTTGTAAATACATGCAGTTTAAGCAAGTGCCGAAAGAGGCCTCACCCTGTCGGGGCGCTAAACTTTGGCCCTTATCATGCCAGGGCGTTGGACCCGGCTTGACCTTCAGGCGACATCATCGCGGCGGGCAATGCGTCTGACTTCGTCAGCCGCTGCATCAAGAATGCCTTGTGACATGGTCGCGTCTTCCATGATTCGCGATAGCGTCACGGCGCCCACCATAAGAGAAAGGATTGCCATGGCCTTGCTACCTGGTTCGGAACTCTTGCTGTCACCTGTCAATTCATTCAGCACCTCGAAGTGAGCACGAATACCGTCTTCGAAAGGTTGCCTGACCTCAGCGCTTTGTCGGGCCGCATCAGATCCCAACGCTACCAGCGGACAACCTTCCGCTTTTTCTCCTCTATGATCCGAGGATAGGTAGAAGGCCATAACAGCCTCAAGGGGGTCGGCACTGTCATTGGCGGCCGCTGACCATCTGCGTGTGGCGCTTTCCATGGCGCGCCTTGACGCGATAGCGGCCAGATCGTCTTTCGACGCAAACTGCTTGTAAAACGCTCCTTGCGTGAGACCGGCCCCTTTCATCAAATCCTTGAGCCCGATGCCATCGAAACCATGCTGACGAAACATACGGCTCGCGACATCAATGACCCTGTCCCGATTCTCTTCAGCTTGCGCGCGGCTCACTCTCATATCGATCTCCAATTAGATTTCAATTGACATCTATATCATAAATAGAGTTAGATCGCAATCTAATTCGTTTGGGTCGCTGGTCAAGAAGAGAACGCAAAAATGAAACGCAAACACGTCCTGTCTGTCGTCGGCCTCGTGGCAGCCGCTGGCGCTGGCGGAGCCTTTTTCATGTTCTACGAACCGACGAGGCAGGAAGCGGTGGCTGTTGATCCGAGGACAGCCTCCCCCTTGGTTCGGGTCGCAGAGACCACTAATACCGGAATGACTGAGCGCTCTTTCACAGGAACGGTCGCGTCCCGTGTCCAGAGCAACCTTGGTTTCCGTGTTCCGGGCAAGATCGTCGAGCGGATGGTCGATGTGGGGCAGCAGGTCAGCAAAGGCCAGGCACTCATGCGCATTGATGAAACCGATCTTCAACTGGCGCTGACATCCAGGCGCAACACCGTTACGGCAGCACGCGCCGTTCTGGTCCAGGCGGAGGCGGACGAGAAACGCTATGCAGCGCTGGTAAAAAATGGTTTGGCAGCCACTCCACAGCGATATGAACAGGCAAAAGCGGCGCTGGATACCGCGACGGCTCAACTCGCGGCAGCAGAAGCCGACGCCAAAGTGGCTGAAAACAAAACCCTCTACACGCTTCTCGTCGCAGACTCTGACGGAACCATCGTCCAAACGCTTGGAGATCCCGGGCAGGTCGTAGCAGCAGGCCAGACGGTCGTGCAACTGGCACAGTCCGGACCACGGGAAGCCGTCGTCTGGCTTCCTGAGACCCTGCGGCCTGCTCTCGGCTCCGAGGCGCAGGCCGATGTCTACGGAGGCGGCAGTCTCAGCGGCAAGGCCAGGCTGCGGCAGATCTCCGATTCTGCCGATCCCCAAACCCGGACTTACGAGGCTCGTTACATTCTCGATGGCGATGCGGCTTCAGCCCCGCTTGGCTCGACCGTGACAATCAAAATCCCTGACGCCGACCGCCAGTCGGAAGTTGCAGTACCCGTCGGCGCTATTCTGGACGACGGCAATCGTACAGGCGTCTGGGTTGTCAACGGCACCACTTCGACTGTGAAGTTCACACCAGTCAAGGTCCGCCAGATTGGCGTGGAGACGGCATTTATTACCGGGATTGAGACTGGAGAGCAGGTCGTTGCCTTGGGCGCTCATCTTCTCAACGATGGCGCAACCGTCAGGATTGCCTCGCAACAAGAGGTGGAAAACTAATGAACTTCAATCTTTCCGCCATCGCCGTTCGCGAGCGTGCCATCACTCTTTTCTTTATCGTGCTGCTGGCCGCCGCTGGCGCCTACGCCTTCGTCAAGCTGGGACGCGCCGAAGATCCGTCGTTCACGATCAAGACACTGACGGTCACGTCCGTCTGGCCGGGCGCGACCGCGCGAGAAATGCAGGACCTTGTTGCCGAACCCCTCGAAAAGCGCCTCCAGGAACTCACCTGGTACGACCGTGTCGAAACGACGACGCGGCCCGGCTACGCTTTCCTCACAGTCACGCTGAAGGACAACACGCCGGCGAGCGCCGTCGCAGAAGAATTCTATCAGGCGCGCAAGAAGCTCGGGGATGAAGCCCGCAATCTCCCTCCTGGCGTCATCGGACCGTTCGTCAACGATGAGTATTCCGACGTGAGTTTCGGCCTTTATGCCCTGAAGGCCAAGGGAATGCCGATGCGCGATCTCGTGCGCCAGGCGGAAGTCATCCGCCAGGACCTCCTGCACGTGCCTGGCGTCAAGAAAATCAACATCGTCGGCGAGCGTCCCGAGCAGATGTTTGTCGAGTTCTCCTATGCGAAGCTCGCGACACTCGGCATATCCGGGCAGGATATCGCTTCTGCGCTGCAGCGACAGAACACGGTGACGCCGGCGGGTTCTATCGACACACGGGGTCCACAGGTCTTTATCCGCTTCGACGGAGCTTATAACAGCGTCCAGGCGATTGCCGACACGCCGATCGTTGCTGCTGGACGAACCCTGAAGCTCTCCGACCTCGCTGAGGTGCGTCGCGGTTATCAGGATCCTGCAACCTACCTCATCCGCCACGAGGGCGAACCGACGATCATGCTGGGTGCGGTGATGCAGGCGGGATGGAACGGTCTTGATCTCGGCAAGGCGCTCGAGGCTCGGTCCGAAGCAATCGCGCAGACACTGCCGCTGGGCATGACGCTGACCAAGGTCAGCGATCAGGCCGTCAACATCGATGAAGCCGTCGGCGAGTTTATGCTCAAATTTGCCATGGCGCTGGGTGTGGTTCTGTTCGTCAGCCTGGTCGCACTCGGCTGGCGCGTCGGCATCGTTGTCGCACTGGCCGTGCCGGTGACGCTGGCCGTCGTCTTCTTGATCATGCTGGAAACCGGACGGTTCTTCGACCGCATTACGCTGGGCGCTTTGATCCTCGCGCTCGGACTTCTGGTTGACGATGCCATCATCGCTATCGAAGTGATGGTGGTGAAGATGGAAGAGGGCATGGACCGCATCAAGGCGGCCGCCTATGCTTGGAGTCATACGGCAGCGCCGATGCTGTCCGGAACGCTGGTCACGATCATCGGACTGATGCCCGTGGGTTTTGCCAAGTCGACCGCAGGCGAATATGCCGGAAACATCTTCTGGGTCGTGGGCTTTGCGCTCATCGTATCCTGGATCGTCGCCGTCACCTTCACGCCCTATCTCGGTGTGAAGATGTTGCCCAACATCAAGCCGGTCGAGGGCGGTCATCACGCCATCTATGACACGCCGAACTATCGTCGTCTGCGTTCCGTCATCGAGTTCGCCGTCCGCCATAAGTTCATGGTCTGCGCCGTGGTCGGCATTTCCATGGCCGCTTCGGTTGGCGGAATGGGCGCCGTAAAGCAGCAGTTTTTCCCCACATCGGACCGTCCAGAGGTCCTGGTCGAGGTGCGCATGCCCGAAGGCACAAGCATTGAAGCGACGACATCCGCAGTCAAGAAGGTCGAAGACTGGCTGCAGACCCAGCCCGAGAGCAATATCGTCACGTCCTATATAGGGCAGGGCGCGCCCCGGTTCTTCTTTGCCATGGCACCGGAACTGCCCGACCCCGCCTTCGCCAAGGTCGTCGTACTCACGCCAGACGCCCATGCACGCGAAGGACTGAAGCACCGTCTTCGTGCAGCTATTTCGGAGGGTCTTGTTCCTGAAGCGTCTGTCCGGGTGACGCAGCTCGTGTTTGGTCCGTACACGCCGTTCCCGGTCGAATTCCGGATTATGGGACCCGATCAGGACGAACTCTACAAGATCTCAGAGCAGGCTCTGGCGCTCATGAAGACCGTTCCCGATGTTCGGCAGGCCAACCGTGACTGGGGCAACCGGACACCGGTCTTGCGGTTTATCCCTGATCAGGAGCGACTTAATCTGATTGGTCTTTCTCCGTCGGAGGCGTCCCAACAGATGCAGATGCTGCTCACCGGCATCCCCGTCACGCAGGTGCGCGACAATATTCGAAATGTGCCCGTCGTCGCACGCAGTGCCGGCGAAATCCGTCTCGACCCATCGCAGCTTGCCGACTTCTCGCTGATGAGCCGCGATGGCCGTCAGGTGCCGTTGGATCAACTCGGGCACTCCGAGATCCGGTTTGAAGAGCCGATCCTGAAACGTCGTGACCGGACCCCGGTCATCACGATCAGGTCCGACATCAACGAGGCGACGCAGCCACCGGAGGTTTCGCAACAGGTCAGGAAGGCACTACAGCCGCTCATCGCGTCGCTCCCTGTTGGATACCATATCGAGATGGGCGGCAACATCGAGGAGTCTCTCAAGGCAAACACGGCACTCGCTCAAGTTTTCCCGCTGATGATTGCGGCTATGCTGATCGTCATCATCCTTCAGGTTCGTAGCTTGTCGACGATGACAATGGTGATGCTGACAGCACCGCTTGGTCTTGCAGGTGTGGTTCCGACCTTGCTCCTGTTCAATCAGCCGTTCGGCTTCAACGCCATTCTTGGCCTTATAGGGCTAGCGGGTATCTTGATGCGAAACACGTTGATCCTGACGGAGCAGATCAAGGATAATCAGGCCGCGGGTCTCGACGACTACCATGCTGTCGTTGAGGCGACCGTGCAGCGGACACGTCCTGTCATCCTCACTGCCCTTGCGGCGATCCTCGCATTCATACCGTTGACGCATTCTGTTTTCTGGGGGTCGATGGCCTATACCCTGATTGGCGGAACGGCCGCAGGCACCGTGATGATCCTACTTTTTCTTCCGGCCCTCTATGCTGTGTGGTTCCGGATTACGCCCCCGAAGGTGGCAGTCCATAGCCATCCGGTCCAGGATGTCGAGCCGGAACATACGCGGGCGATGGCTGCCGAATAAGGATCTCAGTTGGAACGCTGGATGGATAAGAGATCTGCTCGACTACTCAGGAGCCGTCCTGAACTTGTGGAACTTGAAGTCGCGACGACGCGCGAACGTATCCTGGATGTGGCGGAAAATCACTTTCGCCGCATCGGCTTCCGGAAAACTACAGTCGCTGATATTGCAGGTTGCTTGGGCATGAGCACTGGAAATATCTATCGCTTTTTTCCTTCCAGGATGGCGATAGATGCGTCAGTTTGTGGTCGGTGGTTCTTCATGGAATTCATCCAAGCCGTAAAGTCGACCGCGTGCGTTTGTGGATCGGCTCAAACGAAGCTCGAAAAAACTCTGACGCTACTACACCAGATGCGAAAGACAACGTTTGTCGAAGAGAAGCGCGTTCATGAGTTGATGGCGGCGGCGGCAGGTGAAAATTGGGCGATCTACAAAGCGCATAATGATGAAGTTGTTACAATCCTCCGGACCATTGTGATGGACGGGATAGTCTCCGGGGAATTCGAAGTCCAGGATCCCGGGCGTGAAGCAAGAAATGTGATGACTGCCTTCACGCCATTCTATCACCCTGTGCTCGTTGAACAGGAGGTCCGGGAAGGCAACGACACTGAAGCAGGTCTTCGCGACCAGATCGCGTTTTTAATCAAGGCTCTGAGCGTCACCAGAGCTTTTGGGAGTTAATCCGGTAGCGAGCGAAAGGGGTCTAGTGGAAGATGCCTTGGCAATGATAGGCCGTAAATTCGAATATAATCAGGCCCATGGCGGAACAGTTCGCGGGTCTGTGGTTCATATCCGTTGTCTAATCGCCTGTATGAGGTCAAGCAGATTTTAGACGATATATTTCGTTGCCGTGCTGCAAGCTATGCATCACAGTATTTTTTCACGTTTAAGGGGTCGCATCACTATTCCCACAAATTCGTCCGGCGCCGTGGGCACGGTTGTCTCCGCGGTCGACATGCTGTCGCCGCATGATGGGTTCTCGCAGGGCGGGTCTTTGTGAGCAAGTTCACGGATATCGTAGGTCAGGTCGACATCTTCCGAAAATCTGCGGATAGCATTGTAGGCTTTAGAGAGGGACGTGCCGCCTTTGAAGACGAGATGGTCACCGAGCGTCGTTCCATAAAGGGTCTGCAGTGCCCAGACGACCCACGTGTCCTTTTTCAGAAGATGAATCGGCCGCCCGGCTTTCTCCGCGGCGATTGCGAGAACTTCCCTTCGATCGTCCCGAGACAGCTGCAAAAACTGTTCAGCCATAAGCGGCCTTTCCTACACTGCGGGCAAGCCAGCTGGGAAACTGAGGGGCGGCTGTAACGAGTTCGCCGAACGCTTCGGCGGAAAGCTTCCGCTTGATGCTCGGAAGTGCCTCTTCTGCCTTTTCCGGACCAAGCCATGCCAGCGCGCGCACAGCCAAGCCGGCAGGCTTATTCGCCAAGGCGAGCTGCCAGCGCGGCACGTGCTTCAACTCGACCGTCTGACTACCGACAGTCATGGTTCGGCTGCGGCCGGATGTGAAATAGACGGACCGGATCGGTACCTGAGTGGACAGCCCCAACGCGTTTGCAGCCGCGGCACCATTCGAAACGATCACCTCGCCACGCTGGTGCGCAACGGCTTCGACGGCCTGCTCGACCGTCGGTGGCCGGCTTCCAAAGCGGCTCTTGATTGCCTTGAGATAGATCCCCCGACCGGCCCGAACGAGCTCGCCGCGTTCATAAAGACGCGATAACGCCTGGTCTACCGCCGCTCGGTTTCCCAAATGCAGGAAGGCCTTCGCGGACAGCGCCGTTCCCTCGGGCAGCTGTTCGGCATAGGCCATGATCTGTGCTGTCAGTCGTTGCATGGCAATTCTCCTGTCAGAAATATATGCAGTTTTCTGACAGTTTGCAATGTGGTGGTTGCCTGCCTTTTCCTATCTGAGGGAAGTCTGAATAGGAAAATTTTCATTCGTCTTCTTCCCCGAATGACCAGGATATACCCATGATTCTCTTTGTGAATCGTGTGCAGAAGTCCAATTCACGACCGTAAGCGGGAGAATCCGCCCGCTTGACTCTTATTAGTTTCGAGAACAAAAAAGGAACATCGCCGTCCTTTCGGACATTAAAACCTGAAACGCGAGCCTGAGGAGGTCCGTGAACGATGTCGCGCGCCAACAGTCCTCGCGTTCTCAAGGACCTGAGAGAGAGAATTGCTCACCTTGAGGGATCAGCGAGCCGAAAAGCCGTGGTCCTGCCCTTCGGTGTGGCCGAGATCGACGAGCACCTGCCCGGGGGCGGGCTTGCTTTCGGCGCGCTGCATGAGGTTGCCGGAGGAGGGGCAGGGACAGTCGACGGAGCCGCGGCCGTTCTTTTCGTCGCGGGCATCGCCGCGCGCTCGAAGGGCAAGGTCCTCTGGTGCTTGACCCGACCTGATCTGTTCTTTCCGGCAATCTCTCAGGCAGGGCTGCATCCTGACCGCGTCATCTTCTGTGAAGCCGATAAGGAGGAGGACGTGCTGGCCTCGATGGAAGAGGGGCTTGCCTTCGGCGGTCTTGGCACCGTTGTCGGCGAACTGGTCCGGCTTCCGATGACGGCCTCCAGGCGCCTCCAGCTGGCCGCGGAGAAGACCGGAACAATGGGGATCGCACTCAGGCGCTGGCGTCGGCAGGCGGAAGCCTCCGATTACGGCCAGCCGACGGCTTCGACGACCAGGTGGCGAGTCAGCGTCCTGCCCTCCGAACCCTTACCCGTCGCCGGCGTCGGACGCGCACGCTGGCTGGCCGAACTGATGCGCGTCAAAGCGGGCGAGTGTGCCGAGTTCGAAATTGGAGCCTGTGATGCCCAGGGCCGTATCTGTCTTCTTCCCCTATCTCGCGACGGAGCGCATCCGACGCACCAGTGGATACAACGTACCGGCTGACCAGCCGCTGGTCGTCGTCGCAAAATCCGGCGCTAAACGCTTTCTCTCGGCGGTCGAGCCGCAGGCGTTGAAGCTTGGTCTGCGCGTCGGCATGCCGGCGAGCAAGGCGCAGGCGCTGGTCTCCGATCTGACGATGATCGATGCTGATCCTCAGGCGGATGCCGCGGCGCTCGAACGCCTCGCGCTCTGGGCGCTTCGGCAATACAGCCCGGTCGTCGCTGTCGACGGGACCGACGGGCTGATCCTCGATACCGAGGGCGCCGATCACCTTCGCGGTGGCGAGCTGTCGCTTATCTCCAGCTTCGTCAACTCGTTGCGGGCGAGGGGGCTGACCGCGCGCGCTGCGGTTGCCGACACATGGGGCGCCGCATATTCGGTTGCCCGCATGACAGGGGCCGAAACCAGTGTCGTCCCGATCGGTGAGACCGCCAAGGCGGTGACCGGCCTGCCGATCCATTGCCTGCGGCTGCCCGCTGATACGATCAAGGCGCTGCGCGTGCTCGGCGTTGAGACCGTCGGCGAGCTGTCGGCCATGCCGCGCGCGCCGCTCACCTTGCGCTTCGGGCCGGAGCTCGGTCGGCGGCTTGACCAGATGTTCGGCCGGCTCGCCGAGCCGATCGAGCCCTTGCGCACCCCCGAGCTTGTCGAGGTCTTCAGGAGTTTCCAGGAGCCGATCGGCGCGGCCGAGACAATCGCTAAATATGTCCGCCGGCTCGTGGATCAGCTGACCGAGAAGCTGGAAACGCGGGGGCTCGGGGTGCGCCGGTCGGATTTGATCATCCATCGGGTCGACAATACCCGCCAGTCGATCCGTGCGGGCCTCGCAAGGCCGGTGCGCGATCCCGCCCGCCTGTCGAAGCTTCTCTGCGACCGGATCGAGGCGATCGATCCGGGTTTCGGGATCGAGCGTATGGTGCTTGTTGCCATCATGGCCGAGCCGCTCGAAGAAAAGCAGGTCGCCTCGTCGCTGATCGAGGAAGAGGTCATCGATGTCACCCCGCTCGTCGATATTCTCGGCAATCGCGGCCAGCGCCTCTACCGGGTCACGCCCATTGCCTCCGACGTCCCCGAACGCTCGGTTCGCAGGATTGCGCCGACGGCGGCCGAGACTGGCGCCGACTGGGCCGCGAAATGGCCGAGGCCGTCGCGGCTGCTCGCCTTTCCCGATCCAATCGAAGTGATGAACGTCCTGCCCGACCATCCGCCGGCCGTCTTCACCTGGCGCGGCAAGCGCCGGCGGGTGAAGCGCGCTGATGGGCCGGAACGCATTTTCGGCGAATGGTGGGTTCGGCCGACCGAAATGCAGGCGGTGCGGGACTATTTTGTGGTCGAGGACGAGCAGGGCGAGCGCTACTGGGTGTTTCGCACCGGTGACGGCGTCCATATGGAGACCGGTGCCCATCGCTGGTTTCTCCAAGGCGTCTTCGGATAAGGGGGGGCTTCGGATGAGATATGCCGAGCTGCAGGTGACCAGCCATTTTTCCTTCCTGCGCGGCGCAAGCTCGGCGCCGGAACTGTTCGAGACGGCGGCAGCGTTGGGCATCGAGGCGATCGGGATCGTTGACCGCAACAGTCTCGCCGGCATCGTGCGCGCCTGGGAGGCAGCGCGGACAACCGGGATCCGGCTTGTCGTCGGCTGCCGGCTCGATCTCGCCGACGGCATGTCGCTTCTCGTTTATCCGACAGATCGGCCGGCCTATTCGCGCCTCACCCGGCTTCTGTCACTGGGAAAGGGCAGGGGCGGAAAAGGCAAGTGCATCCTCGATCTCACCGATGTCGAAGCCTATAGCGAAGGGCTGATCGCCGTTCTCGTCCCCGACGAGGCGGATGAAGTCTATGCCGGCCAACTGCGGAAGATCGCGGAGATCTTCGGCGATCGCGCCTACGTGAGCCTGTGCCTGCGCCGACGCCCGAACGATCGGCTGCGTCTCCATAATCTGTCGAACCTCGCCGTAAGGTACAAAGTGAAGACTGTGGTCACCAATGACGTGCTCTTCCATGAGCCGGGTCGCCGGCAGATGCAGGACATCGTCACCTGTATCCGCAATCACACGACGATCGACGATGTCGGCTTCGACCGCGAGCGCCATGCCGACCGCTTCCTGAAGGCGCCGGAGGAAATGCACCGGCTTTTTCCTGAATATCCGGAGGCGCTGGCCCGCTCCAGCGAGATTGTCGAGCGCTGCCGCTTCGACATGTCTCAGCTGCAGTACCAGTACCCGGAGGAGGCGATCGTACCGGGCCTCGATGCGCAGCAGTCGCTGACGAAGTTTACCTGGGAAGGCGCGGCCGACCGCTATCCGGAAGGCGTTCCGGAAAAGGTGCGCAAGGCCATCCTGCATGAACTAGAGCTCATCCGCGAGATGCAGTATGCACCCTATTTCCTCACGGTCTACTCGATCGTTCGTTTCGCCCGATCGAAGAACATCCTCTGCCAAGGGCGAGGGTCGGCCGCCAATTCCGCCGTCTGTTATTGTCTCGGCATCACGTCCATCAATCCAGAGACCTCCGATCTGCTCTTCGAACGCTTCGTCAGCCGAGAACGCGACGAACCACCGGATATCGACGTCGACTTCGAGCATAATCGTCGAGAAGAAGTCATCCAGTGGATCTACGAGACCTATGGCCGGTCGCGCTCGGCGCTTTGCTGCACCGTACTCAGGTACCAGACCAAAGGAGCCATGAAGGATGTCGGCAAGGCGCTCGGCCTGCCAGAAGATCTGATCGCCCAGCTTCTCTCGGGCGTCTGGGGCTTTAGCCGCGAAGCGATCGGCGAAAAGCAGCTGAAGGACAACAATCTCAACGCCACCGATTATCGACTGCGCCTGGCGCTCGAGATCTCCGCGCAGCTGATCGGCACGCCTCGCCATCTCGGCCAGCATCCGGGTGGATTCGTCCTGACCCAGGATCGGCTCGACGATCTCGTGCCGATCGAGCCGGCGGCGATGGATGACCGACAAGTCGTGGAATGGGACAAGGACGATATCGAAGTCTTGAAGTTCATGAAAATGGACGTGCTCGGCCTCGGAATGCTGTCCTGCATGGCCCGCGCCTTCGATCTTCTGGCCGTCCACAAGGATCTGCCCATGGGCCTTGCCGATGTCGAGCAGGAGGACCCGGCCACCTACGCGATGATCCGCAAAGCCGAAACGCTCGGCACGTTCCAGGTAGAAAGCCGGGCGCAGATGGCGATGCTGCCCCGCCTGAAACCCCGCACCTTCTATGATCTCGTCATCCAGGTGGCGATCGTCCGTCCCGGTCCGATCCAAGGCGACATGGTTCACCCGTATCTGCGCCGGCGCGAGGGCAAGGAAGAGCCATTTTATCCGACGCCTGAGCTTGAGGCGGTTCTGTCAAAGACCCTTGGCGTGCCGCTCTTTCAGGAATCGGCGATGAAGGTGGCTATGGTCTGTGCCGGCTTTACCGCCGGCGAGGCCGACCAGCTGCGCAAATCCATGGCGACCTTCAAGTTCACCGGCGGCGTCAGCAAGTTCAAGGACAAGCTGATCGCCGGTATGCTGACGAACGGCTATACCCGGGAATTCGCCGAGCAGACATTTGGCCAGCTGGAAGGCTTCGGCTCCTATGGGTTTCCCGAATCCCATGCCGCAAGCTTTGCCCTGATCGCTTACGCATCCTGCTGGATCAAATGCCATCACCCGGATGTCTTTTGCGCGGCGCTGATTAACAGCCAGCCGATGGGCTTCTACAGTGTCGCCCAGATCGTTCAGGATGCGCAAAAGAATGGCGTCGAAGTCCGGCCAGTCTGTGTGAACAGATCCCGCTGGGACTGCACCATGGAGCCGACAGGCCGGGAAGGGCGCCTGGCAGTTCGGCTCGGGATGCGTGTGGTCAAGGGCATGTCGGAGATAAACGCGGCGCGGATCGTGCTCGCCCGCGGAGAGGCCCCGTTCACATCGGTCGACGACATGTGGCGGCGCTCGGCCGTGCCGACCGTAACGCTTGTCCTTCTCGCGGAGGCAGATGCGTTTCTGCCATCGCTTCGCCTCGAACGCCGTCAGGCGCTGTGGGATATCAAGCCGCTGCGCGACCAGCCGCTGGAGCTTTGGGCGGCGGCTGATGAACGCGAGGCAAGGACGTCGTCCGAACTGATCGAGCCCGACGTCGTGCTGAAATCGATGACCGAGGGCAGGGAGGTTGTGGAAGACTACTCCCATACCGGTCTGACGCTTCGCCAGCATCCCGTAAGCTTCCTGCGCCAAGACCTGAGGAAGAAGCGTATTGTCACCTGCACCGAGGCAATGGCTGAGCGCGACGGTCGCTGGCTCTGGACCGCCGGGCTTGTTCTGGTGAGGCAAAGGCCGGGATCGGCCAAGGGCGTGATGTTCCTGACCCTCGAAGACGAAACCGGGATCGTCAACGCCGTCGTCTGGCCGTCACTGTTTGAGCGCCAGCGCCGGGTGCTGATGACCGCATCGATGATGGGGATCCACGGAAAGATCCAGCGCGAAGGCGAGGTGGTGCATCTGGTGGCTCAGCGGCTGTTCGACTTCTCGGCCGATCTCTCAAGCCTGGGCGAGCGGGACAATGATTTTCCGGTTCCGCACGGACGCGGCGACCAGGTCAAGCATGGTGCCGGTCCAGATCCACGCGAACGGCCGATGCCCCAGGCTCGCGAAATTTACATTCCGGATCTCCATATCGATACGCTGAAGGTGAAAAGCCGGAACTTCCACTGATACGAGGTGTAGAAGAATTGTGACCATAATCATGCGCGATCGTTCGAGTAATGTAATTTGATTGATTGCGATACAGTGCGGATCTAGCGCGCAGTGGGTACAGCCATTTGAGATACGAATATTGGGGCGTCGCATGGATATTGATGAATATTTCGAGAAACTGGTCGCATTGGTGCATCACGCTAAGAGTGTCGGTCTGCCATGCAGGAACTGGTGGAGCAGCGCGATCCGGAATTGCTGGTTCCACTTCTCGCCTTCCGTGAGAGTGTTTTAACCTCGGAGGACGAAAGCTGGCTCAATGGGTATCTGACCATCGGTTTTTTCGCCGGTTGGACCCGTCACGAGCGCCTTGCGGCATTTGCGTTGCCCTTCGAAGCGCAGCGCGAGTGAAAAAAGACTGCCGTCCGAGCGCTTTGCGAACCGTACACTGAAAGCCAGCTCCTATTTGAAAATGCTCCTGACCTTTACAGGAACATTCGTCAGCGGCAGGGCGGGACGCGAGATCAGGAACTGATTAACGTGATCGCCACTGCGTCCGTAGACGGCGGGGAAGTCTATCGCGCCGGCAAGGGTTACACAGAGCTCTGCTCCTATTTGTCTCCCGAAATTGTAAACTGGGCTCGTAATGAATGGCCGGATGCGCCCACGTTCATTCGGCTGAATGCGGATCGGTATATCGCGGAAAAGCCGCCTCAAAAGCTTTGGGAATCGGCGATGGTCCCAGCGAACCCGGGCTGGTTTAGCAACTTCAGCCTGCGCAAAGGGATGACGGAATTCGCATTGTATCAGTTGCTTGATCGGCCGATTTCCGACGGTCAGGCAGAATATTGGGATTATCACGTCAAAAAGGTGCGTCGCCTCGAGGTTCGTGTTGAGCGACGTGAAGACAACTACCTCACGATGATGATCGAAGAGTTGCCAGTGCCCTATCCAAACAGCGACGGAGCCAGCAATGACAAAGATCGGACGTGCCAAAGATATCTTCAAGCCGGAATTCCGCTTCGGGATGGGCGGCGTTTCGCTCGGAAACGAGTTCAACAAGATCACCGACAAGGAGGCGCAAGCCGCGCTTGAAACGGCATGGAACGTGGGCGTCCGGTATTTCGACGTCGCTCCCTGGTACGGCCTCGGTTTGGCTGAGCGTCGGTTTGGCCACTTCCTGCACAATCAGAAGCGCTCCGACTATCTTCTGTCGTTCAAGGTCGGCAAGCTTCTCAAGGCGTCAAAATCCAACAGCCACGAGAAGATGTATCCTCTGTCGGATTCTCCGAACGATCTTGTCATCGATTACACCGCGGATGGCGTCCGCCGCTCGATCGAGGACAGTTTTCAGAGGCTTGGTGTCGACAGCCTCGACATTGCTTTCGTCCACGACCTGTCGCCGGATTTCGCGTTTTTCCCGACGCCTTGGGAAGAGCAGTACGAGATCGCCCGCAAGGGAGCGTTTCCGGAGCTGTCGAAAATGCGCGACGAAGGGATGATTAAGGGCTGGGGCGTCGGCGTGAACACACCGATGGCGATCCACAAGGTGATGGACGATGCCGATCCGGACGTGTGCCTCTGCGCACGACAGTATTCGCTGATCGACCACGCTGAGACCATCGACCATCTTTTTCCGGCCGTGCGCGAAAAAGGCGTCTCGCTCGTCATCGGCTCCAGCCTGAATGCCGGTTTCCTTGGCGGTAGCCCGCGCTACAATTACGGCGCGGAGAACTACAAGATCCCACCCGAGGTCATCGAAAAGCGGGCGAAACTCCGCGACGTCGCGGAACGCAATGGCGTTGACCTTCGCACTGCCGCTATCCAGTTTTCCGCGGCTCCAGATGTCGCCGTTGCGCTTGTCATCGGCGCCGGTAGCGATCGCCAGATCCGTGAGGACTGGAATGCGATGCAAACCAAGATCCCGAACAAATTCTGGCAGGAGCTGAAGTCGCACGGACTTGTCCACAATGACGCCACAACACCGGTGGTGTAATTTGGCCGGATTGGCCGTGACACGGCCGATCCTTTTGACAATTGGTGATGCCAATTCAAAATGCGGTTGATACCGCGGCTAAGCGATTGCTGAGCTTTAGAAGCGTCGCTTGGTCGGAATGACGGGTCATACGTCTGATCCCTTCTAGACCGCAGTGCTCGATCTATGAAAGATATCAGCCACTTTACAGCGTGGCGAGAGCACGGTTGTTGATCTGACCTGCGTAATTGTTCCGGATTTCGACCTTCTGTTCCAACGCAATGATGACGTCGACCGACAGATCCACTCCGTGAAGCCCGGTAATATCCGGAAGGCCGCCTGGAGTGAAGACATTGATCTCGAGGATCTTGTCGCCGACGATGTCTAGGCCGACCAGAAACATGCCGTCTTCTATCAGTTTAGGGCGAACCATTTCCGCCACCGCAAGAATTTCGGATGTGATCTCGGCGCTTGCCGCAGTACCAGCAGCATGCATGTTGGAGCGCACCTCGCCCTTCGCCGGAACACGACGCAGCGCGGCGTAGGCGCCGTCCCGCTGCAACGGGCGACCGTTCATCAGGAAAAGACGAATGTCGCCGGCCGTCGCGTCGGGAAGATAGCCTTGCGCGATCAGGTAACCTTCGCCGCTGACGGCCTCGAATATCTGGTTGAGATTGGCTTCCTTGCTGGAGGCGATCTTGAAAACGTTTTTCCCGCCGGAACCTTGCAGCGGCTTGAGGATGGCGCCCTGTTTCTGCTCGTCGATAAAGGCGCGGATCTCCTCGATGCTTTTAGAGATAAGGGTTGTTGGGCGAACGGCCTCAGGAAAACCCTGGAAATAAAGCTTATTTTGCGCGCGGGCCAGGCCGTCAGGGTCGTTGAGCGTAAGCACGCCGCGTTCGGCCGCTAGACGACCGAAAATGATGCCGGCATGGGCTGCCCAAGGCCGCTCATCAGCGTCCTGAGAGGGGTCATTCCGCAGCAACAGGACGTCAATCTCCTCGATTGGGATCGTATGGATCTCAGCCTGCTCGCCCTGCAACGCCGCTATGAATGTATCTGGCTTCCTGGTCTTGCCTTTTTTGACAGTGGTCGCGCGCACCATCAGGCTGTCATCGGGGCGCAACACGAAATCGCCGGGTGTCAGGTAGCAAACCTCATGGCCGCGGGCGATTGCGGCAAGCGCTAGCGCCGTAGTCGTATAGAATGCGGCCTCATCGGCAATCGAGTTCACAAAAAATGCAATCCGCATCACGCCTCCTGTCGTTGAATCATGTCGAGAGGACGCATGCCGTCTCTGGCGCGTGCCAGTCGGGTGCGGCCGTCTTCGGTTTCGAGAAAGAGGGGACGAACCGCCGGCAGGCGCAGCAGGCCGCGCTCTGCCAACTCCTGCATCACACCGAAATGCGAGGCGGCTATCTTACCCATCCAGAAGGGTTCGAGTGCGCCACCGGTGCGCAGATGATCGAGCAGGGCAAGCAGACCGCGCAGATAGATCGCGTCCTTGGCCAGGCCGCCGCCGCGATAAAGCCGCAGAACGATATTGAACGCGGCCGGCGGCGTAAAATTATGCTGCTCGACAAGAAGAGAGTAGGTTTCGGTAAAGGTTGCTCCGTCCAGCATCGACGCACATCCGACCACCCGTCCGGCAATCAGCCTCAAGCGCGCCGGCGTCATGCCGCCCGACAGGTATTCGGCGAAAACGGCCAGACCTTCTTGCATGCCCTCATATCCCGCAAGGCCGGAGCGAAACAGCCGCAGGCCCTGGGCCGATCCGTTGAAATAGGTTAGCAGGTGGACACCGATCTCATGCGACAGCAGCGGCTCGACCCGAGCCATGTCCATCACGGTGCTGCGTGCGATCAACAAGCGATGGCCAGATACCATGAGGCCGGACGGCAGGTCGTCGCGAAGCTCGACGGAGACGTCGAACTCCTTCAGCCGGCGATGATAGGCGGCAATCATCGTGCGGGCACGTCGTTCCACCTGAAAGCAGTCGGCCATCCGGCCCTGTGCCGCCCCGTCGTCGTCACCGCTCGGTTCCGTATTGGTAAGCTGCGACAGAATGATCTGCGCCTCGCGCAGCAGCGAGGGTTCCACCGGACCGTATAGCGCGCGACCGAATTCGACGAACTGCGGTTTCTGGCGGGAGGAAAGGAGCGAGAGCTGAAGATCGAGTTCCTGTTGTTTTTCGCGATAAAGCTGGTACAGGACCGGGTCTTCGAGATGGTCGAAGGAAATCGAAAAGAGCTTCCGTTTTGCCGCCTCGACCTGCAGGGCAAGAGGACGGTACAGAAAGACGGGTCGATGGCCCTCTTGCTTGAACGCTTCGAAAGCCGACTCGGCATTGATCGGCGTGACCGCCAGCAGGAAATCGAATGTCGAGGCCACCTCGTCAATGCTTCGGTCGACACGCCAGACCGCATCCACGAAGGCCCTGCGTCCGAGTGCCCGATGCGTCTTCGGCTGGAGGATTTTTCCGGCTTCGACGACACACGCGATGGCTCGCAGACCCGCGTCGAACAGGACCGACACCAATTGGTCGTGAAGTTCCGGATAAATCTGGTCGCTGCCGGGTTGCCGGTAGACGGGGGCAAACCTGACGGCAAGTGTCGAACAGCCGAGGTCATGCCCCAACGCCTTATCTTCGCGCGCCGGAGGCGCTTCCGCGCGTTCGACTCGCGGCGTTCGAAACCTTGTCTCGCTGTCGCTTATCGCGGCGGAAAATGTTTCAGCCGCCTCCGCCATGTCCGCGCTCGCCCATATAGCAATCTCGAATGGAGGCAGGAAAGGCGCATCGTCGGTCAGGAACCGATCCTGCTTCAACTCGCCGATGTCGAACAGGATGAATGCGCCGAACTGTTTGCGCAGCGGAGCCTCTATGGCCTCGATCACCATGATCGCGGATGCCGCATGCGGAGTTATGAGATAGGACGCGTTTGCTTGTGCGATGTCGCGGGCGGCCGGCTCTGCTCCGTCCTCGGCGATATGGACGCAAAGGAAGGGAAGAGGCCGGTCGATATGCAGCCGTCCTCCGCCGGGCAGGTCGCGCCGGATCGACTTGCCGTGGGCAAGGCAGAATACGATCTCGTCGAGCCAGTTGTCGTCACTGCTGCGAGTTTGCGACGAGGCGTTGGTCATGGCTGGCTCGCGAGCGTCTTCTCGAGTATCGGGACGGCTGTTGCAACGACCTGGCGAAGCTGGTCGAGGACACCAGTATTTGGTTCACCCGTCCATTCATCCATGAAAAACTTTTTAAATTCGACCGCGATTGCGCAGCCCGTTTTGGGAAAATGCTCGTGGATGAACCGGGTCTGTTCTCCCTTGCCCTGGAATGCTACGTTTTCGCGCACGTCCAGAGGGCTGCCATCGATCGTATGCGATCGGAGATGGCCGATGAGTGCATCGACTACCGGCGCCCAGCGCTCGCTGTCCATCGAGAATGTGCCTATATTGATGTCCGGTGCCCGCTCCGGCGGCGTAGGTCGAGCGGCTGGCCCATCACGGCGATGATTGTAGCTGTGGATGTCGAGAACGACAAATCGGCCGAATTGGCGCTCGATACCCTTCAGGAAAGCCAGCAGCATATCGTAATAGGCGTCATGGGTTTGTAGGGAGGCTTCTATCTCGTCGTCCGCAAGTGCTCCTGCCCACACATTTAAACCCCATGCCTGTTCCGGCGTCAGATATATGGCGCCCTCCCGATTGCGGTTGATGTCCACTTCGAAACGCGAGCGATGAAAGACGATGCGATTGGGAACATCGCGAATGGTGAACTCGGTGTAGGGATCCTCCTCCCGTAACCGCTCCTGATGATCCAAGCCGAATAAAGGCTGTAGGTTCAGTCGTGTAGAGTGTCCCTCATGGACCGCAGTTGCGATTACAGGCGACATGCCCCGTTCGATGGTCCACAGCGCTGTAGGTGCAACTGGTGGTGTGATCAGAGTTTTCGGCGAGAATGCCCGTTCGAGCTCGACTTCCGTTGTCGACGCTGTCTTGAAGTGATCGGTAGACCTTGCAGATTGCATAGTTCGTTCTCCAGTGCCACGGGAGAACGCACTTGCCGATCGTTTGTTACGAAGAATAGTCAGAATTTGATCGCCGAAGCGGTTTAGTGGCCGTCCAATCAGATATCGCCGATGTCGGGTGGTTCGATTCCGTTCGAGAGCTTGTCTTAATTTCAGAGTTTTAGGCAATCATAACCAGTCAATACCTCTGGATCCCAGGACTACCGATTACGACGTGGTGTAAACCTTTCTCGTCTCGGTTCCAACGAACGAGCCGTCGTCTTGCGGATCTAGGCTTTCTCCAGCTTCCACGCTGAAGGGCCGTCCCAATGGGCCCTCTGTACCCTGGTGTGTCTTGTCAATATCAGACATCGTAGTTACCTCGATAATCGTCGCGCTGTTACATCGCCGTCGACGGCGTTGAATGTCCGTGTGGTTTCCATTTGTCCCAGTGCTCCGCTCTGTTCATGTCACATAAAGACAGCCGAGGTCGCTACGTCTCGATCCGGACAGGGATAGCCTTCGAGGCAGGCGTTTTGGAAAGTCGATCGTGATGATCGATCGCGTTAAGGACATTGCTTTCCGGATAATAGGCGCCAATCGTACCACGGGGCAGATTATGGGGGGTAATGATCAGTCCCCCGAGTTCCCGCCGTTTTCCATCGTCAAAATCACTGACCAGTCGGATACTTTGTCCGGCAGAAAGGCCCGCCGCCTCGATGTCCTCCTCGCACATCATGACCCCGTCGCGTGTCCCTTCAATGCCACGGAAACGGTCCGAATAGCCGTAGATCGTTGTATTGAACTGATCGTTGGAGCGCATGGTGACGAGGCGGTATCGGCCAGCACGTTCTTCGAAGGACAGAGCATTCAGCCGTTCCGGAGTAGTGAACACAGCCTTTTTCTCATCCGTATTCCAAACGCGATCATGTGCATCATTACCCCGAAAAAAGCCCCCCCCGGCTGAAACATGCGTTGATTGTAGTCTTTGAAGTCCTTGGGATAGCTTGCCTCAATCAGGTCGCGAACCAGTCCGTAATCGGCGGTCCATTCATCCCATTTCAACTTCGGGTTATCGGAAAGCGTGGCCTTGGCGATGCCGGCAACGATCGCCAGCTCGCTCTTGAGGTGCGGCGACGCCGGTGTCCGCTTTCCGATTGAAGCCAAAATATGAGAGAAACTGTCTTCCGTCGTGACTGTCTGAGATCCACTCGCCTGCCTATCCATTTCCAGGCGCGAAAGGCAGGGAAGGATGTAGGCTTGCTAGCCACGTCCGGCCAGGCTGCATTAAGTGCTGCTGCCATTGCAGCCGATGCTTTGCCGGCCCCAATGACAATGCATCTGCCTGACGGTTTCGGGGGCAGGTTACGCAACACCGCCGCAGACGGTGAGGCGCTTTCGACTGCAGCGTCAAACATCCGGCGCACAGAGTTCGAACCGTTTGATCATTCCACGACATAATCAATTCTGCCTTATAACTTGCAGCATCGGTGGCTATTGGGCCTGAACGGTGGGGCGGTCTTCGCCCCACCGTTCATTGTACGGACTAGATCGCCAACATTGCTTGATGCGACAGCAGGCACGCCGAAGTTACGCCGCCAGGCAGAGATAGGCCGCGCCCGTCCAGGAGAAGCCGAGACCGCCACATCCCTCACCGGTGATTGGATCGAAATATTCGGCAAAACCCTCGGTCTCGATGGCGCTGACTGTGCTTGAGCGTAGAGATACAGCCATGTCGGCCAGACCGTTGCGCGTCAGTCCGTCGATCAGCAGCCAGTTGATGATCGCCCAGGATGGACCGCGCCAGTAACGCTTTGCTTCGAAACTTCCGACGAATGGCTTGGTGGTCGGAAACGCTACCTTCATGCCATCCGACCAGAGTTTCATTTCGGCTGCCGCCGCATCGGCCATGCCCTTGTCCAGATCGAGCGCAAGGAGCGGAATGAAACCGGCATGGGTCGGCGCTTCGATATCCTCGTTTGAGATTAGATCGCGCGATACGAAACGGGAAAGCTTCGGCCGCCACTGTGCCAACAGGGCTTCGCGGGTAAGCGTGTTATAGACGGCCAGTTCCTCAGCCGCCTCATCCAAACCGAGGATGCCGGCAAGATGTACCAAGTCCTCTCCAGCCTTGAGCAGGATCGCGGTGGTCTGGACTTCGGCAACCTTGAACGGGGCCTTTTCCCACTGTTTTGCCGGCTCCCAGCCGCAGGCGGCATAGGTATCGACCAGATGGATGAAACGGCGGTAATCTTCGTCACGCGGGCGCATGGCGGCATCGACATGGCCGGTATCCTTGCGCACGACGGCGGTGTCGGTCGTGGTCGGTACGCGAGCAAGGGCGATATCCCAGGCGGGAGAATTGTCGCTGCCGCTTTCCCACGGATGAAGCAGGGCGACGAGGCCGGTGCCCTCGGGATCGCGCGCGGAATACCACCAGCGATGCCATTTAAGGCCGGCATGGAAAAGGGCGAGCGTGCGTGCCCTGGCGTTTGCGGTACCGGCCTTTTCCGCGGCTTCATGGACGGCCCGCAGCGCGATGCCAAAGACCGGGGGCTGGGTAATGCCGGATGTCGGGATCGTATGCCCGGTGCGCCAGACGCCGGGGCCGGGGAAATAGGTGTCGCTCGGCTGGTGGAAGACGATATGCGGGATCATGCCGTCTTCCCACTGGCCCTCAACCAGTCTTTCCAGTTCACGATAGGCGCGGTCGATGTCATAGGTGGCGAAACCCATTGCAACGAAAGCGGAATCCCAGTTCCACTGAAAGGGATACAGACGATCGGTTGGCACGGTGTAGCCGCCGCGATCATTGGCCGCGAGGATACGGTAAGCCTCGTCAAAGTGCTTGGTCATTTTGGAACTCCAGAATTTTAAGCTGCTGCCGGATAAGAGACGCCGCTCTCGGGCGACAGCCATGTCAGACGTTTGGGGTCAAGGGTCAGGCCGACAGTCTCGCCGTTCTTCACGGTTTCGGTGGCGGGCAGGATGACGCGGGCCGGCTGGCCGAAAATGGTGCCGGTGAGGAGCAGGTGCGAGCCCATTGGTTCGGCGACGCGAACCTGCATGTCCAGTCCCTGCCCGCTCTGTGCCCGCTCGACGGTTTCGCCACGCAGGCCAAGCACGATCTCGCCGCCCTGGGCAGGAACCGCAAATTGCTGCGAACCGGCAGCGACCTGCCCGTTGGTTACCGGCATGGTGATGAAGTTCATTGGCGGATTGCCGATGAAGCCGCCGACGAAGCGGGTGGCGGGGTGGTTATAGACCTCGACCGGTGTTCCGACCTGTTCGATACGCCCGTCATGGACGACGGCGATACGGTCCGACAGGCCCATTGCCTCCGTCTGGTCATGGGTGACGTAGATGGTCGTGGTACCGGCCTCCTGCAGCACGGTCTTCAGTTCGGTGCGCATTTCCAGACGCAGGAGTGCATCGAGATTGGAGAGCGGCTCGTCCATCAGAAGCACGCCGGGTTCAACGGCAAGCGCGCGGGCAACCGCGACACGCTGGCGCTGGCCGCCGGAGAGCTTGTTGGGATAACGGTCGAGATAGGGTTCGATATGCAAAAGGCCGGCCGCCTTTTCGACCTGCTTTTTAACACGAGCATCATCCGCCTTCTGCATGCGCAGGCCGAAGGCGACGTTTTCGTAAACGGTCATGTGCGGAAAGACGGCATAGTTCTGAAACACCATGGCAAGGCCGCGATCCTTCGGTGGCAAGCCGATGACGGATTTTTCGCCGATAAGGACGTCGCCCGAGGTGGATGTTTCCAGACCTGCGATAATGCGCAAAAGCGTGGTCTTGCCACATCCGGACGGTCCGAGCAGCGAGACGAACTCGCCGTCATTGATCGTTAGCGAGACGCCTTTGAGCGCCTGGAAGGCACCAAAACTCTTCTTGATGTTTTCGATGACAATGATGGCCATGAGTTTACCTGCTATTTTGAAGAGACGCCCCAGATCGCAAACAGGTAACGCCTGACCGCGAAGATGAAGACAACCGAGGGGAGGATGAGCATGAGGCCGCCGGCAAAGCGGTAGTGCATCGGGCTTTCCGATAGCACGGTGAGCAGATAGGCCGTTAAAGTGCGATGCCGCACGGTAAGTACCGAGGCTGCAAAAACCTCATTCCATGAGATGACGAAGGCAAAGACAGCTGTTGCCACCAGACCGGGCAGGGCAAGCGGTGCAACGACCTTGAAGAAGGCCTGGATGCGGGTGCAGCCGAACACCCAGGCAGCCTCTTCCAGCTCGCGTGGGACGCCGAGAAAGATCCCTTGCGTGACCAGTGCCGCGAAGGGTAGTGCCAGAACGGTGTGGATGAGGCCGACACCGAGGACGGTGTCGTAGAGGCCGAGCCGGATATAGGAAACCGTCAGCGGCAGGGCCAGAATGGCGAGCGGGAAGGCTCGGGTGAGCAGAACCAGAAGCCGGTAGCTGTCCTTGCCGCGGAAATTGTAGCGCGCCAGAGCATAACCGGCCGGTGCGCCGAGCGCGATCGACAGCGCTACAGTGATGCCGGCAGCTCCCAGCGAATTGAGAAAAGACTGGAAGACGCCTTCCGTCCTCAGGAACAGCAGGAAGGGCTGTAGCGAAATATCGGTGGGCAGAAAATTCTTCGGCCACTGATAGGCGCCGGTGCGGCCGCCCAGCGCGCCGAGCGCCACCAGATAGATCGGGACGAGAACCCAGGCGCAGAGCGCAACGATGCCGCTCCAGAATAGCAGTCGTCGGGCCGAGATGAAACCGGCAGTGCTGGAAGTGTTCATGGTGTTGCTCATGGCAGACGCTCCGGATCGACCTTGACGGCCTTCAAATAAACGAGGGTAGCGGCGAGCGAGATGACCATGATCAGCACCGCATAGGCGGCGGCAACACCATAATTCTGGTTCTGGTTCTGCCAGTTATAGGCCTCGCCGACGAGGACCGGGAAATTGCGGCCGCCGAGCGCGTAGACGACGGCAAAAACTTCGAAGGCAAGGACGGTGCGCAGGATCAGTGCCGACTGCAGGGCAGGGCGGATCAGTGGCAGGGTGATGCGGGTAAAGCGGGTCCAGGGGCTGGCGCCGAAGATTTCGGCCGCCTCCTTGAACTCCTTCGGCACCTGGTTGAGGCCGGCGACGATAATGATCATGACGATCGCGGTGCCGCGCCAGATCTCGGCAATGGCGATGCCGATAAAGAGGGCGACTGGTGTCTGGTAGGTAAGCCAAGCTGTCTGCCGCTCGATCAGGCCCATACCGAAGAGGATCGAGTTGAGATAACCGGTATTCTGCAGGATCGACAGCCAGACCATGCCGGCGGCGAGATCGGAAATGCCGAGCGGGATGGTCCAGATCCACAGGATCGTCTCGCGGCCGCCGTTCATCTTGGCGACCATCGAGCCCATAGTCAGCGCCATGATGATCTGGATCGGCACAACGGCGAGCGTCAGCACAAACGTGTTCAGCACAGAACGACCGAAATTGAGGTCGGTCACCATCGCCGTCATGTTGGCAAGCGACGGCGTGCCGTTGTCGGATACCGCCAGCCACAGCGTCTGCACTAGCGGTACGACGAACAACAGACCTAGAAATACGACGGAGGGAAGGATCAGCGCGTAGGGGATCCAGCTTCGGCTTTGGGTCATCGGTTACCCTTTGTTTTTTTGAATTTTGCGATGAGCGGCCAAAGGCCCTCACCTTAGCCCTCTCCCCGCGAGCGGGGAGAAGGTGCCGGCAGGCGGATAAGGGGCTGCCATGCTATCGACGGGCCGAAGCCCAGGCAGGCCGAAACCATCACTCGACCGGGCAGGCGCCGTCACTTTTGGCGTCGGGGGCCCAGCAGGGGGCCTTGGTGTCGGCCATCAGCTTGGTCATGGTATCACCCTGTATCTTCAGGACGTCGGCAACCGGCTGGTTCTGCAGGATGATCCGCTGGAAGGCGTCCATATAGACCTTGTTGAACTCGCCACCCTTATCGCCGAGGCCGACCGGCAGCAGCGAAATCACGGCATCCGGTGCGCTCTGGGTGGCGGTGACGGCACCGGCAAGCAGGGCAACACCCGGGTCAAGATCTTCCGGCAATTGCACATTCAGGGTCGGGAAAAAGCCGACGAGCGAGGCCGTCTGCAGCTGCACATCCTGGGTGGCGAGGTGTTCGATAACGGCGGTGGCGTTCGCCGCGTCCGGTGCGCCCTTGGGGATAGCGAGGCCGGCGACGACCGGCATGTAACCGCGGCCCTTCGGACCAGCCGGTGCCGGGAAGACGACGTAATTGTCCGGCGAGCCGGATATGGCGTTCTTGAGGCGGGCAACGTGATCCCAGGCAACCATGACTTCACCGGAAGCCAGCGGCTCCTGCATGAAATCGTAATTGGTCGAGTTGGGGCTGACGACGGTCCATAGTTCCTTCAGCTTTTCCCAGCCGGCTACGGCATCGGCGTTTCTGAAGCTGCGCACCACGCCGCCGGTAAAGGACGGGTAGAAATAGCCCTGGAAAAAACGCGGCATCAGGCCTTTCGGTCCTGCCGGGAAGCCGATCTGCGGCGCGCCGGTTTCGTCCTTCATCTTGTTGCCCCACTCGATCAGCTGATCATAGGTGAGCTTGTTGATGTCGGCGCCTTCAGGCAGGTATTGCAGCGCGTCCTTGGTGGCGGCCATGACATAGGTTGCCTGCATCCACGGGATATATTGCTGTTCGGTCTTGCCGAGCTTGCCGAGATCGATCAGCGACAGCGGCATGCCGGCATCTGCTAGCTTCTTGGCCAGATCGTCGAGGGGCTCGAGCATCTGCTTGTCGGCAAGCGGCGATAGTTCACCGTGCAATGCGCCAACGAGGCTGATCGTGTGCTTGCCTGCCTGACGTTCTGCCTCCATGCGGACGGCAAACTGTGGCGGCTCCTCGACCACGTAGTCGACCGGCTTGTCGAGACCGCTCAACAGCTCCTCGCGCACCGCCGTCGCCTCCTCGATCGGGCGGAGCTGGGTGGACAGGAAAACCGTTTGCGATTGGGCCTGGCCGGCGAAGCCGATGGCGGTCGATGCCAGGATGGCGATGGACAAGAGTCCTTTCATTACTTTTCCTCCAGGTGTTCTCTGTTAAATGAATGTCAGGCCGCAATCGGCGGCAGGCGGTGGCTGTCGCGATCGACAAATTCGATCGCATGCAATTCCTGCAGCGCTTCGGCGGGTTCTCCGGCGATTGTGCGCAGAAGCAGCGAGGCGAAGCTGCGGCCGAGATTGCCGCCGGTCATGCGCATGGTGGAAAGTGCCGGGCTGGTGAAGGCGCCGATCGGCAGGTCGTCATGTCCGACGACGCTGATGGACTGTCCACCATCGACCTCACGCAGCGCCCTGAGCACCCCGATCGCCATTTCATCCGTGGCGCAGACCATTGCCGTCGGTCGATCCGGCTGTCCGAGCAGGGAAAGTGCGGCTTCGTAACCGCCCTGTTCGGTCGGCATCCGTTCGACATAGAGATCGGTGGCAAGCCCGCATTCGGTCATCGCGGCCTCCCAGCCCTGACGGCGGACATGGGCGAAAAAATAGTCCTGCGGGCCGCCGACATGTCCAATGCGGCGATGGCCGGCGCGATGGAAACGCATCGTCGCGGCGTGAAAGCCGGAAAATCCGTCGCCATCGATATAAGGATGCTGGATCGCCGATTCCGTCCGCCCGTTGGTGACGAAGGGAAAACCGCGTGACTGCAGAAATTCGACTCGTTCGTCATGGCGCTTGGTACGCACCAGCAGCATGGCATCGACCCTGTGGCCATCGACGAAACGGCGGCACATGTCGAGTTCGCTCTCTCCGTGAGGAACGGGCGCGATCACTAGGTTGAGGCCGGCACCGGCCAGATGTTCCGCACAGCCCGACAGCATGTCGAGGAAATGCAGCGGGCCGATGTGGCCGGGTTCGCTTGGAAGCGTTACTGCCACGAGTTCGGCGCGCTGCTTGCGCAGACGACGGGCCGAAGCATTGGGGCGGTAACCGGCCCTGTCGGCGGCTTCCTGCACTCGCTTTCGGGTGGCGGCCGATACGTCGGAATAACCGTCGAGCGCCCTCGAGACGGTGGTGATCGAAAGCCCCAGCGATTGGGCAAGTTGCTTGAGATTGGCCAAATTGTCCTCCCAGACCGCCGAAGAGTTGTCCAAAACGTTTTGGAAGTCAACCCGAAACGTTTTGATTGTTGGTTCCGATGCTTCAATAGCCATCACGGTCAGCTATGCATCGTCGTCGTTCACATCTTTCGAAAAGCCTGCCGCACCTCCTCCCGCGGCAGGCTTTTTCGTTTCAGGGCTTGTCCTCGATGTCGAACACTGCGGCATTGTCCTGAACCTCGCGCAAACCCTTGTAAGACGCGTGGCGAAGGTTGCCGTCATCGGTCCAGCCGCGAAACTCGATCTCGGCAATCAAGGTCGGCTGTGCAAACACGAGGTTCTTTCCCTTCATCGGCACGACCGGCTGTTTCGTCTTCAGCTTGTCGAGCGTTGTCTTGAGATAGACCGCATCTCGTTCCTTGAACCCGGTTCCAACTGATCCGACCGAGATCCAGCCTGAGCCGCGCCGAGCGGCGATAAGCAGGCTTCCAATTCCGCCGCGCGCGACGCTCGACTGTTCGTAACCGACGACCATGAAACTTTCGCTTTGGATGCATTTGATTTTCAGCCAGTCCCCAGTTCGGCCGGAGTGGTAGGGTCTGTCACGATGCTTGGCGATCACGCCTTCAAGACCCAGGCTGCAGGCATTCGCAAGAGCCTCGTCCGGATCACCGGAAACGTCTTCGGAAAACTGGATGGCGCTATCGAAGCCATCAAGAAGGTCACCGAGCAGGTGCCGGCGCACCGAGAGTTCCGTTCCTGTCAGGTCATGCCCATCGAAATACATCAGATCGAAGGCATATAGGATCGCTTCAGTCGACGCCCTCTTTCCGCCACGTCCTCCGAGCGATTTCTGCAGCGCCCCGAAATCCGACCGGCCGTTTCCATCAAGGACAACGGCCTCGCCGTCAAGGATCGCGCTGCGAACGCCAAGTCGCTTTGCCGCGTCAGCGATTGCCGGAAATCTGCTCGTCCAATCGTGACCGCCTCTCGTGATGATCCTGACGCCGTCCGGCTCTACATGGACTGCGAGCCGGTAACCGTCCCACTTAACCTCATATATCCAGTCGGGTCCGGTAGGAGGGGAGGATTTGAGGAGCGCCAGACAGGGCTCGATCCGGTTAGGCATCGGGTCGAACGGGAGGTTGGGTTGGGCGGGGTCTCGTCGACGACGCGGCTGCGACTGGGCAATCTGGTCGCTCTGCAACAGTGGGCTGGTGCGACGCTTCCGGGACTGACGCATTACGGAACTCCCTTCCATGTGACGCGACTCAAGTTCGAGCCACGGAAATCGTTCCGGCCGACCACGCAGTTGGACTTATTTGCTTGGATCGGTTACGGGCGAAGTCTTCGGCCGGTTTGGCACCTAAGCTGTGGAAATCGTCGCCCTCTAGGCTCATCTATCGCAGTTCCTGCTGACAGTTGATCCCAACTGGAGAAAGCTTTGATCTTTCAATTGAACGAGGACTGTTATGACGACAACAAATGAAATCGCCGACAAGATTGCTTCTGAGCATAGCCTGACAAAAGCTCAGGGCAAAGCGGTAGTCGAGGCAGTATTCGCTGCTATCACATCAGCAGCAACGTCCGGTGCCGAGACGTCGATCCCGGGATTTGGAAAGTTCAAGGTTAAAGATACTCCGGAGCGCGAGGCCCGAAATCCAGCCACAGGAGCAATGATCAAAGTCGCGGCCGCAAAGAAATTGACCTTCTCGCCGGCAAAGGCATTGAAAGATACGCTCAACAAGTAAAGTGGTGGCGGCCACGCCCTTGGAGCGCAGGCCGCCATACGTCGGCGCTGAACGGTCATGGCGGACGGACCAAAAATCAGGCGAATTGTAGGGTGGCAGGCCTGTATCCGCTCGAGGGCACGGTAGTTCGTTGAGCCCGCCAAATTGTCTCTCACAGAAATTGAACCCGGATCGTTTTGAGTAGAGGATCTCTCCAAAAACGTTGCCGCGACGCTTGCCACGCCCATGCAGACCGAGCCGGAAACTCCATTCTTCCAGAGCCCCAAAAGTCTCAAATCATTTGATGACGGACAACCGGTGTAGTGGCGCTTCTGGCGTTCATTCCCGTCGCGCCATTCGTCGATCTGCTGACCATGGGTTGGCTCACCACGCTCGTCATGCTGGCGGTTGGCTTCTGGGAAGGGCGGCTGGTGCGCATAAGACGAGAGGCAGCAAGCCGCAGGCAACAACTTGAGGACCCGGTGCATCTAGGATGCTACTTGGTCTTGAGATCCTAGCCGACGGTCCGACGGTACGCGTGGTGATGGAGGCCGCAAGGCGCAAGAGTCCGGCCCAGTGTTGTCTCGTTGCAAGCCTGCCGCTCGACGGCATCTTTCTCGATCTGCATGGGGCCATGGTGGCTGAGCATGTCGATGACGGTGAAGGGAGCTGCTTTCCCGTATTCGCCGGGCGATCGGTTACGATGTTCCCATTTCCGTATGCCTCGATCTGCACGGAAACATAACCGAGCAGTCGATGACCGATGCCGACATGCTTGTCGGCTATCGGACCTATCCGCATATCGATATGGCCGTGACGGGGCGAAGAGCGGCCGAACTTCTTGACAGGTTGAGGAGAGCGTTTCGCCAAGGCCTACCGACAGATCGATTATCTCATCCCCATCTCCTGGCAATGCACGATGGTGGAGCCTGTAAAGTCCATCTATGCACTGGTCGGCGCATTGGAAGAAAAGCTCGACATGGTGTCCATGTCCTCCTTCGGTTTTCCCGCCGCCGACATAGCCGCCTGTGGGGCGAGTCACGGTAACGCCTTGTGAGGAGCGGTTGCGATAGACGCACGTGCATGACCATCTCGCCAGTCAGTTACAAGCGCCATCGCTTCCCACCCCAGGTCATCGCCCACGCGGTCTGGCTCTACTTTCGGTTTCCGCTAAGCCTGCGCCTTGTCGAGGAATTGCTGCTGGAGCGCGGCATCGCCGTCTCCTATGAAACGATCCGCCGCTGGGGAAAGAA
>NZ_JBJDRG010000025.1:0-43133 GCF_044987325.1 Rhizobium sp. ZW T2_16
GATCACCCGGCGGTCATCGACACGTTCAATTCCACGGCTATTGGTCGGCAAGAGAGGTGCGATGATAGCCCATTCTTCGTCGCTCAATTCGTGACGGCGCATGGCAAACTCCTTTCAAGGAGATTGATGGTGTGGAACGGCCCTTCGAACCCGCATCAAGGATGCGTATTGTGAAGACGCCAATCACCACACTATTGAAGGGACCGTTCCATGGAGAAGATTACCACAATCGGTTTTGATTTAGCCAAGTCGATCTTTCAGGTCCATGCCGTAACTGGAGAAGGGAAAGTAGCGGTTCGCCGTTCGTTGAGGCGTTCGCAGGTGCTTGATTTTTTCCGCTCCATCGAGCCTTGCCTCATAGGCATCGAGGCTTGCGGTACCGCCCACTATTGGGCGAACGCGATCGGAGAGTTCGGTCATACGGTTCGTCTGATGCCGCCTGCCTATGTGAAAGCCTACGTGAAAAGAAATAAGACGGACGCCGCAGATGCAGAGGCTATATGTGAGGCGGTGACACGACCGACAATGCGCTTTGTACCCGTCAAAACCGCGGAGGAACAAGCCGCCGGGATGGTTTTGAAGACGCGAGAGCTGCTTGTCCGTCAGCGCAGCCAGATGTCAAATGCCATGCGTTCTCACATGGCCGAACTAGGGATCATTGCCGCAACCGGGATGCCCAGCATCGCCAAGCTCGTCGTCATAGTACGCGACGAAGAAGATCATCGACTTCCCACTTCAGCTCGAGCGGCGCTTTTAGAAATGGGCGATCAAATTGAAATCCTGACAGGAAGGATTGAAAAGCTCGATTGCAAGATTGTCGCCGCAGTGAAGGCTGATGATGCCGCGCGCCGTCTGACAACGATTCCCGGCGTCGGACCCATCATTGCAGCGACTGTCTGCGCTTCAGTTCCAGATCCCGCTGGCTTTCGGACCGGGCGTGATTTGGCGGCCTGGATCGGCATTACACCGCGGGCGAACTCCAGTGGAGGAAAAGAGCGGCTCGGTAAAATATCGAAACGTGGCAACAAGCAGTTGAGGACTTTGTTAGTCGTTGGCGCGACTTCAATCCTGAAGCAGGCTCGAAGAGGCGCGAAACTACCAGCCTGGATCGCCTCTGTGCTGGAGCGGAGGCCCTATAAGGTCGCTGCGGTAGCGCTGGCTAACAAGATAGCGCGTACAATATGGGCGCTTCTTGTCAAAGGAGGGACTTATCAGGCTCCAACGATCATGACGAAGGCATAGACAGAATTCTCGGCGACAGGCGCCGGGATAGCGGCAAGGTACAACAGCGTGATGAACCAACGGAACGCAACCTCAATATCGATCAGACCGTGTGATTCAGGGCGCCGTGGAGCGCGTGAGATTGATTAGGCGATCGACATTGCGGACTTCATCGTGGCCAGCGGGCAATACCGCATCAACAGGCCGAACATATGAATGCACCGTCCAATGGTGAACTACGAGGAAAATACCTTGCTAACCGGGCCGTTCCACATATGAATCACACACCGTCAATAAGATGAACCCTGTTTATGGGGACACTGCCTAAGCGACTGACCGAATAGGAAGTGCCGTATGCGATGAGGTCTTCGACCAATCGCATACGGCACCAAGCTTTAAAGCTGTTGGATCAGTAATCCCAGAAGACGGGGACCCAACGGAAGGCTTCGCCGTCTGTCGCCACTCGGCCAACCGATGGAAAAGGCAAGTGCGTCGCAACCAGCTGTTCGCCGGTGTCGGCCAGCTCCCTCAGAAGCTTCAACCGGACCCGGGCGGCCTCCTCCGGGTCGTGCTCGAAGCCATTGTACCAGTCGGGATGATCAAAACCGACCGCGAAGATCGCATCGCCAGCGAATGTCAGCCGGTCGCCGCCCGATGAAAGACGCACGACACTGTGCCCTGGCGTGTGTCCGCCTGTACGGTAAATGACGATCCCCGGTGCGACTTCATACTCATCTTCGAACGAGTTGATGAGGTCTCGATATTCTGCAGCGAACTTCTTGGCTGCGGCGCGGAGTGCGTCAGGAAACCCCTGCGGCATATTCACATGCGTGAAGTCCGGATTTTCCCAGAAGTTGAGTTCGGCAGCCGCAACGTGAATTCGAAGATCGGAACGCAGCCGTTCCTTGACACCTTCCACGAGGAGCCCGCCGACATGATCCATGTGCATATGAGTGATGATGATGTCGGTGACGGATCCGAGATCGACACCGGCCGCTTCGAGCCGCCTGACCACCTGCCCGGCCCTCGGCAGGTTCAGATCCGGGTCAAGTCCAAGACCGACGTCGATGAGTATCGTCTGCTCGCCGTGGCGGACGAGAACGACGTTCAACGACCAGTCGAACGCGTCCTGGGGCAGGAACATTTCGCCAAGCCAGGCCGCACGCTCGGACGCTTGCGCATTGTGCCCCAGCATCTTTGTGGGAAGCGGAAGAACGCCGTCGCTGATGACCAGCACTTCGATCTCACCGATCTGAACGGCGTAACGCGACGGAACGAGTTCTTCCGTTCTAACTTGATCGGCGCGTAAAGCGTTAACTGCGCTCATGCTTGTCTCCTATTGATCTAGAATACGTGGAATTTTCACAGTGCTTCGTCGTGGAGTGCTCCCGTATTGCGATGTCTGAGCATCCGGGATGACGAGCCTGCGCATCAGATTGTAGGTTCGTGCCCGCCGGCGGTCGATTAGGCCCTCTACGAGGGCGGCCTAGCCATTGGGCTATAGCGAGTATGCATTCCGCTTAGACTATCACCGTAAGTGCCAGTGCGCGGTGAGCTGAGGGCACTCTCGCCAGGATTTAGCTATGCGTTGCCAGCGCTCTTCGGATCGACTCCAGCAAGGCGTGACCATCGAAGGGCTTTCGCAAGATCTTCTCAGCGCGGGATGATTTTCGATCCGACTTCTCGTGCCTGCCGCTTATTAGAAATATTGAAATGTGAGGATGTTTTTCCTCGACACAGGCCTGCAATTCGAAACCGTCCATATCCGGCATGCCGATATCGGTGATCAGAACGTTGATCTCGTTAAGACCGGCAGCCAGAAACGCAGCGGCAGACGAGAAGGTCCGTGGGGTAAACCCGGCTGATTCCAGGAGCTCTTGGAGAGACTCAAGCACTTGTGGATCATCATCGACAACTGCAATCACTGCCGCGCGTTGGTTCATATTCTCCTCCATAGACCGCGGCATGCCCCGTATTCGCTATCGACCGGTCTGCTATCCAATTGAAACTGTTTGCGATGCAAGGTTCGGGGCGAGCAATAAGAACGCACTGAACGCTTGCAGTTAACCGATGGGATCCAGTGCGGCTCGCAAGGTGAAAATGAAGATCGCGCCCTGGGGTTCATTTTTTTCAGTCCACAATTGGCCGCCGTGTGCTTCGACAATCGAACGAGAGATCGAAAGACCCATCCCCATCCCTTGGTCCTTGGTCGTGAAAAAGGGTTCGAAGATCTTGGTTGGAAATTGAACGCCTCGACCGCAATCGCTGACGGACACTTGAACCAAATCCGCGTTTCGCCGAACCTTCACCGTCACTGTTTTTCTATTCGACACGGAGGTCATTGCATCCATTGCATTACGGACGAGGTTCATGACGACCTGCTGGATTTGGACGCGGTCGAAGGGGGCAAGTATCAGGCCGACTTCTAGATCGATCTCAATACGTATACCGCGACGCGAAGCTTCGGAGGCCAAAAGATCTCGAATTTCGAAGATAATCTTGTCGAGGGAAGTGCTGTCTCGCGTATCTCTATCCTGCTTGAACAGAGCGCGGATACGGCTGACCACATCGGCGGCCGAGTTAGCGCTGTGAATGATGCGATCGACCGTTTTTTTTGCTCTTTCGATGTTCGGCGGGTCCATCGTCATCCAGCGCTGGCAGGCATTCGAATAGTTCATCACTGCAGCCAGTGGCTGATTGACCTCATGCGCGATAGACGCAGACAACTCCGCAAGACTTGCAGCCTGGCTGGCGCGCGCCAAGCTGTCCTGCGCCATGCGGAGGTTTTCCTGGGCCCAGACCTCTCCGTCGATGTCGAGGCAAATCACATTCCATTGGACGATGTCTCCCGCATCGTTCCGCATCGGAGCTGCTCGGGTCTCTACCCACCGATATTCTCCATCATGTCGTCGCAGCCGATGTCGCCGGGCATATGGCTCGCCCGTCGTCAGGCAATGATGATATTGTTCCTTGACGCCAGCGACATCGTCAGGATGCACACCTGAATCGAGAGTTCCATCGAGGCGGGTTTTCCCGCTGCCATCCAGCGCATCGAGATTGTAACCCAAGAACTCTCTAAGCTGTTGGCTGCGGTAGAGCGGCTCTCCGTCCGGCCCCGCACAATCGATCATCGCGGGTAATGTTTCCACCAACTGCCATAGGAAGCGTTCTCGCTCGCGTAGCGCCTCCTGGGCCTTCATCTCTTCCTCAATATCGATCGACGCAATATACCATTGAACGATTGCGCCATCTTTTCCTTTCAACGGTTGCGCCCGCGCCTCGATCCAGCGGTAGCTTCCATCCGTCAATATCCGGCGAAAACGGTTGATGAACGGCTCACCAGTTACAAACCCGTGCTTGGCCTTGGCGAACATGACAGGAAGGTCGTCTGGATGAACGACTTCCCGGGCCAGGGCATCAAAGTCTTTGACATGAGGAGACGGCGTCCCTGCCTGACTCAAGTACCGTTGGCTCGCATAGGTCATTCGACCTGAAGGCGAGAAGCTCAATACGTTGAACGGAACAGCCTCTAGCATTTGCTCCAACTGTTGCTTGCTTTGGTGAAGCGCCTTATCCGATCGAACCTGATCTTCGATGTCCTGGGATAGCCCGTACCACTGGATAATCTTGCCGTCGTCGCCGCGAAGCGCTTCCGCCCGTCCTGCGACCCAACGATAAATGCCATCCTTCCCGCGGAGGCGGTATTTTAAGGAAAATGGGTCGCCAGTTTTAAACGAGTGCTGAAGAGTCGCGGCGAAAGCTTCCGCGTCTTCAGGGTGGACCAAGGCTTCGATGAATGCAGAAAGCCCCTTTTTCTCCGAAGTGTCATAGTCACCGACGTCCAGTCCGAAGAAATCGACGACCCGTTGGCTGAAGAATACCGGATCACCTTCCGCACTTAGTCGCCACAAGTAACTCGGCACCATGTTGACAAGCTGTGAGAACTCCCGCTCCCGGTTCCGAAACGTTTCGACGCTGTCCTCTAATGTGCGTAAAGCGAGCTGATGCTCTCTTGAAACGGCGGCGACCACGAGTGCCGAAAAGGCTGAAATCGCCAGGAAGAGCTGGAGCATGACCTGCCGATGCTTCTCCGTCAGTTGATCGTCGATGACCTGGTCGCTGTTCGATACGGTGAATAGAACCGTGAACACCGCGAGTATGGCGAGTGCCACGGCGGCGCCTTTGAATTCGAAGCGGACTGCAGCCCAGAGCAAGGGCGGCATGATGATGTAGGCGAATGGAAGATAGCCGCTCAGTGTCAATGCGGCGAGAGCGAGAAGAACGAGGCACAGCGCACCAGCTTCTATCAGACGTTGGATCGAAATCCGGTTGGCATCTCGCCAGCTCTGAAAAACCACCAGCGCAAGCGGAGCAACGATCAGCACTCCGGTCGCGTCTCCAATCCACCAAAGCGGCCAAGCCGTAGTAAAAGATTGCGACTGAATGTCGAACCATGCAAGAGCTGCGCTTCCAACCGTCGCGCTGATGATCGGCGCCACCCCTCCTCCGAAAACGATAAGGGTCACGACCTCCTTCAACGTCTCAAATCGGTGGCCTCGCCCGGCGACGCGATGCACAATCCAGGCCCCGCTCATCGCCGCCAGCGCGTTGCCTATGTACATCACAGCTGCAGCGACAAACGGGCTATGAAACCACAAAGCGTTCGCAGCGAGTTCGGCGCCTGCGCCCGATACAATCCACCACGGCCACGTACCTTTCCCCGCAAACAGGAGTGTTGCGATAAAGAGGCCGCCGGGCGGCCATACTGAGATGCCCGTGCCTGGCACGACCGCCAGCATTTGAGCAAACCCACAGCCAAGGAGATAGGCGAAAAAGAATAATCCTAGATACCGTGCATCCGGTGATCGGGACAGGAAAGGCTTTATTGCCTCGACCATCCGCCGAGACAATGTACCGTCGTTCAAGGGCCCACCAATATCCAAGACCAACGCTCCCCTTCAGCCAGAACATCAAGGTCCGGTGACAATCGGACTTGATCAGTGTTCAACGGCTAGAGGGAAATGATAGCTTGAAAAAATCGATGGCGAACCTGTTCCGAAGGCTAGGTTTTGATTAGTTGGTGAAGATTGTACGGATCGATCTCAGAAGAGCGTGCGGCGTATGATCATCTTTCGCATCTGCATGAGCGACGCGCCGGGCTTCTTCCTCATGCATCACCAGCCTTGCAGCAATCTCGTTGGCCAGTTCAGGCCGGCTTCTGAACAGATCTGAGAGATCATCGCGACTAATCTCCCATATTTTCACGGCGGATATAGCCGTAAGGCTGCAGTCCTTTAGTGATGATGACAAGCTCGCGTCGCCATAGAAATCACCCGGTGAAAGGCGTCTTTGCTCCAATCCATCATGCATCACCGCGACGACACCGGAATCAATCACGAAAATCGAGGAAGGTTGCTTGCCCTGGGGCATTATCGAGGCGCCCTGTGCAAAGACCCGCGATCTGACAGACTGGGCAAGCAGATCCTTGTCTGCCCTGGCGAGTGTTGCGAATATTGTATTTTGGTCGATGAGCTCGATGAACCGCTCTTCGGCGGGCTGGTGCGGATCGGCTCCGCTTGTTGTATCCGCGAAAAGCAAAGAAGACGCGGACGGTGCGAGTTGCAGGCCGGCCGCCCTACAATGCCGATGAAGCAGATCGATGATCTCGTTTCGAGCTTTTGCCATCCGCATAGGATCCTTAACACGTGCATAGATGTCCGCGTCGACGGCATTGGCATCGATACTTTTCAGGGCGACCATCGGCGCCGGATCTTTGATAATCAAGTTGCAGCCGGCCAGAGCAGTGTTAAGTACAGCCTCGATCGCCGAGGGTGTTCTTGTCGGCTTGATCCTCACATTCAATTGCAGAAGATGCGTCTCTGTCGGCCGGCTGACATTAGTGAGGCCGAGCTTGGCCAGTGCACTATTCGGCAAAACGACGACATTATTGGCTATCGTCAATATTTGTGTCGAGCGCCACGTGCTGGCGACCACTCGCCCCTCCATGCCGTCGTTAAGGCGTATCCAGTCTCCGAGTGCAAATGTGCGACCAAGCGTTAGAGCGATGCCGGAGAAAACGTCGCCCAAAGTGTTTTGCAGAGCAAGCCCGAGCGCGATGGCAATTACACCGGAGGTCGCGATCAAGGTTCCAACCGGCAACCGAAATACGAATGCGAGAGCCGATAGCGTGACGCACAAATAGACGCCGCCGACAACAATGTCTTGGAGAAGCCGCGCTTCACGCGGCCGGCCTTCGAGCACGAGATAAATGCGCACAAATCCGATGACGGCCCAGGAGAGGTGCAACCACCATAGCATCTGCCCAAGAATGACGAAAAACGTATGCTCATCACCCGATTGAAAACCACCTGATTGACCAAGCGGGATCCGCCCGAAAACAAGGACCGATGTCATGGCGCCGAAAAATACGATTTGCACGACGAGCCGCAGGTTCGAGCGGGCCGGACCAATAAGCTTCCAGACGATCATTCCGGCAATGCCGAGAATGATAAGCCATGCAACAGGATCGCTGGCCAGATCACCATATTGAACTTGTGGCATATCGATTTTTCCCCGAACCTGTAGTGGATTGCTGAATGGGTGTCGTGCTTGTGTTAAATCCGGGGCGCTACACTGGCAAAGGAGCCGTCAGTAGCCGATCCCGGCGATATAATTCTCCATCATTTTCTCCTGCAGCTGCTCTTGTTCGTAGAGCACTTTCAGAACATCCCGCATATCGAGTACTCCGAGAGGTTTAGCCTCGGCGCTGAGAACCGGCATGTTTTGGAGGCGATTACTGATCATGACTTGCCAGGCCGCCTGCAGATCATCCGCCGGATGACAGGCAATGATTTTGGGGCTCATGAGCTCTTCGACCGAGTTCGACCGTCCGTGATCGGCAATGTGACGGATGAGATCGGATTTGCTGAGCACACCCTTTGCTCTGCCATCGGGTGAGCAGACAATCGCGAGCCCGATGCCGGGAATGGTGAGAGTTGCAGCGGCGTTATGCACCGTGGCCGCTACATCTATAATCTTCAAGCGAGCCGAGATCATCGGGTAGAGTTTTTCGATGCGCATCGCATTCTCCTGACGAGACCGCGCAGCTGCCGGATCCGTCTTCTATTGCGAAATGTCAACCGGAGTGGCGCGGCGGCAGCACCACTCCGGTTAGCCGGCGATCGTCGTGCTCAATGCGGGACAATCACCGAAATCGCCCGCGGGCTGCGCCGCGCGGACGGATTGTTGGCAAACTTACTTCTCGTAGTTCGTGAGATTGGTTTCGGACGTATCGACCACGAAGACCGCCAGAAGACGCGCACGTTCGGTCTTGCTTGCGTTTTCGCTAACCGCGTGGTGATCGCCCGGGTATTCAGAAAAGTTCTCGCCCGCATGGTAGACTGTGACGGGCCCGCCGTTGACCTGGCTGGTGATCGCACCTTCCAGGACAGTCGCATAGATGAAAGCCGAGTCCGGATGGGTGTGTGCTGGAGAGGAGCCACCGGGTGCATATTCGACGAGCACACCCTTCAAGCTTTTTCCCGGAACATTCGGAAGCGGTTGGTCATATACGACCTTCACATCCTCGCCTACAGCGTCATGGGCTGCAACAGATGCGGCCAACGACAGCACGCATGCACTCGCGCAGATGAGCAGTTTCAACATGGTCAGTTTCCTTATTCGTGAGAAGTCCGTCTGGACGATTTCGGTGCCAAGCGGACCTGAGACAGAGCCACTTACTTTTGCTGTGCCGAGTTAGATTTCAGCCAGTCCTCGAAGCGGATATCGCCGAGATGAGCGCCGGCATCCGGTACCAGCGTCCGGTCGTCGATCTCGACTTCGAAGTAGCGGGCCGTCGGATCAGCCGTGACAGTGCGTGGATCGTTTGTCGCCTTCAGATACAGCGCAATGAACTCGTTCATCGGTCCGCGGTCCGGGCCGGCGATCTCGGTGATGGAGTTCATCGGTTGGCCGACCGCGACCTTTGCCATCGCGTCCGCTACGTTGTCAGCCGCGATGGGCTGGAATGCGCCTGTCGGTGCCCGAACGATCGAGCCCTCGGTTGCAGACTGTGCGATAGCACCGACAAACTCGAAGAACTGGGTCGCATGAACGATCGTGAAAGGGATGCCGGATTTCTGGATATGCTCTTCCTGGAGGAGCTTTGCACGAAAATAGCCCATTGCCTGCATCCGGTCGGTGCCAACAACCGACAATGCAACATGATGGCGCACCCCGGCCTTCTTTTCCGCCGCAAAGAGATTGCGCCCTGCCGCTTCGAAAAAGTCCATTGCTGCCTTTTCCTCGAACGAGGGAGAGTTTGCCAGATCAATCACGACCTCTGCTCCGGCAAGAGCTTCATCCAAGCCCTCTCCGGTAACGGTGTTCACGCCGGAATTCGGCGAGGCGGCGAGGACGTCGTGTCCCAGCTTGGAAAGCCTTGCGACGGCCTTAGAGCCGATAAGCCCTGTGCCTCCGATGACGACGATTTTCATGTAGGATCTCCTTGTTAGAGTCGTGTGAATGATATTCAGTTGGAGCCGTGGACAGGCGTGGCCTCTTGGCTCTCTCGCGCTGCTTGCTCGATAATCGAGACCACTTCCTTCGGCCTCGACACAATCAGAGCGTGCGAGGCGCCGTCGAGTACGACAGTTTTCCGGGCATGGGCGCGTTTCGCCATGAAGCTCATGACCGCTGGCGGAATGCAGAGGTCGCGCGCACCGTAGATCGCGTAGGACGGCAGCAGCTTCCAGGATGCTCTCTTCGTCGGCTCAGCCAGTGCGGCTTCGGTAACCGGTCGTTGCGTGACCGCCATCTGTTCGGAAATCGGCTGGGGAACGTCTGCCGCGAATTGATCGTGGAACAGGTCGGGTCGGATATAGAGATCCCGGTTCCCATCCGGCAATGCAACGGTGTTCAGCGTCTTTGGCAGCGTACTTCCTGGAAATTTCGAAGAAAGGCTGCTGCTCGATTCTCCTACGTCGGGTGCGAAGGCTGCGACGTAGACGAGCGCCTTGACGTTAGGGCTGTCGTTCGCAGCCTCGGTGATGACTGGCCCTCCGTAGGAATGACCGACGAGAATGACCGGCCCCGGCACTGAACGCAGATAACTTGCGACAGCTGCGCCATCGTTGACGACGCCACGTAGCGGGTTGGCCGTAGCAATGGTTTTATACCCATCCTTGTTCAGCTCATCGATGACGTGGTTCCAGCTCGACGATTCTGCGAATGCGCCGTGTACGAGCACGATCGTCGGCTTGGGTGAAGCATCCCCGGCAAAACCGAAGGCGCACGCCGCAACACTCATTACAATGCTGAGTAAAAGAGTTTTGATCGCGTTCCGCATCTGCTTCTCCCATCGAACGTTTTCGCTGAGGGGAGATTGCGCGATAATGCTCCTTCGGCATATCGAGCCTTGGACGAGGTCATATAGTCCCAAAGGCGAGGTCGCGCACCTCGTATGAATTGAACATCCCGCACCATAGTGAGTGAAGCATCGCGGCACGTCAGGGAGGCTTACACGGTCGGCAGCTATAGAAGGATTTCTGCTATAATAAACTGAGACAATAGCCAGCGCGCGGGCCGACCGATATCGATCGGCAACCGGCCTGATGTGATCAGGAAAAAATTAGGAAGATAATGGTATTGAAGAGGCGTCCCGTAACGAGGACGGCAAGGCGTCCCAGACTCGGATGAGTTCCCCCACCGAAATGGTCTGCATCTTCCTCATGACGTTGCTACGGTGGAGCTTGACGGTAGCCTCGCTGATGCCCAGATCAAAAGCAATCTGCTTGTTGAGCCGACCAAGCGCTACCTCATAGAGGATCTGCTTTTCACGCGGCGTCAAGGTCGCAAATCGAGATGTGTGCTCATGCGTATTTACCGCAAGCTTGCGTTGCTCGACATCTCGTTTAATCCCAACAACCACTGCATCGAGCAAGGTCTGATCCCGCACGGGTTTGGTGAGAAAATCGACTGCCCCCGCTTTCATCGCCTGCACTGACATGGGAATGTCGCCGTACCCGGTGAGGAACACAATCGGTTTGGTTTTACCCTGCTCGCAAAGCTGGTGCTGGAGGTCAAGGCCGCTTGATCCCGGCATTCGTACATCCAGAACCAGGCAGCCTGGCCGGTCAGGAAGTGCCGCGGTCAGAAGCTCACGTGGCGATGAAAAACAAATCACGTCCAGACCGACGGATTCAATCAACTCCTGCAACGAATTCCGAACGTCCGCATCGTCATCGACAACGATTACCAGCGGGCTATCGGCGATAAGAGCCGCCGCCGTCATTGCCGGTCCCTCCGGCGGGTGTTCATCGCTTTCTTGTCATCATCAGAAACTGGACAATCACTCATGACCCTTCCCCACAAATCCATAGTCAGAATGCCATTTCGTTGGAGGCGGATTGCTTTCGCGCGCAGCACTTCCATTGGCGCGGAGCGCTAATTCAAGGTCGATCCGCCGGGGCCTTTTGAAACGGCTCTGCTTTCTATCCACCGATCGATGTCCTCGTAGAATTCTGCAGGCGCCTTACGGCCAAATTCCTCGGCGATATCGGCTAAAGACTGACTTGCCAAAGCCTCGCGCATCGCTTTCTCTGCACGCAACATCACGGCATGGATTGCACAAACGCCTTTTGTTGCCCAACGCGGAGGCTTCCCGTCAAAGGCCGCACAGCGACCGCGAATCTCCTGACAGTCGAAAAGAGGTTTTTTTCCCTCGATCGCATCCACGACCTCCAGCACACTGATCTGATCAGGCGATCTAGCTAGCCGGTACCCCCCCTTCACCCCCTCAAATGCGGCTACGATGCCGGCACGCTCAAGCTTCGGGAAGGTTTTCGCCAGAAAACTGGGAGAAATTCCTTGTAAGTCAGCGAGATCCCGGCTGCTGAGAGGCTTGTCTGGGGATCCCATCAGCCACATCAGGCAATGCAAACCGTATTCAACTCCAACCGTCATATGAGCCATAACGCGGACTATATTTGTCCGCGTTCATTTTGGCAAGTGTCAAGTTGCCGTCTCACTTTTAGCTATCTGCACTCAAGGTTGAAATCATGTGATCCCGTAGGCTGGCAGGGTCATAGTAATCCGTGTGCCGACACCAGGCTCGCTTTCAAGCTGGATGTCGCCATCCGCCGCCTGCACGAAAGTTTTAACGGCGGACAGCCCATAGCCGCCGTCGCGCGATGACCGTGTTGTGAACAAAGGTGTGAAAGCCCGCTCGAGCGTTTCCCGCGTCATACCCAGACCATCATCGGCGACTACGATTTCAACGCCAGCGACGCCAGCCGCAACTAGCGCCCGTGCAGCTAGCAGTATCGTGCCGCCGTCCGGCATCGCATCACGCGCGTTGACAATCAGGTTCAAAAGCACCGTCTGGAAACCAATCACATTGCATGCCAAGCGAGGCAGGTTTGGCTCTGCCTGAACTTCGAAATGAATTTCGGGCTCCCAGATTTTTTCAAGCAAGGCTTTCAAATCGAACAAGCAAGTTCCCACACAAACACTATCGATCGGCGTATAGCCACCGCGAGCCGATCGAAGAGACTGGCGAACGAGACCGCCGGCACGTTCCAGCGACGCCTGAGCGCTCAAAATGATTTGCGAAGCCCGCTTATCGCGAGAAATGCAGCGACTACGCGACAAAATATTGAAAGCGGATGTCGCGACCTGAATTAGATTGCCGAGATCGTGGATGACGGCTGCCATAGGCTCGTGGACAGCGTGTGTTTCATACGCGGCATTTGCCGAAAGCGTCGGCCGAGGCTCTGCAGGCGAGACTGGCTCTGATTGCAGCATTTTGTCCTCCGGATCTACTGTGATGGCTCGTTACATACGGAACTGCTCCGAAGCCTAGAGGAAAAGACGCTTTGTATCGACCTCGCAATCGACCCAAGCAGACCATACGGAAGGCTAGGTTCCCTACCGCTTTCGATGTTGCCCAGCACGGACCTACCGATAGGGGCTATCGTGCCTAGCAATTTGGTGAGGTGGCGCACTCCTTAGGAGGATGAGGCCCTACGCCCGTCCAGATGGGCGATGACGTCAAAGCAATGCATCATCCTGCAACCCACCAATCGCCATATCCGACGGCGCAGGCTCGTGAGTTCCATATGAAATTGCTGCTAACACTCATTCTCATACTTTGCTCGAACCCAATCGCTGAGGCCACGGTGACCATTTCCAAACTCGATGATGAGCGGGCAAGTACGTTTGAGCAGCCGACGATGCCTACATCTTCGACATCAAACCTTTTCTCTCAAGCCGCTCCCGCACCTGACGAAGATGCAGCTGTTGGTATCGTAAGCTGGGAGAAGCGTACGCGGGCCAGGATACACGCGGTTCTTTTAGCAATTAGCCTCATTCCGCACGAGGCGCGCCGCGCGCTAGAAATCCTTGTAAGTGACGTGACGGAAAATGGTTATTTGCCAGTCTCCGCTGCCTTCGCCCTGCTGGTTGCCGCAGGCGCGGCGGCGGAGCGATCAGTACGTCGGAACCGGCTGAATCACTGGGATGGACTGGAGCAATACCTCCCATCACTTGTCCTCTCGGTGCTCATTGCACCACTCTATTTTATCGTGAATCTTCCGCTCTCCGTCCGTCTCATTGCTGGCTCATATCTCCTTTTATTCGTGGCCTACCGCTTTGCTTCAGCCTTGGTTGACCATGTAGCGCTTTACCCAGTCCGCCGGAAACTCAAGACCGTGATCGGCTTGTCGCTGTTTACCGCCGCCGCAATTGTGGTAGGCGACGTGCTGCTTATCGATCCGGACGTAATCACAGCGATCGAGGTCCTGGCTTCCTGTGTGATATTGATGCTCGTCATGAGGTTGACCTGGACCACGGCAGGTCGCGATGCGGCCGTGAACACGGCGCTATCACTCTATACCGTGGGCGCTTGGCTCCTTTGGTGTTTGGATGCGCGCGCGTTTTTCTGGTTGAGCGTATATCCAGCGCTACTTCCACCAATCCTGCGCTCGATTACGCGTGTCGTGCAGGACGTCGCCTGTAGAAAGCTTCATATTCCGGTTTCAAACAGCCGGACGATCTTGCTTGTGCGCGGAGGGAGGGCATTCGTTCTAGCGTTGGCTCTTGCATGGCTCGCGTTTGTCTGGGAGACCGACATCAATTTCCCGGGTCACGATATCCCACTAGTTCATCGCGCCCTTTACGGTCTCGTGCGGGGAGCGCTCGTGCTTCTCGTCGCTGACATTATCTGGCACCTCGCCAAGGTCGCCATAGATCGAATGCTCGCCCAGCAAAGCCTGTCGTCGGCTGAACCGCACGAAAATGGTGAAATTGAGCATTCCACGCGTCTGCAAACGTTACTCCCGATCCTACGAAACGTGCTCGCCGTCGTCATTTTTGTCGTTTCGGGCCTGACGATCCTCGGACAGATCGGCGTCGATATCGGGCCGCTTGTCGCAGGAGCGGGTATTATCGGAGTGGCAATAGGCTTTGGATCACAAGCGCTGGTACGCGACATTATAAGTGGCTTTTTCTATTTGTTCGACGATGCTTTCCGGGTCGGCGAATACATACAGGCGAAGGATTATCGAGGGACCGTCGAGGGTTTCAGCCTCCGCTCTGTCAAGCTAAGGCATCATCGAGGTCCGATTTTCACTGTTCCCTTTGGAGAGCTGGGGGCCGTGGAGAACATGAGCCGCGACTGGTCCAAGACCAAAATACTGGTCACCGTTCCTTATGACACGGATCTCGAAAAAGTTCGCAAGATCGGAAAGGCTATTGGCCAGGCGTTGCTCGCGGACCCGGAAGTGGGCCGTTTCTTCCTCGAGCCACTAAAGCTAAAGGGTGTCGAAGATTTTGCCGAGTATGGAATCGTGATCAGCTTCGCGATGATCACCGTGCCAACCGCCCAACAGAGCTTCATCAAACGCACAGCCTACGCATCGCTCCGGAAAGCCTTCCAGGAAAATGGGGTGACTTTTGCCCAGCCGACAGTCAACATCGGCGGAAAGGATTCTCCGGATCTCATAGCTGCCAGTTGGGAACACCAGCGAGCAAAAGCATCAGGCCAAGCGAACGGCTAAAGTTGTCGACTAATGCAGTAGAACGTTTCTTCCGCCTTGATGAGATCCGAACCAGCGACCTGTTATTCGCTCTCGCTAATCACTTGATACCTCGACGCCGGTGTGTTGGCAAATGGCGCCGACACTACCGGAACCTATGTCGTCGTCCCCTGATGTTTGTTTCAATCTCGTGTCTCCCGCGGTCTTTCCGAGCAGCTTCACAGGGCCAAATTTGCTTCGAAGTGAGAATTAAGGTCGCGATGAAAACGCCGGCCGGTGGCCATATGGCGACCGTAATTTCCGGCACGATTGCCAGCGCGTCGGCAAATCCACATCCCAGGACATACGCGAGGAAGAATAGTCCCAGGTGCAGAAAGCTGGGGCGGCACGACCATACGGACATCATCTGCTGCTCCTCGCGGACTAAGGAAGCATTATGCGCCGCATATTCGATATAACACATGTTCGTACGGCTTGGCAGATGGATCCAATGGAAGTGATGCACGAATGGCAAGCGTACCCTCGTGCAGACGGCGACATATGTAGACGAAGGCCGCCAAATCGGTACTCAGTACGTTAGCGAGCGCGGATTCCATTCAAAAAAACATCAACCGCAGACATGACGATTCTCGAGATTTCCTCATCGGAAGGAGGCTCGCGCAGTCCAAGTACGACCTGCAGATGTGTGTTGTCCCGGAGCATGGCGACGAAGTGACCGGCGGCACCGGCACAGTCATCCACCTTGACATCCCCGCGATCGCGCGCGCGCACTAGCACCTCAGCCAATTGCGAAGCTGCTCGACCGGGCCCCTGGTCATAAAGGGATCGGGCGAGGTCCGGAAAACGGCTAGCTTCAGTTACGGCTATGCGGTAGACGGCGACCACGGTCGACGTCATGTAGATCTTCATCAGACGCTGCCCGAACGAGATGAGCGTGTCATGTAAACTACGACCACTTGTCTCCTCGAGCGAAAGGCTGGACAATGCGATGTCCGCGTTGCTCGTGACGATAGCCGTGAACAATCCCTCCTTGCTGCCGAACTCGGTATAGATGTTTCTCTTGGAACCGCCTGCCCGTTCGATGATCGCATCGATACTTGTCGCGGAATAACCCTGTTCGAAGAAGACTTCAGCAGCCGCTTGCAGCAGTGCCTCCCTACGGCCAGATGAGCGGCGAGAGTCCAAGGGTATCATGTGATGCTACTCCAATTCCATTAGATTGCGTGGTAACCATCATTACCGCGTCTGTCAAATGACGCGCTTTGCTTCAACGGGTACTGACTACTTGGTCAAAAGCCCGCACCACCTATGCCTCAGTATAGTCACGGTAGACTTAGCTAAGGCTCTCCTCATCCCCAAACCCGATATCGTGCGGTCCCGTTCGACGGCATCATTGGATTGTGCGGATCCGAGCCGGCGGGGAAACGTCTCTCGGTCCTTCCCTGTGGTCATCCACATCAACGACCATTGACTGGTAATTCAAGTTACCATAACGATGGTACTGACCATTACCGGAGGCCACTATGGCTACGACGAAGAAGAAAATGATCGGGACGACCCTGTGCCTCGGCGCCGTCGTACTGGCGGCCGCAGGATGGACCTGGGCCAGTTCCAAGAACCAGACTTACACAGACAATGCCTACATCCGCAGCAACGTGACGACCTTGGCGCCCAAAGTTGCCGGATATGTCACCGTCGTCGAAGTTGAGGACAACCAGTCCGTGGAAGCTGGTGACGTCCTGTTTCGTATCGATGACCGAGACTACCAGGCTCGCTTTGCACAAGCGGTCGCCAACATCGACGCGGCCCAGGCGCGATTGGTGAATGTTGATGCCGAGACGGACTTGCAGCAGGCACTCATTCAGCAGGCCAATGCGCAAAAGCAATCGGCTTCAGCAGAGTTGAACCGGGCGATCAAGGCTTCTGAGCGGCACCGCCAGCTGATAAGAAGCAATATCGTCAGCCAGGCGGACATTGATGAAAGCGATGCGGCTCGCGAACGGGCCGAGGCGGGAGTTACCGCAGCTGCCGCAAGTGTAGTGGCCCAACAGCGGCGAATTGCAGTTCTGTCGACCCAACGCGAGGCAGCGACAGCTGCTGTGGCTCAGGCAAAAGCCGCTCGCGATCTCGCCCAGATCGATCTCGACAATACGGTGGTGAAAGCCCCGATCTCCGGCGTCGTGGGCAACCGTCAGGTTAGAGTCGGCCGGCTGGTGTCGCCAGGCGCTTCACTGCTCGACATCGTCCCGCTGTCTGACCTGTGGATCGTAGCGAATTTCAAGGAAACGCAACTCGAACACATCTACCCGGGTCAACGAGCAGTTATTACCATTGATGGTTATTCCGAGGAAACAATCGAGGGGGTTGTCGACAGCTTTGCGCCTGGTAGCGGGTCCGCGTTCAGCCTCTTTCCCGCTGACAATGCCACTGGCAATTTTGTGCGCGTCGTTCAACGGGTGCCGGTGAAGATCCGCTTCTCCGCTACCAACCCGACTGCGCGCCTCGTCCCTGGCCTATCCGCAAAGGTTAAATTGGTCCAAGGAGCGAGATCGTGACGACGGCACCCGTTGCCATAACTGAGCGCGAGCGCACGACGCCGGGCACCTTGCTCGTCGTTGGCATCGTGCTCGCAGCCCTGACGGAAGCTGTCGCCAGCACCGTTCTTTCGTTAGGTCGCGGCGACATTATCGGCGACACCTACGCCACTCCGGATGAGTTCGCATGGCTCGACATCGGGTATACGGCGGCAAAGCTGATCGGGTTCATCCTGGCGTCATGGTTCATGACACGGATGGAGCCCCGCCGCCTGGTCATAGCAGCGACATTGATCATGGGCGCAGCATGTGGCATCGCCGCCCTCACCAACCGCCTGGAATTGCTTACTGCTCTGCGCGTCTGCCAGGGCATGGCCGGCGGTGTCTTGCTTGTGGCGGGTCAAACGCTGATTTTGGTGAGCTATCCGCGATACCAACAACCTATCTTACAGGCGCTGTTTGCGATGGGTTCCGTTGTTGCTCCTGCGACTATTGCTCCAGCGCTCCAAGGTTGGCTACTTGATAGCTACTCATGGGTGTGGATCTTCCTCGGTGTCGTTCCATTAAGCATCGCCGCGATCGGTTGCTTACTGATAACTGACGGGATTGCGAACCATGAACAAGACCCCTCCCCCTCCCCCTTCGACTGGGCCGGCGTGTCGCTTATCTCGATATCATTTTTCTGTCTTACCTATGTTCTAAGCCAGGGAAGCCGTTGGGACTGGTTCGAACAAACGCACATTGTCTGGTTGACCACCCTCGGCACAGTAACTTTGCTGATATTTCTTGCGCACCAGATGACAGTGGCGAAACGCGGCGTGATCAATTTCACCCCATTCCGCTCGGATGACTTTGCTTTCGCTTTTATCGTGAGTTTCGTAGCGGGGGCTGCATTATTCGGGAGTGCCTACCTAATCCCTTCGTTCGCGGTTGCAGTTCTCGCCTTCACTCCGACAGATGCCGGTCAGCTTCTTTTGCCGAGCGGAGCGGTCTTCATCGTCGCACTTACACTCACAGCCTTGATGATACAGTTTCGGAGGGTACCGCCTTTTGCCACGGTCCCTTTTGGTATTTTGCTTATCATGATGGCGATGTGGATGTTGTCTGGATCAACCAGTGAGAGCGGTGCTGACGACATGATGCTCGCCATTCTCTTACGAGGGTGCGGTCTAGGTTTCCTCTTCCTGTCGATCACTCTTATTGCGTTTACCAACCTTCAGAGGGCGGATATTGCGCTGGGGATAGGCCTGTTCAATACCGGTCGCCAACTCGGCGGGTTGATGGGTGTCGGTGGGCTTCAAACACTGATCGATCACAACATCACCACCAATATCACCGTTCTTGGCTCTCATCTTAGCACCGGCTCTCCCCAGCTTCTAGAACGTCTCGCAACCACCGTTAACTCTCTCACTGATCGTGGTATGGATGCGGCCGCTGCGAGCCGAGCGGCAACGAGCCTTTTGGCGAAGGCCATAGCCGGCCAATCAACAGTGATTGCGTTCGATACTGCGTTTATCGCAGTTGCCGTCTTGTTTGTTGTGGCTGCCCCAGTCCTCGTGGTCATCAAGATCGGTCTTCATCGCCTGATGCAATCCTTCGTTGACCGCCCCGCCATATAGACTCATACTCTAACGCTGCGGCACTGTTGAACTCGAAATCCTGCGGCCAGAGCCCGTCGGATGGGTTCCATCTATCGCACCCGACGATGCTCGATACGCTCTTCGTAATACTCAGCGAGTTACGGGTTCCAAAGTTGCTGTTGCGGCTCGGAACACATAGGTGCCCGGCCCGGCATAATGCGCCGCCGAGGGGTCGTCGATCTGGGTGTGGAATCTGGAATAGAGCGCGACCATCGCCGTGAAACGGGAATGCCGAAATCCATCCGAGGCCGTGAGTTCGGAGATATCAACCACGCGGGCGCCATACCGTTTTGCCGCCGCTTGGACCCGCGGATCGTGTACGTCGTCCGCCCCGACGCGCCTCCCCCCGGTAAAGAACCCGGATACCGCGAGCGCTCCGTCATCCTTTGATACCAGGAGCGTTAACGGACGTTCCAAACGGCCAATAGCCTCAAGCTGCCGGATCATGTCGGCGATGTCGATATCTGGCGCAGCCAACACGACGCTCTCCAGCCTACTAACCGTCTTGCGGCTTTTTCCTCTGCCCATCTCGGCTAGGGTTTCCATCGCAAGCCATCCTCCCATGCTGTGTGCAAGAAGTGCTATTCTGCCCTGTCGTTTACGAACCAGTATCTCGATCGTCTTCGCCAGACCGGGGCCCGATCCCGCTGCCGCTTCTTGATCGGCATTGTAGCTTAGTGTGCTCCCCCGAGATGGCCAAGCGAACAGGACTGCGGTTCGCCTATCGCTAGAGTCCGCGGCGATTTGAGCCAAGCGAAGGACGGTCTCTTGGTAAGTGTTGTTGTATCCATGCACAAAAAGGCGGACAGAACTGTCATGCGTACCGGAAACTGCCTCGGAAAATTCCTTTTCGCTCAGGCGTTCGGACGTCAGCGTGACGAATTCCCGACCGGGATCCGGAGGTACGCTGGGCCACTCTACCACATCCGCTTTGTGCGTCGGCGGGATCGATATCACGTGCTTCATGAAGCGAAGCGTTGGAGATAGCGCGCTGTTGAATGTTTGGGGGGATCCTTCATCTGTGGCTCGGACGGTGGAGACTAAGACGGTAACCCGTCGATATGGAGGATCCGAACCCACACCCCGAGGTTCAGAGATGCATGCACCGAGTGCGAAAACCGCGAATACTGCGAACGCGCGATTGAGGCATTGCAGTCGCTCGGCAGCAGACCCCACGGCCCTTCGCTGCGTCTCAATCGTCACGTTTTCTGTCCTCCTGATCTCTGACCTATTCGGATCTGACGGCGACAATATTCGTATTAATCGTAACGAACCGAAACCGGATCAAGGAAGAAACGGGCCTATGCCAAGGCATAGACGAATCTAGACCTTCGGCCAGTTCAGTATGGCTTTGCCTCAGATCGACCTCAGCCTCTCTAGAAAAGATTAGTCCCTCGTGGTGAGTTGGCACGTGCCGCCGCTCCTCTCATTCTCTCACAACCGTGGCGGCCTACCTTCCAGGCCAACGGAGACATGTAAAGGAGACGAAAAATGAAAAAAGAAGTGCCCAACAAGGGACTGGAATGGACAAACTTGCTGCTCGGGTTTGGACTGGTAAGCGCCGCTTTGATGTCCATGGGCGCACCGGCAGCAGCGTGGAACGCTGGCTTGGTTGGATTGTTGATCGCGGTATGCTCCGCCATGGCACTGAGCCGCTACGGCGACTGGGCGGAGTGGTGCAATCTCACTTTGGCCTGCTGGGTGATCAGTGCGCCATTCTTGCTGGGTTTTGGCTCTGCGGCAGGCGCAATGTGGACTCACGTCCTCATCGGGCTGAGCGTGGCGACCATCGCCATCATGCAGCTGATTGGAAGCGTCAAGGTCCGTAACAACACGCCACCCTCGAGGCGCTTTCCAGCCGAATGAGGTTCAGCATAACTACATCGGCGGAAGCACGATGACTGATGCCGGCACGGATGATCCATGTCCGCTTCGGCTGATCTAAAACAGGAATGGACCGGGATAACGGCACGTGCCCGGTCCGCTTTTCAAGTCAACGAGGCCGAGATGTATTTCTCTTCGTTCGTCTATGTCCTCCTCATCGTGGATACTCTGGGTATCCTGGGCATCATCGTCTGGCACGCGCAGGGCTCAAGACGCCCAACCGCTCGCGTTGTCGTCCAGATCACCTTTTTTGTTTCGACGACATTGGTCATGATGAGTGCTGGGATCTCACCGCACAGCCTTGGCGCGGACCAAGACACTCCTGAGCTTCTTCCGTGTATTCCCGCATCTTCTGGTGGGTACATCTCGCCTGGGCGAGCATCGGGTTTGTTCGGCTGTATATTGTCCTCGACCGGCGCCCCCGGGAGGCGAGGCTTGTTCAGGATCTGATCGTAGCGGGCGTATACCTGGGGGTTAGCCTTGCCATCGTTGGGTTCGTATTCGGCGCGCCTATTCGAACTTTGGTCGCCACCTCTGGCGTTGTTGCGATTATTCTCGGCCTCGCTCTGCAAAACACACTTAGCGATCTATTCTCAGGCATAGCGCTCACGCTCGGTAGGCCATTCTCTATTGGCGATTGGATACAGCTGGCGGACGGAACAGAAGGCCGCGTGGTCCAAAACAACTGGAGCTCCACGCAAGTTTTGACACCTGCCAACAATTTCGTTGTCTTGCCAAACAGTACATTGGCGAAAATCGGCCTAACCAATCTTACTCGGCCAGACGAAACCCATCTCATAGTTCTCGCAGTTCGAATCGCCGTCGGCAGGCGTCCGTCCGAGGTGGAGAGCGTACTCAAAGCAGCGTTATTGACCTGCGAAAATATCGTCCAGACGCCCCCTCCGATTGTCGCACTAAAGGGTATCGACGCCATCGCCATCGACGTTGAACTGCAGTTTCGGATCACAGCGCCAGCTGGCCGAACGCCTGCGCGCAACGAAGTCACAGATGTCGTCCATCAGCATTGCTCTGAAAACAACCTCTCGCTCGGCCCCTCAGCACAGAATTCGCTGTTCCTCCCGCGTCACCGGACGACAGTCGAACGAGTCGGCGACCTGAAGGGTATCGAACCGGCGGCCACAATACTAAAAACCGATACCACTGAAAATCCTTACCTTCACCTTCAACGTATTGATATGAAGATCCCTCATATCGCGCGGGCCACAACCGGCCTCGGCTTATCCCGCGGATCTGGCCCAACGCCCTGGGCAAACTAATCCACGTGGCATTTCGGCTGAGAGGAACCTTCTTGCGATCATCATCACTTCTTGGCAGTAATGATCTGGGCGCTTATCCCACCTTCGATTGGGCCTGGTCCGAAACGAGCGGCGAGCGCTGATTCAATGGCCTCGGTTACCGCCTGCAATCCGCCAGGTTCACGCGCCAAGATTTCGCCGGCTAGCGGAGTACCCTGACAATACCCAATCGCTGCGCTGCCTGCGGTTGTCGCTCGAGCTACCTTTGTCACAGTTTCGGCAACAGCTGTTGTGAAACCGGCTTCTAGCAGCGCAGCGATGATCGCCTGCGTGTCATAATAGCCGTGTGGCGTGCGCTCCATGAAGCGCGGGGGGGCTTCTGGGTAGCGCTCGGTAAGCACTTGCGTGGCAACGGTCACGAACGCATTGGCCGAAATCTGGTCCCAGACCGCAAACAGGTAAACGCCGCCGTCCTTCAGCACCCGGCGTACCTCTCGGTAGCTCTCCAACTTATCAGCAAAAAACATAACGCCGAACTGGCAGACAACCACATCAAAGCTGTCATCTTCAAAGGGCAGCGCCAACGCGTCCGCCTGCCTGAATGTCACCTGATCACTAGCGCCCAGCAGGCCAGCAGCGAGATCGAGCATCGGCTGATTGAGATCGGTCGCGATGATCCGGGCGGAGGGTGCTAGCCGTGTCGCAAGCACCCTTGTCACCACACCAGTTCCTGCGGCGATCTCGAGTACCTTCCGGGGATCGAGGGACGCAGTGCGTTTCGCCATTTCCTCCGCATAAGGCTCGAAGATCATCGACACCATATGCTCCTGGTAGAGGGCCGGAATGGCGCCCGCGAAGACCTTGTCTGTTCCTGTCATGACAACCTCGTCCTGTTGCGAAGAACTTTACGCCTAGTTCTCCTCTGGCGGAAGGCTCAAAGGACGGTCCGGCTCCCCAAGAACCGTATTCTCGACCACCACATGTAATTTGCTTGAATTGAGGTTCGACGGCCCCGTGTCTGAGGCACCTTGTTGGATGGATCGGGTGTTTTTGCCGCCCAAGGTGCTGCAAAAGACCTCCAAAACTGCAGGTCAGCCAACCCGGTTTTCAAGACGAAATCGATCTTCGCTCGAAAGAATCGACAGTAAGATGGCCAGCCCGCTGACGCCGGTTGCACAAGAATAAAATTGACTCGCGATCACTTTAGGAGCCAGCTGATCCAGGTTGAAACGGGGGAGGAGCCCGACATGCCGACTTTCATCATAGAGCGCGATATTCCTGGTGCCCACAAACTGACCGCGGAAAATCTTTGCGAAATCTCAGCCAAGTCGAACGATGTCGTTTCGAACCTGGACATCCCGTACAAGTGGATCACTAGCTATGTCGCTGGCGATAAGATCTATTGCGTTCATGAGGCTCCAAGTGCTGATGACATTCGACGGCACGCGGAGTTGGGTGGCTTTCCAGCGAACAAAATTACAGAAGTGTCCGCCATCATTGGACCAGAGACCGCAGCTTCTGCAGCCTAAGCTTGTCTTCCGACTGTGTAAAACTCGCAATACCATCTCTGGAGCGTCGCAGTTCTCAACCTCACCGCGTCGGTAAAAAAGAGCGTACGAGATCAGCGGCGAGGAGGAGCCGCGTTCGCCTTGAACGGATCCGAACCGTCGCCGATTAGATGGGATCATCCTGAGTTTCCGAGCTACGGCGTCATGCACTATGCGCACTTTCGTCACGTGCCGATGTTGGGGAGGCACGTAGCGTCCCAGCCCACATCAAGCACGTGCGGGGCCGCCCGTCAGACTTGCAAAACCACACGCCCCATTGTTTCGCCTGCTTCCAATGCCCGGTGCGCGTCACCGACGCCCTCAAACGAAACGACGCGGTCGATGTGCGCTCGTAGTTTGCCCCGATCGACCATCTCGGCGACTGCATCCAGGACCTTTACCTGCCTAAGCCTGTTCCTGTGATCCCTGGCTATTTGTGGTAGACCGATATTGACGAACGAGATGTCGAGGTTTTTCCATTCGGCCAGCGCGTTTCCGCCCATTGGCCAGTCCGAAACCACGGTGTTCACTAACTGGCCGTACGGCGTGACGTGTTCGAAGCTTCGAGCGAAGTTCCCATGCCCGACGAAGTCGAACACGACGTCAGCGCCGTCCTTGCCACTCCAGGACCTCAGCTTCTCGTTCACATCCTCACTCCGATAACGGATCGCCAGTTCGGCACCCATCGCAAGGGCGAACTCCGCTTTGACTTCATTCGATACCGTGGTGGCAATCCGGGCCCCGATAGACGCGAGATACTGAATGGCGATATGCCCTAAACCGCCCGCGCCTCCATGCACCAGGACATGGTCGCCCACCTTCACGTTCCCTTTGTCGAAGACGGCTTCCCAGGCGGTCAGCCCGACCACCGGAAGCGCAGCGGCCTGCACGAAGTCCAGGCTTTTCGGTTTCTTGGACACGTATGCGCCGTGGACAACCTTGTATTCCGCATAGCTGCCGGGATTACCCGGATAGCCGCCGTCGATGTACCAGACTTCGTCTCCGACCATGACCCCGTTAACCGCTTGACCGATCTCATCGACCACGCCAACTCCATCGATACCGAGGATCGTCGACGATCCGATCTCGGCCCCAGGGTCATGCCTTTCTCCGCTCTTCCTGTTCTGCCAGTCTGCGGGGTTGATGCCCGCGGCCCGTATTCGCACGAGGACATCGGAGGGTCCTATTTTCGGCTTGGCTATCTCCCGGACCTTCAGGACTTCAGGTCCGCCTGGAGCATCCATCACCAATGCCAGCATTGTATCAGACATCGCGCGCCACCCCGTCGCTATGCTCGATCGCTTTGATCAGCCTGTGGAGTTTGACAGCATCGCCGAACGTCGGACCCTGGCCAGTGCCAAACTGGAGGTCGGAAGCAAACAGTTCGTAGAGCTTCCTCACGTTCCCCATCAGGACGTTTTCTTCAGGTCCGAAGTCGTCAGGCACGGAGATCGGGTGAAGCGTCTCGTTTGCCTGTGCCCCCATGAGCTTGAAGCCGCCTATCCCCACGTAGCCAACGGGGCTTGTCAGCAACAAGTCGCCTCTGGTGCCGTTAATCTCCACATGGAAATTGGTCGCACGTGACAGCCCGCCGCGGAAATGGCTCGTCACCAGACCGCCAGAGGTCAGCTTACCAGTAAAGGCAACCTGATCGGCGACGTCGAGCGGGACAATTTCCCTGCTATCGATCATCCGTATACTCGGACGACGACTGACCAATGTCCCCGACACGCTGAGAAAATCCTCATCGAGGGCGAACAGTAAGGCATCGATAGTGTGGGCGAACGGCACGTGCAGCATGCTTGCACCTTTGGAGGGGTCCAGCGTGTATCGGAATGCCTCCTCCAATTCTTCCCCCCAGGTTATCCCCGATCCGATGACAGATGCCGAAAGCACCTCGCCGAGATAGCCCTGCTTGATAAGACTGCGCATGTGACGAAGTGTCGGGTTCGCGCGGGTCTGAAGGCCGATCATCGCCGAAACACCTTTTTGCGCGGCCAGCGAGTTCATTGTTTCAGCATCCCGCAAGTTCATGCCGAGCGGCCATTCGGAAAACACCGACTTCCCGGCCTCGAGCGCGGCGGTCACGAGTTGAAGGTGTTCGGGAACCCTGACGGTGACCACCACGAGGTCCACTTCAGGGTGATGGACAAGCTCTTCAGTGGACGAGACCGCGTGGTCGAAGCCGAACTTTTCGGCGGATGCTTTTGCGGTTTCGATCCGGCTGTGGCTCAGCGCCGAAAGGCGGTACTGAGGCAGGCCTCGCAGTGCGGGAACATGCGCGGTCGAGGCCCATCCCCGGTCAGTGTTAACACCTATGATACCAACTCTAATCGGTGAATGGGTCATTGGACGCGCTCCTTGGAAGCGATTTCCAGGATGGTTCGACGGAGCTCAAGCCTGGCGATCCGCCACTCGCCGCCTTCCAGGTGCCAGGTTTCATGGTAATGCCCGTACCCGTGCATGCTGGCGGGTCGTGTCTGGTCGACGCGCGGGAAAACCAGATAATCCTCCATCGACCAGATCGCGTTCACCTCGCGGTCGGAAACCCGTTCCATTTCGGCGTTGTGGACCTGATGGATCGTCTGCGCGCCTTCGAGATAACGGGCGCTCGTCGTCACGAAATCGTCCAACGACGCGAAGGCGTGTATCGTTTGCCCTTCGGTATCCATGAAGCGGATGTACGGCTCATTCAGGAACAGCTCCTGGAACTCGTCCCATTGTTTGGTGTCGATGTATCGGCAGTACCGAGCTTTCCTCGTTTCGATCTCGTGGAATACTTGATTGTCGTCTTGCATTTGAAGTCTCCTTTCTGATGCCTACATAGGACGCTCGCTCTGGACGGTTGAGATCGATCAGTCCTGTATTCTTGTCGAATCGTCCAATGGTCATCAGTTCATGGATACGCTTTCCAAAATCTTCGCCGCCCCGCGTATAAAAGGCGCCAAGTTCACCTGTCTGGAAGCGAGCGCGCCGTGGGGAATCTCTTCCCCGGGCGAGCGCGTCGTGAAATTCGTCCACGTTGTCGAAGGGGCGGCTGTGCTGACGACGCCCGACAGGGTCGAACCAACGCGGCTTCTAAGCGGAGACGTTTTCATCTTGCTCGACGAGACCGCATATAAAATCTTCGATAACGAACGCTCCCTCCTGATCGATTGCGTCGATATCGAGCGCGGCCGGGTCGGAGACCGAATAGAGTTCGGCGGCGGCGGAGCCACGACGACGTTCATCAGCGGATCATTCGAAATCGAGCGGCTTGAGCGCGACTCCGTCCTTGACGTGCTTCCGCGCTTTCTGCACCTCAAGAAAAGCGAGGGCCATACGACCGCTATCGCGTCGGTGCTCGAGATGTTGGCGATCGAAACCGCTAGTCCAGGCCTCGGGGCCGAGGCTGCCGTCGCTCGCCTTTTCGAGTTGCTGTTCATCCACGCCATACGCGCACATGTCGAAGACAGCAGCAGCCCCAAGCAGGGTTGGCTGGCCGCGGTGTCCGATAAGCGCCTGAAGTCTGTCATCGAGGCAATCCATGCCGACCCCGCAAGGGACTGGACCATCGAAAGACTGGCCCGAACCGCAGGCATGTCTCGGTCCGCCTTCGCCGTGCACTTCAAGAGCGTCCTCAGGCAAACACCCGTGGAATATCTCACAAGCTGGCGTGTGCATTTTGCCTCCACAATGCTTCTGAAATCGTCCGCACCGATTTCGGAAGTCGCCCGTAGGGCGGGATACGGTTCGGATGCCGCATTCAACAAAGTGTTCAAGCGCATCACGGGACACACTCCATCCATGTTCAAAAAGACAAAGGGCGAATCGCAAGATCAGAAGACAGGTCAAATGGTCTAGATCGACCGTCGTGCCGTTGAGGAATGTCTCGCCGCATTGGCAGTCACGTCGCTGATGAAGTTATGCAGACCGTGCTTTCGCTCGATCGCACCCGCGTGAGCGCGCCTCGACCGCCCAGCCCCATGAATATCACCTGCTGAAACGTATTCATCCCCGATCTCCCAGGAGATCGAGGGCCATCTCCCACAGTCTATGGGCGTTGGCACTGTTGAGGGCATATTCGGCCACACCTTCTAACTTCAGTTGAGGGCGACGGGGGACTATCGGAGCCTCAGCGCAGTTTTCGAAATAGCGCCCGTTCGTTCCTTCCACCAAGGGGGATGCCGCGAGCAGCACCGATGTGGCCGCGCCTTCCTCCGGAGTCTTACGGAGATGCTCGGGCGTACGCAGGCCTCCTGTGTGACGCTGCAGATTGGTAGCGATGGCTCCGGGATTGAGCGCGTTTGACACAATGCCGTCATCGGCCCAACGATCCTTGATGGCTACGGAAAGTAGTGTGCAAGCGGTCTTCGATTGGGCGTAGGCAAGGAGCGGATCGTAGGGAATGAAGTAGAAGTGCGGGTCGTCCCAGAATACCGGACCGAAGAGGCTGCCGCTGGAACTCACGGAGACCACGCGCGCTCCCTGAGCCAGTGCAAGGGAGCGGCGAAGACCGACAGTCAGAGCGAAATGCCCGAGGAAGTTCGTCGCGAACTGCATTTCCCAGTCCTGGGATGAGCGCTGGAGGTCCGGCAGCGCCATGATGCCCGCATTGTTGACGAGCGCATGCACTGGACCTTCCCAATCGTCGACGAAGCGGCAGACCGAGCTTAGGTCGGCGAGATCGAGTTGACGGACCTGGATGGCGGGATTGGCCGTCCTGATCCGGAGGTCCCTGGCGACCAACTCGGCATCGTCGGGACGACGGGCGGCAATGACCACGGAGGCTCCAGCGGCTGCGAGGGCCGCCGTCGTCTCCACGCCGATCCCGCTTGCGCCCCCGGTCACAATCATCGTCTTTCCCCGCAGATCGACACCGAGCAGAACGTCCGACGCTGTCGAATGGAATGCGAATGGGAGTTGAAGCATGTCAGCCTCCTTAGGAATGATGTCGCGGCCGGCTTGGCTAGCCGAACGTCACTCGGTTATCTTGACGAAACCCTGCTGGACGAGCTGGATCGTGCGCGCCATTGCATCCAGGTTGATCTTGATGCGGGGTAGGAGATCGGCATTGCCCCAGCCGTTCACCTTCGCAGTCGCGCCGCAGAGCTCGACCTTCACGCCGATGTCTATGAGGTCGGCGACAAGCTTCTTGTACGGGTTCCCGGTGGCGATGTTGCGCGACGTGTTGTAGGCGGCGTCGTCAAGCGTGACGTGGCCAGCGTTGGTGTGGAAGACGACGATCACCTCTGACGCGGCTTTCCAGTTAGCGATGTCGGTCGTGATCAGCTGAAGGTGGAATAGCGCTGCGGGCAGGTCGCCTTCGAATTCGAGCCCGCCGATGCTGTGGACTGATTTGACTTCCCGCAGTTCAACCGGAATATCGATGAACAAGGCGGTTTTTGTTTCTGACATGATCGTCTCCTAATAACTGGAATTTGTTGAGCGGATCGGTTCGGGACGCCCCGGCGGGGCGCCCCGATGGCGCGTATGGGCTTGGGAGGAGCGCGCCAGGAAAGGGAACAATCAATTGTGCAGTTCTTTGCGGCTACACGCCCTCGTATACGAGCCGCGTGAAGAAGCCCGGATCAATGACGAAGTTGCCCCACCTGGCATCGAATGCCGCAGTCGGCTTGGCGGCTACCGCCTCGTCGCGAGTCCTACCCTGACGCTTGAGCGTCGCCACGTTCTCGCGGACACCGACCAGCATGTCGCGAAACTCACGCAGCTCTTTGCGGTTGCTGACCGGGTTTCCGTGGCCTGGAATGATAATCGTCTTGTCCGTGGAGTTGGCAAGGTTCGCCTCGGACGCAGCAATCATGCCGTCGATGCCGCCGCCCGTTGAATGGTCGATGAATGGATATATCCCGTTCCAGTAGGTATCGCCGACATGCAGGACGTCCGCCTCGGCGAACATCACCGAAATGTCGCCATCGGTATGCGCCGGCCCGTAATATTTCAGGACAAGGGTCTCTCCATTGAGCTTGAGCGAATGCTCCTTTGAGAAGACGTGTTGCGGCACGCCGTTACGTTGGAGCGGGAGGAAATTGTAGTCCCAGTCTTCGACCCGTTGAACCTGAGACAGATATTTGCGGGTGTTCTCGTGCGCGATAATCTTGGTCCCGTCAGAGCCGATCCAGGCGTTTCCGTCAGCGTGGTCGAAATGCCAATGGGTGTTGATCAAATGTGTGACTGGCTGTGGCGAGATTTCGGTGAGAGCCTTCGTCATCTGCTCGCGGGATACGCTAATCCCGGCGTCGACCATGACGAGGCCGTCGTTTCCGTCCATCACGGCGATGTTGCCGCCGGAGCCCTCGAGGACGGTGATGCCGTTCCTGAGTTTATGGGCTGAGATGACAGACTTGGCGGCACTGTCCTTTATGAGGCTCACGAGGCCGCGGGCCTCCGCATAGGCTGCGCGGGGACTCATCCAGCCGCCCGTGGCAGCGAAACCGGCCGCGCCGATGCAGCAAAGGCAAAACCCACGACGGGAGAGCATGTGTTCGGACTTCATGACATACCTTTCCGAAGCCGGTCTCAGGCGAGCCGACCGCTTTCGAGCTGGAACTGATAAGATGGAGGGCAGGACTGGAATCCTGCCCAGGCGGTCAGGCTTTGATGAAGGCCAGAATGTCCGCATTGATCACGTCCGCATGGGTGGTGAACATCCCGTGCGGATAGCCGTCATAGACCTTGAGTTTTCCGTTCTTGAGCAGCTTGACGGAGAGTTCGGCGGAGTCTGCAATCGGCACCACCTGGTCGTCGCTGCCGTGCATCACCAGGACCGGGACGTCTATGGCCTGCAAGTCCTCGGTGAAATTGGTCTCAGAGAAGACCTTGATGCATTCGTAGTGGGCGTTCGCTCCGCCCATCATGCCTTGACGCCACCAATTGCGGATCGTCCCTTCGGCAATCTTGGCACCAGGACGGTTGAAGCCGTAGAACGGTCCGCTGGCGATATCTAGGTAAAGCTGCGCCCGGTTGGCGGCCAGAGCTGCTCGGTAACCATCGAACACCTCGATAGGAGTACCGCCAGGATTGTCAGCGGATTTGACCATCACAGGCGGAATGGCGGAGACGAGAACCGCTTTGGCGACCCGGCCCTTGCCGTGGCGGGCGACATACCTCGTGACTTCGCCGCCTCCCGTCGAATGGCCGACGTGGATCGCGTCGCGAAGGTCGAGCGCCTCAGCGAGGGCTGCGACATCGGCCGCGTAGGTATCCATGTCGTTGCCACCTGATGTCTGGCTCGAGCGACCATGGCCCCGTCGGTCATGCGCAACGACGCGGAATCCCTTGCTGAGAAAGTACAGCATCTGATTGTCCCAGTCGTCGGCGCTCAGCGGCCAGCCGTGGTGGAATACAATCGGCTGCCCGCTACCCCAGTCCTTGTAGAAAATCTGCGCGCCGTCCTTCGTCCTGATGCTGCTCATGGTCTCATTCCCTTCTTCAATGTCTGCTGTGGTTGAGTTCAACGACACCGTGGCGGCCATAGCCTCCAGAGGGAGCGTCGTGGCGAGTGCGAGAGCAGTGGCTCCGATCAGGACATCCCGTCTCGTCGCAGTGGGCATTGTCATTGTTGCGTCGACCGAATTCATGTCTCTTACCTCCGCGGGACGGACACAGGTCCTCTTTCGGCTTCCGGGTGTCTGCTGTCCGGATGCCGGGTTTTCTGCTGTGTCGAGATTGCGAATTGTCAGCCCAGGACCGGAGCCGCCGTTGCCCATTCTTTTCGGGTGGTTGGCGTGCCATCGATCATCTCGACAATGTCCTTGGATTTCGAAAGCGTCGTCATCAAAGACTTGGGTCCTTCGAACGGCCTGCCGCCGATATGCCACCCATCGGTGTGTAGTTCCTCGATAAGGACCCACACGACCTCGCGGAAGGCCTCGGAGCCTTCGAACTTGACCATGACGTCGGTCAGGGCCTTGGCAAGGGCGTGTTTCTCTTCCGGCGTGAAGACGCCGTCGACCAGTTTCACATTGACGAATGGCATGGCATCTTTCCTTTGTTCAGAGATGTGAAGGTGGCTCTAATCGGCGACGTCGATCACGATTTTGCCGTTGGCGGTCTTATTCTCGATTTCGGCGTATGCTTCCGCGATACTCTCGAAACTGAAGCGGCGTGGATCGACGAGAGGTGTAATCTTACCGGCTTCGGCTAGCCGCTTCGCTTCTCGCAGGATTTGCCCGTGATGGGCGCGCCCTTCCCCCGTCAGGATCGGCAGGAGCGTGAAGACGCCCGAGTAGCTTGCGGCACGGAAGGAGAGCGGGCCGAGTGAATGCGTGCCCCAACCGAGGCAGCTGACGACATGGCCGAAGCGAGTCACGGCGTTGAAAGCGGCGTCGATCCCAGCTCCGCCTACGGTGTCGTAGACGATGTCAAACCCGCGTCCGCCCGTATGGTCTTTCACATACTCTTCGACGGTCGTCTGATGGCGGTCGATCGCCGTGGCGCAAAGCTCTTCGATCTGGGTTTGCTTGGAGGCCTTGTCGACCGCGAAGACGTCAGCTCCGAAAGCCCGGGCAATCTGGATCGCGACGTGACCGACACCGCCTGCACCAAGCACGAGTACCTTCTGACGCGCTTGAACCTGCGCGCGATCGACGAGGCCTTCCCAAGCGGTGATGAAGACCAGCGGCAGCGCGGCCGCCTCGCGCATGGTCAGGTTCGTGGGCTTGGGGGCAAGCAGGTCCGCATCGACAGTGATGAAAGTCGCGAGCGAACCCTGGAGACCACCTACGCCCCCCGTCAGGCCGAACACCTCGTCCTGTGGTTTGAACGCGGTCACGCCGGGTCCGACGGCTTCGACAATCCCGGCGACGTCCATGCCGAGGATGGCTGGCAGTGGATGGCGGGCGTGGGGAGCCTGGCCGCTTTTGATCTTGAGGTCGAGCGGATTGACGCTGCTGGCCTTGACCCGAACCAGAACCTCGCCTGCCGCGGGCGCTGGGCAGACCATCGTTGTGCGGACGAGGGCGGAATTGGCTTCGTTCAGAACGAGAGCGTCCATGGTGGTGGCTTTTGTGGTCATCTGGGTGCCCTTCATGCGGTGTCGACGACTATCCGGCGACACGCAGAAGATGGCAGAGCGGCCCGCTCTCAGGCCAGTGAATCGTGGTGAAATCTTGTGGCCTATAGGTTCACGGAGACGCAGGAGAGGTCAGGACATCTCAGCCAAAAGAGTCTTGGCCGCCACCACGTCGGCCGAATCGAAGCCCTCGGTGAACCGGTTGTATACCGACGCCAACGCCGCACGTGCCCGAGCGGTGTCCCCTTGTTCGCGTATCAACCTTGCCATACTGGTTGTCGCTCGCAGTTCCCAGGACAGGGCATCCTGCGTCTCCGCCAACTGGATCGAATAGCGATAGCATTGTTCAACGAGATCCAGGTCCTCGCCCCCTCGTCTGAGCACATCACCTTTCAGACGGTAGAGTTCCGCAATGCACCAGAGCTCGCTTGTTGTTTCGCTGTCACTAATCGCCGCCTCGACCAAAGAACGCGCTTCAACATATTGTCCGAGCGAGGAGAGACCTTCTGCCAAATATCCAAGAAATCTGACCTTGTAGAGGTTGAAAAGCTTTGCCTGACGCAGTTCGGCTAATCCGTTTCGGAGGAGAGGCACCCCGCGCTCGTGTGCCCCCAGCTCGATCAGCAGAGCTGCCTTCCAACAGCGGCTGAACACCTCCCATGGGCCGAGCGAATTCGCCGACGCTACGTCGAAAAGCTCTGTTATCGCAGAATCTGCCGCCGCCAGGTCCCCGACGTGTACGAAGACTGGGCACGACCAACGCGCCAGGGCTTCACATAACGAGATCGCATGGCCCGAACTCCGCGCTGCCTGAACGGCCGTACTTACAGCGTTCATGGCCTGCTCTGGAAAACCCTGTATCCAGAGCAGCTGAGCGGGCTGAATTCGTGCCGAGACCGACTGGCCGAACCTGAAACGCACTGAGTTCGGGGACGATATTTCAGCCGAGACATCGTGCGCCAACATGAGATCCGCATGATGACGAGAACCCCGGAAATCACCCATGCAGAACAGGGTCATACTGAGCATGCGGTCACCGATAAAACGATCAAGCCCACTCTTGGCAATAACGACGAAACGTTCTGCGCTGCCCAGGGACGAGCGATATTCACCCATACCCACCTGCGCTACCCACAGGCCCCAGAGCGCTTCCGCCTGAGCGTCGAGGTCGCCCAGTTCTTCCGATACCTCCAGTGCCTTGGCAAACGCGGCTATCGCTTGCGGCGCAAAACCGATCTTGAAAGCTTGAGATAGCCCGAGCGCTCTGTAGAGCTGCATGATGTGACGCGCGTGCTTGTTTCTTGTCACTCCGGGGGCGATGCCCAGCAGCGCGCGTTGGACGTTGGTCAGGCACTCGTCGACGAGAGAAAGCTGATACCAAATCGGAATGGCGGCGACGGTGACCTCAAGGCCAACTTCCAGATCGCCCTGGTCCGAGTACGCCCAGTCCAGAACGGAGCGCACGTTGTTGAGATGGATCTCATACCGCGACAGCCATTCTTCGCTCGACAGGGATTCGACTTCCTCCTGCGAATGTTTGAGGATTTCGAGTAGATAGGCCGCCAGTTGCCGCATGACGGCATTGAGTTCTCCTTCCTCGCGAACTTTGTCCAGGACGAAGGCCCGTGTCGTGTCGAGCAAACGATATCGCGCGGCAGTGCGCTGAGCATCGACGGCAACCAGGGATTTCGCGACGAGGTCCGCAAGATGACCCGGTATATCGCGCTCGGGGGCGGAAGGGTCAGACGCAATCGCAACAGCCGCTTCCCGTCCAAAATCGCCAGCGAACATTGCGAGTCGACGTAGGACTCTTCGCTCCCCCTCAGACAGCGCCCCATAGCTCCAGTCGATCATCGCAGCCAGGGTTTGATGGCGGGGCAGAGCGGTGCGCCGTCCACCTGTCAGCAACCGCAAGCGATCGTTCAGAAGTTCCGCGATGCCGCGCGTGCCAAACGCCTCCACCCGTGCCGCCGCGAGCTCAATGGCGAGTGCGATGCCGTCGAGTTGGCGGCATATGTGCGCGACGACAGGCGCTTCGTCATCATCGAAAAGGTAACCGCTTCCAGACGACGCCGCTCTATCGACGAACAAGCGAATAGCAGGGAACTCCAACGCGTCGGCGGCAGTCAAACCCGCGGCCGATGGCGGCATATCCAGCGGTGGGAGCCGATAGACACTTTCACCTTCCACCCGCAAAGCCTCTCGGCTGGTGGCAAGAATGCTGATTTCCGGAGCCTGACGGAGTAAGGTTTCGACGAGCCGAGCAGTGGCTTCGAGAACGAGTTCGCAACTGTCGAATACGAGGATCATGTGCTTTGCACGAAGGTATTCGACCAGGGACCCGGTCGGATCGCGCGATGTCTCAGGGAGACGAAGCAACGAAGCCAGGACAGAAGGGACGAGTTGCGGATTCGTGACCGGTGCCAGGTCAACATAGCACAGACCATGCCTATGCAATGAAGCCAGATGTTCCGCTACGCAAAGACCTACGGTTGTCTTTCCTATGCCGCCTGGTCCGACGATCGTCACCAGCCGAGACCTTAGGAAACGCCCTTCGACGATCATGATTGGCTCTTCACGTCCTATGGCTTGGGTCAGCTGTCTTGGAAGGTTGTTCGGCGCGGTTGTCGCCTCGGGTTCTTCTTGGACGCGGGAACGGACGAGAGGCGCAACGAAACGGTAGCCGCGTGAAGGAACGGCGGCGATGAAACGGGGGGCCGCTTGATCGTCGCCGAGCACTTTGCGGAGCAATGCGATCTGCGCTCTGAGGTTGGATTCCTCCACCGTGGCGTTTGGCCAGGCCCGCGCGGTCAGTTCGTCCTTCGTTACCAGTTCACCCGATTGCTCGGTCAATGCGATGAGTATTTCGAGAGCTCGGGAGCCAACGGCGACGGGCTCGTCGTCTTTCAGCAACAGATGCCGCACCGGATAGAGGACGAACGAACCGAAGGCGGTCGCTTCACCAGCCGCGAGCGTGACATTCGGTGGCGCTTCCCCTTGCATTAAGTCCTTCTCTGATGACTGAGCGCTTCGAGCCCTAAGTATGAAGTAAAGTCTCGATGAAAGGCAATGTTAGCTTGTCGAAATACTTGAAGCGGGCGACCGCTCGAACCAAAATTGTAATATACGAGAGGGATGAAGAAGGGCGTCGATCTATTATTGCGCAACTTCTATGTCCCATGCCATTGGCGCGGAGAACGCACAACGGCTAGCCATGGTATGTCAGGGTCTTGTAATGTCGATACCGGTCAGCCTCGCGGTTGCCTGCCATAACAACTCGGCTCTTTGCGGGTCGATCGCGTAGGGTCTTACCCCGAAGGAACTGTCCTGATCCACGGGTGCGACATCACAGTTTTCGCAGTACACGCCCCCTATCGAGTCCAGCATTGGCGAGGTTGCGCACCAGACGGTCGTCGCCGCGCCTTGCTCCACGGTTTTCATATCCCGTGTGGGATCAATGATGGGTGTGCCGTCCGCCGCAAGAACTGCAAAAGCATCAAGTTCCGCGCGCGTCAGGTGCTGGATCCCCGGCGTGATTATCATTCCAGGGTGTACAGAAAACGCGCGGATGCCATGGTGCCGCCCCCGCTCGTCCAGCGAGACAGCAAGAAGTGCATTTGCTGTCTTTGACTGGCCGTAGGCCATCCATTTGTCGTAGGGACGCCGGACGAAATCAAGGTCGTCGAGATCGACGTCACACAAGTGATGTGCCCGAGACGAGAGGACAACGACTCGAGACTTGGGTGCGGCAAGCAGTGCAGGCCACACCAAGGCGGTGAGCCGAAAGTGTCCAAGATAGTTGGCGGAAAAATGGCGCTCATGGCCATCGATGTCGCGAATTAGCGGCTTTGCCATCACACCCGCATTGAGAATCAAAATATCAAGTCGGCTTTGGCGCTTGAGAAATGCTGCGGCGAATCTTTCAATTGACGGGCGGTCGAACAGATCAATGTGCTCCACCTCCACGCCAGCAATCCCCTTCAAGGCGGCTCGGGCGGCCACCGGGTCTATCGCGGTTACGCAGACACTTGCGCCGCGTGCCGCGAGCACTCTAACTGTCTCCAGGCCCAGACCGGAGGAGCCACCGGTTACCAATGCAACCCGCCCTGTGAGATCTACGCCAACAGCAGCTTCCGCCGCAGTTGCGGCAGGTCCGAAAAGCGTGTGAAGGGAGGTTTGAACTGCTCGCATCTTTGCCCCACCCTTTCAATTGCGGTTCGCTAAATCCACATGGAACCTAAAGCCCGTTTCCGCTCGATGTCGCCAGTCGATGTTATACAGGCCAGCACCGGATTTCGCTACGCTCCGATGAATTCCTGATCGACCTCGCCCCTCATCTACTGTGTTGTCATTAAGTGATCGGGCGTGTCGACGAATTCTAGCGGCGGTATCCAATCCGGATAGGCATCGTCTCTTGTACCGGTCGCGACACTGTCTCGGCATCTCTGATCCGGCGCAATAGTCCCGAGTGCAGGTCTTTGGCGGGATGACACAGAGCCTTCCAGACTTCTTTCGCCTTGAAGAGAAGCGAACCCGCGGAAGGTAGGTGACGAGTTGAACATCATCGAAATATTGGTCGGAGCACCTTAAACTTGCAGGATATTTGGCGCCCCGTCTGATCGTCAGGAAGGCAATGCCGTTTCACACAAAACCTGGAGGCTGCGCAGTAACAGGGACGCCATTCGGAGGAGACTCGCCGCCCTTGCGAATGTTCTATGATTGCTGCGGAACGAACACAGCACGGCCAAAGCAAGCTATACGAGATTAGGATGCGCCTTGAAATCCACACCATGTCCCGTTTGGTCGCGCTGGCAATTCATGCCGTCAGACAGTTCACCGATGCACGCCGGGACAAGCGTAAACAGGGCTACACTATGGCGATCTGAACTAGACGCCAGCGCACGCCAGATAGGCGGCGCTTGCCGTCAGGAGTGCTGCGAGCAGCCTGTTCATCACTCTGATTTTCGAGGGATCGGCTACCCAACGGCGAAGGAAGGTTCCGGCAATTGCCCAACATCCGATAGAGAGGTAGCAAACGATAAAGTAGATGGTCGCGAAGGTCAGAAGCCGGTCAACATCTGCGCCTGCCGAGAAGACGCCCATTCCGGCGATCGATGCAAGCCAGGCCTTTGGATTGAGCCATTGTAGCAACGCTCCATCCACGGCGCTCGGTGCATTCCCCGTCCGCCCTGGAGACATTGCCCCACCGTCGGTCGCAAGGCCAACTGCCATATATATGAGGAACAGGACACCTGCCCAGCGGACAACGGCGAGCAGATTGGGAAGCCAGCTGATGGCGGCGCTCAATCCAAGGCCGACAAAAACCAGCAGGACGACGAACCCTATTGTTGCCCCTGTGACGAACCACATCGACCGGACAAATCCATGTCGCATCCCGGCCGACATCGCAACAATATTGACGGGCCCGGGCGAGATGGAGGCCGCCAGCGAGAAGGCTGCCATGGAAAACAGCAAGGCAGGAGTCATGATCCCGATCCCTTCAAGTTTCGAGTTGTTTGCAATGATCCCGACGACCCATGTTTGCCGCCATGGCTGAGGAACGAGGCAATGGATCGCTCTATTGTTGTCGCGCGCGCTACCGGGGCCATGTGAGTCTCCTCTTCAAGAACAATGACCCGGACGCCGCAATCGCGCAAAGCGGCCTCAACGATTGCCTCGGCAAAAAACTGGTCCCGGCTACCCCCGATAATGAGCGTACGAGTATGGAACGGTACCGCGTCGGTCCCAGGCGGTTCGCTTCGGAGCATAGCGTCGAGATATCGAACAATAACCTCTGGCTTGCCGAACCGCTGCAACATGCGATTTCCGCCAATGCACACTCGCAAACCCACCAGCCAGTTAAGCAAGGGATTTCGGAACATGGAGGTGAATTCTTTCAACAAGCCTCTCATATCCCCGGCCTCAACCAATTCGATCTGGCGTCTCAGGATACGCTTTCCCTCGGTCGAAAAACGACGGGCGCTTGCTACCAGGATAAGTCTGTCGATTTTTTCAGGCGAACGCGCCGCGAGGTGAGAGGCGATAACGCCGCCATAGGAGATGCCCACCACATCCGCTCGCCCGCCGAAGTGTCGATCGATAATTTCCGCAGTATCATCCGCCAGCCCCTCGACCGTTACGGTAGTGGGGTTCGGATCGTAGCCGACGAGAACGATACTCCGGTCGTTCGGTAGCAGCCGTTTCAGGCGCCTGATGTCCTTCGACAAACGTTTGCGGCCTGGCGTCATCATGAAACCCTGGCCACCGTTAATCACGAGGATTGGGTTCCGGCCACTGCCGATCCGTGCAAACGGAACCCGTCCCAGAAATGTACCTGTCTCTATAGTATGCATGATTAGACAACCGAACGGATGGATCGCGACGCCTACGGTTTATCCCGTCGCCATGATCCTGTTATTTGAACACATGAAGGGCGGCATGCTGGAGAAGCATGATCGTCTTGCCGTCCCGAATGCGCCCATCCCCGATCATTTCCAGCGCTTCATCTATCGTTGGTTCGAGGCGCTCGATATCCTCGTCTTCATCCGCGTTTCCACCGCCGTCGGATACCTGGTCCGCGGCTGAATAGGAACCAATGAAGAAGTGAAGCCTCTCGGTCACCGAGCCAGGGCTCATGAAGGCATCGAAAATCTGGCGCACATCGCTGACCCGATATCCGGTTTCCTCCTCGACCTCCGCCTTGATCCGATCCTCCGGACTGGCATTGTCCAGAAGACCGGCCGGAGCCTCGGTCAGAAGATCATCGTGGCCATTCACGTAGGCCGGGTAGCGAAACTGCCGGGTCAGAAGGACCGTACGACGCTCAAGGTCGTAGAGAAGGATCGTCGCACCATTGCCGCGATCATAGGTTTCCCGACTTTGCCGCTGCCAGGTCCCGTCCCCTCGCAGGAAGCTGAACGTTGTCTTCTTCAGAATGTACCAGTCGTTGGAGAGCGTAGTGACCTCTTCAACCTTGACCCGATCAGATATTGTCATGCTCGTCTCCGCTGCACATAATTGCATGGTATTGCATGAATTTATATTTCGTGCAATAAGCCGCAAAACAGCGCGAGGACGTGATGCTGACGAGCGAAAGAAAAGCCCTTATCCTTGAGACCCTTGGAACCACCGGCCGCGTGGTCGCGAAAGAGCTCAGCCTGACGCTGGGCCTGTCGGAAGATACGATCCGTCGCGACCTCCGCGAGCTCGCCGCGGAAGGTCTGCTTCAACGGGTCCATGGTGGAGCGCTACCAGCATCCAAAGCACTCGCTGACCTCCCCAGCCGAAGGAACATTTCCGTCGAGGACAAGACGGCCATCGCGAAGGCGGCGGCAGCGATGGTCAGGAACGACCAGATCATATTCCTGGATGGCGGGACCAGCACCGTCGCGGTCGCCCGTGCCCTTCCGATGCAACTCCGTGCGACCGTTGTCACGCACAGCCCCGATATAGTGGTCGCGCTGTCCGACCACCAAGGCGTCGAAGTGGAGCTCGTCGGCGGCCGCATCTACAAGCACTCCAACGTGGCAGTGGGCTCCGTGGCCAGTGAGGGTATCTCCCACATCCGCGCCGACATTTTTTTCATGGGCGTAACCGGCATCCATCCCGACCATGGACTGACGACAGGCGACAGAGAAGAGGCGGCAATCAAACGCGCCATCAGTCGCCAGTCGGCGGAAACGATTGTCCTCGCATCGAAAGAGAAACTCGGCGCGGTGTCCGCTTACGATATCATCGGTCTTGATCAAATCGACGGGCTGATTGTGGAGAAGAGCTGCCCGAATGATCTCGTGGAGCCTTACAGATCCCGTGGGATCTCGATCACGCGCGCTCAGGCTTGAACAAATTGGTCAGGATGTTGGCGCGACCACGCCCAGCCTTATCCAAACAGAGCGAACCATGCCGTCCAACTTTGAGTGAACCCCTTGTCTCGAAATATACTCTTTCTCTTCCCGTTTTTTGCCTCTCTGCTCGCCGGCTGCCAGAGCGCACCGCCCGCGACGCCGATAGGCTATAACGGCACCACCAAAGATGGTGTGATGACGGCCAGGCCGTTGACGGATGCCGAGATGGCCAAAGCGATGAAATCGGCACAGCGTGCAAGTGACATGGCGCCAGCTATCGCGGCCGCAAATACCTTTGGAGGACTGGATCCAACCGGCATGACCCAAATGGCCGTCACTGCCGAAACCACCCGACGCATGCAGGATTTCCAGCAGTATGTCCCCGGCATGATGGCCGCAAACGTCCAGCGGTTGGAAGCCTATTGCAAGACGAACCCCAGATTCGACGCCTGCATCGAGTTTCGGAAAACCAAGGCCGAAATGAAAGCGCGTGGTCAGCGTATGCCGGACGGGTCCATTCCCAAGCCGTGATGGCGGCCGGATTTTAGTTAAGGCTCCAAACGGCCGATGAATCTGGGAAGAGAAGATGGTGAACATTCGCAAGGCAAAGACAACAGACATTCCGGCGATGAGCCGGGTGCTGACCGCCTCGATCACATCCCTTTGCATCGAGGATCATGGCAACGATTCAAGCCGCCTGCACCAGTGGACGAAAAACAAGTCCGAAGCAGGTGTCGGCGAAATGATGGACAATCAGGATCAAACGGTCTGGGTCGCAGAAGTCAGCGGCGAGATCGCTGCGGTCGGGGCAGTCGCAGGCGACAGCATCGTCCTCAACTACGTGGCTCCTGAGCATCGCTTTCAGGGGGTGAGCAAGGCACTGTTGGCCACTATGGAAGACTCGCTCCGCGATGCAGGCATATCGCTGGGAAAGCTGGTCAGCACCAGAACGGCGTTGCGCTTCTACCTCGCCTGCGGCTGGTCCGAGTTGGGACCCGGCGCTGGCGGAATCCGACTGGAAAAAATTCTTTGAAAGGCAAGACAACAAAGGCGTTTTTGGCGAATTGAGCAATGTTTAAATTCTTCGGCCGCCCGCTGCGGCCGGTTCTCGCCTCATCTGCTAAGGGTACCGGCCTCGCCTACAATGTCGAAACGCATGTCCACTATACGCAGGGATTCATTCCGCTCGTCAACGATGTCACACTGGCAAATGAGGCGACAGACGTGGCGAACAATCTGTTCGGTGCGGCCCATGTTCGAGCCGGCTCGAAACCGATGACGGCGTCGGAAGACTTCGCCCAGTTCCTCACCAGGGTTCCGGGGTGCTTCGTATTTCTTGGCAACGGTGAGAAGTCTGCACCGCTGCACAATCCGAACTATGATTTCAGTGACGCGGGACTGGTTCACGGCTTGCGGTTTCACGCGAGGATAGCGCGGCGTCGTTTGGCCATGTCGAATGGAGCGGAGACAAACCCTGGAGCCGCCGGAACGTAAACCGTTATCACCACCCGTCTAAGCGGCAGCAGTCCGTGATTTCAAACCTTGAAGAGAACCGGACCTTGGCATTGACCGCAAGTATTTTCAGCTATTTAGGCGATCCAGTGGCACCCACGATTTTCTGGCACTTTACGAACAGAATGCCCAGACCTCGGCAGGCCCGAGGACAGAGCAAGCCGGTCGGCCGTTGTTTCAGCCATGCGGCGTCGAGGTGGCGCTCGCCATCCCTCATCCTGCAGCTATCCGCGCGAGAGTTCATCAACTTGCGCCTGCGTGAGAGACGAGACCTTGAGGCCTCTGACCAGCAGGTAAAGTTTTGCGGTCTCTTCCAATTCTTCAGCTGCATATTGCGCGTCCAGCAATGATTTACCGGAAACAACCGGCCCGTGGTTTGCTAGAAGGACCGCATGCGCATGACTGATTTTGCGCTGGACAGCCGCTGCCAGCCTCACATCACCCGGCGGGAAATAATCGACGATCGGAAGCCTTCCGACGCGCATGACATAATAGGCGGTAAGCGGCGGAAGAGCGTCGGCACGATTGATTTCCGGCAGGATGCTGAGTGCAACCGCGTGAGTTGAATGAAGATGAACGACGGCGTTGGCAGCCCTGCGGTTGCAGTAAACGCACTGGTGCAGAAATGCTTCTTTTGTCGGTTTGTCGC